>NZ_JBMLSK010000082.1:37246-48679 GCF_049240545.1 Roseateles sp. | reverse complement strand
GGTTTATCACACGCCCACCCTGTCTTCGGCGTGGGCGGGGGGGGGGGGGGGGGGGGGGGGGGGGGGGGCGCCCCAGGCTCGTCCGCTAGACCGAGCGTGCAAACCAGCAGGGCCAAACTGGGCAGAAGCAGAGGGACTCGCATGGGGTTGAGCTTAGCAGTGCTAAGCCCAGGAGCAAGCCTTTTTCAAGCGCCGAATCTTCGGCGCTTATGAATCGATCGATTCGGGTGCTAAGTCAGGCCTTGATGCCCAGGATGGGGCGCAACTGCGTCAGCATATCGCGCACCATGGCGGTCAGGTCGTACTGCAACTTCCAGCCCCAGTCTTGCACTGCAGCGCTGTCGTCAATGCGCTGCGGCCAGCTGGCAGCAATCGCTTGACGGAAGTCGGGGGCATAGTCGATCTCAAAACCCGGTAGCTGACGCGCAATTTCGGCCGCAATCTCGGCCGGCGTGAAGCTGACACCCGCGAGGTTGTAGCTACCACGCTGAACAATCGACTCGGCCGGTGCTTCCATCAACTCGATGGTGGCGCGCAGGGCGTCGGGCATGTACATCATGGGCAAGCCCTGACCCTCTTCCAAGAAGCAGGTGTAGCGACCGGACTTCAGCGCCGAGTGGAAGATGTCGATGGCGTAGTCGGTGGTGCCGCCGCCCGGGGGCGTCTTGTAGCTGATCAGGCCTGGGTAGCGCAGGCTGCGCACATCCACACCGTGGTTCTTGTGATACCAGGCGCACCAACGCTCGCCGGCCAGCTTGGAGATGCCGTAGATGGTGGTCGGGTCCATCACCGTGGTTTGCGGTGTGTCCAGCGCCGGGGTACTCGGGCCGAAGGCGGCAATCGAGCTGGGCCAGAAGATGCGGTCCAGCTTTTGCGTGCGGGCCAGCTCCAAGACATTGAGCAGCCCCTTCATATTCAGGTCCCAAGCCCACATCGGGTGCTTCTCGCCGGTGGCGGAGAGCGCTGCGGCCAGGTGGTAGATCTGCGTGATGCCATGACGCTTGACCACGGTGGCCAAGGCCGCCGCATCGGTCACATCCAGCATCTCGTGGGTCAAGGCGGGCACGCGGCCTTCCGGCGCCAGGTCACTGGTGATGACATGGGCCTGGCCATGCCGCTGGGCCAGTTCTTGGGCCAGTTCGGAACCGATTTGGCCATTCGCGCCGATGATGAGAATCTTGGTGCTGCTCATGCTGCTTGCTCGTGGAGGGTGTGCGGGTTTGACGACGGCTTCAGGCGCTCTGGATCAGGCCCAGCTCACGCCCGGCCTGGGCGAAAGCAGCGACGGCTTTTTCCAGATGTTCGCGCTCATGACCAGCCGAGATCTGCACGCGAATGCGCGCCTGGCCTTTGGGCACCACGGGGAAGAAAAAGCCCACCGCGTAAATGCCCAACTCCAGAATGCGGGCGCTGAGCTTTTGCGCCATGACGGCGTCGTAGACCATGATGGGCACGATGGAATGAGTGCCCGGCTTGATCTCAAAACCCGCGGCCTGGATGGCTTCGCGGAAGTAGGCGGTGTTGGCCTCCAGCTTGTCGCGCAGATCGGTCGAGCCTTCCAGCAGATCGAGCACAGCAATGGATGCGCCAACGATGCTGGGCGCCACGGTGTTGGAGAACAAATAGGGGCGCGAGCGCTGACGCAGCAACTCGATCACTTCCTTGCGGCCGCTGGTGAAGCCGCCCGAGGCACCGCCCAAGGCCTTGCCCAGGGTGCCGGTGATGATGTCGATCTTGCCAAAGACATTGCGGTACTCATGGGTGCCACGGCCGGTCTTACCGAGGAAGCCACTGGCGTGGCATTCGTCGATACCGAGCAAAGCGCCGTAACGATCGGTGATCTCGCGGATCTTGTCGAGTTGGGCAATGGTGCCGTCCATCGAGAACACGCCGTCGGTGAAGACCAGGGTGAAGCGCGCGCCGGCGGCCTGGGCCTCTTGCAAACAACGCTCCAGATCGGCCATATCGTTGTGCTTGTAGCGGAAGCGCTTGGCCTTGCACAGGCGGATGCCGTCGATGATGGAGGCGTGGTTCAGCTCATCGCTGATGATGGCGTCTTGCTCGCCCAAGAGCGGCTCGAACAGGCCACCATTGGCGTCAAAAGCGGCCGCATAAAGAATCGTGTCCTCGGTGCCGAGGAATTTGGCCAGTCGCTGCTCCAAGGTCTTGTGCAGGTTCTGGGTGCCGCAGATGAAACGCACCGACGAGAGGCCGTAGCCGTGGGTGCGCAAGGCTTCGTGCGCAGCCTCGATGACCTTGGGATGCGAGGACAGGCCCAGGTAGTTGTTGGCGCAGAGATTGATCACCTCTTTGCCGTCGTTGGTGTGAACCACAGCGCCTTGCGGACCGGTGATGACGCGCTCGCTTTTGTACAGACCCGCCTCACGGATGCTCTGCAGCTCGCTGTTCAGGTGGGCGTAGAAGTCTTGCGTGTTGGCCATGGTCTGTCTCCTGGTGCACAATTCATTAAATTGAACGCAGTTCGATATACCGAACTTTCGTGCAGTATCTGGGATTTCGTTTTCAAGGTCAAGCATGTCCATCCCCAATCTGGAGAGTCTGGAGCCGCCCAAGGTGGGCGTCACCCTGCAAGCGCTGCGCCAATCGCAGGGCTTGTCGCTGGACGAGTTGTCACGTCGTGCCGGCGTCAGCAAGTCGATGCTCTCGCAGATTGAACGCAACCAGGCCAACCCCACCGTGGCGGTGGTCTGGCGCTTAGCGAACGCCTTGCGGGTCGAAATGTCGGAGTTGCTCGGTGGCGAGCGCATCGCAGCGCCGGCCATCGAGAAAGTGGCTGCGCATGCCATTCCTGGCATGAGCAGCCCGGACGGACTCTGTCAGCTGCGCATCTTGGGGCCGATCGATTTGGCGGGCCAGTTCGAGTGGTACCAGCTGACGGTGCAACCCGGCGGTGTGTTGGAGTCGGCCGCCCATGAGCCGGGTTCACGCGAACACTTGAGCGTTCTCAGTGGGAGTCTTGAAATCAGCGCGGGCGGCAGCGTCCAGGTCTTGATGCCCGGCGAAACCGCGCGTTATGCGGTGGACGGCCCGCATGCGATTCGCAACAAGGCCAAGCCGGATGGGGAACCGGCTATCGCCTTGCTGGTGGTGCTCCATCCTTGATCAAGCGTCCAAGAGGTCGGCGACGCTTAGGGTCTCCCAGCTGCTGCGCTGCCACAGCGGGGCCAAGCTCATCGAGCGCGCGGCCAGCAGGGTTCTCAACAAAGGCGCTGCTGCAGTCTGGCTCGGCACGCCCAACAGCACCAAGCGTTGAGCGCCACCTTCTTCAAGGCGGCCGATCAGGTCCAAGTCGCCGAGCTGGTCTAGCACCGGCTCCAGCTGCAAGGGGTCGACATGCAGGCGGCGCGCCAGACTCAAGCTGCTGACACCGCCCTCGCCCAAATGCTGCGCAAGCCGCAACTCGCGCAAGACGCCGAGTGCTAACTCCAGGCCCAATCCCGGCGCCTCGGGTCGGCGCAGCATGCCACTGCTGAGGCTGGGGGCGTTGGCCGCCAGCAAGGCGCCCAGCAGAACAATCACCCAGCCCGCATAAAGCCAGACCAGGAAAATCGGCACGGCAGCAAAAGCGCCATACAGGGTCGAGAAGGTCGGGACCGACTTCAGATACCAAGCCAAGACACTCTTGGCCACATTGAAACCAACGGTGACAAACACCCCACCCGCCAAGGCATGGCGCCAGCGCACATCGGTGTTGGGCACATAGCGGAACAGCGCAGCCATACCGCAAGCCATCACTAGAAACTCGATACCGCTGAAAAGCACCGCCAGGCTGAAGGGCAGGTTTGACAGCCAGCCATGTCCAGTCGTGATGGCATAGCTTGTCAAGGCCAAGCTGCCCCCTACGACGAGCGGTCCCGCAGTCAGCGCGGCCCAGTAGACCAACAGGCGCTGCGTGAAGGGGCGCGGCCTTTGTACACGCCAAATGGAGTTCAGCGTGCGATCAATCGTCAACATCAGCGCCAGGGCTGACAGGCCCAAAGCCACCAGGCCAACCGCACCCAGGCGGTTGGCTTTGGAGGCAAACTGCGTCAAGGCTCCTAAGACCGGCTTGGCGATGCTGGTCGGGATCAGGCTTTTGACAAAGTACTGTTCCAGGGCCACTTGGAAGGAGGAGAAGATCGGAAAAGCGGTGAACAAGGCCAGCATCACCGTCAGCAAGGGCACCAGGGAGATCAGCGTGGTGAAGGTCAGACTGCCTGCGGTCAGACCCAACCGTCCCTCCCGAAATCGCCCGTGCAGGCTCTGCACCATCAATCGCCAGGGCCAACGGTTCAAGGTGGAACTGAGAAGCTCGACCCAGTCTTTCAGTTTGAGTTGTTCAGAGGAGATATTGCGCATGCTGGCTATGATGCCAGCATGTCTATGTCTCCCTCGAACTCGCCGGCCCCGGCCGCGCCCTCCGCAAGCGATCTTCCCCCAGCATTGCGGACCCAGGCCAGCCGTCAAGAAGCCCTGTCCCGGGGCTTGGCCCTGTCTTCACTGATTGCTCTTTTCGTGTTGTGTTTGGCGTGGGAGCTTTGGCTCGCGCCGACCGGCAGCGGCAGCCTGGCCATCAAGGCCCTGCCCTTGCTGATTCCGATGCTGGGATTGTGGCGTTACCGGCTCTACACCTTCCGTTGGCTCAGTTTGATGATCTGGTTGTACTTTGCCGAAGGCGCGGTGCGCGCCACCAGCGAGCGCGGTTTGAGCGCGTGGTTGGCCGGTCTTGAGGTGCTGCTGAGCGTGCTGATTTTCGCGGCCTGCGCCATGCATGTGCGCTTTCGTTTGGCGGCCGCCAAAGCGGCTACGGCTGCGGCCCAAAGCAGCGAGACCGTCCGTCACTAGTCCCATGAACACGCCGGCGTTCTTGCATGCCTTGCGCGCCACACTCGGCGAGAACGGGTTGTTGGAGCAGGGAGATCTTTCCGCCTTCGAGCGGGATTGGCGCGGCCGTTATGCCGGGCGGGCCTTGGCGGTTGCCAGACCGGCCAACACCGAGGAAGTGGCGCGGGTGGTGCAGCTCTGCGCCGAGTACGGGGTGGGACTGGTTCCGCAAGGCGGCAATACCGGCTTGGTCGGTGGCTCGACGCCCGATGAAAGCGGCCAGCAGTTGCTGCTGAGCTTGAATCGCTTGAACCGCGTCCGTCATTTGGATGTCGCCAACCAAACCATGACGGTGGACGCGGGCTGTGTTCTGCAAACGGTACAAGAAGCTGCGGCCGCTCAGGGACTCTTGTTCCCGCTCAGCTTGGCTTCTGAAGGTTCATGCACGATTGGTGGCAATCTGGCCGCCAATGCTGGTGGCACTCAAGTGCTGCGTTACGGCAATGCCCGTGAGCTTTGCTTGGGCCTGGAAGTGGTCACCGCCACGGGGGAGATCTGGGACGGTCTTTCGGGTTTGCGCAAGGACAATACCGGCTATGACCTGCGAGATCTGTTCATCGGCAGCGAAGGCACGCTCGGCGTCATTACAGCGGCCACGCTGAAACTCTTTCCGCAGCCGCTGGCGCAGATGACCGCCCTGGCGGCCTGCGGCACGCTGGAGGATGCGGTGCGGCTTTTGTCCTGGGCGCAGCAGCGCGCGGGAGCGGCGCTGACCGGCTTTGAGCTGATGAATGCACTCTCGCTTCGGCTGGTGGGCCAGCACTTCCCGCAATTACCGCAGCCCTTGGGCGAGACTCCCTGGACGGTGTTGTTGGAGTTGTCGGACACCGAGAGCGAGTCCCATGCGCGAAGTGTCTTTGAAGCCTTGCTGGAGCAGGCGCTTGCAGCGGGTGTGATCAGCGATGCCGTGATCGCGCAGAGCCAATCGCAGGCCCAAGGTTTATGGCATCTGCGAGAGTCGATTCCCTTGGCACAGGCGCAGGAAGGGCTCAACATCAAGCACGACATCGCGCTTCCGGTCTCTGCCGTACCCGCCTTTGTCGCGTCCGCGGACGCCGCCTTGCAGCAAGCCGTGCCGGGTGTGAGGCTGGTCAACTTCGGTCATTTGGGCGACGGCAATCTGCACTACAACGTGCAGGCGCCGGTGGGCAGCTCAGCCCCCGAGTTTTTGGCGGCGCAAGAAGGCCGCATCAACCGCATCGTCTATGACATCGTCTCGAATTTGGGCGGCAGTTTTTCGGCTGAGCACGGCATAGGACGCATCAAGCGGGAGGAGCTGGCGCTACGCAAGCATCCTGTGGCGCTGCAAATGATGCGTGCCATCAAAAAAGCCCTGGATCCCCAGGGCTTGATGAATCACGGCCGAATGCTCTGAGTCGGCCGGTTCAGTCGTACTGATCAGTCAGCCCCCATCGCCGAAGGCTTGGCTGGCTTGACGCCACGCGCGAGTTGGATGGCGCGCAGCAGCAAGCGCCACACAAACCGGACCATTAACAGCGTCAGGACGGCTTCGCCAAAGGTCACAAAAAAGGCGAAAAAGCCGTTCCAGCGCGCCGAGCGTCGGCCGAACTTGGCGAACATGCGGTCGCGTGCGATCTCGATGCTGTCGTAGAAACTGGGGATCACCAGCAGGGTCAGAATCGTCGAGGTAATGGTGCCACCGATGATGGCCACCGCCATCGGCCGGTAGAACTCACTGCCCTCCCCCAGACCAATCGCCACCGGCAGCATGCCGGCAATCAGCGCAAAGGTGGTCATCAAAATCGGACGCAGTCGCTTGCGGCCCGCTGTCATCAAGGCCTCCTCGCGGTCAATGCCTTCCGCCTCCAACTGACGCGCCGCGTCTAGCAACAAAATGGCATTCTTGGCGACCAAGCCCATCAACATGATGACGCCGATAAAGCTCATCAGATTCAAAGTGCTCTTGGTCAGCAGCAAAGCCACCACCACACCGATCAGGGACAGCGGCAACGACAACATCACCGCCAAGGGCGCCGTGAAAGAGCCGAACTGCATCACCAGCACCAGGTACATCAAGCCGATGCCCGAAATGAGGGCGATGCCCATCTCGCTGAACACCTCGCTTTGCTCGCGGGAGTCACCCTCCAACTCCAGGCTGTAGCCGGGTGGGAAGTTGATGCTCTTGGCCAGCTTGAGCGCATCGGCCGTCACCTCGCCAGGCGAGCGGCCCTGCACATTGGCGGCCACCGCGATGGTTCGTTTGCCATCGGCGTGCTGGATCCTGCTCGGGCCCTTGCCCATGGTGACCGTGGCGATCTGCTCCAGCGGCACCATCACATTGCTGCCGCTGACGGCGATCGGCAAACGCTCGATATTGCTGGCGTCGACCCGGTCGTTCGGATGCAAACGCACCGCCACATCGCGGGCTTCGCCGGCCGGATCGACCCAGTCCCCCACTTCCACGCCGGCAAAAGCGACCCGCAGCGCCTGCGCTGCATCGGTCACCGAGATGCCCAAGGAATTCGCCAAGCCCCGGTTGAGTTCGATCTGCAACTCGTCTTGTGGATCCTGCTCTGACAAGCCGACATCGACGGCACCCTTGATGCCCCGCATCTCCACCATGAAGGCGTTGGTGATGTCGAGCAGCTTGCGCGAATCAGCGCCGGTGAAGCGAATCTGTACCGGCTTGCGCCCGCCGCTGTTCAAATCATCGGAAACCGCATACTCGGCGCCCACCAAGCTCTTGACCTTCTCCCGCAAATCGTTGGCGACCTCGGTGGCCGAGCGCTTGCGGGTGTTGCTCTTGCCGATGTCCACATAGATGCGACCACCGCCCACATTGATGTTGCTGTTGGTGGCCACCGTTTCCGGCAAGGTTCGCGCCAACTGAGCCGCGGCCTCCACCTTCAGTCGGGAGTACTCCAGACTGGAACTGGCGGGGGTGCGCACTTCGATCGCCACCGTGCCCGAATCGGTCACCGGCAAGAAACTTGAGCCGCCAAACTTGACCTGCAAAGCCAGCGCCCCCACCAGACTCAAGGCCGCGAACAAGGCCATCCAGATGCGGTGATGCAAGGCCCAAGCGATGACCTGCCCATAGCGCTCGGTTTGGTGGTCAAACCAGTCGTTGAAGCGCACGAGCCCACGGCCCACCGCATTCTTGGGTGCCAAATGGTGATCCGGTGGGTCGCCCCAATAAGCGGACAACATCGGATCCAAGGTGAAGGAGATGAACAAGCTGACCATCACCGAGGCCACCACCGTCAAGGCGAATGGCCGGAACCATTCGCCCGAAACACCGGGCATGAAGGCTACGGGAATAAAAACGGCCACGATGGCAAAGGTGGTGGCCGCAACGGCCAGGCCGATTTCGGCCGTGCCCTCCAGAGCGGCAGTGCGCCTGTCAGAGCCTCGCTCCATGTGGCGAACAATGTTCTCGCGCACCACAATCGCGTCGTCGATCAACACCCCGATCGCCAGCGACAGCCCCAGCAAACTCATGAAGTTCAAGGTGAAACCCGCCAGCCACACGGCAATAAAGGCAGCGATCACCGAGGTTGGCAAGGCCAAGGCAGTGATCAAGGTCGAACGCCATGAGTTCAGGAACACATAGACGACAAAAATCGTCAACAAGGCCCCCAGAACCAGCGACTCAATCACATTGTTGAGGCTGTTCTGTGCGTTCTTGCCGCCGTCTTGAGTGACCTCCAGCTTGGCTCCCTCGGGCAGCGTTTTGTTGATCTCCGCGACCAGCTTGCGAACCTTGTTAGCCACGGTGACGGTCGAGGCATCCTTGGCCCGCGTGACCGAAATGCTCACATTGGGATTGCCATTGCGCAGGCTGACACGGCTGATTTCAGCGAAGCCATCGGCAATCGTGGCCACCTGGGACAAACGCACCAGTTCGTTGCCGCGCCGCTTGACGACGATTTGCTGGAACTCGGCGGGCGATTCCAAGCGACCGATCAAGCGAATGCTTTGGTCCTCCAGCGTGCCACGCACCTTGCCGACAGGCGCAGTGCTGTTTTGGCTGCGCAGGGCGGCGACCACTTCGGTGACCGAAACATTGTTCTCGCGGAGTTTGTCAGCATGCAAGAGCACGCTCAATTCGCGCTTGAGCCCCCCATTCACCGACACCACGGCCACGCCGGGAATGCCGCGAAACTTATCGGCCAACTTATCCTCGGCGATGCGGGAAATCTCAGCATGGCTTTGCTTGCTGCTCGACAAGGCGAGCTGCATGATGGGCTCGGCGGCCGGGTCATTGCGCTCGATCACCGGCTCGCGGATTTCATTCGGTAGCTTGTAGCGAACCGTATCGATCGCATTGCGCACCTCGTCGGACGCTTCAATCAAGCTTTTGTTGAAATTGAAGATCAGAACGATCTGGGCATAACCTTCCGAGGCCGTGGAGCGCACCCGGTCCACGCCTGAAATGCTCTGCAAGGCCTTCTCAATGCGGTTGACGACCTCCCGTTCGACGGTCTCGGGAGAGGCCCCGGGGTAAGCGATACCCACGACCAGCACCGGCGCTTGGACGTCGGGGATCTGATTGACCTTGAGCTTTTTCAGTGCCAGCAAGCCCAGCGCCATCAAGGAAATGATGATGACGATCGTGGCGATCGGCTTCTTGATGCTGAAGTTGGAAAGGAACATGGCGGATTACTTTCCTTCTGAAGCGGCCGCGGCCGCCGCTGCCTTGAGCGCTCCCGCTGGCACGGTCGGCTTGGCGGAAGCCACCAGCTGAACTTTCTGGCCGTCCTGCAGGTTCGAGCCGGTCTTGCGCAGGATGCGATCGCCCGCTTTCAAGCCGCTCAGCACCATGAACTCGCCGATTCGTGCATCACGTTCACCGAGCTTGATGGCGGTCTTCTTCAAGGTGTCGCCCTGAACCAGCCATGCAAAAGCTTCATCCCCCGCGCGCAGAATCGCGCTGTCGGCGAGCATCAGGGAACTGACGCTGCCGGTTTGGATTCGCCCTTCGGCATACAAACCCGCGACCTTGGGCGCCGTGCCGGGCAGGAAGTCGACCAAGACTTCCAACTGACGCGTGGTGGCGTTGGCCGCCGCGTTGACCCGACGGATCTTGCCGGAGAAGTTCTTCTCACCCAGGCCATTGACGCTGAAATTGACTGTTTGGCCCACTTGCAACTCGCTCATTCGATCGGCCGACACCAAGCCCTCGAAGCGCATGGTGCGAGGGTCGATGACCTTGAGCAACTCCTTGCCAATCTGAGCGGTGTCGCCGGCCGAGACCTTGCGATCACTGAGCACCCCATCAAACGGTGCCCGCACTTCGGTGCGCTGCAGTTGTTGACGGGCTTGCGCCACGCGGGCTTTGGCGGCGACCTGGTCGCTCTGGGCATTGTTGCGCCTTTGCTCTGCGTCTTCCATCGCTTGCAGCGAGCTCATGCCTTGGGCCTGCAATGTCTTCAAGCGTTGGAACTGACGCTCGGTCTGTTCAAAAGACTGGGCGGCGACTCGCGCGGCCTCTTCGGCGGAGGTCAATTGATCGCGAATGGAGGTGTTGTCCAGTCGAACCAGCAAATCGCCGGCCCGAACGCTCTCGCCGTTTTCCTTCAAGACCTGAAGGACCAGGGCCGAGACCTCGGCGCGCAGATCCGCGCGCGTTTCAGGTTGTATCGATCCGGTGATGACGGGGCCTGAGGCATAAGTCCCGAGACTCAGCGTCAACAAATCTTCTGGCGCAAGTTGCAACACAGTGGCAGCAGCCTTGTCTGTTTTGCCGTCTTGAGGTCCGGAACCCGATTTGCCACAAGAACTCAGGGCCAAAGCAGCCATCACGGTGCCAGCGAGGAACAAGACAGTCAGAGAGACAGGACGACGCGTCATCAGACGAACTCCGATTGGGGTGGAAAATCAATGAACTTGGGGCGCGTGAGCTTAAGCCACAATGATGGCCGCACCAGAGGTCATGGTCGCATTGCCTCCGGGTGTTTTCCCTGAGTCAAGGGCGATGGAGCTATTGCAGCATGCCGGTCAGCGCCGGAGGCAAGGGCAAGGACATGACCTCGATGCCTTCGTCGGCCAAGGCGTCCAGTTCTTCCGCACTGGTTTGACCGCGAATGCCACGGTCCTGGGCCTCGCCGTAATGGATGCGACGGGCCTCTTCCGCAAACTGGCTACCGACATCCTCGGTTCGTGCCACCACTTCCCTCACGGCTTGTAGCAGCAATGCTTGCATCTGTTGTTGTAGTGCCTGGGGATGTGGAGGCTCTGACCACGCCGGCTTCTCGCTTGACTGTCCGGCTTGAGCAGGCTGAACAGGCTGAGCGGGCATTGCGCCACCCGTGATTGGAGCGGGAGCGCTATTGCCAGGCTGGCCTTGAGCGCTGGCACTGCCCTTGGCCGCGGCGCGCAGATGCGAGACATTCAATCGGGCTGCGGTTGGCATGCGACGAATCTGCTTGTCGCCACAGATGGGACAACTGAGCTGATCCTGAGTCAGCTGGGTTTCGAAGTCATGACTCGAGCCAAACCAGCCCTCAAACAAATGATCATGGCCGCAGGCCAAGTTCAAAACAATCATGAGCCTGTGAATGATCCTGTTGGGAACTCAAGCGGCGG
>NZ_JBMLSK010000082.1:0-37146 GCF_049240545.1 Roseateles sp. | reverse complement strand
CGACCAAGACCAGCCAGATCGCTGTCTGGTTATCCATCCCGAAAGCGCCGAACTCAGGTGGCCAGCGTCTTGACGATGGCTTGCGCGCACATCGCCATCAGCCCGCCAGGCAGCAAGCCGAAGACCAACACGGCCGCACCATTGAGTGACATGACCAAACGCACGTCGCTTGGCGCTGTCAAAGGCGAGGTATCGGTGGGTTCGTCGAAGAACATGACCTTGACGATGCGCAGGTAGTAGAACGCGCCGATCAAGGAAACGACGACGGCCAATACCGCCAGGGCCAGATAGAAGTTCACGTTGGTCGACACCAGGGCCTGCAAGACCGACAGCTTGGCGTAGAAGCCGGCCGTGGGCGGGATACCTGCGAGAGAGAACATGAAGATAGTCATGACCGCCGCATACCAAGGGCTGCGCTTGGCCAGACCTGCCAGATCCTTGATCTCTTCAGCTTCATGGCCTTGGCGCGACAGCAGCAAGATCATGCCAAAGGAACCCAAGGTAGTCATGACATAGATGACCACGTAGAACATCGCTGAGCTGTAGGCGTTGGCTGCCGACAAGGTGTTGTTATTCACCACGCCAGAGGCTAGGCCCAGCAACATAAAGCCCATTTGAGCGATGGTCGAATAGGCCAGCATGCGTTTCAAATTGGTCTGCGCGATCGCCGCCAGGTTGCCGACCAGCAAGGACACCACCGCAAGCACGATCAACATTTGCTGCCAGTCCACGGCCAGACCCATCATGCCCTCGACCAACAAGCGGATCGTGATGGCAAAGGCGGCCAGCTTGGGTGCGGCACCCAACAGCAAAGTTGCTGCGGTGGGAGCGCCCTGGTAGACGTCAGGAACCCAATTATGGAAAGGAGCTGCTCCGAGCTTGAAGGCCAGACCCGCCACCACAAACACAACGCCGAACACCAAGACCGACTTGTTCGGCGCTCCGGTGCTGATGACATTGAAGACTTGTGGGATCGACAAGGAGCCTGTCGCTCCGTACATCATGGACAAGCCGTAGAGCAAGAAACCACTGGCCAAGGCACCCAGCACAAAGTACTTCATCGCAGCTTCGGTCGCATTGGCATGGTCACGACGCAACGCCACCAGCGCATACAGCGACAAACTCATCAACTCAAGGCCCAGATAGATGACCAGGAAGTTGTTGGCCGAGAGCATCACCAAAATGCCCAGCAAGGAGAACAAAGTGAGCGTAAACAACTCACCCTTGAGCATGTCGCGCGAAGCGGCATAGGGGCGCGCATACACCAAGGTCACCATGGTGGCCACGCAAGCAAAGAAGGCCAGCAGATGCCCCATCGGATCCGCGACGACCATGCCCTGCATGGCGTAGACGGTGGCGCCATCGTTGAAATAGCTGAGATGCACCGCACCCACGACCGCGATGGTCAGTTGGGTCAACCAGTAAGTCGGGCGGCGCTCAGGATCGGTGACATACAAATCCACCAGGGCCACGATACAGGCCATGACCAAGAGCGCAATTTCGGGATAGACCGCGAGCCAGTTCATATTGTTCATTTGGGTGTGGCCTCTCTCAATTGCCGCTCAGCTTAGACACTGCCACATGCTTGAGCAGTTCGCTCACGGAGACCTGCATGACATCGGTGAAGGGCTTTGGATAAACGCCCATCCACAACACGGCAATCGCCAGCACCGCCATCATCAGGAACTCACGGGCATTGAGGTCACTGAGATTCTTCACATTGTCATTGGTGATTGGACCGAAATAGACCCGCTTGTACATCCACAAGGAGTAAGCAGCGCCAAAGATCAGCGCAGTCGCGGCAATAGCGCCAAGCCAGAAGCTGTACTTGACGGTGCCCAGAATCACCATCCACTCACCGACGAAGCCGGCCGTGGCAGGCAAACCGCAGTTGGCCATGGCGAAGAACAAGGCGAAGGCCGCAAACTTGGGCATGGTATTGACCACGCCGCCATAACTGGCGATCTCGCGGGAATGTACGCGGTCATACAGCACGCCAATGGACAAGAACATGGCACCCGAAACGAAGCCGTGCGAAATCATCTGAACCAAGCCACCGGCCATGCCGAGGTCATTGAAGATGAAGAAGCCCAGGGTCACGAAGCCCATGTGTGCAATGGACGAATAAGCCACCAGCTTCTTCATGTCCTGTTGAACCAAGGCCACCAGACCGATGTAGACCACGCCGATCAAGGACATGGCGATGATCAGCCATGACCACTGATGTGCAGCGTCGGGCGTGATCGGCATGGAGAAGCGCAGGAAGCCATAAGCGCCCAGTTTCAGCATGATGGCGGCCAGCACCACCGAGCCGCCGGTCGGCGCCTCCACGTGAGCATCGGGCAACCAGGTGTGCACCGGCCACATCGGCACCTTGACCGAGAAGGCGGCCAAGAAGGCAAAAAACAAGAGCGTTTGCGCCTGCGAGCCCAAGGGCAGCTTGTGCCAGGTCTGGATGTCGAAGGAACCGCCCGACTGGAAGTACAGGTAGAGCAGCGCAATCAGCATCAGCAAGGAGCCGGCCAGCGTGTAGAGGAAGAACTTGAAAGCCGCGTACACACGACGTGGGCCGCCCCAGACGCCGATGATGATGTACATCGGGATGAGCGTCGCTTCAAAGAAGACGTAGAACAGCAGACCGTCCAGCGCTGAGAACACGCCGATCATCAGACCCGACAGGATCAGGAACGCACCCATGTACTGGTTGACGCGCGTCTCGATGACTTCCCAGGCGGCGAGAACCACGATGACGGTGATAAAGGCCGTCAGTGGCACAAACCACATGGAGATGCCGTCCACTCCGAGGTGGTAGCGCACATTGAAGCGCTCGATCCAGGGCTGATTCTCGACAAACTGCATGGCAGCCGTTGAGGTATCGAAACCGCTGATCAAGGGCAGTGTGACCGCAAAGCAAGCCAGCGATGCAATCAAGGCCAGCCAACGCACGGCCTTGGCTTGGTCGTCACGACCCAGAGCCAAAAGAAGCAGGCCGCTGACGATGGGTAGAAAAATGGCAAGACTAAGCAACATTCTTGTTCTCCGCCCTAGATCAAAGACCAGCCAAGGTCTTGAACTGGGGCCATATATAGGGCCACAGCTGCCACGTCATCAAACCGATCACGCCCAGAATCATCACCAGCGCGTACCAGTACAGATGACCGGTTTGCAACAAACGCATCAGGCTGGCAATGCCGCCCACGGTGCGGGCTGAACCGTTGATGATCAAGCCATCGATCAGGGCCGCATCGCCGCCCTTCCAGAAGGCCAGGCCCAAGCCGCGAGAAGCCTTGGCCAGGACGTTCTCATTGAACCAGTCCAGGTAGTACTTGTTCTCCAACACGTGGATGACCGGCGCCAGCACGCGAGCGATGGTCTTGGGAATGCTGGGTGCGACCATATAGAAAACGTAAGCCGTAACGACACCGCCCAATGCCAGCCAGAACGGCAAGGTGCTCAGGCCGTGAACTGCCATGGCTGCCGCGCCATGGAACATTTCACGCAAGGCTGTCATGCCCTGGTGAGCTTCGTGGTTGACGAAGATCGAATCCTTGAAGAACTCGCCGAACAGCATGGGCTCGATCACCAGATATCCGATGAAGACCGAAGGAATCGCCAACAGAACCAAAGGCAGGGTGACGACCCAAGGTGACTCATGCGGCACATGCGGCTCATGGTGTCCATGATCGTCGTGATGGTCATGCTCGCCTGGGAATGGCTTGTGGCGGAAACTCTCCTTGCCGTGGAACACCAGGAAGTACATGCGGAAGGAGTAGAAGGCCGTAACGAACACGCCTGCCACCACAGCGAAGTAGGCAAAGCTGGCGCCAGGCAAGTTGCTGGCGTGAACCGCTTCTATGATGCTGTCCTTGGAGTAAAAGCCAGAGAACAAAGGCGTGCCAATCAGGGCCAAAGATCCCAGCAATGAAGTCAGCCAGGTGATGGGCATGTACTTGCGCAAGCCACCCATATTGCGAATGTCTTGGTCGTGGTGCATGCCGATGATCACCGAGCCTGCGCCAAGGAACAGCAATGCCTTGAAGAAAGCGTGCGTCATCAGATGGAACACAGCCACCGAGTAGGCCGAAACACCCAGGGCCACGGTCATGTAGCCGAGCTGTGACAGCGTTGAATAGGCCACGACCCGCTTGATGTCGTTCTGAATGATGCCGAGGAAACCCATGAACAAGGCGGTGATCGCGCCAATCACCAGCACGAAGTTCAAGGCGGTATCCGACAACTCAAACAGCGGGCTCATGCGAGCGACCATGAAGATGCCGGCCGTCACCATGGTGGCGGCGTGGATCAGCGCGGAGATCGGAGTCGGGCCTTCCATCGAATCGGGCAGCCAGACGTGCAGCGGGAACTGGGCCGACTTGCCCATGGCACCGATGAACAAGCAGATGCAAGCCACGGTGAGCATCATCCAATCGCTGCCCCACAAAGGCGCGGTGAAGGCCACGGTGGCGAGTTCTTCGCGCTTGGCAAACACCTCGGTGTAGTTCAGGCTTCCGGTGTAGGCAACCAAGAGGCCAATGCCCAAGATGAAACCGAAGTCCCCGACGCGGTTGACCAAAAACGCCTTCATATTGGCGAAGATCGCCGTTGGCTTGTTGTACCAAAAACCGATCAACAGGTAACTGACCAGGCCCACGGCTTCCCAGCCGAAGAACAACTGCAGCATGTTGTTGCTCATGACCAGCATCAACATCGAGAAGGTAAACAGCGAGATATAGCTGAAGAAGCGCTGATTGCCCGGGTCATCCTTCATGTAGCCGATGGTGTAGATGTGCACCATCAGCGACACAAAGGTCACCACGCACATCATCATCGCGGACAGTCCGTCAACCAAGAAGCCGACTTCCATCTTCAAGCCGCCCACCACCATCCATTCGTAAATGGTCTGGTTGAAGCGGGCACCATCGTTGATGACCGAGTTCAAGGTCATCGCCGAGATGATGAAGGCGATCAGTACGCCCAGAATGGTGACGGTATGGGCGCCTGCGCGACCCACCTGCTTGCCAAAAAGGCCGGCCACAATGGCACCGACCAAGGGTGCCAAAGGCACCGCAAGCAACATGTTTTGAGAGAGTTGTGCGGACATATGGCGATCAGCCCTTCAACGTGTCGAGTTCTTCGACATTGATGGTGGCGCGGTTGCGGAACAGCACGACCAAAATGGCCAAGCCGATCGCCGACTCGGCGGCCGCCACGGTCAGGATGAAGAACACAAAGACTTGCCCTGCCATATCGCCCAAATAGTGCGAGAAGGCGACGAAATTCAGATTCACGGCCAGCAGCATCAATTCGATCGCCATCAAAAGCACGATCAAGTTCTTGCGGTTCATGAAAATGCCCACCACCGACAGCGCGAACAACAGCGCTCCCAGCGTCAAGAAGTGGCCCAAGGTCAGGGTCATCATGCTTTGGCTCCAGTCTCGGGTGCCGACTCAGCGGCAGGGGCAGCTTCCACGGTGGGAGCCACCTTGATGATTCGCAGGCGATCGGCCTTCTGGACCTTGACCTGCTCCGAGGGGTCTTGGCTGCGCGAGTCCTTGCGCTTGCGCAGAGTCAGAGCGATGGCAGCAATGATCGCGACCAAGAGCAGAACGGCGGCGATTTGCAGTGGGTAGAGATACTGGGTGTAAATCGAAATCCCCAGCATCTTGGTATTGCCCAATTTCAAAGCAGCTTCGGTCGTTTGCGGCGCTTCGCTGAGGCGGAAGCCGCCCATCAACACGGCTGCCATTTCAAGCGCAATCAGAGTACCGACCAGTGCGCCGAGAGGAAGATGCTTCCAAAAGCCTTCACGAACATTGTCAGAGTTGATGTCCAACATCATCACAACGAAGAGGAAAAGCACCATCACCGCGCCGATGTAAACCAGCACCAAGGTGATTGCCAAAAACTCGGCCTTCAACAACATCCAGATGCAGGATGCGGTGAAGAAGGCCAAGATCAAAAACAAGGCCGAGTGCACAGTGCTGCGAGCCGTGATCACACGAAACGAAGCACCCAGCAAAATGGCTGAGAAGATGTAAAACAGTGCAGTGGTAATGTCCATGCGGTTTCCAGCAAAGCAGCAGTCTTGCGAGAGTCCTTCCAGCGCCTGGCACTGGAAGACTCAGGCTGATCAGCGGTACTTGGCGTCGGCCTCCTTTTGGGCTGCGATCTCGGGTTCGAAGCGGTCACCAACAGCCAACAACATGTCTTTGGTGAAATACAGATCGCCGCGCTTCTCGCCGTGATACTCAAAAATGCTGGTTTCGACGATCGAATCCACCGGGCAACTCTCTTCGCAGAATCCGCAGAAGATGCACTTGGTCAAGTCGATGTCGTAACGCGTCGTACGCCGTGAACCATCCTCGCGCACACCGGCTTCGATGGTGATGGCCATGGCAGGGCACACGGCTTCACAGAGTTTGCAAGCAATGCAGCGCTCTTCGCCGTTCTCATAACGGCGCAGTGCATGCAGGCCGCGGAAACGAGGTGACAGCGGGGTCTTCTCTTCCGGGAACTGCACCGTGATATTGCGCGACAGGAAATGCCGTCCAGTCAGGGCCAAGCCCTTGAACAGCTCGATGAGCATGAAGCTCTTGATGAAGCTTACTGCAGACATGGGAGGACCTCAGCTCACTTCCAGATGTTGTAGGGCGACTGAATCCAGAGGCCGATCACGACCAACCAGACCAGGGTCACAGGGATAAAGATCTTCCAGCCCAGACGCATGATCTGGTCGTAGCGATAACGTGGGAAGCTGGCTCGCACCCACAAGAACAGAGTGACGACGCAGAAAGTCTTGAGTCCCAACCAGATCCAGCCTGGGATGAAGTCCAGCGCCGCAACCGGGGACAACCAGCCACCCAAGAAGAACAGCACGGTCAGGATGGAGACCAGCCACATATTGGCGTATTCAGCCAAGAAGAACATCGCGAAGGACATGCCCGAGTACTCGACCATGTGACCCGCCACAATCTCAGACTCGCCTTCCACAACGTCGAAGGGGTGACGGTTCGTTTCAGCCAGGCCAGAGATGAAATACACACCGAAGATGGGCAGCAAAGGCAACCAGTTCCAAGACAGGAAACCCAGGCCCATTTCAGCAAACTGACCCTTGCCCTGCCCCATGACGATCTCGGTCATGTTCAGGCTACCGCTGACCATCAAAACGACCACCAAGGCAAAGCCCATCGAGATCTCGTAGCTGACCATTTGTGCCGATGCACGCAAGGCGCCAAGGAAAGCGTACTTGGAGTTCGAAGCCCAGCCCGCAATGATGACGCCATAGACTTCGATCGAAGTGATGGCCATCAAAAGCAGCACGCCGGCGTTGATATCGGCCAAAGCCACGTCCGGGCCAAACGGGATCACCACCCATGCCGCCAGTGCCGGCATGATGGTCATGATAGGGCCGATGAAGAACAGGCTCTTGTTCGCCGCGGAGGGGACGATGATCTCCTTGAAGATCAGCTTCACCGCATCAGCGATCGGGGTCAGCAAGCCGAAGGGGCCGACGCGATTCGGGCCTGGACGAATCTGCGTCCAGCCGATCGCTTTGCGTTCCCAAAGCGTCAGGTAGGCCACGCAGATCATCAAGGGGGCGACCAAGGCGACGATCTTGATCAGGTTCCAGACCACGGGCCAGGCGCCACCCATGAGCTGCGCGCCGGATTGGTAAAAGGTGTCAATCATTGCTGTTCTAAGCCTCTCAAGCCTTGGCCACGCTCAACGCGCCGAAAGATGAGCCCAGCGCCGCGGTTTCAACCAAGCCAGCCGGAACACGCACCACCGTAGCGGGCAGCTTGGCATCCAAGCGCGCAGCGAGTTGCACTTCGCCAGCGCCTTCTTGGCTGATACGCACTGAAGCGCCTTCGCTCAGACCCAACTGTGTCCACAGTGCTTGCGGCAGGCTTGCAAGGGCTGCATTGCGGCCATCGCTGCTCAGCTGCAGGGAGCTGGCGTTGCGCACCAGAGCGTCGGTCGCGTAAATCGGCAGATCGGCCAGACGCTCCAAACCTGCGACAGCGGCGGCCAGACTTGGCAACGCACTCGAAGCATTGCTCAGACGCGCGCTCAGGTCGCTGCAGTCGTGGCCCAAGGCCTCGCTACGCACCTGCTCCGAGCTGTCCTGCGCAAAACCGTCGAGCGCCAGCAAATTGCCCAGCACGCGCAAAATCTTCCAGCCCGGACGGGTTTCGCCCAGCGCCTTGACCACACCGACAAAACTTTGGGCACGGCCTTCGGCGTTGACGAAAGTACCGGAGGTCTCGGTGAACGGTGCCGTCGGCAGCATCACATCGGCATAGTCCAGACCGGTCTTGAAGGCGCTCATCACCACGACCATCTCCGCTGCAGCCAGGGCCTTGGCGGCTGCCGCAGGGTTGGCGCTGTCCAGCACCGGGTCGTTGTTCAAGAGCAGCAAGGCCTTCAGTTGGCCGTTCAGCATCTGTCCAGCATTCAGACCACTGGCCTTTGGCAAGGCCGAGGCCAGCTGCGCGCCGACGGTGTTAGCAGCAGCGCTGAGGTAGCCGACGGTGGCGCCGGTCTGCGCTGCAACCCAGTTGGCCAAGCTCAGCAGACTGCCGGCTTGCGGGTGCTGTGCGGCGGCGTTGCCCAGCAACACGGCCTTGCGCTCGCCCGACAACAAAGCGTTGGCAATTGCTTGTGCAGCTTCCGTGGCTTGACCTGCCAAGGGCGCGGTGGCTCCGGTAGAGGATGCAATGGCAGCGGCCACATCGGCCAGGCTTTGCACCCAAGCGCTCGGCGCCGCAGTCACGCGGGCAGCAATCGGCATCAGCCAGTCATCTTCCGCGGCATGGATGCTCATCACCTGAGCGCCATGGCGTGCGGCTTGACGCAGGCGCTGCGCGAACAGAGGGTGTTCCTTGCGCAGATTGGAGCCGATCACCAGGGCACGATCCAACTCGCTCAGGGAGGCAATCGAGCGGCCCAGCCAGAAGGCCTTGCCGGATTCAGCCTGGTTCGTGAAATCACTGTGGCGCAGACGTGTGTCGATATTCTCGCCACCCAGACCACGCACGAGCTTGGCCAGCAGATGCAACTCTTCCACGGTGCTGTGCTCGGAGCCGAGCGCACCGATGGCGGCCGGGCCATGCTCGGCGCGGATGGCCTTCAGGCCATTGGCGATGTACTCGAGCGCGGTGCTCCAGTCAACCGTCTTCCAGGCGCCGCCTTGTTTGATCATTGGCTGCTTGAGGCGCTGATCACTGTTCAGGGCTTCGTAGGAGAAGCGGTCGCGGTCGGCGATCCAGCATTCATTGACGGCTTCGTTCTCCAGCGGCACGACACGCATCACCTCATTGCCCTTGACCTGAACGATCAAGTTGGCGCCGGTGCTGTCATGCGGGCTGACGCTCTTGCGGCGCGACAACTCCCAGGTGCGGGCGCTGTAACGGAAGGGCTTGCTGGTCAAGGCGCCGACCGGGCAGATGTCGATCATATTGCCCGACAACTCCGAGTCGACCGAGCGGCCGACAAAGGTCTGGATCTCGGCATGCTCGCCACGATTGGCCATACCCAGCTCCATCACGCCGGCGATTTCTTGGCCGAAACGCACGCAGCGAGTGCAATGGATGCAGCGGCTCATCTCCTGCATGGAGATCAGCGGGCCGACATTCTTCTGGAAGACGACACGCTTTTCTTCGGTGTAGCGCGACTTGCCGGCACCGTAGCCGACGGCCAAGTCTTGCAACTGGCATTCGCCGCCCTGGTCGCAGATCGGGCAATCGAGTGGGTGGTTGATCAGCAAGAACTCCATCACGCCTTGCTGGGCCTTCAGCGCCTTGTCGCTCTTGGTGCGAACAATCATGCCCTGCGTCACCGGTGTCGCGCAGGCAGGCATCGGTTTAGGGGCCTTTTCTACCTCGACCAAGCACATACGGCAATTGGCAGCGATGGAGAGCTTCTTGTGATAGCAGAAATGCGGGATGTAAGTGCCGGCCTGCTCGGCGGCATGCATCACCATGCTGCCCGCAGGAACCGTCAGCTTCTGACCGTCAAGTTCGATTTCAATCATGTCGTGTCCTGTCCTGCCTCAAACCGAGGCCGGCACCAGAGCCGTTTTGTGTTCGATCAGATGAACGAACTCGTGTTTGAAGTTCTTGATCATGGCTCGCACCGGCATGGCTGCGGCATCGCCCAGCGCGCAGATGGTGCGTCCCTGGATGTTGTCGGCCACCGAGTTCAGCAGATCAATGTCTTCGGGCTTGCCGTGGCCGTTTGCAATACGCTCGACCACGCGGTGCATCCAGCCGGTGCCTTCACGGCAAGGGGTGCACTGACCGCAGGACTCGTGAGCATAGAAGTAGGACAGGCGCAGCAGGCTCTTGACCATGCAACGGCTGTCGTCCATCACGATGACCGCGCCCGAGCCCAGCATCGAACCGGCCTTGGCGATGGAGTCATAGTCCATCGTGCATTCCATCATCACCTCGGCGGTCAAGACCGGCGAAGAGGATCCACCAGGAATCACGGCTTTCAGCTTGCGACCCTTACGCACGCCCCCCGCCAACTCAAGCAGTTTGGAGAACGGCGTGCCGAGCGGAATCTCGTAATTGCCGGGACGTTCCACATCGCCGGAGACCGAGAAGATCTTGGTGCCGCCGTTATTGGGCTTGCCGATCTCGAGGTAAGGCTGGCCACCATTGCGGATGATCCAGGGGACGGCCGCAAAGGTCTCGGTGTTATTGATGGTCGTCGGACGACCATACAGACCAAAGCTCGCCGGGAACGGCGGTTTGAAACGCGGCTGGCCCTTCTTGCCTTCCAGCGACTCAAGCAGCGCGGTTTCTTCGCCGCAGATGTAGGCGCCGAAGCCGTGGAAAGCGTGTAGCTGGAAGCTGAAGTCAGAGCCCAGGATGTTGTCACCCAAGAAGCCGGCAGCGCGAGCTTCTTCCAGGGCCGCTTCGAAGCGCTCGTAGACCTCAAAGATCTCGCCGTGGATGTAGTTGTAGCCGGTCTTGATGCCCATCGCGAAGGCGGCAATGACCATGCCTTCGATCACGATATGCGGGTTGAACATCAAGATGTCGCGGTCTTTGCAAGTGCCAGGCTCGCCTTCGTCGGAGTTGCAAACCAGGTACTTCGCACCCGGAAACTGACGCGGCATGAAGCTCCACTTCAGGCCGGTGGGGAAACCGGCGCCGCCACGACCGCGCAGGCCCGAAGCTTTCACCTCGGCGATGACTTGATCCTGCGTCAGCGGCGCGCCTTCAGGAGCGCCCTCGCCCTTCAGGATCTTGCGCAGTGCGGCATAACCACCACGTGCGACGTAGTCCTTCAGGCTCCAATTCTTGCCGTCCAGACCGTCATAGATTTGTGCACCGATGTGACGGTCGTGGAAACAGGTCTCGACGCCCTGACTCTGAAACTTGGATAGATCCAGCATGCTTCTTCCCGTTCCTCAGTTCTTGGCCGCAGCAGTTTCGGCCGCTGCATGTGCTTTGAGCACATCCACCAGCTCATCGAGGCGCTGGTGGCTCATGAAGCTGCACATCTGGCGGTCGTTGACCAGCATCACCGGCGAATCCGCGCAAGCACCCAGGCACTCGCTCTTTTGCACGGTGAACATGCCATCGGCGGTCGTGCCGCCCTCTTCCACACCCAGTTTCTCGCAAAGGTGGTTGAGCGCTTTCTGACCGTCGCGCAACTGGCAAGGCAGATTGGTGCAGACGTTCAACTTGAACTGACCCAGCTTGCGCTGGTTGTACATGTTGTAGAAGGTCGTCACTTCGTACACAGCGATCGGCGGCATACCCAGATAGGCGGCAATTGCGTCTTCGCTTGCGCGTGACACATAACCGGTCTCTTGCTGGACGATGGACAAGCAGGCCATCACGGCCGACTGCTTCTGGTCGGCCGGGTACTTGGCCACTTCGCGCGCAAAGCGCGCGGCGGTGGCTTCACTCAGAATGTATTCATTGCTCATCGAATGACTCACCGATCGATTTCACCGAACACGATGTCCATCGTGCCGATGATGGCCACCGCATCAGCCAACATATGGCCACGCGCCATTTCATCCAACGCTGCCAAGTGGGCAAAGCCCGGGGCGCGAATCTTCAAGCGGTAGGGCTTGTTGGCGCCATCGCTGACCATATAGATACCGAACTCACCCTTGGGGTGCTCCACCGCAGCGTAGGCTTCGCCTTCGGGGACGCAAAAGCCTTCGGTGAAGAGCTTGAAGTGGTGGATCAACTCTTCCATGTTCGACTTCATGCCGACGCGTGATGGAGGAGCGACCTTGTGGTTGTCAGTAATCACCGGGCCAGGATTGGCGCGCAGCCAAGCCACGCACTGCTGGATGATGCGGTTCGACTGACGCATCTCTTCGACACGCACCACATAGCGGTCATAGGTGTCGCCGTTGGTGCCGACAGGAATGTCGAAATCCAACTTCGCATAGGCGTCATAGGGCTGACTCTTGCGCAGATCCCATGGGATGCCGCAACCGCGCAGCATCGGGCCAGTGAAGCCCATATTCAGCGCGCGCTCGGCCGAGACCACGCCAATGCCGACGGTACGTTGCTTCCAAAT
The DNA here is from genome assembly GCF_049240545.1 of Roseateles sp. GTDB lineage: Bacteria > Pseudomonadota > Gammaproteobacteria > Burkholderiales > Burkholderiaceae_C > Paucibacter_A. The sequence continues at coordinate 24,594 of NZ_JBMLSK010000082.1, read as the reverse complement.
CCGGTTATCGGTCAGCAGGGTCTCGTAATCGTCCACATTGCCGGGGAAGCGATTGCAGAAGTCCTCGATGAAATCCAGCAGCGAACCGCTGCGGTTCTCATTCATCTTGGCCAAGGTCTTGGCGTTCTTGATCTTGCTGACCTTGTACTGCGGCATGCTGTCCGGAAGATCGCGGTAAACACCGCCCGGGCGGAAATAGGCCGCGTGCATACGAGCGCCGGATACGGCCTCATACATGTCGAACAAGTCTTCACGCTCACGGAAAGCGTAAATCAGCACATTCATCGCACCGCAATCCAGACCGTGCGCGCCCAACCACATCAGGTGGTTCAGCAAACGCGTGATCTCGGCAAACATCACCCGGATGTATTGCGCACGGATCGGCACCTCGATGCCCATCATCTTCTCGATGGCTAGGCAATAAGCCTGCTCATTGGCCATCATCGACACATAGTCGAGACGGTCCATATAGGGCAGCGACTGGATATAGGTTTTGCTCTCAGCCAGTTTTTCAGTCGCGCGGTGCAACAAACCGATATGCGGGTCAGCCCGCTGAATCACTTCACCGTCGAGTTCCAAGACCAAGCGCAGCACACCGTGCGCAGCCGGGTGCTGAGGACCGAAATTCAGCGTGTAGTTCTTGATTTCAGCCATGAATCAGATACCACCGTAGTTTTCTTCGCGGATGATGCGCGGCGTGATTTCACGCGGCTCAATCGTCACCGCTTGATAAATCACGCGTTTTTGCTCGGCGTCGTAACGCATCTCCACATTGCCCGAGGTCGGGAAGTCTTTGCGCATCGGGTGACCGATGAAACCGTAATCAGTCAGGATGCGACGCAGGTCTTCGTGGCCATCGAAAATGATGCCGTACAAGTCAAAGGCTTCGCGCTCAAACCAGTTGGCGGAGTTCCAAATCGGTGTGATGGCAGCGACGCAAGGAAAGGCGTCGTCTGGGCAGTAGACCTTCAGGCGCAAGCGCCAATTTTTGTTGACCGACAGCAAATGCGAAGCTACGGCATAGCGCAAGCCTTCGTAGCCGCCGTCTTTGTAGCTGCTGTAATCGAGGCCGCAAAGATCGATCAACTGCTCAAAGCGCAGTTCCGGGTGATCATGCAAAGTCTTCGCCACCGACAGATAGTCGGCAGCAGCAACTTCGATGGTGATTTCACCAAACTGATTTTTCAACTTTTGAATCTTGTCGCCAAGGACAGACTCAAGTGCGGCTTGCAAGGTGGCAAGTTTGCTCATCGGTACTTGTTCCTTCAGCGCGCAATCGTGTTTTCACGACGAATCTTGGCCTGCAACTGCAGGATGCCATACAGCAAGGCTTCTGCCGTTGGAGGGCAGCCTGGCACATAAACATCGACAGGCACGATGCGGTCGCAGCCGCGCACGACCGAATAGCTGTAGTGGTAGTAGCCGCCGCCATTCGCACAGGAGCCCATCGAGAGCACCCAGCGGGGCTCCGCCATTTGGTCATAGACCTTGCGCAGCGCCGGCGCCATCTTGTTGCACAGCGTACCAGCGACGATCATCAGATCGCTTTGACGAGGGCTGGGGCGGAACAACATACCAAATCGGTCGATGTCATAGCGCGCCGCACCGGCGTGCATCATCTCGACCGCACAACAGGCCAGACCAAAGGTCATTGGCCACAAGGAACCGGTCTTGGACCAGTTGATCAGCTTGTCGACCGAGGTGGTGACAAAGCCTTCTTTTAGAACGCCTTCGATACCCATAAGGTGCGCTTCCGAGTTCTGAGTCTGTCAGCAGACCGTGTGCATCATTCCCAATCCAGGGCGCCTTTTTTCCACTCGTAGACGAAACCTACGACCAGAATGCCCAAGAAAATCATCATCGACCAGAAACCCACGGCCCCAATCTCATGCAGAGAAACTGCCCAAGGGAAGAGGAACGCAATTTCCAGATCGAACAAAATGAACAGAATAGCCACGAGGTAATACCGGACGTCGAATTTCATTCGAGCATCTTCGAAAGCCTCGAAGCCACATTCATAAGGGGAGTTTTTGGCCGCATCGGGCCGATTGGGCCCGAGCAGATAGCCGAGCACTTGAGGCGCCACGCCGACGCCGGCGCCGACCAGGATGAAGAGGATGACGGGTAGGTACTGATCCAAGTTCATGGGTGACGCTCTGTCTAGAGCTGCTTTCCGCCTCCAAGCGGTCTACAGCGATTCGAAAAAAGCAACGGGCGCACCGACAGCGAAAAATCGCTTACGGACTGCGCCCGCCTGGTCCCCGGCATTGCAATCAAGAATTTCATCCCGACTTACTCCGCGACAGGGCGCTTCGACCAGCATTCTTCGGGCTCCAACCCTGGAATGCTAACCTATGTTTTGGTGCCGTCGGCGAGACTCGAACTCGCACAGCTTTCGCCACTACCCCCTCAAGATAGCGTGTCTACCAATTTCACCACGACGGCCAATATATAAATCTTTGTCTGACCTGCTTAATTAAGCGAGAGGAATCGCTATCAAGTCAGCCTCGAATTCTATACCGAAATTTCAAGACCTCTCGGGAGCCGAAAGCAAAATCTTTGCTTTTTGTTGACAAGGCCCGACAAGGTCTGCAGCTGAAATGCTGGCGTCAGTTTCCGGCGCCAGAGGCTGAAGGCGCCGCAGGCGTCACTACGGCCGGGGCTGCACCTGGAATTGCCGCAGCGCCGGAAGCAGCAACAGCCGCGGGCGTGGCGCGATCCAGAACCGTTTCTTTGCCGGTCGATCCGCCGCGATGATTGGCGATATATGCGAGAGCCAAGGTGCAGACAAAGAACACCGTCGCGCAAACCGCGGTACTGCGCGACAAGAAATTCGCACTTCCGGTGGCTCCAAACAGGCTACCCGAGGCGCCGCTGCCGAAAGACGCTCCCATATCAGCCCCCTTGCCATGCTGAACCAGCACCAAGCCGATCATGACCAGCGCGCTCAGCAACTGCACCACCAACACCAAATTCATCCAAAATTGCATTTCAAACACTCCAAAAATTCTCGTTTGTCTGGCCTCAATCATGGAGGCATCGAGTCCAGCGAAAGGCGCCGAACCCCTTCATTTCTTCAAAGGCAGTCGATTACATCGCCGCGCGGCAGATGGCGGCAAAGTCAGCCGCCTTCAATGCCGCGCCACCGATAAGGCCACCATCAATATCGGGCTGCGCGAACAGTTGTGCCGCATTGTCAGCCTTGACACTGCCGCCATAGAGAATGCGCATAGCATCCGCCTTTTGGCTAGCCGCTTGCAACTGCTTGCGCAAAACCGCATGGACGGCCTGTGCTTGCTCTGGACTGGCCGTGAGGCCGGTACCAATCGCCCAAACCGGCTCGTAAGCCAGCACGATTTCACCGATGCAATGCGTCAGCGTATGGATGACCGCCGCCAACTGCCGCTTCACCACCAACTCGGTTTGCCCGGCTTCGCGCTCTGCCAGCGTCTCGCCAACACAGACGATGGGTGTGACGCCATGCGCCAAAGCGGCCTTGGCTTTGTCCGCCACCAACTGGTCACTCTCATGGTGATAGGCGCGCCGCTCGGAATGACCGACGATGACATAACGGCAACCCAGGTCGGACAACATGGCCGACGAGACTTCACCGGTATAAGCGCCCTGCTCATGAGATGAGCAGTCTTGCGCACCCAACAGCACCTGCTGACCGGTCAGCGCCAAGGCGGTTTCCGTCAGATAAGGGAATGGCACACAAACAGCAACGTCGGCACTCCACGGGCCAGCATCCTTCAACGCACCCAACAGGGCGGCATTCGAGGCACGGCTGCCATGCATTTTCCAATTGCCAACAACAAGCTTCTTGCGCATTGTCTCTGTCCTTTATTTGTGAATCAGTGCCAGCTCAACACGATCTTGCCGATGTGCTCGCCCGATTCCATCAATGCATGCGCGGCAGCCGTTTGATCTGCAGGCATGCTGCGATAGATCACCGGACCAATTTCACGCCGCGACAACAAGGGCCAAACTCGAGCCCTCAACGCGCGCGCAATGCCCGCCTTGAAAGCCAATGAGCGCGGCCGCAAGGTTGAGCCGGTCACCGTCAAACGGCGGCGCAGCACCAAGCCGGCATCGAACTTGGCGTCCACCCCACCTTGAACGGCAATGATCACCGCACGACCATCCTCCGCCAAGCAGCGCACATTGCGCTCAACATAGCCGCCCGCAACCATGTCCAAAATGACGTCAACGCCTCGACCGGCCGTCGCAGCAGCGACCTCAGCAACAAAATCTTGTTGCTTGTAGTCAATCGCCAGATCAGCACCCAGCTTCAGGCAGGCATCAGCTTTGTCGGCGTTACCCACCGTGACCAGTACGCGAGCGCCCAAGGCCTTGGCCAACTGAATGGCCGTCACGCCGATGCCGCTGCTGCCGCCATGCACGAGCAAGCTCTCATCGGCCTTCAAACCGGCGCGCTCAAACACATTGGACCAAACGGTGAAGAAGGTTTCCGGCAGGCTCGCCGCCTCAACCATGCTCCAACCCTCGGGCACCGGCAGGCATTGCCCAATCGGCGCCGTACAGAGTTCGGCGTAGCCGCCACCCGCCACCAAGGCGCATACCGCATCACCGAGTTTGAAGCCCGCCGCAGCCAAGGCTGGCTCATCACCCACAACGATTCGCCCGGCCACTTCGAGGCCCGGCAAATCACTGGCACCGGGTGGCGCCGGATAAGCGCCCTTGCGCTGCAGCACATCGGGCCGGTTGAGGCCAAAGGCCTCCACCGCGATCAAGCACTCCCCTGCCCCAGCGATGGGGTCGGGGCGCTCGATCATCTGCAGCACCTCGGGTCCGCCTGGGCGGGTGATGGCGATTGCCTTCATTGGCAGCGACGATTCCGCCTTATTCTGCTTCAGCCGGCGCTTGCGCCGGAGCCGCGTCACGGTCGATCAAGGCCTTCATCGACAGCTTGATGCGACCCTTTTCGTCGGTTTCCATGACCTTGACCTTGACGATCTGGCCTTCCTTCAGGAAATCGGTCACCTTTTCGACGCGCTGGTGGGCGATCTGGCTGATGTGCAGCAGACCATCCTTGCCAGGCAGCAGGTTCACCAGGGCACCGAAGTCCAAGATCTTGGTGATCGGGCCTTCATAGACCTTGCCGATTTCAACTTCGGCCGTGATCTCTTCGATGCGCTTCTTGGCGTGAGCGGCCTTCTCAGCATCGGTCGAAGCGATGGTGATGGTGCCGTCTTCAGCGATGTCGATGGTCGTGCCAGTCTCTTCGGTCAGTGCACGGATGGTTGCGCCGCCCTTGCCGATCACGTCACGGATCTTTTCCGGATTGATCTTCATGCTGTACAGACGCGGCGCGAACTGCGACACCTCGGTGTTAGCCGTACCCATGGCTTCCACCATCTTGCCCAGGATGTGCAGGCGAGCTTCCTTGGCCTGAGCCAAAGCGACTTGCATGATTTCCTTGGTGATGCCTTGGATCTTGATGTCCATCTGCAGCGCAGTGATACCACCGGTGGTACCGGCCACCTTGAAGTCCATATCGCCGAGGTGATCTTCGTCGCCCAGGATGTCGGTCAGCACCGCGAAACGGTTGCCGTCCTTGATCAGGCCCATGGCGATACCAGCCACGTGCGCCTTCATCGGCACGCCAGCGTCCATCAAAGCCAGGCAGCCGCCGCAGACCGAAGCCATCGACGAAGAGCCGTTCGACTCGGTGATTTCCGAGACGACGCGCATCGAGTACGGGAAGTCTTCCTTGCTCGGCAGCGCGGCGATCAAAGCGCGCTTGGCCAGACGGCCGTGGCCGATTTCGCGACGCTTCGGGCTACCCACGCGACCGGTTTCGCCGGTGGCAAAGGGAGGCATGTTGTAGTGCAGCATGAAGCGGTCTTCGAACTCGCCGGCCAACGCGTCAATGCGCTGCGCATCGCGGTCGGTGCCCAAAGTCGCCACCACCAGCGCCTGCGTTTCACCACGGGTGAACAGGGCTGAACCGTGGGTGCGCGGCAGGATGCTGTTGCTGATTTCGATCGGGCGCACGGTGCGGGTGTCGCGACCGTCGATGCGAGGCTCACCCGCCAGGATCTGGCCGCGCACGATGCGGGCTTCGATCTCGAACAGCATGCTCTCGACTTCGACCTTGTCGAACTCGACGCCGTCAGCCTTCAGGCCAGCCATGACGTTCGCAGTCACGGTACGGCAGGCTTGCGTACGGGCTTGCTTGTTGCGGATTTGGTAGGCAGCAGCCAGGGCTTCCTCGGCCAGCGCGCCCACCTTGGCGATCAACTCTTCGTTCTTGGCAGGAGCCTTCCAGTCCCAAGCCGGCTTGCCGGCGTCGCGCACCAACTCGTCAATGGCGGCGATGGCGATATTGCCTTGCTCATGGCCAAACACCACGGCGCCCAGCATGATTTCTTCGCTCAGGCCATCGGCCTCCGATTCCACCATCAGCACAGCAGCTTGGGTACCGGCAACTACCAGATCCATCTTGCTGTTGGCCAACTCGGTCTTGCCAGGGTTCAGGATGTACTCGCCATTCACATAGCCCACGCGCGCAGCGCCGATCGGGCCGTTGAATGGGATGCCAGAGACGGCCAGAGCGGCACTCGATGCGATCAAAGCGGCGATGTCGGCCTGAACCTCAGGGTTCAAGGACAGCACGTGCACGACGACTTGAACTTCGTTGTAGAAACCTTCAGGGAACAGCGGGCGAATCGGGCGGTCGATCAGGCGGCTGGTCAGGGTCTCCAACTCGCTAGGACGGCCTTCACGCTTGAAGAAGCTGCCAGGGATCTTGCCTGCAGCGTAGGTCTTTTCCAGATAGTCAACGGTCAGCGGGAAGAAGTCCTGGCCGGCCTTGGCTTCGGTCTTGGCAACCACGGTTGCCAGCACCACGGTACCTTCGATGTTCACCACCACGGCGCCGCTCGACTGACGGGCGATCTCGCCGGTCTCCATCGTGACGGAATGGGGACCCCACTGGAAGGTCTTGGTGACTTTATTGAACATGCTCATTGTGTCTCTCCTCTTGACTGGCAGGCGCACAGGCCCACGCAGCTGTTTCGATGCGGCTTGCGGTGCCGCTTCACAACCGAGAGTGAGACTGGGTTTGGCGGGATGCCATTCCAAAACATCGCTCGTGCCCGTACCGAATTTGCGGACTGGGGACCGAGGTATTGGAATGACACAGCAGCGCCACGTCAGCTCAACTCCAATGGATTCTCAAAAGACAAAGAGCCTGTACTGGACATGCAACCCAGACAGGCTCCTTGATCTCGTTCGCGAATTACTTACGCAGGCCCAGCTTCTGGATCAGCGCGGTGTAACGTGCGGCGTCTTTGGACTTCAGGTAAGCCAGCAAGCTCTTGCGCGTGTTGACCATCTTCAGCAGACCACGACGACCATGATGGTCCTTCATGTTTGCCTTGAAGTGAGGGGTCAGCGCGTTGATGCGAGCTGTCAGCAGAGCGACTTGGACTTCTGGCGAGCCAGTGTCGTTGGCGCTGCGGGCATTCGATTGAACGATCTCTGCCTTGTTGATATCTGCGACGGACATATGCGTTCCTTGGTATCGGAATCCGCTGGCAACACAGGCTCAGTGCCCGAGTACGCAGACGGTTTCCATGGTTTTACTTGCGGTCACGGGTGAAACCGACCCGAGCCGTGCCTTGTGCTTTGCGCCTTTTGCCGGGAACCCACGTAGCGCGAACGCTGCAATGAGCCAAGCTCAGGGCACAAAACTTGTCGATTATAGACTGAATCGAAGTATGCGCCCAGAGTTGGGTCCGAACAACAGCCAAAGTCACCCCAACAAGACTTGATCGCCTACCCGACAGGTGCACGCCCAAGCGAGCGATACCCCCCCGCGGGCAAAGGCATATGGCGCTGGAGCTCCGCGTTCCAAGAGGCCAAAAACTGTATTTTTCAAAGCCCTTGAAAGGCTTGCGAGCACTACAAACTGAGAAGCCATGGGGGCCGCGCACTGAATGTCTCTTTGCGACAAAGGCCTCTCCAACCTGGAGTCCATCATGTTTGTGATCCCCGTCAGCCGCCATCTGCACCACCAAGAAGCCGAGTTCGCCCGCCAGATCGAGCGCATGTTCAAGACCGATACGGAGGCCGTCTCTTTGCGCTCACCAGCCCTGGACGTCAAGGAGACCGAACACAGCTATGTGCTGCAACTGGACCTGCCCGGCGTCAACAAAGAAGCTGTGAAGATCTCGATCGAAGGTCGCCGGGTCAGCATTGACGCCGAACAGGCCAAACCTGAGCAAGCCACGAACGAGGCCGGCCAAGCCGCCGAACAGGTCTTGCATCAAGAACGCGCCTTGACCCGCTTCTCGCGCAGCATCGTGCTGCCCAAGGAAGTCAGCCAATCGGATTCCAAGGCCAAGCTGGAACTCGGCGTGTTGACCTTGACGCTGGCCAAACGCCAGCCTGCAGCTGCCAGCCATTTGCCGGTGATGTGAGCCTGCGACCTATAAACGCGCAGACCTGGCCCAGGCTAGGCTGCGCCCAAGGTCCAGCGCGGCCGGACCGCAAAAGCGCCATCGTGCTCCAGCGTGGCCATGCCCCGCTGCAGGCGCAAGGCCGCTGCCATGGCGATCATGGCGCCGTTGTCGGTGCACAAGCTCAGTTCCGGGTAATGCACCCGAATACCGCGCTTGGCGCAACTCGCATTCAGCTGCTCCCGCAAGGAGGCATTGGCCCCGACGCCACCGGCTACCACCAGGCGCTTGAGGCCGGTTTCCTTCAAGGCTAGCAGTGACTTGCGCACCAGCAGTTCGACAATCGCAGCCTGGGTGGAGGCCGCCAAGTCGGCGCGTTGTTGATCGTTCGGCGCATCGCCCAGGCGCTTCACCTGGGTCAGCACCGCCGTTTTCAGCCCAGCAAAACTGAAGTCAGGCTTGCCGCTTTTCAGCATGGGGCGCGGCAGGTCAAAAGCCTTGGGGTCGCCCGCAAGCGCCAACTTGGCCAGATGAGGGCCGCCCGGATAGGGCAGGCCCAAGAGCTTTGCGCTCTTGTCAAAGGCTTCGCCGGCCGCATCGTCGATGGTTTCACCCAGCATCTGATACTGGCCGACATCGTCCACCCGCATCAACTGGGTGTGCCCGCCGGAAACCAACAAGGCCACAAAGGGAAACTCTGGTGCGTCGGCAGAAAGGAAGGGCGAGAGCAAATGCCCTTCCAAATGGTGAATGCCCAAGGTCGGCTTGTCGAGCGCCGCCGCCATGGCCACCGCTACACCCGCGCCGACCAACAAGGCACCCGCAAGACCGGGCCCTTGGGTATAGGCAATCACGTCCACGTCACTCAAAGCGCGACCTGACTCGGCCAGCACCTCGCGCGTCAAGGGCAAGACCCGGCGAATATGGTCGCGCGAGGCCAACTCGGGCACCACGCCGCCATAGGCCTGATGCATGCTGATCTGGCTGTGCAGGGCCTGCGCCAGCAAGCGCGGAGCGCCCGTCTGTGGCACCTCAATCAGCGCGACACCGGTTTCATCGCAAGAGGACTCAAAGCCAAGGACCAGCATGCCGGCCCTCAGTGATTTTCTTTAGCGTGATTGATCGAGTACTTGGGAATCTCGATCGTCACATCCTTCTGCCCCAAGATGGCTTGGCAGCTCAGACGCGAGTCAGGCTCCAGACCCCAGGCGCGATCCAGCATGTCTTCTTCGCCCTCTTCCATCTCCGACAAAGACCGGATGCCCTCACGCACCACCACGTGACAGGTGGTACAGGCGCACACCATATCGCAGGCGTGCTCAATCGCGATCTTGTTGTCCAAGAGGGCTTCGCAAATCGACGTTCCGGCGGGCGCACTGACCGTCGTGCCCTCGGGGCAGTACTCGGGATGGGGAAGAATTTTGATGACGGGCATGATGAACTTCTTTCCCTGAACTTAGATTTGCTCGATGCTGCGGCCGGTCAAGGCCTTGTGAATGCCGCGATTCATGCGTGCGGCTGCAAAGGCCTCGGTACCCAGAGCCAAACGCTCGACAGCTGCATCGATCGCAGCAGCGTCGCTGCCAGAAGCGGCATCTGACAATGACTGAAGCAAGCCGGCGATATCGGCTTGCTCGCTCTGACTGAGCAGATCGCCGTCAGCCGCCAAGGCCGATAGTGTGGCCAGACGCATGCGCTCAGCCTCGACCGAAGCCTCGCGCAACTTGCGAGCTTCCATATCGGCTTCTGCACTGGCAAAGCCGTCTTTCAACATGCCGGCGATTTGATCGTCTGACAAGCCATAGCTGGGCTTGACGCTGATGGCCGCTTCGACGCCCGAGATCAACTCCTTGGCCGACACACTGAGTAGTCCATCGGCATCGACTTGGAAGGTGACCCGGATGCGCGCGGCGCCGGCCACCATCGGTGGAATGCCGCGCAACTCAAAGCGCGCCAGCGAGCGGCACTCGCTGACCAACTCACGCTCGCCTTGCAGCACATGCACGGCCATGGCCGTCTGGCCATCTTTGAAGGTGGTGAAGTCTTGCGCCTGCGCGACCGGGATGGTGGCATTGCGCTCAATCACCCGCTCGACCAAGCCGCCCATGGTTTCAAGTCCGAGCGAGAGCGGGATCACATCCAGCAACAAAATGTCGCCACCCGCTGCGTTGCCCGCCAATTGATTGGCCTGGATGGCCGCGCCCAGCGCCACCACCTCATCGGGATTCAGATTGGTCAAGACATCGCGGCCGAACAAGGCCCCCACCGATGTACGCACGATGGGCATGCGGGTGGAGCCCCCCACCATCACCACGCCCTGCACTTCATCGGCCTTGACCTTGGCGTCGCGCAGCACACGGCGCACCGAACTCAAGGTCTTCGCCACCAAGGGCTCGGCCAAGGCTTCAAACTGCGCACGGGTCAGCTGGACCTCGATGGCTCCAGCGTCCAGTTGCGCAGAAAAGCTAACGCTGTCCGCCGCTGACAGCTGCTCTTTCGCGCGGCGCGCTGCCACCAGCACGGCGCGCTTGTCATGGGCACTATCGGCAGCCAAGCCCGCCTGTGCGAGCACAGCGTCAGCAATCACTCGATCAAAATCGTCGCCACCCAAGGCTGCGTCACCACCGGTGGCCACCACCTCAAACACACCGCGGCTCAAGCGCAGCAAAGAGATGTCGAAGGTGCCGCCACCGAGGTCGTAGACGGCATACAAGCCTTCGCTGCCGTTATCGAGGCCATAGGCAATGGCTGCGGCCGTTGGCTCATTGATCAAGCGCAGCACATTCAAGCCGGCCAGTTGCGCCGCATCCTTGGTGGCCTGGCGCTGCGCGTCGTCAAAGTAAGCCGGCACGGTGATCACCGCGCCGAACACATCGTCGGCAAAGCTGTCTTCGGCGCGGAAGCGCAGCGTCGCCAAAATTTCGGCTGAGACCTCAACCGGCGTCTTGATGCCATCGCGCGTTGCCAGCGACACCATGCCGGGCGTGTCTTCAAACTGATAGGGCAGCTTGTCGAGGTTGGCGATATCCGCCAAAGCCCGGCCCATGAAGCGCTTGACCGACACAATGGTGTTGACCGGATCCTCCGCCTGCGCCTGCAGGGCTGCCGCGCCAATCTGGCGACGCCCCTCTTCGAGATAGCGCACGGCCGAGGGCAAGATCACCTGACCTTGCTCATCAGGCAAGCACTCAGCCACACCACTGCGCACCGCAGCGACCAAGGAGTGCGTCGTGCCCAGATCGATGCCGACCGCAATGCGGCGCTCATGAGGGTTGGGCGACTGGCCGGGTTCGGAAATCTGCAGCAATGCCATGTTGTTCTTGTCTTTTGGGTTTACAGCGCGGCTTACGCGTCCAGCGCATCCATACGCCGAGCAATATCGGCGCGAAACTTGGCGAGGAACATCAGCGCCCTCACCTGCTCGGCAGCAGCCAAAGCATCATTCTTGTGATCAAGCAAGCTTTGCACCTGGGCCAGCAACTCGGCTTCACGCGCAGAAATCTGATCATCCAGCGCCTCCACCGCTGAGGCATCAACGGCTTCGTCGAGCGCCTCACGCCAGCTCATTTGTTCCATCAAAAAGGCCGCCGGCATGCGGGTGTTTTCATGCGTGCGCAGAGGTGCTCCACGCAGCTCGCAGAGATAAGCGGCCCGTTTGAGCGGATCACGCAAGCGTTGATGCGCTTCATTCACGCGCACCGCCCACTGCATGGCGATGCGCTGAGCCGCTGCACCTTCGCTGGCGAATTTGTCTGGATGCACCTGAGACTGCAGCGTCTTCCAGCATGCGTCGATGTCGGCACGATTCTGGTCCTGCCGCTGGGGCAAACCAAAAAGGCTGAAGTCATCGTCATCAAGTCGCATCAAAGGCTCTACGCTTCAAGAAAAAGGCGCAGCTCTCGCCGCGCCCGGGACCGAACACAAAAAGGGGCGCAACTTTACACGCGGAAGGACTCACCGCAGCCGCAGCGGTCTTTCTCGCGCGGATTGCGGAACTTGAAGCCCTCGTTCAAGCCTTCGCGCACGAAGTCCAGCTCGGTGCCATCCAGGTAAGGCAGGCTTTTGGGGTCGATCAAGATCTTGATGCCATGACCCTCGAAGACCACATCCTCGGGCGCCACCTCATCGGCGTACTCCAGCTTGTAGGCCAGACCGGAGCAACCGGTGGTCTTGACGCCCAAGCGAACGCCCACGCCCTTGCCGCGCTTGGTGATGTAGCGCGTCACATGGCGCGCAGCAGCTTCGGTCACAGTCACTGACATGCCGGTGATCCCTTATTGGGCTGCTTGAGCGGCGCCGCCATGCTTGGCGCGGTAGTCATCCACGGCCGCCTTGATGGCGTCTTCGGCCAAGATGGAGCAGTGAATCTTGACCGGCGGCAGGGCCAACTCTTCGGCGATCTGGGTGTTCTTGATGTCCAGCGCCTGATCCAAGGATTTGCCCTTGACCCATTCGGTCACCAGCGAACTCGAGGCGATGGCGGAACCGCAGCCATAGGTTTTGAACTTGGCGTCTTCGATCAAACCGGTGGCTGGGTTGACTTTGATCTGCAGCTTCATCACATCGCCGCAGGCCGGCGCGCCGACCATGCCGGTGCCAACCGAGTCATCGCCCTTTTCAAAGGCGCCGACATTGCGGGGGTTTTCGTAGTGATCAACGACTTTTTCGCTATAGGCCATGATGTTCTCCTGATTCTGTTCGTGTCGCGCCGAGATTCAACTCAGTGCGCTGCCCATTGAATGGTGCTGAGGTCGATGCCGTCTTTGTACATATCCCAGAGCGGCGACAACTCGCGCAATTTGCCGACTCTGTCCTTCAGGGTCGCAATCGCATAATCAATCTCTTCGACGGTGGTGAATCGGCCGATCGTCATGCGCAAAGAGGAATGCGCCAACTCATCGCTGCGGCCCAAGGCGCGCAAGACATAGCTGGGCTCCAAGCTGGCCGAAGTACAGGCCGAACCGGACGACAAGGCCAAGCCCTTCACACCCATGATCAACGACTCGCCTTCCACATAGTTGAAGGACATGTTCAGGTTGTGCGGCACGCGGCGCTCGAGGTCGCCGTTCACAAACACCTGCTCAATGCCACTCAGGCCATCCAGCAGGCGCTTATGCAGGGTACGAATGCGCGCGCTCTCTTCCGCCATTTCTTCGCGAGCGATGCGGTAAGCCGTGCCCATGCCCACAATCTGGTGCGTGGCCAAGGTGCCGGAGCGCATGCCGCGCTCTTGCCCGCCGCCGTGCATTTGCGCTTCCAGACGAATCCGCGGCTTGCGGCGCACATAAAGAGCGCCAATGCCTTTGGGGCCATAAGTCTTGTGTGAAGCCAAGCTCATCAAGTCGACCGGCAGCGTGGCCAGGTCGATTGCGACCTTGCCGGTGGCTTGAGCGGCGTCCACGTGGAAGATCGCACCGCGCTCACGGCACATCGCTCCGATGGCGGGAATGTCTTGAATCACACCGATCTCATTGCTAACGAACAGCACCGAAACCAAGATGGTGTCCGGACGGAAGGCGGCCTTGAGTTTGTCCAAATCGACAAGACCATTTGCCTCAACGTCGAGGTAAGTCACCTCAAAACCCTGACGCTCCAACTCGCGGCAGGTGTCCAGCACCGCCTTGTGTTCGGTCTTCAGCGTGATGATGTGCTTGCCGCGGGTCTTGTAGAACTGGGCCGCGCCCTTGAGGGCGAGATTGATGGACTCGGTGGCACCCGAAGTCCAGACGATTTCGCGCGGGTCAGCACCAATCAGGGCCGCCACTTCTTCGCGAGACTTCTCAACGATGGCTTCGGCTTCCCAGCCCCAGGCATGGCTGCGTGAGGCCGGATTGCCGAAATGCTCACTCAACCAAGGCACCATGGCGGTAACGACGCGGGGGTCCACGGGCGTGGTCGCGCCGTAGTCCAAATAGATCGGGAAATGCGGGGTCATATCCATTTTTGGCTGGGCTTCTTGCTTGGCTTGTTTTCTGTAGAAACGTGTTTACTTGGTGAAGGCATTGCCGAGGGCAAAGACCGAATTCGGCGCCGTGATGCGGATGGGCTTGACCACCGGCGTGGAGGAAATGGCGCGCTTCATCGGTGACTCTTCAATGGTCACGCCTTTGGCGACCTGGTCTTCCACCAGCTTGCGCAGCGACACCGAGTCCAAATACTCGATCATCTTGGCGTTCAAACTGGTCCAGAGCTCATGGGTGATGCAGCGGCCGGTGTTCTCGCCCATGCAGTTTTCATGGCCGCCGCAACCGGTCGCGTCGATGGGTTCATCCACGGCCACGATGATGTCGGCCACGGTGATTTCGCTGGATTTGCGACCCAGGGAGTAACCGCCGCCCGGTCCGCGGGTGCTTTCCACCAATTCATGGCGGCGCAGCTTGCCGAACAGCTGCTCCAGATAAGACAGTGAGATTTGCTGGCGCTGGCTGATGGCGGCCAAGGCCACCGGCCCACCGTTCTCGCGCAGGGCCAGATCAATCATTGCAGTGACGGCAAAACGGCCCTTGGTGGTGAGTCGCATCTATCTCTCCTTATGGTCCGAACGACCGGGTGGCCGAGCAAAAACAGAGCAAAACAATCGGAAATGCAGCGCAAGCTTTCCGCGCTGGAACCAAGACCGCCACCTTGAACTTCAATGAGCGGGTTTACCCTGGATCAATTCCGACCATTTTACTCAATTACTGCAAAGCTTGCTGGAGAGCCCTCAAAAGCAAGCCTGAACTACTTGAGGATATGGTCGTGGACCACAGCGCCAAAGGCTTGCTCGCGCAGCTGCGCCAGCTGGTCGCGCACACGGGCGGCCTTCTCGAACTCCAGACTGCGCGCATGTTCGAGCATCTGCTTTTCCAACAAGGCCATGCGTTTGCTGAGGTCCTTTTCAGACATCTGTTCGACCTCGGCCACCTGCAGCAGTTTCTGGTCGTCACGGCCGCTCTTTTCAGAATAGACGCCGTCGATCAGGTCCTTGATGCGTTTGTTGAGCGCGCGCGGCGTGATGCCATGGGTTTCATTGAAGGCCAACTGCTTGATACGGCGCCGCTCGGTCTCGCCCATGGCCTTCTTCATCGAGTCGGTGATGCGGTCGGCATACAAAATCGCCTTACCGCGCAAATTGCGCGCCGCCCGGCCTATGGTCTGGATCAAGCTGCGCTCGGAGCGCAAAAAGCCTTCTTTGTCTGCATCCAGAATTGCGACCAGAGAAACCTCGGGGATATCCAAACCTTCTCGCAGCAGGTTGATACCCACCAGCACGTCAAAAGTGCCCAGGCGCAGGTCACGCAAGATCTCCACCCGCTCGACCGTGTCCACATCCGAATGCAAGTAGCGCACCTTGACGCCGTTGTCGCTCAAGTAATCCGTCAGCTGTTCGGCCATGCGCTTGGTCAAGGTGGTGATCAAGACCCGCTCGTTCACCTCCACCCGTTCCCGAATCTCTTGCAAGACATCGTCGACCTGATGCGTGGCAGGCCGCACCTCCACTTGCGGGTCCACCAAGCCAGTCGGACGCACCACCTGCTCGACGATTTGCCCGGAGTTCTCTTGCTCGTAATTGCCGGGCGTGGCCGACACAAATACCGCCTGGCGCATCTTGCGCTCGAACTCATCAAACTTGAGCGGCCGGTTGTCGAGCGCTGAAGGCAGGCGAAAGCCATATTCCACCAGCGTCGTTTTGCGCGCCCGGTCGCCGTTGTACATGCCACCAAACTGACCGATCAGCACATGGCTTTCATCCAGGAACATCAGCGCATCTTTGGCCAGATAGTCCACCAAAGTCGGCGGCGCCTCGCCGGGCTGTGCGCCTGAGATATGTCGGGTGTAGTTCTCAATGCCTTTGCAATGCCCCACCTCTTGCAGCATCTCCAGGTCAAAGCGGGTGCGCTGCTCCAGGCGCTGGGCCTCCACCAGTTTGCCGTCTTGCACAAACTGCCCCAGGCGTTCACGCAACTCTTGCTTGATGGTCTCCATGGCCGCCAAAACACGCTCGCGCGGCGTGACGTAATGGCTGCTGGGGTAGACGGTGAAGCGCGGGATCTTCTGGCGAATCTTGCCGGTCAGCGGGTCAAAGAGCTGCAGCGTCTCGACCTCGTCATCAAACAGCTCAATTCGAAGTGCCAGCTCCGAGTGCTCGGCGGGGAAGACATCAATCGTGTCGCCCCGTACGCGGAAGGCGCCGCGGCTGAACTCCACCTCATTGCGGGTGTACTGCATGCGAATCAGCTGGGCGATCACATCGCGCTGGCCCATCTTGTCGCCGGTGCGCAGCGTCATCACCATCTGGTGATAGTCGGCAGGGTTACCAATGCCGTAAATCGCTGAAACCGAGGCCACGATCACCACATCGCGGCGCTCCATCAAGCTCTTGGTGGCCGACAAACGCAATTGCTCAATATGCTCATTGATGGCGCTGTCCTTCTCGATGAAAAGATCGCGCTGCGGCACATAAGCCTCGGGCTGGTAGTAGTCGTAGTAGCTAACGAAATACTCCACCGCATTATTGGGAAAGAAATCCCGGAACTCGGAGTACAGCTGGGCTGCCAGGGTCTTGTTGGGCGCAAAAATGATGGCGGGCCGCCCCAGGCGGGCAATCACATTGGCCATGGTGAAGGTCTTGCCCGAGCCGGTCACGCCCAGCAAGGTCTGGAAGCTCAAACCGTCGTTCACGCCTTCGACCAGCTTCTCAATCGCGACCGGTTGATCACCGGCTGGCGGGAAAGGCTGGAACAGCTGGAACGGCGAACCTTCGAAAGTCACGAACTCACCCTTCGGCGCCTCGGCTGGCGCAGTGTTTTCGTCGTCTTTGTCTATGAGGGCAGTCGGATCTTGCATAGGGTCATCCCGGAAACGGCGCGCGTCGCCGCCTAGAATTCGCGGTCTGCGCAACCCGACAGGTTAGCGTAGACGCTGGCTTCATGCCCTCACCCTCGCCCTCACTTGTTGACACCGTTCTGTCAGGAAAGCCGTCCATGTCTTTGTTTTCCGCCGTCGAAATGGCCCCTCGCGACCCGATTCTGGGTCTGAATGAGCAATTCAATGCCGACCCCAACCCTGCCAAGGTCAATCTGGGCGTGGGCGTCTATTTCGATGCCGCAGGCAAGCTGCCCTTGCTGAAGTGCGTGGCCGAGGCCGAAGGCGCCATGCTGGCCGCCCCCAAGGCGCGCGGCTATTTGCCGATTGACGGCATCGCCGCCTACGACAAGGCCGTCCAGGGCTTGGTCTTTGGCGCCGACAGCGCCGTGGTGAAAGACAAGCGCGTCGCGACGATCCAGGCCATCGGCGGGACCGGCGGCCTGAAGATTGGCGCCGACTTTTTGAAACGCCTCAATCCAGGCGCCAAAGTGTTGATTTCCGACCCCAGCTGGGAGAACCACCGCGCCCTGTTCAGCAATGCGGGCTTCGACGTCGAGACCTATCCTTACTTCGACGCGGCCAATCTCGGCATCGCCTTCGATGCCATGTTGGCTGCCTTGAATGCCGCAGCCGCAGGCACCGTGGTGGTCTTGCACGCTTGCTGCCACAACCCAACCGGTTACGACCTGACGAGCGCCCAGTGGGACCAAGTGGTCGAGGTGGTTAAGGCACGTGGCTTGGTGGCCTTTTTGGACATGGCCTACCAAGGCTTTGGTGAAGGCATCCAAGAAGACGGCGCGGTGATTCAGCAGTTCTTGGCGGCCGGCTTGGACTTCTTTGTGTCCACCAGTTTCTCCAAGAGCTTCTCGCTGTATGGCGAGCGCGTCGGCGCCTTGAGCGTGGTGTGCGGCTCGGCCGAAGAAGCCTCGCGCGTACTGAGTCAGCTGAAGATTGTGATCCGCACCAACTACTCCAACCCACCGACCCACGGCGCTCAAGTGGTGGCCACCGTTTTGTCGACTCCGGCATTACGCGCACTGTGGGAAGAGGAACTGGCCGGCATGCGCCTGCGCATTCGCGCCATGCGCGTGGCCTTGGTGGAGGCCTTGCAAGCGGCTGGCGTTCAACAAGACCTGAGCTTTGTGACGCGCCAAAAAGGCATGTTCAGCTACTCCGGCCTGTCGGCTGCGCAAATGCAGCGCCTGCGCAGCGAGTTTGGCATTTACGGCGTCGACTCGGGCCGCATTTGCGTGGCCGCATTGAACGAGCAAAACCTGCCGGCCGTCGCCCGCGCCATGGCCGCCGTCATCAAAGGCTGAAAGCCAAAGGCCAAGACAGCCGAGACGGCGAACGAGACCCGCAAGCCCCAATAAATCACCCTTTATTGGGGTTTTGCGATACATACGCGGCCAGCCGGCCTCGTAAAATGCTGCAATGCACAAAATCAGGGAAGATAGATTTTGTGCACGACACGCGGGCCCTTTGCCCGCGTTCTTATCGCAAGCAAAGGACAGACGACCATGCTGTATCAACTGTTTGAAACTCAGCGCGCGCTGATGAGCCCCTTCGCGGAATTTGCCAGCGCTTCGGCCAAGTTGTACAGCCACCCCTTATCGCCTTTCGCTCATTCTCCAATGTCGCAGCGTGTCTCGGCCGGCCTGGACCTGATGCACCGCCTGGGCAAGGACTACGAAAAACCCGAGTTTGGAATTCGTGGCGTTGAGGTAGACCAGGTCGAAGTCGCGGTGCAGGAATTGGTACCCGTGGAGAAGCCGTTCTGCCGTTTGATGCGTTTCAAACGTTACACCGATAACGTCGCGGTGTTGACGAAAATGAAGGACCAACCCACCGTCTTGGTGGTGGCGCCGCTGTCCGGCCATCACAGCACCTTGCTGCGCGATACCGTGCGCCAACTGCTGAAAGACCACAAGGTCTACATCACCGATTGGACCGACGCACGCATGGTGCCGCTCGAAGAGGGGCCCTTCCATCTGGATGATTACATTGCCTATGTGCAAGAGTTCATTCGGCACATCGGTCCTGACTGCCATGTGATTTCGGTCTGCCAGCCGACGGTCCCGGTCCTGGCCGCAATCTCCTTGATGGCCTCCAACGGAGAACAAACACCACGATCCATGACCATGATGGGCGGCCCGATTGACGCCCGCCGCAGCCCGACAGCGGTCAACAATTTGGCAATGAACCGAAGCTTCAGCTGGTTTGAGGCCAATGTGATTTATCGGGTACCGACCAATTTCCCAGGCGCCGGCCGGCAGGTCTATCCTGGCTTCTTGCAGCACACCGGTTTTGTGGCGATGAACCCAGACCGCCACCTCACGTCCCATTACGACTATTTCCTTGACTTGGTTAGGGGTGACGACGATGGCGCGGACTCCCACCGTCAGTTCTACGATGAGTACAACGCGGTCTTGGACATGCCTGCCGAGTACTACCTGGACACCATCAAGACCGTGTTTCAAGACTTTGCCTTGGTCAACGGGACGTGGGACGTCAAGGGGCAGCTCGTTCGTCCTCAAGACATCAAGGGGACGGCGCTGTTGACGGTTGAAGGTGAATTGGATGACATCTCAGGCGCGGGCCAAACCCGTGCGGCGCATGAACTCTGCGAGGGCATCCCGTCCGAGCATCAGCATCACTACGATGCCGTGGGCGCAGGCCATTACGGGATTTTTTCAGGCCGTCGCTGGCGTGAAAAGGTCTATCCGGAGGTTCAGCGCTTTATTGCCAAGTACGACCTTGAGCCCGTGCTGAGTGCGCCCCAAAAGCCAAGCACTGAAACGGGTACCGCCTCCAGCAATGGGCGTCGGGCACGCAGCAAACAGGCTTGAACCCAGGTCAGGCAGCTTGAACGACTCGATTGACAGCAAGCGGCAATTTCTGATTGCTCGGCTTAACGCCGCCTTGCCGCAGACCCAGTGCACCCGCTGCGCTTATCCGGACTGCCATTCCTATGCAGTTGCCATCGCGGATGGCGCGGCTGAGATCAATCAATGCCCACCAGGCGGCGCAGAGGGCGTTCGTCGACTCGCGGCCTTGACGGGCCAGCCAGCGCGGCCCTTGAGTGACGCGCACGGGCAAGAGGGGCCACGCAAGTTGGCGCTGATTGACGAAAGCTGGTGCATTGGTTGCACCCTGTGCATCAAGGCATGCCCAGTGGACTGCATCGTTGGCGCGCCCAAACAAATGCATTGGATCGTGAGTCAGCAATGTACGGGATGTGAACTCTGCATTCCGGCCTGCCCCGTGGATTGCATCTCGATGCTTGAGCTCGAGCCCGATCAAACAGGCTGGGCCGCATGGAGCCCCGTACAGGCGGCACAAGCACGCGATCGGTACGAGTTTCATCGCTTAAGGCAAGCGCGCGACAAGCGCGAAAACGAGGCTCGTTTGCAAGCGAAGGCTGAAGCGAAGTTGGCGGATCTGGCACAGGCCTCCAAGATCACCGACCCCCAGGAGTTGGACCGTAAACGATCGGCCATCGAGGCCGCTCTTGCCCGCGCACGCGCCAAACGCAAGGTCTGAAGTTCGCTTGTTGCGGAGGTTGTCTTGGCTTTAGGGCTGGCGAGTTGAGGCCCTGCTGACAACTCCTTCCTCACACTGTTTTCTTGCTCAAGGCGGCGAAAAATGAAGCATCCACGCCGCGTCACAAGATCGATACGCCTACGGCCGTACGGATTGAACGGCAGGATGCTGCTAGCGCAGGAGAGAGAAGCCTTTTAAATTGTGTGCAATTTAATTGCAAACTAGACTCTCCCCATGTCAAGCAAGCCCACAAGCCAAGGAACGAACGAGCGCGGAGGCAAAGCTCGGCCCTTCCTCGCGGACGATGTGCCACTCAAGCTCGACCACCAACTCTGCTTCGCCCTTTACGCCAGTTCTCTGGCAATGACCAAGGCCTACAAACCGCTGCTCGAGCCCCTCGGTCTGACCTACCCTCAATACTTGGTCATGCTGGCGCTCTGGGAGTCTGACGGCATTGGCGTCTCAACCTTGGGCGCGCGCCTTTCTTTGGACTCAGGCACCCTGACACCTTTGCTGAAGCGACTGGAACTCCAGGGCTGGATTCGTCGCCTCCGGGCCAAAGACGATGAGCGGCGGGTGGAGATCCTCCTCACACCCGCGGGCCTGTGCTTGAAAGAAGCCGCTCGCCCGATACCTGGCATCATGCTCCGCACCAGCGCCTGTCCATTGGAAGAAGTTAATGAGATCAGGGAACGTCTGCATCAGCTAACGCGCCAGATCCAAGGAAAAAGTGACTCAGATAGTGACGCTGCAACGAGCAGAGGCCGCCCCTAATCTGTGTGACTTGCCAATCATTCCCTCGTTCCCAACCCCACTTAACGCCCGAAAAGGACGACGCCATGACCCTCGAAAAAGTTCTGTACACCGCTCATGCCACCAGCACAGGGGGGCGTGAAGGCACATCCTCTACCCCAGATGGCGCCTTGAAGGTGACGCTTTCCACCCCCAAGGAGTTGGGAGGCGCAGGCGGCTCCGGCACAAACCCGGAACAATTGTTCGCCGCCGGCTATTCGGCCTGCTTTATCGGCGCCATGAAGGCCGTGGCTGGCAAGATGAAAGTTTCTCTGCCGTCGGACCTCAGCATTAATGCTGAGGTCGGCATTGGCCCTATTCCTGCGGGCTACGGCATTCAGGTCGCTATGTACATCCAAATTCCTGGGATGGAAAAGGCCGCTGCGGAGCAACTGATTGCTGCCGCTCACCAAGTCTGCCCCTATTCAAATGCCACCCGAGGCAATATCGATGTTTCCTTGAACCTCGTGTAAGGGTTCAACGCCGGCCGCGGAGCGATGACGATCGCTCCTCCGCAGTGCCTAGCCGTTCCCGGTCGCGCATTGCGCAAGCCAAACCGCCAAGAGGTCTTTCCTCTGGGTGCCAAGCTAAACAAAGAGCCAGCCCCCGACAGTCCAGGGCCTCTTGCCTATTGCTTTCGGCCGACCTGAATGGCCAACTTCTGCTGCAGCAAGTTCAGCAACAACTCGACTCTGGCCTTCACCGGACTCAAGGTGCCGGCACTGGGCAAGGCATCTGCTGAGGACGTCACAGGTCCTGCGTCGCAACGGGTGCTACGCAACACCGCAACCCCCTTAGCCTGAGCTTCACGTAAGGCGCTCTCAAGCTCTGTGGATAGACTACCGTTGCCAGTGCCTGCCACCACCAAGCCGTCAACCCCTTGCACCAAAAGAGCACGGACAATCGAACCGGTGGCGCCCACATGATTCATGATGATGTCAACCTTGGGCCAAGCCTCACAGTCCAGGGATGCCAGCAACTCAGTTCCCATGGGCTCGCTCATTAGACGCGCCTGAGACAACCAACGAACGTGCCCCTCTTCGATCCAGGCCAAACGGTTGCCATCAACCGAGGCAAAGGCGTCGACTTTGTAGCTGTGCACCTTTCGGACTTGCTCCGCGCCATGAACCTGCCCTGCGAAAGCCAGCAGAACTCCCCTAGCCTCCGAATCCAGTGCCACACGGACAGCATCCAATAGGTTTTGAGGCCCGTCTTTTTGCAAGGCAGTCGCCGGACGCATCGCAGCGGTCAACACCACAGGTTTGCGCGGCGCCAACACCCGTTGCAAAAAATATGCCGTCTCTTCGAGAGTGTCGGTTCCGTGGGTGATCACCAGCCCTGCGACTTCCGGGCGGGCCAAATGAGCCTGCACCCGCAGTGCCAGCTTTTGCCACGTCGGGAAATCCATGTCCTTGCTGTCCAACTGAGCCAATTGCTCAGCTTCCAATTGATAGGGGGACAACGCAGGTATCGCTGCGAGCAACTGATCGACACCCAATTGTGCGGCGCGATAGCCCACATTATCTGAAGCGGATTCAGCGGTACCCGCGATGGTGCCACCGGTGCCCAGAATCACCACCAAGTTGGGTGCGTCCGTACCTTGGGCCTTGCTCGAATCAAGTTGAACATTGATTTTTTGCATTTTTCTCTAAGCTGGATGAAAATACAGTTACTGGATAAATATTCAGGCCAACCAAAGCAGGATCCTCATGGACGACAAGCCGAAACTCACCGCACGTCAACAACAAATCCTTGATTTGGTCCGACAGGCCATTGAACAGACCGGTGCCCCGCCAACCCGTGCTGAAATTGCGGCTGAGTTGGGGTTTCGTTCGGCCAATGCCGCTGAAGAACACTTACAGGCCCTTGCACGCAAGGGCGTCATTGAACTGCTGGGCGGCACATCGCGTGGCATCAGGCTGAAGTCTGACACATTGAAGGCTGTGAATCAGGCCAGAGAAGCGAAAGAAGCCCAACAGGTGCGCATGGGTCTGAGTAAAAGCAAAGACTTGAATGACCGGCAGTTTTCGCTGCCGCTGGCAGCCTTGGCACAGTTAAGTTTGCCTTTGATCGGCCGCGTAGCCGCCGGCCAACCGATCTTGGCACAAGAACATATCGAACAAAGCTACGCCGTTGAGGCGAGTATGTTTGCGCAGAAGCCGGACTACTTATTGAAGGTCCGCGGCATGAGCATGAAGGATATTGGAATCATGGACGGCGATCTGCTGGCCGTGAAGAAAGTATCCGAAGCCAAGAACGGCCAGATTGTGGTGGCGCGCCTGGGCGACGAAGTCACGGTCAAACGATTTCAGCGCAATCGCAAGGGTATTGAACTGCTAGCCGAGAATTCGGACTTTGAACCCATACTGGTGGCGGAAGGCGATGAGAGTTTCGCCTTGGAAGGTTTGGCGGTCGGCCTTATTCGCGGACAGATGTTCAACTGAACGCAACCCGGCGTATCCACAAATTTGATACAGGCCTTGCTGCCGAAGTCGCCTTGTACCGAATGGAGTTTGTTCGTACCGCGAGGAACCAGTTTCGCCCCCCACCCTGCATTTTCGAACGTCGGTCTAGGCTAGACAGAACCAAACTCGTGGAATATGTCTGCGAGCAGCACCAATCTTCTGCTTGAGGATCAATGAACTGCAGAAGGATACTTCTGCTTCAGCTCGCTTCGGCAGGTCGGCACCTCTCGGTACAGCGAACTGCAAAGGGCTCGCAATTTCAGCCCTTTGCACTAGGGCTTGTCTTGGTATTTGGTGTTACCACTAAGCCAACACTTAGCTCACAGGGCGCGAGCCGACCCCTCATGCCACTAGAACTAGCTTGCCTAGTTTTGCAAGATGAGCACAGTTGAACCTCAGATGGCTACGATGTTCAAGAAGCACAAAGAAAAAGCCCTGACTGCTTTCGCAATCAGGGCTTTCAATATTGGCGGAGTGGACGGGACTCGAACCCGCGACCCCCGGCGTGACAGGCCGGTATT
>NZ_JBMLSK010000081.1:0-1809 GCF_049240545.1 Roseateles sp. | reverse complement strand
CTGCCGCTGAAGGCCGAGACCGTGCGTCGAGAAGCGATGGCGCAGCTCGAAGACTGGCCGGGGTGGGTGCTCGGCGGCCCGGGCCTTATGGCTTCGAAATCAACGGGAAGGCCTCAGGCTGACGAATGGATTCCACGGCAAGATCCACGTCCAAGCTTGGCCAGTACAGATGGTTGGGTGATGGACGTTCGACATTGGAGATCTGCTCCACCGTCGCCGACTTGAACCAAGGGAAGTGCTCGAAGGGAAGGAGCAACTCTTCGTCTCCAAGAAGAAGCCAAAAACCGTGCTTGGAGATGTTGGTGACTTCAGCGGCCGAAGTGACGGTTCCATGCATCTTCGATCTCCTTCAGATGGACTTCCACAACAGCCTGGGCCTCAGCGAGCTGGCGTGGCGTCAGCCCTGTTGCTGTGGCGACATGGACGCTCGGGGTGAGCCAGAACTTCGCTTCGCCGTCGGGATGCGCCACATGCACGTGGATGCGGGGCTCCTCCCTGGAGAAGAAGAACAGCCGGAACGGACCATCGCGAACCACAGTGGGCGCCATGAAATCACTGTAGCCGATCCGCGTGCCGCAAAACCTGCCTTCGCGGCAGGCCTGCGAAGGGGAAACCCCTTGAGGTCAGGAGTCCATCAATCGCGGCAATGTCCCGCTCGCTGTTGAACCGTGAGAGGTGACGGCTCCTGGGTCGACATGCCACGCGGCCTTCAAGGTCGCGCTTTCTTCGGCTGTGGTGCGGCGAGCATCGAGCGCCTTGATCAGGCTGCGCATCTGGCTGCAGCCACGCAGCTTGCGCATCCGGACAGCCGCGTCGTTGAGCGCACTGGCCACCCAGCGCAGCACCATCTGCCCATCGCCCCAGCGCTTGACGTTGCGGCAGTAATGCGCCACCGAGCCGTTCAGGTTCTCGATCGGGTTGGTGGTGCGCAGCGTGCGCTGCAGCGCACCAGTGATGCCCAGCGTTTGCACCGTCAGGGTCTCCTCCAGGCCTTCACGCAGGCTGGCCGCCGCGCCCGGATGTTTGCTTTGCAACGACGCGGCCAGGCGGCTGAGCTGCTTGCGCGCCCCAGATCGGCATCCGAGGCCGACCAGGCATCCCTCAAGGCGCGCTTGACGCTGGAGTGCAGTTCCTCGGGCAGGTGCTCCACGACGTTGCGCCAGCTGCTCCTGGCTGAGCTGCACAAAGCGCCGCGACACCGCGCTCTTGGAGGCTGCAATTGGATGGTGCGCCGCGGCAACCGGCTCCTGGGTGCTCGCATAGCGCCGGGTGGACACGCCCGCAGCCATGGCGGCCATCGTCGCGGCGTCCAGCGGGTCGCTGTGGGCGGCCCACTCAAAGCTGGGCAGCGACAGCTCGCACTGCGTCAACGAGCGAGCCCGCGGGCGGCGCACCGCGATGCGCTGGCCACCCAGCACGACCTGGCTGGCCGTGGTGCCACCGCGTACCGCACGGCGCTGGGCATCGGGCACGCCAGAGGCGCCGCACAGCGCGACCCGGTCGGACTCCATCAGGGCTGCCAGCACCTTCTGGCCCGCATCGATGCACAGGCCCAGGAAGGCGTGGCGCACATCGCGCAAAACGCCCTGCACGGGCAACGAGATCTGCACCTGGGCAGTTGGCAATGCCCGCAGCGCGGGCTTCATGCGAGACTTCATTTCGGTGGTTCCTTTCTTTGCTTGCAAGGCACCTGGATGTTCGCATCCAGGCGAAAGGAACCGCCACCTTCATCTCATCCGTTCAACAGAGTTCGGGACATGTCCCGGTTCCCCAGCGACAAGCACTTCGCCAGCTGGATGGGCCTGTGCC
>NZ_JBMLSK010000080.1:0-5137 GCF_049240545.1 Roseateles sp. | reverse complement strand
CCGTGACGAAGGCCGTGACGTGCTGTTCTTCGTGGACAACATCTACCGTTACACCTTGGCCGGTACCGAAGTGTCCGCGCTGCTGGGTCGTATGCCTTCCGCCGTGGGTTACCAGCCTACGCTGGCCGAAGAAATGGGCCGTTTGCAAGAGCGGATCACTTCGACCAAGGTCGGTTCGATCACTTCCATCCAGGCCGTTTACGTGCCAGCGGACGACTTGACCGACCCCTCGCCTGCGACGACCTTTGCTCACTTGGACTCCACCGTGGTGTTGTCGCGTGACATCGCTTCGCTGGGTATCTACCCCGCTGTGGACCCGCTGGACTCGACCTCGCGTCAGCTGGACCCCAATGTGATCGGCGAAGAGCACTACCTGACCGCCCGTGGCGTTCAGCAAGTGCTGCAGCGCTACAAGGAACTGCGCGACATCATCGCGATTCTGGGTATGGACGAGCTGTCGCCTGAAGACAAGCTGGCCGTGAGCCGCGCTCGTAAGATCCAGCGTTTCCTGTCGCAGCCTTTCCACGTGGCCGAAGTGTTCACCGGCTCGCCTGGTAAGTACGTGCCCTTGAAGGAAACCATCCGCGGCTTCAAGATGATTGTTGCTGGCGAATGCGATCACCTGCCTGAGCAGGCCTTCTACATGGTTGGCACCATCGACGAAGCGTTCGAAAAGGCGAAGAAGCTGGGCTGATGAAGCCGGGGAGGGCGGCAACGCTTCTCCCCGTTTCTCGCACAGTTCTCTACGCACAACGCTAAGGAAGATTAAAGATGGCAACCCTCCACGTCGATGTGGTTTCCGCCGAAGAGCAAATCTTCTCCGGCGAGGCCAAATTTGTTGCGCTGCCGGGTGAAAGCGGTGAGCTGGGCATCTTGCCCAATCACACGCCGCTGATCACCCGCATCAAGCCCGGCGCGGTGCGCATTCAGCGCGCCGACAACGGCCAAGAAGAATTCGTCTTCGTGGCTGGCGGCTTGCTGGAAGTGCAACCAGGCAAGGTGACCGTGCTGGCCGACACCGCGATCCGCGGCAAGGACCTGGACGAAGCCAAGGCTCTGGAAGCCCGCGCACTGGCCGAAGAAGCGATGAAGAACGCCAAGAGCGATATCGACTTTGCCAAGGCGCAAGGCGAGTTCGCTGCCATGGCCGCCCAGATCGCTGCGCTGCGCAAGTTCCGCAAGAACTGATTCAGCTCAGAGTTTCGAGATCGCTCGAACCCAAGGCGCCCGCCGACGTGAGTCAGGCGGGCGTTTTTCATAGTCCCACACCATTTGTCAGATCATGTCCAAGCCCATCACTCTTTCCCGCTACCAAGGTATGGATGCCATCGAACTGGCCTCGCCCGATGGTGCTCGCGCGACCGTGTTGTTGCATGGGGGCCATCTTGTCTCTTGGAAGCCGGTCGGGGGTGAAGAGCAGCTCTATCTGTCACCGAAGTCGGAGTTCGCCTCGGGCCAGGCGATTCGCGGCGGCGTGCCGGTGGTCTTTCCGCAATTCGGTATGCGTGGCCCTTTGCAACGGCATGGCTTTGCCCGCACCAAGCCTTGGGCCTTGGTGATGGCTGAGCAGGGCAAAGATGATGCGTTGGCCGTCTTGCGTCTGAACGACGATGCGGCGACGCGGATGTTTTGGCCGCATGCCTTTGAGTTGGAGTTGAGTGTTCGGATCAGCGGCCGTGAGTTGCAAATTGAGTTGGCCTGTGAAAACAAGGGCGACACCACCTTTGAGTTCAATTCCGCGCTGCACAGCTATTTGCGCGTGGATGATCTCGATTCCACCAGCCTTCAGGGCCTGACCGCGCTGCGCTATTGGGATGCCGTTGATGAGATGGAGAAGGTCCAGCGTGTTGATCTGCTGCTGCCCGGCGGCGACTTGGATCGCATCTACCACCGTGTGCGCGAGGAGTTGACGCTGCGTGAGCGCCTGGCCACCAGCGAACGTCGTTTGCAGATTCGTCAGCAGGGCTTTGACGACGCCGTCGTTTGGAACCCCGGCGCTGAGAAGTGCGCGGCGGTGGTGGACATGCCGGCGGATGGCTACAAGCACATGCTCTGCGTGGAGGCGGCCCAGGTCGAGAAGCCCTTGAGTTTGGCGCCCGGCGAGAGTTGGTCCGGCATGCAGACCTTGACCTTGCTTTGACCGTTGTCGGAAGGCCTCTGGCTGACATAAGCTGTCTTCTCCTGAAAAAGAGAGGCAGCAAGCCATGGCAAGCAAGAGCGGCGGCAAGTCCAAGACCAGAGAGAAGCCCCAAGGCAAACCCAAGGCCGGGGCTCCCGGCCAGCTGAGCAAGAGCGACTACCTCGAGCAGCTTGCCCCCTTGCACCTGGAGCTCAACGCGATGGCGCATTGGCTGCAGCACCAAGGGCAACGCCTGGTGGTTGTGGTCGAGGGGCGCGATACCGCCGGCAAGGGTGGCGTGATCTCGGCCATTTCAGAGACCTTGAACCCGCGCCAATGCCACACCGTGGCCCTGGGCAAGCCCAGCGACCGCGAGCGCGGCGAGTGGTACTTTCAACGCTACGTGCCGCATTTGCCGGCCGCAGGTGAAATCGCGCTGTTCGACCGCAGCTGGTACAACCGCGCCGGTGTTGAGACGGTGATGGGCTTTTGCACGCCGCAGCAAACCCAGGCCTTTCTGAAGCAAGCGCCGGTGTTTGAAAAGCTGCTGGTCGATGACGGCATCTTGCTGTTCAAGTATTGGCTCACGGTCGACCAAGAGCAGCAAGAGACCCGCTTTGCCGAACGGCTGGCCGACCCGCTGAAGCGCTGGAAGCTTTCGCCCATCGACCTGGAGGCGCGCCGTTTGTACAAAGAATACGGTGAGGCTCGCGATCAGATGTTGGCTGCCACGCACTCGCGCCACGCGCCTTGGACCCTGGTGGACTTCAACGACCAGAGGCGTGGCCGGCTGGCTCTGATCCGCAACTTGCTGGCGCGCTTGCCCGATGTGGCGGTGCCACCGACCAAGTTGCGCTTTCCGCCGCTGGGGCACAAGCCGCTGGTGGAGACCTTTGGCGGTAAGTTGCGGCCGATCAAACTCGGCTGAGCGGGGTTCGCCAGCCGAGCTTGAATCAGAGCAGCACGACCGCGTCCGGCAACTCATTCGGGTTGCTTTCCCCTGGCGCCAAGGGGAACTTGCTCTGCAGCAAGGCATCCACTCCGTCCACGGCGGCTTGCAGGCCGGCTTCGAAACGGCCGGCGCGCAGATGCTCGCGCAAGGTGTCGACGATGGCGCTCCATTGCTCGGGCTTGACCTGCGCATTCAGCCCCCGGTCGGCCACGATCTCGATGGCATGGTCGGCCAACAAGAGATAGATCAGCACACCGTTGTTCGCTTCGGTGTCCCAGATGCGCAGTTTGCCGAACAGGGTGACGGCGCGCTGCCGTGCGCTCAGGCGCTTGCTCAGGTAAGACAGCGGCAGGCCCGCTTCTACGCAAACGCAGATCTCGCCGCTGTGGCGGCCTTCGCTGGCGCGGATGCGCGATTCCAGGCTGGCGATGGCCGTCTTGGGCAGGGCGCGTGCGACCGTGCCGCTGTCGGTCCAGCGGTGCTTGAACAAGCGCACCAGCATTGATTTTTTATGGCTTTGCTGAGGCATCTTCTTCACCAATCTCCGGAGGCACCGCCGCCGCCAAAATCACCGCCACCACCTGAGGAAAAACCTCCACCGCCGCCTCCGCCGCCGAATCCACCACCACCGCCGCCGCCCCAGATGACAGGGCCTCCGTGGCCTCCGCGGCGTCCGAGGCTGCGCCCCGAGCCCACGCCCATCACCCCGACCAGAATCATCGAGGCCACGGCCGCCAGCCCGGCGATCAGCAGGCTGGACGCAAACACCCAGCCGATGGCGCCAGCCGCGCCGCCGGTCAAGAGACTGCCCAGCTTGCGGCCAAAGATGCCGATAAGAACACCGCCCAGCACTGGCACGCCGATGAAGAACAGCGCTCCCAACTCCTCAAAGCTGAAGCCGTCTTGGGGCTGACTGTTCTTGTTGCTTTGCTTGGGGGCAGGCAGGGCCTCGCCACGAATGAGAGCCGACAACTGGTCTACCGCCTGATTCAAGCCTCCCGCGTAGTCGCCCGCCTTGAAGGCTGGGGTGATGGCGCGCTGGATGATCTGACGCGCCGCCAGGTCAGGCACGGCCCCTTCCAGCGTCTTGGCGACTTCGATACGAACTTTGCGGTCATTCTTGGCCACCACGATCAAGAGCCCATCGCCGACATCGCGGCGACCGATCTTCCAGGCGTCACCGATGCGCTGCGCATAACTGGCAATGTCCTCGGGCGCCACGGTGGGCACCAAAAGAATCACCAACTGCGAGCCAGCGCTCTGCTCGAAAGCGGCGAGCTTGGCTTCCAGCGCGCTTTGCTGGGCGCTGCTCAAGGTGGCGGTCTGGTCGATGACGCGTGCGCTCAAGGCCGGCACGGGCAAGACATCTTGGGCGCGCGCCGTCAGGCACAGCAGGCCGAGCAGCGCACCCAGCAGCCAAAGCCCCAAACCCCTGCCGAGAGGCAGGAACCCACGTTCACGCATGGCCAGTCAGCCTTACTTGGAAGCCGGCTTGTCGAAGCTCACCGCCGGCGCTGCCTTAATCGCAGCCTCGTTTTCCACCGAGAAGTTTGGCTTGACCTTGTAGCCAAAGATCATGGCGGTCAGATTGGTGGGGAACTGGCGGGTGTGCACGTTGTACTCGGTCACCGTCTTGATGTAGCGATTGCGCGCCACGGTGATGCGGTTCTCGGTGCCTTCTAGCTGCACGCGCAGGTCTTGGAAGCCCTGGTTGGCCTTCAAGTTAGGGTAGTTCTCGGTCACCATCATCAAGCGGCTCAGCGTGCTGGAGACTTCGCCCTGGGCGGCCTGGAACTTCTTCATCGCCTCGGGGTCATTGGCCAACTCGGGCGTGACCTGAATGCTGGTGGCCTTGGCGCGCGCCTCGATCACCTTGGTCAGGGTTTCTTGCTCGAAATTGGCTTCACCCTTGACGGTGCTGACGATATTGGGGATCAGGTCGGAGCGGCGCTGGTACTGGTTCAAGACTTCGGCCCAGCCGGCGTTCACTTGTTCGTCGAGCGTCTGGAATTGGTTGTAGCCGCAGCCGGAGAGCGTTAGCGTGGCCGTCAAAACAGTGGCTGCCA
>NZ_JBMLSK010000079.1:25725-122109 GCF_049240545.1 Roseateles sp. | reverse complement strand
GCCCCTGGAACTTCCCGCTGGCCATCTTCGCCGGCCAGGTGGTGGCGGCGCTGGTTGCCGGCAACACGGTGGCGGCCAAGCCCGCCGAACAAACACCGTTTGTGGCGCTGAAGTTTGTGGAGTTGATGTACGCCGCCGGTGTGCCGCATGACGCTTTGCAGTTGCTGCACGGTGCGGGTGAAACCGTTGGCGCCGGCTTGGTGGCCGACGAGCGCACGGCCGGCGTCTGCTTCACAGGCTCCACCATCGTGGCCCAAATCATCAACCGCACCTTGGCCGCGAAAGAGGGTCAGGTCGTGCCTTTGATCGCCGAAACCGGCGGTCTGAATGCGATGCTGGTCGATTCGACCGCGTTGCCTGAGCAGGTCATCGACGCGGTGGTGCAGTCCGCTTTCCGCTCGGCCGGCCAGCGCTGCTCGGCGCTGCGTTTGCTGTGCGTGCATGAAAGCATTGCCGACGGCGTGATCGAAATGCTCAGCGGCGCGCTGCAAGAGCTGTGGGTGGGCCAACCGGCCGATCTGGCCACCGATGTCGGCCCGGTCATCGACGACGAAGCCTATGAGAACGTGGCCAAGAACGTCGAGCGCCTGAAGCGCGAAGCCAAGCTGATCGCTGAGGCGCCGGTGCATGATCATCTGCCGCGCTTGATTCGCCCGGTGGCTTTCGAGTTGCCCAGCATCAGCGCTTTGCACCAGGAGATTTTTGGCCCAGTCTTGCATGTGGTGCGCTGGGGCGGCGATGCCGATGCGGTGATCGAGCAGATCAACGCGCTCGGCTACGGCCTGACCTTGGGCATCCAGACCCGCATCGACAGCCGCGCCTTGCGCCTGGCCGACAAGGCCCGCATCGGTAACGTCTATATCAACCGCAACATCATCGGCGCGGTGGTGGGCGTGCAACCCTTCGGTGGCGAAGGCATGTCGGGCACCGGCCCGAAGGCGGGTGGCCCGAACTATCTGTACCGCTTCTGCGCCTCCTCGGCTCAGCCTCCCGCGGCCGTGGCGGCTTCGGCTGCACCGGCTTTGACGCTGCCCGCCGTGACTCTGCCTGCTTCTGTGGCCGCCTTGGCCGCGGGTTATGAGGGGTGGAGCGAGCAGCCTTTGAGCGCACGGGTGAGTTTGTTGGCGCGGGTGTTTGAAGGACGCGCGAACGAGCGCGTGCTGCAAGCCGAACGTTTGCTTGAGGAACAGCAACTGCCTGGCCCCACCGGCGAGAGCAATGCCCTGCGCTTGCACGGCCGGGGTGTGCTGGCCTTGCAGGCCGAAGGCGCCTCGGCCGAGGCCTTGACGCTGGCGCTGGCTGCCGCCTTGGTGGCCGGCAACAGCGTGGCCCTTTTGGTCGATGCTGCGGGCGCGGGTGTGGCGGAGCAATTGCAAAGCCGCTTGCGCGCAGCGGGTCTGCCCACCGAAGCGCTGCTGATCTTGCCCGCCGAGGCGCAGAGCTTGAGCCGCTTGCTCGATGACGATCGCGTGGCCGGCGTCTGCTTGCCGGCTTCCAATGCCGTCGCCGAGCGTGCCGTGCTGCGCCAACTGGCGGCCGGGGACGGTGCTATCCGCCCCTTGATCACCGCGCAGGAACTGTTCGATGATCGCCAGCAGTACCGCTTCTGTGCTGAGCAGACGCTCACGATCAATACCGCTGCAGCGGGGGGCAATGCCGCTTTGCTGGCTGGCCTGCATTGAGCGCGGCCAGGCTTGAAGCACGAAAGGGGCGCATGGCGCCCCTTTTTTTCTTCTGCGTCCTTGACCTGAGGATCTACACCGCAGGGCGACGGCAGGGTAAATTGGCGTTATTGTCAGTACCCAGGACTGCGGCAGTGGTCTCAGAGGCGCCTGACACCCAGCCATGTGATCCATTTGGAGGGAGGTGGAGTGATGCCGAATCCAGATCAGTCAGTGCAGGAGCCTGCAGATCCTGCGGTCTTGTCCGTGCTGGATGCACTTGCGGCCCATATCTGCGTGCTGGACGCGCAGGGCACCATCGTCAGCGTGAATCAAGCGTGGCGGAGTTTCGTGCGCAGCCAAGGTGGACAGTTGGAGCGCTGCTGCGAAGGCAGCAACTACCTTCAGGCCTGCGAGCAGGCGCAGGGCCCGGGCACGGGCGGTGAGGCCGCACTTGAGGCCCAGAGCTTTGCCTCGCAACTGAAGGAAGTCCTGGCCGGTCGGCTGGAGAGTTTTCGCTTTGAGTATGCCTGCCCCGCGGGTTCGCTCCCGGCTTGGTATGTGGCACGAGTCAGCCGGGTGCCCCATTCAGACCCACTGCGGGTGGTGGTCGCGCATGACAGCGTGACCGAGTTGAAGCAGGCCCAAGAGGTCTTGCGTCGCCAGGAGGCCGAGTTGCGTGATTTGGCGGCGTCACTGCCCGGAGCCTTGTTCCGCTTGCAACGCGGGCGGGACGGACGGCTGCGCTTTGTCTACTGCAGCCCCGGTATCGAGGCGCTGTTTGGCCTCAGGCCTGAGCAGGCCTGCGGGGATGGACGCCGCTTGCTGCGCTGCGTGCCGCCCAAGGCGCGAGCGGATTGCCTGGCCTTTTTGCGCCAGGCCTTGCAAGCCGGCCAAGACTGGGAATCCGAATTGCAGATTCGCAGCACCGACGGCCGCCTGAAATGGGTGTCGGCCAAGGTCTGCATCAAGGTCGAAGCAGACACCGGCGATGTGCTGTGGACCGGGGTGCTGGCCGACATCACCGTGCGGCGCCAGGCGCAAGAGGCGCTGAAACTCAGCGAACAGACCTTCCGAACCTTTTTTGAAACCGTGCCTCTTGGGGTGGTGTATCACGACCGCAGCGGACGTATCACCGCCGCTAACCCTGCAGCTGGACGGATTCTGGGCTTGGAGCCCGCGCAACTGGTGGGCAAAACCCCGTTTGACTCGAACTGGCATGCGATTCGTGAGGATGGCAGTGACTTCCCTGCCGAACAGCACCCCGCCATGGAAGCCTTGCGACTGGGCTTGCCGGTACGCCAGGTGGTGATGGGGGTTCAGACCGCAGATGGCGCGCTGGTTTGGTTGCAGGTTCACGCCACGCCCTTGTTCAAGGGCCACCAGTTGCACGAGGTGCATGCCAGTTTTGAAGACATCACCGAATTGGTGCGCACCCGGCAGGAGCTGCGCCGCCAAGCCAGCACCGACTATTTGACCGGCGCCGCAAACCGCCGCCATTTCATGGAGCGGCTGCACGCCGAGTACGGCCGCATTCAGCGCAAGCCCGAGATCTCCAGTTGCGTGGTGACTCTGGATCTGGACCATTTCAAGCAAGTCAATGACAGCTTGGGTCATGCCGCCGGTGATGCGGTGCTGCGCCATGTCACCCTGCTGATGCGCCTGGGGACGCGGCCGCTGGACATGGTGGCCCGCATTGGTGGGGAAGAGTTCGCCCTGCTCTTGCCCGACACCAGCAGCGAAGACGCACTGGTCTTGGCCGAGCGCCTGCGCCAACGGGTCGAGCAGAACCCGGCGCAGTACCGTAATGCCATCATTCCGGTGACCATCAGCATTGGCGTGAGCGCCATGCGCTGGACCGATGGCAGCGATGAGACCGCCTTGCTGCGCGCCGACCGCGCCATGTATGCGGTCAAGCAGTCCGGGCGCAACGGTGTCAAATGGAATGCTGGTGATGATTGAGTCGGCGTCGGTTGGCGGCAGCTGGCCCGGTCCTCGCGCTTGGCTTGACCAGGATCAAGCCCGGCTGCGCGGCGAGCGACACAATGAAACGCAAGCCATCTCACAACAACGATGCAGGAGGCAGATGCGATGAAGGCTCCCACCCCCAAGAAGTCCTTGCGCTTGCTGAGTGCAGCCCTGCTGGCCTTGAGCCTGGCCGGCTGCGCGATCGAGATCCAGAACAAACAAGGCGCCAAGGAGATTGCCGATGCGGCCAAGTCGCCCGGCTCGGTATCGATCGGCTGGCGCGTGTTTCAGGAGAACTGCGCGGCCTGTCATGGCGCCGCGGCGACCGGCACGGTTCGGGCGCCCGACCTGCTGCCGCGGATTCGGGAAATGGGCTCGGAGCGTTTCGCCGGCCTGGTGCTCAAGCGCTATGACTGGTCCGCGCCAGCCGCCGCTGGAACCTCGGCAGGCTTGAGCACGCGCCCGGTGGGTCAGGCCGTCATGCCGGCCTGGCAGAGCGACCCGGTGGTGAATGCCCATATCGTCGACCTGTACGCTTACCTGAGCGCACGCGCCGAGGGCACGCAAGGGCCGGGGCAGCCGATTCGCTAGGGGACTAGTCCTGCGGTGTCCGCGCCTGTGTGAACAGGTGCCAGACCGCAAAGCCCATGGCGGCAATCACCGGGCCGATGACAAAGCCATTCAGGCCGAAGACGGCCATGCCGCCCAGGGTGGTGATCATGATCACGTAGTCGGGCAAGCGGGTGTCTTTGCCGACCAAGATGGGGCGCAGCAGGTTGTCGATCATGCCGATCACCAGCACGCCATAGGCGCTCAGGGCCAGGCCTTGCCAGACGGCACCCGTGAACAAAAAGTACAGGGCGACCGGCGCCCATACCAGGCTGGCGCCGACGGCCGGCAAGATGGACAAAAAGGCCATCAAGACGCCCCAAAGCAGCGCGCCGCGCACATCGAAGAACCAGAAGGCCAAGCCGCCCAGCAGGCCTTGGATGGCCGCGACCAACAGATTGCCTTTGACGGTGGCGCGGATGACGGTGGCGAACTTCTCGTACAACTCGGCCTTGTGTGCCGCAGCCAGAGGCATGGCGCGGCTGATTTGGGCGACGATTTGTTGGCCGTCACGAATCAGAAAGAAAGACAGGTACAGCGTGATGGCGACGCTGGTGGCAAAGCCGAAGGTGTTCTGTCCCCAGCTGTAGACCTGGCTGGCCAGGAACTGACTGGTCTTGGCCAGGGCGCTGCTGAGCTGCACTTGCAAGTCGCGCAAGTCACCGAGGCCGATTTTTTGCAGCAGGCTCACCACGCTGCTGGGCAAGGCATCGAACAAGCCACGCAAATAGGGCAGGGGATTGAGTTCGCCCGATTGCAGCCGCAGGTAAAGGCCGGCGACTTCATCGATCAAGGCGGTGGTGATCAGCACGACCGGCAAGATGCCAATCAGCAGCACCAACAAGAGGGTGAGCAAGGCGGCTGGTGTGGCGCCCAGACGGGTTTTGTGACGCAGGCGGCGCTGCAAGGGCGCGAACAACAGCGCGATGACGACGCTCCACAAGATGGCGCCAAAAAAGGGTAGCAAGATCCAGATCAGCGCGACCGTGACGGCCAGCAGCAAGACCATCAAACTGCCCTTTTCAAGCGGGGTCTGCGCAGGCTTGTCGGAAGGTGTCATGGGGGCAAAGAGCGGGCAATGGGTGAGCGTTCAGGCACGCGATGTGGCGGGCATGATAGCCCGCTGGCCTGCGCGGCCTGGGGCGCTTGTTCGCTGGGTTGGCGACGGCGCTCAGTTGGCGGCGCGTTGGTTGTAGTACTCCACCACCAGGGGGTCCACGCTGGCCAGTTCTTGCGCGGTCAGTGGGCTGAAGCCCTCATGCTGGGTTTCCTTGAACATGGCCTGGCCCTCACTGCTGCGGGGGAAGTCGAGCAGGTTCTTTCTAACTTGGGCCACTTGCTTGCCCAACCGCGGATGGGCGAGGTAGGCCATAGGGGTGAGTCCCTTGGGTGCGGTGGCCAGGACACGAAAGCGACTGCTCAATTCTGGCGGCAAGAGCGCAAGAGTCGAAGCCGAGCCCACGGCAGCGGGCGCATCTCCCTTGAGCATGCGTTGCACCCCGTTGCGCTGGGTGCCGGCAATCAGCAGCTTGATGTCCCGACCCGGCACCAGGCCTTGGTCGCGCAGATGCCGCAAGGCAATCAGGACATGAACCGCAAAGGGGTCGGCCACCAGCAGCGTTTGCTGCCCCAAGTCCTTGAGCGTTTTGGCCGGACTGGATTGCGGCACGATGTAGACCGGTTCTAGCGGCGCCGTGGCGCGGACCAGGGGCAAGAAGCCTTCTTCACGCTGCAAGATGCGCGCCACATGGGGTGAAGCGCCGATCAGGTCGAACTCGCCGGCTCGGGCGCGGTCGATGAACTGAGGGAAGTCGGTGCTCGAGCCGAGCCGGCAGGCTTTGCCCAGGCTTTTTTCGAACAAACCGACGATGGGCTCGTACAAGCGCACCAACTGCTGCACGGGCAGGTAAGGCACCATGCCGAAGACCAAGCTGTTCGTGGCCCCAGCCGCTTCTGCTCCGCTACCCCTTGTGTTTTGCGCCCAGGCGATGCTTGCCATGCTGGCCAGGCCGGCCGTAGCTGCCATGCGGGTCAGAAGGCGCCTGCGATTGAAATTTTGGGGCTTGTGCATGGCTGGGCTCCTTGTTTGACTTGGCACTCGGGTTTACTGCAGGGTGCCGGGTCGGCTGTCTGTGTTTCTCGGCGGGGCCTTGAGCGGCAGGGTGATGGTGAAGCAAGTCCCTTGGCCCTGTTCGCTTCGCACCGCAATCTGTCCGCCCAGCAAGCCGCAAATCAGCGTATGCGCAATCGACAGTCCGAGGCCCGAGCCACCTTGGCCGAGCTGGGTTGTGAAAAAGGGTTCGAAGATGCGCGGCAGCGTTTCGCTGTTCATGCCCTGGCCATTGTCCTCAACGCGCAATTCCACTTGTTCGCCGTCGGCGCTGACGTGGGCGCGAATACTCAAGAGGCCGGCGTCTTGCCCTTTGAAAGCATGGCGTTCGGCGTTCTGAATCAAATTGCCAATCACTTGATCGACGGGGCCGGGATAGCTGTCCATCTCAATGCCCTCGGGCACATCGAGCTCGATCTGCCAGGGCTTGTGTTTCAGTGAAGGTCCAAAGCTCAGCACCAAGTCCCGAAGCACGGCGTTCAAATCGAACACCCGTCGCTGTTCGGAGCTGTCGTCCACCGCCACTCGCTTGAAACTGCTGATCAGTTCGGCCGCTTTCTGGGTGGCGCGCAGCACCAAGTTGGCCATCTGCTCGCCTTGCGCTAGCGCCTCGGTCAGTCTGCGGCGCGAGACCTGTTGCGCTTGCACCAGGTCGGTGGTTTCATGCAGCAAGCTTTGCAGGGTGGAGGCGCTGGTGACGGCGTTACCGATCGGGGTGTTGAGTTCATGTGAAATGCCGGCGACCAGGGCGCCCAGCGAGGCGAGCTTTTGAGCTTCGACCAGTTCGGCCTGGGCCCGGTGCAACTTCCTCAACGCGTCCTCCAGGTGTTCGGTGCGCAGGGCCACGCGTCGTTCCAAGGCTTCGTTGGCTTCTTGCAAGCCGCGCTCCGCAGTCCGGAGGGCTTCGAAGCGCTCTGACAAGGTCGAAGACATTTGATTGAATGCCTGCGCCACACGGGCCAGTTCGTCCTGGCCCTTGACCTCAATCTGCACCCGACTCTCGCCGGCCGCCATGCGGTTCGCGCCCTGGTGCAGATCGGCCAGACGCGCTGTCAAGACACGGGACAAGAGCACCTGCAGCCCCGCAGCCAGCAGCAAAGTGCCCAGACAGACCGCCAACAATTGCCAGAACACTTGGCGCGCAGCTTGGCGCTCGCCAATACGATGAATGCCAAACTCAGCCTGACCGTAGCTGCGGGTTCCCAGCTGCAACGGCCGTTCAAAGGTCTTGGCTTCCTGCTGGTTCAGCTGCCCTGCTGAGGCGACTTGTCTGCCTTGGCTATCGACGACCCGCAGATGGGTGAAGTCACCGCGAAGCACCAAGGACTGGCCCAGC
Organism: Roseateles sp.; assembly: GCF_049240545.1. GTDB lineage: Bacteria > Pseudomonadota > Gammaproteobacteria > Burkholderiales > Burkholderiaceae_C > Paucibacter_A. The sequence continues at coordinate 114,425 of NZ_JBMLSK010000079.1, read as the reverse complement.
TCATCCACCCCGGCCAGATCGGACTCTGCCAACAAGGGGGCAAGCGCTGCCGAAAGCAAAGACGCGCTGCGTTCGCCTGCGCGCAAGGTTTCTTGCGCCATGGCGTCTGCAACGATCAAACGGGCCGCCAAAAGTATCACCAACGATGCGACAGAGAAGATCAGAGCGGTGGCGAGAAGCAGCTTTTTTCGAAGCGAATACATGCCTTGTTTTGTCTTGTCCCTACAGCTAAGCATAGCCGCAGCGCGAGGTCTTGGTCCCGGCTGCGCCTAAAACGCCTGTTCGACCCGGTTGCGGCCTTCGCGCTTGGCTTTGTAGAGCGCCGAATCGGCCCGGCCCAGCAGCGCGTCCAGATCCTCGGCTTCGCTGCGGGGCATGGCGACGCCAATGCTGACCGTGGCTTGAATCGGGCCGGCCGGGGTGTCGAACTGGGCCTCGGCCACGCTCTGGCGCAGGCGTTCAGCGAGGTTCAGGGCGACATCAGCATCGACGTCTTGCCACACCACCGCAAATTCTTCGCCGCCCATGCGCACGGCCAGATCGTTGGCTCGTACATGGCTCAGCAGCAGATGGCCCAAGCCGCGCAGCACGGCGTCGCCAGCGGCATGGCCAAAGCGGTCATTGATGGATTTGAAGTGGTCGAAGTCGACCATGGCCACCACCAGGCCCGCCCCGTCGGGCTTGTCGCTCTGGCGCCCGCGCAAGCGCCCCAGGCGGTTTTTCAGGCCGCGTCGGTTGAGCAAGCCGGTCAAGGGGTCGATTTCAACCAAGGCCCACAGGCTGCGCTGCAACTCGCTGTTGATCAGCAACAGAATGGCCAAGGCCTGCACCATCAGCAAGGCGATGAAGAGCAACAGCCACTGCGCATTGACGAGCTTGGAAAGCTCAACCGAGCCCGCAAACCAGGGCGTGGAAGAGCCGGCGCGCAAGACACAGACCAGCACCCAAAAGCCCATGTCGAGCAGCATCAATAGCAGGGGGAAGCCTCCGTCGCGCCGCCAGGCGCGCACCAGCGGGGGCACGGCCCACAGGCGCAGCGCCGCGCTGACCAGCAAGGTCAGCGACAAGGACATCCAGCCCGGCAAACTCAGCAGCGCGAAGGCCATGGCCGTCATGGCGGCCAGGCCGGTCAGCACGATCACGGGCCTTGCGCGCAGCGGCAGGCCGAGGAAGGCGCGCACACCCAAGAGCACCAGGGCGCTGGACAGGACGCCGCCGACATGACCGATGTTCAGCATGCTGGGTGGTCCGCCCAGCGCGATGCCAGTGCTGCGGATCAGCTGAGCCAGCGCCACAACGGCGAAGGCACCGGCCCAGTACCAGAGTCCATAGCGTCCGCGTGTCTGCCAAGCGCTGCTGATGGCAACGACAGTCATCAAGGCCGCCACCATCTGATAGACGGTCAACAGCGTTTCGGTGTGCAGATGGGGAAGGGGGACTAAAGGGCTCATGGTCTCCCCCATTGTCCATGCACGGCTCGACGCTCCCCTTGCTTCAGGTCTAGAGCCTTCGGCCTAGCTCGACAGACCTACAGCCAGGTGCTGATCGCTTCCAGGGGTTTCTTGATGCCGCCATGCACCGGCACCTGGCAGTCGGGCTTTGGGTGACCCACCACCAGCAGAATCACCGGCTTCTCCGATTCGGGCCGGCCGCACAGCTTGCTCAAGAAGCCCATCGGGCTGGGCGTGTGGGTCAGCGTGGCCAGGCCGGCGTCATGCAGCGCGCTGATCAAGAAGCCGGTGGCGATGCCCACCGACTCGGGCACGTAATAGTGGCTGAAGCGTTCGCCCTGCGCGTCGATGCCGTACTTCTGAGCAAAGATCGCGATCAGCAGCGGTGCTTCTTCCAGGAAGGGCTTGTTCTGGTCGGTGCCCAGCGGCGCCAGGGCGCGCAGCCACTCTTCCGGTGCACGGCCGTTGTAGAAGCTGCGCTCCTCCTCTTCGGCGGCGACTCGGATTTGCGCCTTGCGCTCCGCGTCGGTGATGACGACGAAGTGCCAGGGTTGCTGGTTGGCGCCCGAGGGCGCGGTGCCGGCGGCGAGCAGGCACTGCTCGATCACCGCGCGGTCGACGGGGCGGCTGTCGAAGTCTCGTACCGTGCGGCGGCGCAGCAGGTTCTGGTAGTTGGCTTGGGCGCGTTCCAGCATGGTGGTGCTGGGCAGTTCGCGGTAGCCGGTCAAGGGCTCCATGGCGGGTGCAGGCATTGTGTGCATGTGTTGTCGCGATGAGGTTGAGAATGCAACGGCGGTGACCGTGTCGGTTTCAAGGCCCGTTCAAGGCTGGTGGAGCATAACCGGCCAACAAGGCGGCCACCGCAGTGACCGGTCTCAAGGCCTGTGAAGCGAACAAGTCTGGAGCGGCCTGGGTCGAGCAGGCGTTAGAGTGGCGTCATGCGGGTGCCGCACTTTCCTGCCATCCTGCAAGGAATGCTGGCTTCGATTTACAACCCAGGAGTGTCGAGATGTCTGCCGAATCCAATTACCGTACCGGCCGTTGGGCCCTGCATTTCGAAGAGATTGACAAGGAAATCGCCACCTTGGCCATGATGTGCGAAGTGCCCCTGATCCAACCCGGCGTGATCGAGCGCGTCTTGCATGGCGATATCAGTGTCTGTGGCAAGGAAAAGCTGGCGTCTTTCGCCAAGCTGCGCGGTCTGTTGATGATGCACTACTCCGATCAGGCCAGGGCGATTGAACTCCTGGGGCCGGAGCAGGCCCTGGCCATCGTCGGGCAAGTGGTGGATCGCCTGCGAGAGCGTTTCGGTGATCGTCTTGGCGCTCCCGAAGCTTGATGCAGCTTGGTATTGATAAAGAAACCCAGTGCAGGAGACCGCCATGGTGGCCGTGAAGAAAAGTAGTGCAAGGCGCAAGCCCGCCGAATCTGCCAAAGCCGCGTCAGCCCGCGAACTTGGCGGCTTGGCGTCGGCCAGTGGCAGCGAGGCCGCGGTGCAGTCGCAACAAGCGCCAGGGCCTCGCCCTGCGGTTTCCGCCCGCGATTACGACAAAGCCCTGGAGAAGCTGCACATCGAGTTGGTGCAGCTGCAGGAGTGGGTGCAGCACCACGGGCTGAAGGTTTGCATCGTGTTCGAGGGGCGCGATGGCGCCGGCAAAGGCGGCACCATCAAGGCGCTGACCGAGCGGGTCAGCCCACGCGTGTTCCGGGTTGTGGCGCTGCCCGCGCCGACCGATCGCGAGAAGAGCCAGATGTATGTGCAACGCTATGTTCAGCACCTGCCGGCCGCCGGCGAAGTGGTGATCTTTGACCGCAGTTGGTACAACCGGGCCGGCGTCGAGCGGGTGATGGGGTTTTGCACCGAGCAGCAGTCGAAAGATTTCCTGGCCATCGTGCCGGCCTTCGAGAAAGCCATCGTGGCCTCCGGTGTGATTCTCTTGAAGTACTGGTTGGAGGTCAGCCCTGAAGAGCAGACCCGGCGTTTGACCGATCGCATTGAGGATGGCCGCAAGCTCTGGAAGCTCTCGCCGATGGACTTGAAGTCCTACAGCCGCTGGTATGACTATTCCCGCGCCCGTGACGAGATGTTCAAGGCCAGCGACACGCCTTGGGCGCCGTGGTTTGCCGTGCATTCCGATGACAAGCGCCGTGCCCGGCTCAATGTCATCCAGCATGTGCTGCGCAGCATTCCCTACGAGGCCCTGCCACGTGAGAAAGTGGTTTTGCCCAAGCGCCAGAAGCGCGGCGATTACCAGGAGACGGATTACCCCTTCCGCTTCATTCCAGAGAATTTCTGACGCCAACCATCGGGGGGCACTGCACCCTGCGGTGCCCGTCTATGATGCCCCGCTTTTTCATCCGCTTGATTTGGACGTCATGTCAGAGTCATATTTGAGCAAAGACGGGGCTGTTTTTGGCCCACCACAGGATCACAGCATGTCTTCATCGCACGCGCTCCCCAGCATCGGAAGCTTGTCATGACGGTGGTGGAGCGTCTGGGGCGCGTGTTGCTGGCCTTGTTGTTGCTCCTTTGCGCGGCCTGGGCTTTGTTGGCTCTGGCGCTGACCGGGCCGGCCGATCTGTATTTGCGTTATGCCTGCATGCTGGGCTTGGCGCTTGGCCTCGGCTTGGCGCTCTGGGGTTTGCTGCCGATGGTGCGGCCGCTGCGGCCACTGTGGCGGCGCGTGGGCTTGGCGGCCTTTGCGACCATGTTCCTGCTCAGCCTGCTGCTGTTTCTTGAACAAAAGCCCTCGAATGATCGCAACTGGCGCGACGAAGTCGCCCGCACGCCCTTCGCCACCATCAACGGCAACAGCGTGACCGTCCATGATGTGCGTAACTTTGATTACCGCAGCGAGCTGGACTTCACTCCGGCCTACGAAGACCGGCGATTCGATCTGAGCCAGTTCGAGGGTATTGATCTGGTCACGTCTTATTGGATGGGCCCTCACATCGCCCATGTCTTCCTGAGCTTTGCCTTCTCGGACGGCCAGCATCTGGCCATCTCCATCGAAACCCGTACGGAGAAGGGGGAGGGTTACTCGACCTTGAAGGGCTTCTTCCGGCAATTCGAGTTGTTCTATGCCGTCGGCGATGAGCGCGACCTGATCCGGGTGCGCAGCAACTATCGCCAAGACCCGCCGGAAGACGTCTATGTCTACCGCCTCAAGGGCAGCCTCGAAGGCGGCCGCCGCTTGTTCCTTGAATACCTGCGGCATATGAACGAGTTGAAGGAGAAGCCAGCCTTCTACAACAGCCTGTTTACCAACTGCACGACCAATATCTGGCTGAATGCGCGCATTTACCCGGCCCAACTGCCCTTGAGTTGGAAGATCATCGCCAGCGGTCATGTGCCCGAGTATTTGTTTGAACTCGGCATGCTGGACACCGAACCGGGCATCGACCTGCCGGAGTTGCAGCGCCGCTCGCACATCAATGCGCGCGCCCAGGCGGCCGATCAGGCGCGCGACTTTTCGGCGCGTATTCGAGCCCCAGAGGCCCCGGAGCGTGGCGCTACAGCTAAAGCAGCGCCACCCGGCCCTCCGCGCATGCAAGGATCGTCACCGAGACCATGACCCTCATCCGCTCGCCCTTCAAATGTCTATGTCATCAGTTCTGAACTCTTGTGGACGCAGTCGCTCGGCGCTGATGCTGGCCGTGCTGGCGCTGTGCACGGCCTCGGCTGCGACCGGCGCTCGTGCAAACGCCGAGCCCGCTTCGGCCCAGCTCGCGGCCACAGGCAGCGTGTCCGCCGAGTCGCACTCGCCCGCCAAGGCCAAACGCCCCAAGATCTGTCTGGTCTTGTCCGGTGGCGGTGCGCGCGGTGCGGCGCATACCGGTGTCTTGCGAGTGCTGGAGGATTTGCGGGTGCCGATCGACTGCATCACCGGCACCAGCATGGGTGCTTTGGTGGGCGGCGCCTATGCCACTGGCATGAGCGTGGATGAGATGGACGCGGTCAACGCCAGCATCACGGTGGAAAAGCTCTTCAAGGAAAAGCCGCCACGCAAAGAGCTGACCATGCGGCGCAAGCAGGACGACTACTTCAACTATGTCGGCCCCGAGATCGGCGTGGGTGCCGATGAGGCGATTGCGACCAAGGGCTTTGTCTCCGGGGTGCAGCTGGAAACCGTCTTGCGCCAGCTCACCAAGGTGCGCGGTTACCGTGACTTTGACCGTTTGCCGATCCAGTTCCGTGCCGTGGCCACCGATTTGGTCACCGGCAAACCGGTGGTCTTCCGCGAAGGCGATATTGCCAATGTGATGCGCGCCAGCATGGCCGTTCCCGGGGCGGTGGCGCCGGCCGAAATTGGCGGCTTGCTCTTGGTGGATGGCATGCTGACCAGCAATCTGCCGGTCGATGCCGCCCGTGCTTTGGGGGCCGATGTGGTGATCGCCGTCAATGTGGGCACGCCCTTGCTCAAGCGCGAACAGCTCAATGGTGTCCTGGGTGTGGCCAACCAGATGCTCAACATTCTGACCGAGCAGAATGTGCAGGCCTCGCTGGCTTCTTTGCGGCCGGGCGATGTCTTGATCTCTCCCGATCTGGGTGACTTTTCGACCGCCGACTTTGACCATCTGACCCAGATTTCACCCAAGGGCGAGATTGCGGCTCGTCTGGTGGCCCAGCAACTGAGCCGCTACTCCGTCTCGCCGCAAGAGTACGAGGAACTGCGGCGTCAGCAAAGAGCGCCGCTCAGCGCCGATTTGCGGCCGGTTGACGAGGTGCGCTTCGTCAATTTGAAGCGGGTCAACCCAGAAGCCGCCGCCTCGGTGATGCTCACGACCGCAAAGGCGCCGATCGATCAGGAGGTTCTGGATGCCGACATGCGCCGGCTCTACGGCAGCGGCGATTTCGAGCATGTCAATTACCGAATCCTGGGCGAATCGCAAGGGCGCGTGCTGGCCGTTGATGCGCAGGAGAAGAGCTGGGGACCGAACTACCTGCGCTTTGGCTTGGGCATGAGCAGCGACTTCGGCAGTGAGTCCCATGCCAATTTGTTCGCCACCTATCGGCGCACCTGGATCAACTCGCTCGGCGCGGAGTGGCGCACCGATGTGCGCTTCGGCTACAACAACACGCTGACGAGCGAGTTTTTCCAGCCGCTGGATGCGCGCCAAGACTGGTTTGTAGCGCCCAGCTTGGTGCTGTCTCGGCGTTCGGTTTCCGCCTACGCCGGTGATGCGCGACAAGCGATCTTCACCCTGGTGGGCCGCCAAGCGAACCTCGATCTCGGGCGGCACTTTTATCAGTATGGCGAGCTGCGGCTGGGCGCGCACCAGGGCAAGCTGAACCAGTCCCTGGACACCGGCACCAGCATTGAGGGTCAGCGCGCCAACAGCGTGCGCTTGGCGGGCTTGAGTGCTCGCCTGCAAATGGATCGGCTGGACAGCGTGCTGTTCCCCCGTTCGGGTTGGCAGGGCGGTCTCAATCTGTATCGTTCGATGCAGAGTTTTGGGGCGGATGAGGCCTATAGCAAATGGGACGCCAATGTCTCGGCGGCCTACTCCTTTGGAGAGAACACTTTCAACTTGGCCTTGATGGGGGGCGGGCGCTTTGGCCAAGACTCGCTCCCCGGGCACAGCCAGTTTCAGTGGGGCGGCTTTTTGCAGCAGTCGGGCTATGCCCCGGGTCAGTTGATGGGCCAGAGCATGGCTTTCGGTCGCTTGATGTATTACCGTCGCGTGGCTCAAGGGCAATTGCTGGAGGGCGCCTATGGCGGCATTTCCTTGGAGCTGGGCCGCGTCAGGGAGCCGCTGTACTGGGGGAATTCGCAGGACTGGCGCAAGTCGCTGGCGGTCTTTGTCGGGCTGGATACCTTTGTCGGTCCGCTCTACCTCGGCGCCGGTCGCGCCTCGGACGGTGCCACCAGTTTCTATCTGGTCCTGGGACCGGCTTTTTGATCCTGGGGCGGTAACATCGCCCCCGTTTGCATCCCTGGCCTGGCTGTGAACCTGTTTGATGCCTTCACGGCGGGGCTGTTCGGGCCCGCCGCAGCATTTTTTTTGGCGCTGAATCCGCGCTCAGCGCCTCACGGCCAGCGGCCGCAACCCTTCTCTCCATCATGACTCTGAAACGTGTTGTCCTGGCCTTGTTGCTGCTCGCTTTGTTGACGACCGGCTATTTCTACTTCGTCCTGAACTGGAGCTACTCCTCCGGTGAGCGTGCCGGCTGGATTCAGAAGCTCTCCAAGAAAGGCTGGGTTTGCAAGACCTGGGAGGGGGAGTTGGCGCTGGTGTCCATCCCCGGCAGCTCGACGGTGGAGAAGTTCCAGTTCACCGTGGCCGATGACGCGGTCGCAGCGGAGTTGACGCAAGTGATGGGCAAACGCGTCACCCTGCACTACGAGGAGAAAGTGGGCTTGCCAACTTCCTGCTTTGGTGAGACTCGCCATTACGTGACCAAGGTGGCGGTCGCGAGCGATATCTCTCTATCCCCCGGCGTGGTCGTGCACACCCAGCCGGCCGAGCCGGCTTCGACCCCTGCCAGTGCGCCCGAAGGAGTGCGTTGAGATGAATCATCCCGTGCTGGCCTTTATCGGCGGTGGCAATATGGCCAGTGCCATCATCGGAGGCCTGCTGGAAAGCGGGCATCCGCTCGATCGGCTGATCGTGGTGGAACCCTTCGCGCCACAGCGTGCCAAGCTGGCGGCCGACTTCGGTTTGCAAGCCTTGGCCGAGGCCGACGCCTCGCTGGCCCGCGCCGAGTTGCTGCTGTGGGCCGTCAAGCCGCAGATGTTTGTTGACGCTGCTGCAGCGTGCGCGCCCTATGGGACACAAGCGCTGCATTTGTCGGTGATGGCCGGCATTCGCAGCGATGCTTTGCTGGCCGCCTGTGGTGCGGCGCGCATCGTGCGCGCCATGCCCAATACACCGGCCTTGATCGGGCGCGGCATTGCCGGTCTGTACGCCCGACCCGAGGTGAGCGAGCAGGACAAGCAACTGGTCGAACGTGTGCTGGCGCCCACCGGCGAACTGATGTGGCTGCAGCGCGAGTCGGATCTGGATGCCGTCACCGCCTTGTCCGGCTCCGGCCCGGCTTACTTTTTTTACTTTGTCGAGGCGATGGAAGCCGCGGCGATGGAGATGGGCTTGAACGCCGAACAAGGGCGCCAACTGGCGCTCGCCACTTGCGCCGGCGCGGCTGCCTTGGCCCAGCAATCGCCGGAGTCGCCCGCCACCTTGCGCGAACGTGTGACCTCCAAAGGCGGCACCACCTATGCAGCGCTCAGCAGCCTGCAGGCGGATGGGGTCGGCCCGGCCATTCAACGCGCCGTCAAGGCCGCGCAGCAGCGCGCCCGCGAACTCGGCGACGAATCCGGCAAGGCCTGACCCGGGATCAAGCAGCCATGGGGCTTGCCAGTCGACTCAGTCTGCGTGCTTGGTTGCGCGCGCCCGGTTCATTGAGCCGTCGGCTGGCGCGGCTGGGCAATCGCTTCGAAGTTCAGTTGTTGAGCCAGCGCACCGCCCCACTGCGGGCGCGTGAACTCGACGCCTTGGGGCGCCCGCGTCGCGGCTGCACCCTGGTGCGAGAGGTGATTCTGCGCGTCGATGGCCAGCCGCTGGTCTGGGCGCGCTCCAGTTTGCATTCCAGCGCCCTGGCCGGGCCCTGGCAGGCCCTCAAGGGTTTGGGGCCCAGACCGCTGGCTGACTTGCTCTACGCCGATCCTCGGGTGCACCGCAGCGAATTGCAGCCCGTACGACTGGCCCGCTATGGCCACACCCGGCGGCAGATGGAGAAACAGTGGTTGGCGGCCACCGGCACCGCGGCGTCGCCCCAGATGTTGTGGTCCCGCAACTCGGTTTTTAGCCGCTGCGGTGCCCAGTTACGTGTGATGGAATTGTTCAATCCTGAATTGGCAGCCTTTGTGCCGACTATTGGACGCGTTAGGGGCCGCACAAAAAGAAACAATTGGCCGTAGAATTACAAGTTAGGGGGGTTCATCAGCCGTATTGAGGAATCTCATGAAAACACGCGACATTGTCATTTTTAGCGGTGAACAGTTTGCTGTTCCCCAATGCATCCAGCGCATTGACCACCAGAGCACACATGGTTGGCAACTGCGTTATGGCGGCACCAAACTCTTCTCCGACCACTCGCAAGACGGCAGCGGTGCCGCAGCGGCGCTGGCCCTGGCCACCAAAGAACTGTTGAGCCGAATTGCCAAGCTGCCTGCGCCCTCCCGGCTGCAGCGCAAGCCCAGTGGCAACAAGGGCAACGATCTGCCGGTTGGCATTTCCGGGCCTATCGTGCGTCAGCGTGCCAGCAGCCGCGTGCGGGACTGTAGCTTTGCCGTGTCGCTGCCGCGTTATGGTGCAGCGCCGCGGGGCCGCAGTGTCTACATCGGCACTGAGAACACCTACACGATCGAGAAGTACCAAGCCGCTTTGGCCAAGGCCGTTGAGTTGCGCGCCAAGGCCGAAGAGTCCTATCAGCGTGCCGCCACCCGGGCCAAGCGCGCCGAAGGCAAGGCCTTGAAAGAACTGCTCAAGGCCAACCGAGCCTGAGTGAACGTCGGCGGGTTTGGCATGCGGGCCGCTCTGGCCCCTGCCACCGTCCGTGCCTGAGCGCTCGACGGAGCGCTGGTCGCGTTTTGTTCAGCGCAGGCTGAGATCGAGCGCCGTGCCCACAAACACCGTGAAACCCAGCCAGTGGTTTTCGCGGAAGGCCTTGAAGCAGCCCTCGCGGCTGCGGTCCTTGATCAGCAGGTAGTGCCAAAGGACTTGCGCGGCCGCGATGCCCATGCCGAGCAAGAAGACTTGCCCCAGGCCCAGACGCAGACCCAAGACGGTCCATGCGGCGAGATAAATCGCATAGAAGGCCATCACCCCGGCCACATCGAAGCGGCCCAAGGTCAGTGCCGAGGTCTTGATGCCGATGCGGATGTCGTCATCCCGGTCGACCATGGCGTACTCGGTATCGTAGGCCAGCACCCAAAACAGATTGGCGACCAGCAGCGCCCAGGCCGTCAGCGGCACGGCGGCGTCAATGGCCGCCCAATTCCAATCCTGCCCGCCCAGGGCCGCCGAAAACGCCATTGGGATACCGAAGCTGAAGGCCACGCCCAGCACCGCCTGCGGCATGTTCAGCACCCGCTTGGCATAGGGGTAGAGCAGGGTGACCGCCAGCGCCCCGAAGGACAGCAGAATCGTCGGCGCATTGGTCGTCAAGACCAGGCCAAAGGCCAGCAAGGCAAGACCTGCCCCCAAGGCCAAGGCCTCTTTCACCGAGACCGCGCCGCTGGTGACCGGGCGGTTGGCGGTGCGTTTGACGTGCTTGTCGAAATCTCGGTCGGCCACATCATTGACGCAGCAGCCGGCTGAGCGCATCAGCACCGTGCCGAGCGTGAACACGATCAGCAAATGCCAGCCCGGGAAACCGTCGGCGGCGATCCACAGTGCACACAGGGTCGGCCAGAGCAAGAGCAACCAGCCGGCGGGACGATCCCAGCGGATCAGGTTCAGGTAGGAGGCGAAGCGGGAAGGCGTCATGACGCCAGTTTATCGAGGCTTTGACGCAGACTTGCGGGGCTGTTGGGCTTCTCCGCGGCGCCGGGAATGCAACTCTTGGTTGTCGACAAGCCAGCCATACGCTACCCTGCCAGCAGCTTGAGTCGAATTGATGATCAGTTGGGAGTGCGCGCATGACGAAGAAGAAAGTACTCATCGTTGACGACAACGCCGACATCCTGGCCTTGCTGCATGCGACGCTGGATCTGGCCGATATGTTCGAGGTGTTTGAGGCCAGTGATGGCACAACGGCGGTGGCCTTGGCCGCTAGCTTGAAGCCCGAGATGGTGTTGATGGACATCATGATGCCCGGCGCGATCGATGGCTTGGAGGCCTGCCGTCAGATCAAGGCGGCCGGTGGTGATGCGGCTCCCAAGGTGGTGCTCGTTAGCGCCAAGCCGGTGGATCAGATCAAAGAAGGTGCCAAGGCCAGCGGCGCGGATCTGTTCATCGCCAAACCCTTCGGCCCGGTGCAACTGGTGGCCAGTTTGACGGCCCTGTATCGAAACCCGTCAACCTGAGCGCCGGTCGAGGTGAACAGGCTCAATGGGCGCCGAGGTAGCAGCTGCGCTCTGGTTGGTCGCTCTCGCCCCTCTCGCTGGGGCCCTCCGCTTCCTCGCGGCACAGCGCCTCAATCAAGGCCGCATCCACGGTCTGGCCCGGTAGCAGCAGTTCTTCATTCGTCCAACGCTTGACCAGGTGGCCGTTGGCCACGCCGCCGCTGTGCACCTGCTGGTAGGCGCGGCGATGCTGCATGGTCACGCCAGCGTTGGCATTGGCGATGAAGCGGCTCTCGCCCAGCTGCCAGGGTTCGAAATAGGCATCGGCGGCCCGGTCCACCGCGCGGAAGTAGGCGCGCGCGCCCTCGGCGTCGAGCTTGCGGCGCACGGTGCGGGTGATCAGGCCTTGCAGATGGTCCAGCGCTTCGTTGCTCATGGCGGCGACGCCGGCGGGTGTCAGGTCTTGCCCGGTTAGGGCTTCGGCCAGCGCGGGCGTGGCGGCCAGCTCGGCCGGTAGTACCTGCACCATGGCCGCCACCACCGCATGGTGGGGCGCGACCGCCGTGGCGATGCCGCGGGTTTGTGGCTGGATCGGGCAGCGGATCTCGACAAAGCGAGGCTTGGTCGGGCCCGAGCAGCCGTCGTGGTGGTAGTACTCGCCCTGGCTCAGCCGTCCCTTGCTGGAGCGGCCGCGTACATCGCGGTAGCTCGGGTGATGGGTGGCCACATTCAGGCAGACCACCAGGCCGGTGGCGTCTACCAGTTGGTAAAAAGCCTCGCGGCAGGCCGGGTCCAGCAGCTTGTCGTGCAGATAGTCGCAAGGCGCTGTGGCGGCCTTGCTGGTACTGCCGTCGACGCACGCTTCCCCCTCAAAGACCAAGACAAAGGGCTTGGGGCGGCGTACCAGCCAGCGGCTGCCCGCAAATTCCAGGATTTCAGCTGGCCCGGCGTTAGGGGTGGTTGGGTTGGAGGCGATCGAGGACATGATGGCCCGAATTTTAAGGTTGGAAGAGCCGCCCAAGCCGGCCTTCATCAGGCATAGTTGACGCTCGTTCTCGCCCAGGAATCCGCGCCTATGCAATCTGCTCCGCTGCGTGATGATGAGGCGGCCAGCCTGGCCGCCCTGAGGAGTTTGGAGGTCTTGGACACCGGCCCCGAGGCCGAGTTCGACGCCTTGGTGCGTGCCGCGTCGATGGTCTGCGGCGTGCCGATTTCACTGATCAGCCTGATCGATACCGAGCGGTAATGGTTCAAAGCCAATATTGGTCTGCCGGGCGTGAGCGAGACGCCGCGCGATCTGGCGTTTTGCGCCCATGCGGTCTTGGGTGATGAATTGTTTGAAGTGCCGGACGCCTTGGACGACCCGCGCTTTGCCGACAACCCCTTGGTCGCCAGCCAGCCTGACATTCGTTTTTACGCCGGTGCACCGGTCAAGCTCAGTGATGGCTCGCGCATTGGCACGCTGTGCGTCATCGATCGCCAGCCCAAGCGCTTGACCGAGAGTCAGCGCCAGGTCTTGCGCGAGTTGGCTCTCGCGGCGGCGCAGGCCCTGGAGGGCCGCCGAGCCTTGCGGGCGGTGAAACAAGTCTCGCGCCAGATGGCCGAGAGCGAAGCGCGCTTTCGTGCGCTGAGCGAGAGCATGCCGATCGGTGTGTTTGAAATCGACACCCAGGGTCAGTTCACCTATGCAAATGAACGGTTGCTGAGCATTTTTGGCCTGCGGCGGGGACAAGGCCTGGCCTGGACGGATGTGGTCCACCCCGATGATCGCGCCGTGATCGCCGCGCAGTGGGCACAAGCCTTGGCCGAGCCGCGCGATATGGAGGGGCAGTTCCGGGTGCAACTGCCCGATGGCACTCAACGTCATGTGCGGGCCTTTGCCAAGCGTCAACTCGATGCCGGCGGACAGGTGCTGGCCTTCGTCGGCACGGTCGAAGACGTCAGCGAAGCCTTGGCTCAGCAAGAGGCCTTGCGCACCAGTCAGGCCTTTTTGGACCGAACCGGTCGACTCGCCGGCGTGGGCGGCTGGGAGGTGGATCTGCTCAATGAACGCATTTACTGGTCGGACGAAACCTGCCGCATCCACAGACTTCCCCCCGGCTATACACCCAGCATGGACGAGGCCTTTGCCTTTTATGCGCCGGAGTCGAAGCCGCTGATTCAGCAAGCCTTTGAGAGCGCCATCCATAAGCGCCAAGGCTTTGATCTGGAGCTCAGGCAGATCCTGCGCGATGGGCGTTCCATCTGGGTGCGTTCTGTCGGTAACAGCGAATTCGAGCAGGGTCGCGTGGTTCGGGTGGTGGGCGCCTTTCAAGACGTCACCGAGCGGGTCAATGAGCGCAAGGCGCTGGAAGAAGCGCACTCCTTGGTCAAGTTGGCGACCGACAGCGGCGGCATCGGCATCTGGGACTATGACCTGGTGCAGGGCAGCTTGAAGTGGGATGCCTGGATGTACCGGCTTTATGGCCTGTCCCCGACCGAGGCTCTGGGGCCCTACGATTTGTGGGCGCGCCATTTGCATCCCGAGGATCGGGCGGATGCCGAGGCCGCGATTCAAATGGCCTTGGAGGGGCGGCGGCCTTTTGCGAACGAGTTCCGCATCATCTGGTCAGACGGTAGCGTTCATCACATTCGGGGCTCTGCCTTGATCAAACGCGATGAAGCCGGCCGCCCATTGCGCATGGTGGGCGTCAACTGGGACACCAGCGAGCATCATCAAGCCCAGGCCTTGTTGCTCGAAGCCAAGCAAGCGGCCGAGGGGGCCAATCAGGCCAAGAGCCAGTTCTTGGCCAATATGAGCCACGAGATTCGCACGCCGATGAATGCCATCCTGGGCATGTTGACGCTCTTGCGAAAAACAGCGTTGAGCGAGCGCCAGGCGGACTACACGGTCAAGACCGAAGGCGCGGCGCGTGCCTTGCTGGGCTTGCTCAATGAGATTCTGGATTTCTCCAAGGTCGAAGCCGGCAAGATGAGCCTGGACCCGCAGCCCATGAAGCTGGACCAGTTGCTGCGTGATCTGGCGGTGATTCTTGCGAGCAATGTCGGCAGCAAAAAACTCGAACTGCTGTTCGATATCGACCCCAGCTTGCCGAATGACTGGGTGGCCGACGCGATGCGACTGCAGCAGGTCTTGGTGAACCTGAGCGGCAATGCCATCAAGTTCACCGAAAAGGGTGAGGTGGTCTTGACGATCCAAGCCCTGGCGCAAGATGCCGAGTTTGTGCGGGTGAGGTTCGCGGTGCGTGACACCGGCATCGGCATTGCGCCCGAAAATCAGGCGCGCATCTTCGCTGGCTTTACCCAGGCCGAGGCCTCCATCACCCGCCGCTTTGGTGGCACCGGCCTGGGCGTGGCCATCAGCCAGCGCTTGGTGGCTTTGATGGGCGGAGAGCTGAGCTTGCACAGTGAGCTGGGGCGAGGCAGTTGCTTTGAGTTCAGTTTGACGCTGCCGAAGGTGAAAACGCCGCCTGGGCTTGAGGCGGAGCCTCAGCAGCGGCAGCGCTTGCGCGCAGAGCCGGGTTCACGCCGCGCTTTGGTGGTGGACGACAACGCGCTCTGCCGCGAGGTGCTGGAACGCTTGTGCGTGGCGCAAGGCTGGACGGTGGATCTGGCGGCCAGCGGTGAGGAGGCGATTGCGCTGCTGCAGGCACGGGCGGCTGCTGCAGCACCGCCCTACCAGGCCTTGTTCGTCGATTGGCAGATGCCGGGCATGGATGGATGGCAAACCATTGCAGCGATTCGCGCTCTGAATCTGGCGGGCGCTTCGCCTTTGATCGTCATGGTGACCGCGCAAGACCGCGAACAACTGGCCCAGCGTGAGCCCAGCGAGCAGGCCGTGCTGGCCGGCTATCTGGTCAAGCCCATCACCGCCTCCATGCTGTTCGATGCGGTGGCAAACGCAGGCTTGCATTCGAAGGGCTTCAGGGCGGAGGGATCGTCCGGCTCGGGCGCGACTCAAGAACAGCGCCTGCTCGGCTTGCGCTTGCTCTTGGTGGAGGACAACATCAACAACCAGCAAGTGGCCAGCGAGTTGCTGCGTGACGAAGGGGCGAGCGTTCAGCTGGCCGGCGATGGCCAGCAGGCGCTGGACGTGCTGGCCCGCGACCCCGAGGCCTTTGATGTGGTCTTGATGGATCTGCAGATGCCGGTGATGGACGGCTTGACGGCCACCCGGCAGGTGCGTGAGCGGCTGGGCCTGCGGGACCTGCCGATTGTGGCCATGACGGCCAATGCCATGAGCTCCGACCGCCAAGTCTGCCTGGATGCCGGCATGAACGATCATGTGGCCAAGCCTTTTGACCTGGATGAGTTGGTGCGGGTCTTGCGCGTGCAATCCGGCCGGTCCCTGTCCGCCTTGGCGGCGACGCGCCCGTTGGAGCAGAGCGCAGACCTACCGCCGGATTGGCTGGCTGCGGCCGCAGCGGCCGAAGTGGATTTGCCTGCCGCGCTGGGCCGGATGGGTGGTAAGCCCGCCGTCTACCAGCGCATGTTGCGCAATTTCGCCGTCGATCTGCCGGCCATGCAGACGCAGCTTCGCAGCCTGTTGGATCAAGGCGATGCAGCCGCCGCAAGGCTTCTGCTGCACACGCTCAAAGGGTTGGCGGCCACCTTGGGAGCTCAGCGCCTGGCGGACGAGGCAGGGCTGGGTGAGCGTGCCGCGGCCAGCGCCTCAGCGGATAGCGCCGCGACCGAGGGGCCGCTTTGGCGCGCTGGGGTCGAAGCGATTCTGCACACCATGTCGCAAGCGGGCCCGGGATTGCAGCGTCTGGCACAGCAGATGCATGCCGCCATGCAGCCTCCCGTTCAAACCGCAAGCGCCGCCGATGTGTTGGCGGCGGCCCCACTGAACGCGCGGCCTGAAGCTCAGCTTGCCATGGAACGACTGACTGCCTCCGAGCGACAGGACCTGCAGGCGCAATTGCAAGACTTGTTGGACCTGTTGCGCGACTCCGATATGGAGGCCTTGCAGTTTCTGCCCGTCTTGCAAGCGCGTTATGGCCTTGTGTTGGGCGGCTGGCTCGAAGCCCTGGATGAAGCCTTGAGCCGTTTGGAGTTCGACGCGGCGATGGCGCTTTGTCGGCAATTGCTGGGTCAACTGGGCTCGCAGTCCCCGGTCTAGCTGCAGGTCTGCGCCCGGCCCTTGATCGGCGGGTTTCCTCGCCTGCAGTGCGGGCAGGTGCGCCGCTATGATTTCTCCGCTTGCTTCTTGCCTGCTGCGGCTACGTTTTGCGCCGCACCGCGCCCTGCCCATTTCTGGAGCCATCTTGTCCACCCCCATTGCCCATCCTGCCAAGGTCCCGCAAGGCGCCAGCGTTCTGTTTTTTGTTCAGATTTTTGCCACGCTGGCCTATGCGGTGCTGTATTCCAGCCTGGTGCTGTATGTGACCAAGCATCTGGGCTTCGCCTCGGAGAAGGCCTCGATGATGATGGGCGTGTTCGGCGCCTTCAACTACGGCCTGCATTTGTTCGGCGGCTATCTGGGTGGGCGTTTCTTGAGCAACCGCAATCTCTTTGTCGGCGGCATGGTGCTGCAGGTGCTGGGTTGCGCGGCGATTGCCGGTGGCACCTCTGACTTGCTCTATTGGGGCCTGGCCCTGTTCCTGGTCGGCAGCGGCCTGAACGTGACCTGCCTGAACATGATGCTGACCCAGCGCTATGCGCCGGAAGACAGCCGCCGCGAGAGTGCCTTTCTGTGGAACTACGCCGGTATGAATATCGGCTTCTTCGTCGGCTTCGGCGTGGCCGGTCACTACCAGCTGACTGAAAGCTACAGCAGCCTGTTCCTGTTCGCCACGCTGGGTGGGGCTTTGTCCATCGTCTTGTCGCTGATCTTTTGGAAGGCGCTGGCCGATCTGGACACGCCGCTGATGCAAGTCAGCCCGACGCAGTTCCGCCTGCGCTTTGCGGTCGGCATGGCCATCTTGATCGGCCTGGTGCCGGTGCTGTGGATGCTCTTGCAAAACCCGAAGGACACCGGCGCGATGCTCAAGTGGGTGTGCGCGGCGGTGGCTGCCTCCTTGCTGTACCTGACCATCAAGCACCCCGACGCGGCCGAGCGCAAGCGCATGTGGGCCTATCTGATCTTGACCCTGGGTTCGTTGATGTTCTGGTCGCTCTACCAGATGGCACCCAACGGCCTGCAGCTGTTTGCCGTGGGCAATGTGAAGCTGGAACTCTGGGGTGTGAAGGTGGCGCCGCAATGGGTGCAGAACATCAACACCCTGGTGATCGTGATCGGTGGGCCGCTCTTGGCCGCTTGGTTTGCGCGCTTGCGGGAGCGTGGCTGGCCGTTGGATGTGCCGCAGCAGTTCTCGGCCTCGCTATTGCTGATGGGCCTGGGCTTTCTGGCCTTGCCGCTGGGCATCTCGCTGGCCGATGCCAACGGCCAGGTGGCGTTTGTCTGGCTGTTCACCAGCTATGTGCTGCAAAGCGTCGGCGAACTGCTGATCTCGCCGGTGGGCTACGCCATGATCGGCCGCCTGGCGCCGCGCAAATACCAGGGCGTGATGATGGGCAGCTGGATGCTGGTGACAGGTCTTGCCTCCCTGTTCGCGGCCGACTTCTCCAGCATGGTGGCCCAGCCGCCAGAAACATCAGCCTTGGTCAGCAACCCGGCCTACAGCCTGCTGTTCACCCAGCTGGGCTTGGGCAGTGTGGCGGTGGGCGTGCTGTTGGTGCTGTTGATTCCCTTCTTGCGCCGCTTGATCACCGAGCCGAAGGCTGCCGCTTCGGCTTGAAGCCCATCTGAGGACGCATTGCTAGGAGTCTGGCGAACGTCAAGATGCTCTGTTAGGCTGAGGGTCAAAGAGCGCCGCCGAAGCTCCGGTGGCGCTGCGCATTCATCTGCCTTTGACCCTTATGCAAAGCACCTTCCGACTTTCAGCCCTGGCCCTGTTGTGCGGCCTGGCGGCCCCCCTCACGACGCTGGCACAGGTCAAAACCGAACCCTTTGCCAACCAGCGCATCGAGACGGTTCAGGTTTTGATCAGTAACCCGAGTGCGGATAGCGCACTGAACTCACGCATCGAGGACTTGGTCCGCCGCACGCTGGCCGCCTATCCGAGCAGCAGTTTTTCTGAAGACCGTTTGGTCGCTGCTTTGGCGCGCTTGTCTCGCGTGCCGGAGATCCAGTCGGTCGCGCACGAGGTGCGCAATGGCGCCACCGGCGGCGTGGTCTTGCAGTTGGACGTAACGCTCAAACAAGCCGGTACTGCAGCGGCCTCGGTGGCTGCAGCCCCGCAGTTCCCCAATCTGTACCAAGCCAATGGCAGCTTGCTGCGCGCCAAGCTGGAAACCTTGGGCATGTACTACGGCAATAACAGTGCCTGGTTCGGCCGCGACGATCTGATGCTGAATGGCAACCCCTTTGCGGTGGGCAAGCCGGCCGGCAAGGGATACAGCCAATGGCTGGAAGGCTTTGTGCATGCCGGGCTTTACGGCATCACGCCGCTGAGCGACACCGTCTACGCCTATGGCGGCGCCAGCGTCATCGCCAGCGGCTCGGTGGGGCAGGAGTTGTTCACCGACAAGACCCGCAGTCATGTGGCGATGGAAGACGCCTTCGTCGGCCTGGTCGGCGGCAGCACCTCCGCACAAGGGGATCGTTTTGTCTACAACCTGTCGGGCGGGCGCCAGCGCTTCAGCATCGGCGAGGGCATGTTGCTCGTCAACACCGCCAGCAATGGCTTGAACCGCGCGGCGCTGCAGTCCAACCCACGCTGGGCCGGCGATCAGGTTTGGTTGGCGCGCTTCGCCTACAACGACTGGAAGCTCGAAGCCTTCCATGTCGACCCCGACGAAATCCCCGAGGTGGACTCCAAGACGCAGATCCGGGGCATCAATGTTGAAACCACGGCGCTGAACGACTTCAGCCTGGGCTTCACCGCCTTGCAGGTGCCCAAGTCGCAGGGTTCTTACTACACCACCACCAGCCAGCTCAAGCGCGAAGGCCTGCGGGCGCTGGACTTCCGCGTGCGCTGGCAGCCGGCGCCCACCGGCGGTGCTGGCCCATTCATTGCCGCTGAGTTTGCGCGTCAGACCCACAGCAAATTTGACATGGAAGCCTTGGGCTACACCACCGAACTGGGCTATGTGTTTGCCAAGGCGGCTTGGTCGCCCACCCTCAGCTATCGCTATGCCCGCTTCACCGGCGACAAGGCCGACACCACGCGTTTCGAGCGTTGGGACCCCTTGCTTTCCGGCGGCAATGGCGAGACCTGGGTGCAGGGCATCAACCATTTCAAAATCTTCCAGGACTCGAATCTGATTGCCCACCGCCTGCAAGCGCGCTTGAAGCCGCAAGCCAATATCGAGCTGGTGCCGCAGTATTGGATCTTCCGGGCGGATTCCTTGACCAATCTGGGCGGCAACCCGGCCTTGTCGATGCTGCAGTCCAAGCAACTCGGCACCGAGCTGAACCTGACGGCCAAGTACTTCTTGAACCGCAACATCATGTTCCAAGGCCATGTGGCCGCCACCTATGCCGGCCGGGCGATTGATCAAGGGTTGGGCAGCCATTCCAGCCCTTGGATCAGCACCATGTTTTTTGTCCGCATCGGCTATTGATCAGTTTTTTCCACACGCAAAGGGAGTTTGAGATGGAACGTCGTGATTTGATGAAGAGCGTGGCCGTGTTGGCCGCCGCCAGCGCCGCCGCTACCGGGGCTTCGGCCCAGTTTCAAGGCGGGCCACAGGCCGGTGTCGGCGTCAAGGATTTCGAGCCGGTGCCCAAAGACCAGTTCACGCCGGATCGCTTCAAGGGCAAGACCATCCTGATCACCGGCTGTGCCCGTGGCATGGGTGAGGCCGCTGCGATTCGCGCCGCACGCGAAGGCGCCAATGTCGTGGGCGTCGACTGGATCCCCGAGCTGGGCGCCAAAGTCATTGAACGCATCCGTGCCGCTGGCGGCCGCGCCGTCTTCGTGCCGGGCCATGTGGGTGAAACCAAGACCTGTGACTTGATGGTCAAAACGGCCGTTGATACCTTCGGCGGCCTGGATATGGCCATCAACAACGCCGGCGTGATGGACGGCGTGTATTCGGGCGACGCCATCGACTATGAGAAGCAAAAGTCGCTGATCTTCGCGCCCATCCATGAAGCGTCGGACGAGTACTGGGACCGTGTTTTCCTGAGCAACTCGGCCGGTGTGTTCCGCAGCATGCGCGCCGAACTCAAGCAAATGGTGGCCCAAGGCCGTGGCGGCGCCATCGTCAATGTGGGCTCCATCGCCGGCCTGACCGGTTTGTCGGGCAACCCGGCTTATGTGGCCAGCAAGCACGCAGTGACCGGTTTGACCCGCAATGCCGCGATCGACTACGCGCCCTATGGCATTCGCGTCAATTCGGTCAATATGGCTGCGACCGATACGCCGATGGTTTCGCGCGCCACCGAGTTGGTGATGGCCGCCAGCAAGGCCGCCAAGGGCCCCAAGATGGGCAGCATCAAGACGCAAAGCATCATGGCTTATGCCGACTCCAAGCGCCGCCCGGCGACGGTGGGTGAGCAGGTGGCGGTGATGCTGTTCTTGCTGTCGAACGAAGCCTCCAACCTGACCGGCGCGACCTATGCGACGGATGGTGGTTGGACGGCTTACTGATCGGCGGTCGCCTCCAAATCTCGAATGATCCCTACAGCCCCAACCAGGGGCTGCGGGTCATCGAGACGCCCATCATGTAGGCCAGCGAGAGCAGGGCCAGCAGATAGCTCTGCAGATGGAAGGCGTTACGGCTCATGGCCCAGTGCGCGAAAAAGGTGTAGCAGGCCAGACCGATCAGCTTGGCCATCAGCCAGCCGTCGTACATCGGGTTGAAGCGCAGCAGCGCCCACAGGCTCAGGCCGGTGATGGTGAGCAAGAAGTCGATGCCAAAGACCAGCACGCTCAGGCGGCTGTCGAGTTCCCATTCAGCGCCGAACTGATAGGCCAGGCCGCGCACCAGAAAAATGATGACGCTGCACCACGCCAGCAGGGCGTGGATCTGGCCCATCTGAAAGTTGAACGAATACTCCATGCCTTGCGCTCCCCCAGCGGCTCCCTCGACTGTAGAGAGCTTGTCCAGCCGACCCGGAGCTGTCAAGCGGGGCTTGCCTAGCGTGCAGCGCTGAGTTGCACCGCCAGCACGCTCAAGAGCACCACGGCCAAGCCGGCCAAGGCCTGCCCGCGCAGCGCCTGGTTGAGCAACGCCCAACCCAGCAAGACCGCCGCCAGCGGGCTCAAAAGCCCCAGCGAAGACACTGCCACCGGACTCAGCCGCTTCACACCGCGAAACCAAAGCCCGTAGGCCAGCAGACTGCCGAACAAGCTCAGATAGGCATAGGCCGCCCAATGGGTGGCGCTCAAATGCGGCAACGGCGGGTCCAGCAAGAAGACCAAGGGTGTCAGCATCAAGCCGCCCAGCAGCAGCTGCCACCCGGTCAGGCTCAAGACCGACAGCGACAAGCGCCAGCGCCGCGTCAAAAAGGTGCCGCAACCCATGCAGACCGCGCCGGCCGCAGCGGCCGCAATGCCGGTGGCATCAAAGCGCAGGCCCGGCGCCAGCAGCAGCGCCGCCATGCCGGCCACGCCGATAAGGCTGGCCGCTACACCCGAAAGCGCCGGCACCTGTTTGCCCACACCCCAGGCCAAGCCCATCACCAGCAGCGGCTGGGTCGCGCCAATCACCGCCGCCAGCCCACCCGGCAGCCGATATGCCGCCACAAAGAGCAGGGCCTGGAAGGCGCCGATGTTCAGCAAGGCCAGCACCAGCAGACGCAGCCAATCGCCGCGCGCTGGCAACTGCCGGCACAGCAGCACCAGCAAGAGTCCGGCGGGTAGGGTGCGTATGCAGGCCGCCGTCATTGGCAGACCCGGCGGCAGCAACTCGGTGGTGACGATATAGGTCGAGCCCCAGATCAGCGGGGCGAGGGCGGTCAGGGCGGTATCGGTGATGCGTTGGTGGGCGGGCGCGCGGCTCATGCAGGAAAACTGTCTTGAATTAAAGATAAATTGTCCGGTGAGATAATCTTGAAGTCAAGATAAATGCGAGACCCTGATCATGACGAGGCCCAAGGCAGGCAGTGGCGATGCGGTAGACAAGATCCTGGGCCAGTGGGCGCGCGAGCGGCCCGACCTGGACGCCAGCCCCATGGGGCCGATCGGGCGCTTGCGCCGTTGCTCGGCTTTGATGCAGCGCCGTCTGGAGGAGACCTTCAGCCAATTCGGGCTTAGTGCCTGGGAGTTCGACGTCTTGGCCACCTTGCGCCGCTCCGGCGCGCCTTATTGCCTGGCGCCCACAGCGCTGTTCTCGACGCTGATGGTCACGTCCGGCACCATGACGCACCGCATGCGCGGCCTGGAGAGCCGCGAACTGGTGCAGCGATTGCCTAACCCAGAAGATGCGCGCAGCGTGCTGGTGCAGCTGACAGCAGCGGGCCTGGCCTTGATCGACCAGGCGGTAGAGGCGCATTTGGACAATGAACGGCAGATCCTTGCCGACTTGAGCGCCGCCGAGCTGGCGAGCTTGGACCGCAGCTTGGCGATCTTGCTGGCACGCTTGGAGCCCGACACGGGCGAGCCCTAAAGAAAAACTCAGGCTTCAGCGATCCGGCTCATCGGCAGGCTCAAATCTTGGCGCGAAGTCGTGAACAATGCGCTGACAAGGAGCCAATTTGTATGGTTTCAAATGCATGCGTCCTGGATTCCATTCGAATCGCTGATCTTCCGGCGCTTGCCCGGCTGTTCTCCGATCGCCAAGTGCGCTCCTTTCTGGGAGGCCCGCTCAAGCCTCAATGGGCCGATCAGCGAGCAAGCGAGCTGGCACAGCCGTCGGATCAGGTTTGGGCCATCCGTGAGCGAACAGGCAGTGCAGCACTTTTGGGCATCGTTGTGCTCGATCGGCACCATGAGCTCGAAGACCTCGAAGTCTCCTATCTCCTCCTTCCTGAGTATTGGGGCCAAGGTCATGCTTCTGCTGCTGTTCGCCAAGTGATGGTTCATGCCTTCGGTTCGCTTGGCCTTCGCCGACTCGTCGCCGAAACCCAATCGGCCAATGCCGCCTCAGTCCGACTTCTTGAGCGCCTTGGCTTTCAACTTCTCTGCACAGCCGTCCGATTCGGCGCCGAGCAGAGCATTTACTCTGTGGGGCCAGCCGATGTTCAAGCTGCAAACAAAGCTTTCCGCCCAGGGCAAGCCTTGCAAGCGGTACCCCTCTGACGTCGAGCAATAGGCACCCATGCGAATCGAAGCTAGAGATGCAACGGTATCGGATGCGATTGCGATATGCGAGATCGTTCGCCGATCCATCTGTGAGTGCTGTGTCGCAGACCATCGCCGGGACCCCGCCGCGTTGTCGGCCTGGCTAGAAAACAAGACGCCGGAGAATGCTTCGGCTTGGGTTCAGTCTCTCAATTCGGTCGCAGTGGTCGCACTTCGAGTTGATGTCGTGATCGGGTTCGCTTTGGCCAAAGGAGATGAGCTCGCTCTTTGCTATGTCGTGCCTGAGGCACTTCATCAGGGCGTCGGCAAAGCACTTCTGCGGGCCATCGAGTTTCGCCTCACTTCGCGAGGCATCAGGACACTGCGCCTCGAGAGCACGCGCACCGCTGAAGGCTTCTATTCGCGCAACGGCTTCATTGCGTCCGGCCCCCCGCAAGTCTGGGCCGGCATGGAGGGGTTCCCTATGTCTAAGGCCCTGATGGCAAACCCCTCCGCCGAGCCGACGTGTAGCTCTCAGCCATGACTTCGATCAATGGCTCAATCCGGTGCTAGGCCGGAACGCCGCGCCAGCGAAGAACCGATGCAGGGCGGTCGCGAAAAGTGGCTCAGGTCGGGTGCTCGGTTCTCATCGCGCACCGCGAGGGCTTTCCAGCGCCCTGTCCTTCATCCAACAGCCACCGGTCGGCAGCTGCTCTCCCACCTGGGCATAGGCCCGGTGCAGCAAGTTTTTCAGCGTCTCCACGCTGAGCCCGACGCGGGCGAGACTTAAGGAAAAACTCAGGCTTTAGCGACCCGGCTCATAGGCCTCGTAACGCGGCAACTGCGCGTCCAGATCTTCCCAGCAGGCCTTCGACGTCACAAAGTTGTGCGACATCGGCCGCTCGGTGATCTCAGAGTCCAGGATGCCGAGCCGAAGTCGCAAGCGGCTGGGGTCCGCGCTGTTAGAGCTGAACAGCGGCGAGGCGCAGCGGCTGCAGAAATGCCGCTGCCGGCCGGGCGCACTCTCATAGCGATGAATCAAGTCTTCACCCTGGGTGATGCGCAAGCCGCTGCTTTGGACAAAGCCATTGGTGGCATAGGCCGTGCCACTGGCCTTGCGGCATTTGGAGCAATGGCAATGGATGATGGACGTGATGCCGCCTTCCACCTCCAGGGCCACGGCCCCGCAAAGACAAGATCCGAGATAGCGATTCATGGCTGCTGCTTGCTTTCTGAAACTTCGATGGGCTGGAGTGTCACGCCCGTTCGGCGCTGACCGCCGAAGCTGGGCTTTCGTACAACTCCAAAGGCAGACCGTCCGGGTCGGCGAAGAAGGTAAAGCGCCGCTGGGTGAACTCGTCCAAACGAATCGCTTCGACGGCAACGCCGTTTGAAGCCAAAGTATGGCAGCAGGCCTCGATGTCCTCCACCTCAAAGGCCAGATGCCGCAGCCCCTGCGCCTCCGGGTAGGAGGGGCGCGCCGGTGCGCCCGGGAAGGAAAACAGCTCGATCTGCGAGCCGTCGGGCAGCGCCAAGTCGAGCTTGTAGGACTGGCGCTCGGCGCGGTAATGCTCGGCAATCACCCGCAAGCCCAGGCACTCCGTGTAGAAGCGCTTCGAAACGGCGTAGTCGGAGCAGATGATGGCGGCGTGATGGATGCGCTTGAGCATGGCTTTTGTTGAGGGCTGTTTATCCGCCCCTGGGCTTCGACAAGGTTCCCCAGTTGATCGGCACGGGTCGGAAACCGTCGAAAACGGTTGCATCGTGCCATTGTGAGCCTGGCAGGCATCGGCACTGCCGGCGACAAATTCCGTGTGGGCTGCCTCAGGGCGGCGCCATGGCCTGCAGCCTCCTTGCCGACTCCGCCATCTCCGCATGCAGCCATTCGCACAGCGTTCGTAGCGCCGGCTCATCGCGCAGCGCTGGCGGATAGACGATGTGATAGCGGCGCTGGCTCATGCCGGTCAGCGTGGGGCCGGGCAGGCGTTGCAGGCGGCCGTCCAGTAAAGCATCGGCGCACAGCAGTTCGCGGGCCAGGGCCACGCCCATGCCTTGCTCGGCGGCTTGCACCAAGAGGCCGCCGTCATTGAAGCTGGCGCTGGGCACCACGCGGCAGGCCAGGCCGGCTTGGGCAAACCACTGCGTCCATTGTTCGGCGTCTCCCAGCAGCGATTCGCCCGCCAGCGTTTGCAGAGGCGCGTTCATCAAGCGCTGCGCCAGGGCCGGCGCGGCCACCACGATCTGGCGCGACTCCATCATCACCTCGTTGACCAGGCCCGGCCAGGGGCCGGCACCTTGGCGCAGCGCCAGATGAAAGCCCTCTTGCTCCAGATCGATGACGCGCTGCAAGGTGAAGAGCTTGAGCGTGATGTCTGGGTGCGCCGCCTGCCAGCGGCCCAGGCGCGGGATCAGCCAGCGCTGCGCAAACGAGGGCGTGCAGGTGATGTTCAGGCTTTGCATGCGGCTGCCATCGGCCGCGCTGGCCGCGCGCAGGCCCAGTTCCAACTCGGTCCAGGCCTTCTCCAGCGCGCTTTGCAGGGCGCGGCCGGCGGCATTGAGCTGGATGCCACGCCCGGCGCGCTGAAACAAAGGGAAGCCGATCTGCGCCTCCAGCGCCCGGATTTGTTGGCTGACCGCGCTGTGCGTCAGATGCAATTGCTCGGCCGCGGCGCGCACGTTTTCACCACGCGCCACCGCGCGAAACGCCGCCATGTACTGCAGCGGAAGTCGGGAGGCTTGAACCATCTGGATAGTTTAACTGTCCAAATAGGGCAGAAATCGCCGCTATTCAGTCGGCGACTGAAAACCCAAAATGACCAGCAAGGCAAGAAGCCCGATCCGCCTGTGATCGCCGCAGATCTGCCGCCCCCTGACCCGCCGACCTGAAAGCCCGCCTCATGATCGCCATACGTCCTGTTTTGATTGCCGTCTTGCTGGGCCTGACCCTTGTTTTGGCGACCCAGTTCCCGCAAGTCTTGGCTACCGATCTCAAGCCGGATGCCGAGGCGAGCAGACAAGCCCCGGCAGCGCAGCTCGAGGCGCCCTGGGCCGAGGTTCGGTTCAGAACGGACGATGGCATGCTGGCCTATGCCAGTCTGGGCGAGGGACCGGTCTTGGTGGTGGTGCCCGGTGGGCCGGGCGGCAGCGGTTTCAGCATGCGCCACGCCTTTCGGCCTTTGGCCCAGCACCACACCGTGGTCATTCTGGACAATATCGGTCGCGGCCGATCCTCCCGGCTCAGCGACCCGGAGCGCTACACCCTGGCGCGCGATGTGCAAGACCTCGAACGCCTGCGCTTGCATCTGGGGCTCAAGACCATGGCGGTCTATGGCCACTCCTACGGCGGCTTGGTGGCGCAAGCCTATGCGGCGCAGCATCCGCAGGCTTTGAGCCACCTGATTCTGGGCAACACCTTGCATGGCGCGCGCAGCTGGCAGGCGCAGATTGACTTCTTCAACGACTGGCTGCGTCGCCACGATCCCGAACGTTGGCAGACCTTGATGGAGCTGCGCGAGCAGGGGAAGCTCAGCGGCAGCCCCGAGGCGCAAGGACTGTTGGGCGAAGCGATCAAGCCGCTGTATTGGGCCAACCGTGCCAGACCGACCGCCAAGAGCGCGCCCAGTGCTAGCCCAAATGATCAGCTGAACCTGCAGGTCTATCTGGCCATGCTGGGGCCCGACCCTGAATGGCGGGGCGGCGGTACGCTGCGAGATGTGGAGTTGCTGCCGCGCCTGAAGGCCGTGGCCGCGCCGACGCTCTTGCTGACCGGCCGCTTTGATCCGGTGGCACCGCCCAGCGTGATGAACGAGATGCAGCGGGCCATCAACCCGGCGGTGCTGTCGCGGGCCCAGGTGTTTGAGCATTCCGCACACCGGCCTTTCACCGAAGAGCCGCAAGCTTGGCTGCAGACCGTCAGCCAGTTCTTAGCGCGCTGATCACTTCAAGAACCTAAAAGCAGCCCATGTCACCAGCACAGCAAGACCCCAACGCCCTGATTCAAGCCCAGCTGGATGCCTATAACGACCGAGATGTAGCCGCTTGGTTGGCCACTTATGCGCCCGATGCGCGGCAATACGCCAACCCGGGCACGCTCTTGGCGCAAGGCCATGCCGAGATCGGCGCGCGCATTCAGGCCCGCTTCGCCGAACCCAATTTGCATGCCCGCTTGCTCAGTCGCTCTGTCATGGCCACGGCCCAGGGTCATACCGTGATCGACCATGAAACCATCACCCGTACATTTCCTGAAGGGCCTGGCGAAGTGGACATGATGGCCATCTACGAAGTGAGCGAGGGTCTGATTCAGTCGGGCCTTTTCATCAGTGGCGTGCCGCGTTTGTATTCGCGCTGAATCAGCGCGCCGGCCAGCGCAGCAGGAACTCGTGCTCGTTCTCGCCCTCGTCGACAAAGCCGAGCCGGCGATACAGCGCTTGGGCCGGGTTGTTCTTCAAGACGCCCAGACCTAAGCTGGCGCCGGCCGCTGCGGCCTCGGCCATCAGCTCGCGCATTAAACGGCTGCCAAAGCCCCGGCCTTGCAGACGGGGGCTGATCTGCAGTTGGTGAATGCGCCATTCGCTCGGGTCCTGGGCATCGCCTCGGCTCATCTTGATCAGGCCCACGATCTGGCCGCCCAGCAGCAAGACGCTGGCGTTCTCTAACTGAAATCGCACACGGATCAGGTCGGTGTCGGCGTCGATGGCCATGCCGGCCTCGGCCATATAGCGGTGAAAAGTCTGGCGGCGCAGGATCAAGAGCTCGGGGATGTCGGCCTCCGTCGCTGGTCGGCGCGCCAGCGTTTGCCCGTCTAGCAGTGCTAACTCAAAAGCCGCACGGGCATGGATCAAGCTGGTGTTGATATAGAACTGCCCCGCATGCTCGAAGCTGGCCTGTTCGAGCTGCGCCGGGAAGGCCAAGGGCAGCTCGGTGCAGGCCAAGCCCACCGCGCGCCGCCCTTGCTGGGGCGCTGCGGTGGCGGCAAAAGCGCGCTCGGCCAAGGCGCCGATCTGCGCGGCCGCTGAGTCCGATTTGCCGGCTTGCAGCTCCGCAATCAGCTCAGCCAGCAAGGCGCGGTCGCCCGCATCCTGGGGCACGCAGCTGGCAATGCCATGCCGACCCAAGACCTCGGGCAAGGCCTGACCCTGCATGGTCGGCTCGGTGCCGAGGATCAGCAATTGAGCCACCCCCGCCGCCGCGCAGGCCTGGGCCACCACCTCAAAAATGCTCAGCACCGGGATATCCACGCCGCGCCGAATCGCCGCCAGCCGGTTGTGCGGCGTGTTGCTGGCGATCAGGGCAAAGTCCGCGTCGCTGGCTTGCAAGCGCAGCAAGGCGGCGCGGAAGTAAGCGTCAAAGCGCGCCCAGGATGCCTCATCGCCCGCCACGCCGCGGCGCCCATGCGACTCGGCGATGTTCACCGACTCGATGGCGAACTCCGGCATCTCCGGTGTGCCGCTGCGGCCCAATTCCAGATGGCGTTGCTGGCTCCATTGGCAGATGAGGCGGTAGTACTCCACCGTCGAGGCCCAGGCCACACCGCCGACGATGCCGATTTTTTTGTACTGCTGTTGACTTCGCATCTGCCTGGCTTTCTTTCACTCGCTAAACGATCCGGCTTTCATAGCCCGCCTCAGCCAGCGCCGCTGCTATATCGTCGGCCGATATCATCGCCGTGTGGCTGACCCAGGCCTGGCGCTTGGCCAGGTCCACATCGGCTTGATTGACGCAAGGCAAGTCTTGCAGCTCGAACATGACGGCATCGGCGTCGTCTTGGCTTTGCAGGCCGGGGACTTCAAAAATGGTTTCTGGCATGGGCGGAGCCTCCTTCGTGCGCTCGCCATGGTAGCGGGCGAGGCGTGCTTTTCGTTCGGGTCGGCCGGCTTTCGTCTCAAAGGCTGCGGCCCTGTTGCCAAGGGCTTGCGCCACGCTGGCACTGCCCCATTTTTTGGGGGACACTGGGTCGCAAGCGTGGCGGTGTTCGGTTCGACCGGGAGAACTGTGGTGATGCAACACACCCGATGCCTGAAGCAGTGCTTGATCTCGTGGGCCTTCTGCGCCCTGGCGGGCTTGCCTGGGGCGGCCTTTGCACATGAGCTGGTCGGCTTCAGCGAGGACTTGCCGCCCTTTGCCTATGTCGAGAACGCCGAGCATCGCGGCATGGCCAATGAACTGCTGGACCGCATCGCGCAGCGCCAGGGCCTGGCCCTCAAGCGCTTCAACATGCCTTGGGCGCGCTCCATTCGCGATGCCGCCAACGAGCCCAACAGCGTGCTCTACATGACGGTGCGCACCCCGGAGCGCGAGCCCCATTACCTTTGGATCGGCCCCATCGATGCCTGTGACATCGTGCTGATGAAGTTGCGCCGTCGCACCGACTTGCGCTTCGACCCCCAACACGCCGCTGCCGGCTTGCAAATTGGCGCTGGCCGCGGTGCGCCCTCGGTGCAGTTGCTGCGTGATGCAGGCGTGCCCGATTCCGACATCTACCAGACCTCACGCAGCGAGATCGGTGTGCGCATGTTGTATGCCGACCGGCTGGACCTGTTGGCGGGCTTGACCTTACCCAGCGCCTTCCAAGCGCAGCGCAATGGTTACGACCCGAGCGAGCTGCAGGTGGTGCATGTGTTGAAGCCGGGTTTTGGATGCTATTTCGCCTTCAACCCCAAGGTGGACCCGCTGTTGTTGGCTCAGTTTCGCAAGGGCTTTGAGGAGATGCGCAGCTCCGGTGAGCTGCAGATGCTGCGCGATATGTATTTGCGCAACCCCGGTCAGCTGCAGCGTTGACAGAGCGCTTCCTGCCGCCCCGAGGCGTTGTTCCGGTCGATCACATAACCGACATTCCGGACGGTTCTCACATAGCCTTCGCCCAGCTTCTTGCGCAGATTGGAAATCTGCACATCCAGCACATTGCTGGCGCGTCCGCTCACGCTGGAGCCCATTTGTTCCTCCAAAACGCGGCGCGGCTGAACCCGGTCGGCACGGGTGGCGAGGGCACTGAGCAGCAGGTACTCGCTGCGCGAGAGCTCCAGGGGCCGGCCGTCGATACTGGCTCTTTGCGCACTGAGGTGCAGGCGCAGGCCGCGCAGCTCCAGGCATTCGGGGTCGGCGCCACAGCTGCGCCGCGCGAGGGCGCGCAAACGGGCGCGCAGTTCCGGCGCTTCAAACGACTTGAGCATGAAGTCGAGGCTGCTGCTGCCGTCGGCGCTGATGAGGCGCTCATCGGCCAGATGCTCGCGTGTGCAAAGGCTCAGCACCGGGATCTTGGGCCAGTCGCGCCGGATCTTTTGCAGCAGGGCGAAGCCCGCGTCATCGGCCAGGCTCAGATCCACGACCACCAGATCGATGCAGCCGCTTTCCAGCTGTGAGAGTGCGCCGCCCAGCACCCGCACCCAGGTGCTGCGGTAGGCCCAGGCCGCCAGGTCCCTGCGCAGCTTTTGCGCCAACTCGAGATGATCTTCAAACAGCAAGACATTCATGCGCGCATTCAAACCCGGCGCGAGGCATCGCGCCAAAAGTCATGAGCTGACGGGCCCTCTCGTGGCGATCGGGCTTGAACCTTGTGGCCATCTGCCTGACCGCTGCCAGGGCCGAAAAGTGGCCGCTTTGGCGCATCGGATGTTGGCGTGGGGCCACGCTCGGGGGCTCAGAGCTCGCGAAATTTAGCTCCTGTTTAACTGCCATGAAGCTGCGGTTCAGGTCTGCATGAAAGAGTGAATTCGCTGTCCAAGAACGCGGCATGGCAGGCCAAGAGCCTGTTGCAGTGTCGCCACGCAGCGGTCGGATCGGCGATGTCGCCGCTTCCGGCCCCGCGGCCCCCAACCGAGAACTGCGGTGCCGGGGTCTGTTTGTTGTTCGGTGAGTGAGGAGATAGTGATGAAGAAAAGAAATCCCATCAGCTTGGCGGTGGCCTTGCTGGCCGCCCTGAGTACCCAGGCTCAAGCCCAGTCGCAAGAGCAACAGCTGGAGCGTGTGGAAGTGACCGGCTCGGCCATCAAGCGCCTCGATGCCGAGACCGCCAATCCGGTCACCATCATCAAGATGACCGAGATGAAGAACGAGGGTGTGACCTCGGTGGAACAGCTCTTGAGCCGGATTGCCGCCAGCCAGACCACCCAGACCGGCAGTCAGGCCGTGGGCAGCTCCACGGGCGGCGCTACGTTCGCCAATCTGCGCGGCCTGGATCAAAACAAGACCCTGGTGCTGCTCAATGGCCGCCGTATTGCGAACAACGCCCTAGACGCGAGCGCACCCGATCTGAACATGATTCCCTTCGGTGCCATTGAGCGGGTGGAGGTCCTGCGCGATGGCGCTTCGGCCCTGTACGGGACCGACGCGATCGGCGGCGTGATCAACTTCATCACCAAGAAGAGCTACACCGGTGGGGCCATCACCTTGGGCTATGACTCGCCCAAGGAGGCCGGCGCGAAGGCCAAGAACTTCAATATTGGCGGCGGCTTTGGCGATCTGGCCAAGGACCGCTTCAATGTCTTTGCGGTGCTGGATTACAGCCACCAAGACGCTCTGCTGGCCGGCCAGCGCCCTTATGTGAATCGCGGCACCCCCAAGACCTCGCCGACGCCATTCCCCGCCAACTACTACCAAGACGGCGACAGCGCCAACCCGGCCGCGCCGGCTTGCGCGTCACCGATGCTGAAGTCTGACGGTGCGACCGGCTGCCAGTACCTCTACTCCAAGGTGGTGGAACTGGTGCCCGAAACCAAGAAGATCTCCGGCTTGGCCAAGGCCTCGGTGCAACTGGGCAATGAGCATCTGCTGAGCTTTGAGTACTTCCGAGCCGAGAGCACCAACAAGACCACGACGGCCGGCGTGCCCTATGGCGCTTTGAGCATGGACCCGGGCACCAAGTATTACCCTGGCAATGGCATCACCCCGGCGGCGCCGGCCTCGGCCAAGATCGACCCCAGCAAGGCCATCACGGTGAAGATGCGCGATGAGATCAGCGGTGGCCGCAAGGATTCCAGCATCAACACCCAGCAGCGCTTTGTCGCCGCCCTCGAAGGCACGCTGGCCGGATGGGACTATCAAACCGGCGTGTCTTTCAACGAGAACAAGGTGGAGAACAGCTTGATCGGCGGCTTCACCGATGGCGCCCAAATCTCGGCGGGCGTCAAGACCGGCGTGATCAACCCCTTTGGCCCGCAAGAGGCTGCTGGTTTGGCCGCGGTGCAAAAGGCCGCGGTGACGGGCTTGCTCTTCACTGGCGTGGGCAAGGTCACATCCGTGGACGCGCGGGCCAGCCGCGAGCTGGGCAATTGGCTGGGCGCCGGCAACGCCGGTCTGGCCTTGGGTGGGGAATACCGCAAGGAAGACTTCACCAACAAGGCCAATACCGAGTTTGCCGCCAAGGTGGTGAACAGCACCGGCTATGACCCCAGCACCAATCGGCAAGGTAAGCGCAATGTCAGTGCGGTTTATGGTGAACTGTCGGTGCCGGTGCTGAAGAGCCTGGAGCTGGGCGGTGGCCTGCGCTATGACCGCTATAGCGATGCAGGCAACTCCACCAACCCCAAGTTCACCTTCCGTTTCCAGCCCAACAAGCAGGTGCTGGTGCGCGGTTCTTACTCGACCGGCTTCCGCGCGCCGTCTTTGTATGAGCTGAACAATCCGCAAAACTTCACCAACACCGGCGACAACTTCAACGACCCGGTGCGTTGCCCGGGTGGTGTGCCTATTGCTGGCGCCTCCAAGGCGGCCAACTGCGAGCAGCAGTTCCAATCCTTGCAGGGTGGCAACCCGAAACTCAAGCCCGAGACCTCGGTCAACAAGACCTTGGGCTTCGTCTTTGAGCCCATGGCCGATGTCAGCATGGGCCTGGACTTCTGGTGGGTCAGCTTCAAGCACAAGATCGACTCGCTGCCTGAAACCACGGTGTTTGGCGACCCGGTCCAGTATGCGGCACTGTTCAAGCGCGCCGCTGATGGTAGCTTGGCCACCGATGGTTCGCTGTGCCCGGGTGTGAAGTGCGGCTATGTGGAACTGCTGACCCAGAACCTGGGCGGGGTGAACAGCAACGGCGTGGACCTGAGCGCCAACTACCGCCTGCGCACCCAGTCGCTGGGGGCCTTCACCGTCAGCTTGAATGGCACTTATGTCAGCAAGTACGAGTACCAGAACGAAGAGGGTGGCGCCTGGATCCAACGCGCCGGCGTTTACAGCGGCAACAACGGCCCGATCTTCCGCTGGACCCATGCGCTGAACCTGGGCTGGAAGCAAGGCGACTTTGGCCTCGGCCTGGTGAACCGCTACAAGAGCGGCTACACCGACCAAACGCCGAGCAACAAGGTCGCCAGCTATTCGGTCTGGGATGTCTACGGCACCTGGTCGCCCATCAAGGCTCTGGGTCTGACGGCGGGTGTGCGCAATCTGCTGGACCAAGATCCGCCGTTCTCCAACCAGACGCGTACCTTCCAGACCGGCTATGACCCGCGTTTCGCTGATCCGGTGGGCCGCACCTACTATGTGCGGGGCACCTACAGCTTCTGATCGATCGGCTTGAGCGGCTTCGGCCGCTCAGCTGAGATGAAAAAAGGGCGCTCCTCGGAGTGCCCTTTGTCTTGAGTAGCCGCCCCCTTAGCCACAGCCGATCACCAGTCCAGGCTTTGCTGCGGCCCGGCCTCGGTGCCACCCTCGGGCTGCAGCCAGCGCGCCTCGTGCTCCAGCAGCCATTGCTTGCGCGCCAGGCCGCCGCCGTAGCCGACCAGGCGGCCATCAGCGCCGATGACCCGGTGGCAGGGCACGATGATGGAGACGCGGTTCTGGCCATTCGCCGCTGCGACGGCGCGCACTGCTTCGGGTCGGCCCAGGGCGCGGGCCTGTTCGCCATAGCTGCCGGTGCGGCCGAAAGGGATGGCTTGCAAGGCTTGCCACACGCTTTGCTGAAAGGCGCTGCCCGGCGTATCCAAGGCCACTTCAAACACACGCCGCTCGCCGCGGAAGTACTCGTCCAGTTCCCGCACGGCTTGGCGCGTGTGGGTGTTTTCACCCGGTGTGATGCGCGCCCTCAGCAAACGCTGCAGGTCGCGGAATTCGGTCTCCAGCATGCGTCGGCTGACGAATTCAATCAGGCAGACGCCGGTGTCGGTGGCGCAAACAAACATCGGCCCCAGCGGCGTGGTGAAGCGGTGCAGGAGGATGGTGCCGAGGCTGCGTTCTTGCAGGGAGGAAGGTGCGGCGCCCATGATGCGTTTGAAGGTGTAGCCAAAGCCGCTCAGCGAGTCATAACCGGCATCCATGGCGGATTGGGTGGCGCTGCCACCGGCCTTGAGTTGCTCAACCGCCGTGTTGATGCGCAGCTGGCGCTGGTAGGCCTGAAAGGTCATGCCGTGGTGGCGCAGGAACCAGCGCCTCAAAACTTCAGGGCTAAGGCCTTGCTCGCGCAGCAAGCCGTCGCCGAGCTTTTCTTGCGGATGCGCGCGCAACCACTGCAGGGCCTGCAGCACCGTCGCTGGCGGGCTGTAGGCATGCTCGGTGGGGCGGCAGACCTTGCAGGGGCGAAATCCGTTTTGCAAGGCGCCTTCGGACGAGGAGAAAAAGCGCACGTTCTGACGCTTGGGCTTGCGGGCGCGGCAGCTGGCGATGCAGAACACACCGGTGCTGGTCACCGCCGCGAAGAACACGCCGACATGATCCTCGGCGCGGTCCAGCAAGGCTTGGTAGTAGCGGTCGGCGACTGCCGCGTCGGTGATTTCCATGCCCGTCCTGCTGGCTTCTTGTGAATTGAAGAAGACCGCATTGTTCAAACGGCGGCCTTTTGCAGCAACCGAAAACTGGACGGGTATTTTTCAGCCCGGCTTGAATCAGCCGTCCTGACTCAGCTTTCTGGACTCAGCCTTCTAAGCGCTGCTGGAACACCAGACCCGCGTGCTCACGCAGCGCGTGGAATTTGATCTTCGGCCAGTTGGCCTCGATGGCGCGCAGCTCGGGGGCGTATTCGACCAACACGGTGGGCGCGTCCACCGCGTCATAGGCCATGCGGTGGTCATTGGCGTCGATGAAGCGCTTCAGCTCCTTCTCGCCGCCGTCCTCGGGCGCGCAGGTCACCCAGCGCGCCACCTGGAAGCGGCTGCCGCTGATGCGGGCCTTGCAGCCGTATTCATGCTCCAGGCGGTGCGCCACCACTTCAAACTGCAGCTGACCGACGGCGCCGAGCAGCAGCACGCTACCGGCGATGGGGCGGAAGACCTGGATCGCGCCTTCTTCGCCCAGCTGCTGCAGGCCGGCCTTCAGTTGCTTGGTCTTGAGCGGGTCGGCCACTTCGACCGAGCGGAACATTTCCGGCGCAAAGAAGGGCAGGCCGGTGAACTGCAGGGCCTCGCCCTCGGTGATGGTGTCGCCCAGTTGCAGCACGCCGTGGTTGGGGATACCGATGATGTCGCCGGCAAAAGCCTCGTCCAGCAGCTCGCGGCGTTGGCTCAGGAAGCTCACCACCGTGTTGGGACGTAACTCTTTGCCCGAACGCACCACTTTCAAACGCATGCCACGCTCGAAGTGGCCGCTGGCCACGCGCAAGAAGGCAATGCGGTCGCGGTGCGAGGGGTCCATATTGGCTTGGATCTTGAAGACCACGCCGGTGAACTTGGGCTCCTCGGGTTTGACCACGCGCTGCATCGCGCTGCGGTCAGAAGGCGCTGGGGCCAGCTGCACCAGGGCGTCCAGAATTTCTTGCACGCCGAAGTTGTTGACGGCCGAGCCGAAGAACATCGGCGTTTGCTTGCCGACCAGGAATTGATCCAGGTCGAACTCGGCGGCGGCGTCTCGCACCAGCTCGATCTCGCCCTCGGCCTGCTCGTACTGCATGCCGAAGCGTTCGGCGTAGGCCGGGTTGTTCAAGCCTTCCAGCACTTCTTCGTCACCGGCGACCCGGTCTTCACCGGGCGAGAACACGCGCATGCGCTCTTCGCGCAGGTCCATCACGCCGTGGAAATGTTTGCCCATGCCGACCGGCCAGGTGAAGGGCACGACGGTCATGCCCAACTCGGCCTCGATCTCGTCCATCAAGGCCAGCGGGTCTTTCACCTCGCGGTCCATCTTGTTGACGAAGGTCAGGATGGGGGTGTTGCGCGCGCGGCAGACCTGCAGCAAGCGCCGGGTTTGCGGCTCCACACCGTTGGCTGCGTCGATCACCATCAGCGCGGCGTCCACCGCGGTCAGCACGCGGTAGGTGTCTTCCGAGAAGTCCTGGTGACCCGGGGTGTCGAGCAGATTGATGACGCAGTCGCGGTATTCCATCTGCATGACCGAAGAGGCCACGGAGATGCCGCGCTGCTTTTCAATTTCCATCCAGTCGGACGTCGCGTGGCGCGAAGCCTTGCGCGCCTTCACCGAGCCTGCGATCTGGATCGCGCCCGAGAAAAGCAGCAGCTTTTCGGTCAGCGTGGTCTTGCCCGCGTCCGGGTGGGAAATGATGGCGAAGGTGCGGCGACGCTTGACTTCGGTTTGGATACGGCTGGGCAGGTCGGCGGACATGGCGCGTGGCGCGCCAGGCTCAAAAAGCCTTCGCGCGGTCAGTAGTGGTGAAAAGGGGAAGTGCGGGATTATCGCAGCAGCGCCCCGCGGGGCCGCTTGCTATGCTGGCCGCCTAAAAATGCTGGCACAGGGAGAAACAATTGCTGCAGAAATTTGCGAAACAGGCTTGGCGCCGTCGTGTACTGGGCCTGCTCTATGGCTGCTTGATGCCCTGGGTCTGCTCGGCGCAGGTGACAGCGCCGGCCGAGATCCCGGTCGAGCGGTTCTTCCAATACCCCTCCATCCTCGAGGCCAAGCTGTCCCCCTCGGGCAAGAAGCTGGCGTTGACCACCTCCAAGGGCGGCACCCGTGTTGGTCTGGTGGTGCTGGATTTGGCCAATGGCTACAAGGCCATGCGCACCGGCGGCTTCTCGGACGCCGACATCGTTGAATTCGACTGGGTCGGAGAGAATCGTTTGGTCTTCAGCGTGCTGGATCTGGCCGCTGGCGGCGGCCAAGACAGGCGTTACGCACCGGGCTTGTATGCGGTCAACCCTGACGGTGCCGATCTGCGCCAGCTGGTCAAGCGCCAAGGCACGCCCTTCGTCCGCGATGGCAGCTCTTTTGACCACACCTTGGAGTGGAACCACCGCCTGTTGAAGGTGCCGCTGCCGCAAGAAGGCGTCTTGCCCGACGAGGTGGTGGTCGGTCGCATGGAGTTTGGCGACAAACGGCTGCATTCGATGACGCCGCTCTGGTTGAACGTGCGCACCGGTCGCACGCGCAGCCTGGAACTGCGTGGCGCGCCTGCGCTGGCGACCGATTGGCTGTTCGACAGCAAGGGCCAGCCGCGGGTCGCCATGACCCAGCGAGACGGTCGAGCTGCGGTCTATTGGCGCGGCCCGGCGGATACCGCCTGGCGCCAGTTGGCCGAGAACGATGTGTTCAAAATGCCCTTCACGCCCAAAACGGTGGACGACGCGGGCAATCTGTTTGTGACCTACAGCGATGGGCCCGAGGGCTATGGGGTCTTGACCCGTTTCGACTTTGCCAAGATGCAGCCGCAAACGCCGGCCTTGGTCAGCGCACCGGGTTTCGACTTCAATGGCAGCGTGTTGCTGGAGCGCGCCAGCAGCCGCGCCCTGGGTGTGCGGCTGGATACCGATGGCGAGCAGACGATCTGGTTTGATGAAAGCATGAAGCGTGCTCAGGCTTTCATCGATGAACGCTTGCCGGGGCGCGTCAACCGGATCAGTTGCCGACGCTGTGGTGCCGAGGACATGGTGCTCTTGGTGCGCTCTTTTGCCGACACCGATCCGGGCAAGCTGTATCTGTATGAGGCGGAACACAAGCGCTTGCAGCCGATCAGCCCGGTGATGGACGGCATCGACCCGCGGCAAATGGCTCGGGTCGATCTGCACCGCATCAAGGCACGCGATGGCCGCGATCTACCGGTGTGGCTGACTCAGCCGGTGGGCCTCAAGGCTGGCCAACCGGTACCAACGGTGGTGCTGGTACATGGCGGACCCTGGATCCGCATCGGGCATTGGCAATGGCAGCCGATGGAACAGTTTTTGGCTTCGCGCGGCTACCTGGTCATTTCACCGGAGTTCCGTGGCAGCACCGGTTATGGCGAGGCGCATTACCGAGCCGGTTGGAAGCAATGGGGCCAGGCTATGCAAGACGATGTGGCCGATGCCTTGCTGTGGGCGCAAAAAGAAGGCCTGGCCAGCAGCCAAGCTTGTATCGCCGGTGCCAGCTATGGTGGCTACAGCACCTTGATGGGCTTGATCAAACACCCGGAGCTGTACCGCTGCGGCGTGGCCTGGGTGGCGGTGACCGACCCCTTCCTGTATTTGAAGGGCTCCTGGTGGGTGGAAGACAATTTGAGCGACAGCGGCCGCCGCCACCTGCTGCCTCAGATGGTGGGCGATGTGGAGAAAGACGCGGCCATGTTGACCGCCAACTCGCCGCTGGCTCAGGCCAAGCAGATCAAGGCGCCTTTGTTGCTGGCCTTTGGCGAGAGCGATCTGCGCGTGCCGATTGCCCATGGCGAGCGCCTGCGCGCCGCTTTGCGCGAGGCCGGTCGTCCGCCCGAGTGGGTCAGCTATGCGAATGAAGCGCATGGCTGGCGCATGCCAAGCACCCAGGTCGATTTTGCGAAGCGGGTGGAGAAGTTTTTGGGTCAGCACCTGAAGGCGCAGCCCTGATGGGCCGCCTTCATCCGGACCAGGCGCTGGCTCAGCCCATAAAGGGGCGTACTCTGGCCATCAAGCGTTCGGCGTAGGCCGCTTTCTCACCCACGGGCGCGACGTAATGCAGCGCCTCAGCGGTGGCGGTTTCGCCGGCTCGCTTGAGCATCACCCAAGTGGCCAGGTATTGCGAAGCCAGGCAGCCGCCTGCGGTGGCCACCGGCCCCTGTGCATGAAAGGGCTCTTCGTCCAGCACACGCACACCGGCTTCGCGCACAAAGGGCTTGCTGATCAGGTCGGTGCAGGCCGGCATGTCGCCCAGCAAGCCGAGTCGCGCCAACAGCAGGGCGCCCGAGCATTGGGCACCGATCAGCTGCCGCAAGGGATCCAGCTGCAGTCGATCGAGCAGGGCTGAGTTCTCGGCGATGGCCCGGGTGTAAAGGCCAGAGCCAAACAGCACCACCTCGGCCTCGTTGGCCCACTCCAAGGGACGCTGCAGTTGAACGGTGAGGCCATTCATCGACGTCAGTGCATGGCCGGGGCCGCACAACTCGGCCGACCAACCCAGTGGGCGCAAGCGGTTCAGCATGCCCAGGGCGATGAAGCTGTCCAGTTCGTTGAAGCCGTCAAAGCTGACAATGGCAACGCGGGTTGGGGCAACTGAGCTCATGGCTGGATTGTGAACGCATCAATGGACCTCGCGTTCAAATCCAGCGCAGCCGCCTTAACTCATGCGCAGCTCTTGTCTTGAGCTGCATCTGGCTTCGCCAATCTCTACAGCCTGCCGTGATTACTTCACTGTTGGCGCGCTGGCGGCTGCTTGAGGTGCAATCGCTGCGGCTGGCTGGGGTGCTGAGGCGGCTGGTTGAGCAGGTGCAGCCAAGACACCCTTGGAGCCCATGACGACAGAGATAACGCTGGGATAGTCGTAAGCTGCGCCCGTAGCCACATCCACGCCTGCGCCAATCACGCCGCCAAAAATGATGTTCCCGAAAGCCATGGCTTTGGTGGAGGACTTGACGGTCAAGATGCCGGGTTCCAGGGCTTCCTTCTCGCAGGTGATGGAGAGGTCTTCAAAGCTGCGATTCACGGTCGTCGAGCCAGGCGAGGTCAGAAACCACGTTCCCTTGTCATTGCTCAGCTTGCACTTAGCGCCACTGACAATCGTGTCGCCTGCGCGGGTTTCAATTGAGAGTGACTGGTTGGAACCGTTCACGATGGATGCGCACCCGGTCAGTTGGGAGGCAATCAATGCAATCGCGGCAATTTGGAATTTCATATCTAGAGTGTGTTGAGTGAGACAGTATGTTTAGCCAAGATTCCAGGTCGACTCTCCACCTCAAGCAGCAGATGCAGCCAAGCCCGGCCTTCGGATTCGGGGAAAGCATGAGGTCCGTTCAAGCGTGTGCAGCTTGGCTCTGAGGACTCGAAACTGTTTGCACTCAACGCATCCTCCCTTACACCGACTATCTTGTCGTTACGTGGCCACCCGGCTGTAAGCCGAGCGGCAGCGCAGAATAGCAGCAAAAGAAGACGGTCTTCTATGAGAAAAACCCTGTTCCGCCACCCCTATCTAAGGGCTTGTCTTCTCAATGCCCAGGCCGCCAGCAGACTGAAGCCCAGCGCTTGCAAGAGCAGCAACTGGGTGTAGGGCTGCACCTCGGCCAGCGTGGTGCCCATTTGGTTCAGGCGCACAAAGGCTTGAATGCCAACCACGGCGGGGATGAAGTCGCCCAGCGCAAACAGTGCTGGCGGCAGTGCCTCGCGCGGCCAAGAAAAACCACTCAAGAAAGCCATGGGCAGCGAGGTGCACAGCAGCGCCTGCATGGCGCGCTCGCGGTCGGCCAGCAAGGCGCCAATGGCTACGCCCAAGGCGGCAATCGCCCAGCAAAAAGGCAGCAGCAATAAAGCGGCGGCGCCCACATTGCAGGCATGGCCATAGTCGAAAAAGCGAAACACCGGGCCAAAGAACCAGGCGGCAGACAGCAGGCCCAAGGAGGCAAAGGCGACGGTGCGCGCGCTCCACACGCCCAGCAGCGACTCCTTCTCGCGCCGGGTTTCAAACCAGGTGCCGACCCACATCGCCGAGCCGATCAGCAGCAGCTGTTGAATGATCAGCACCGCCACTGCGGGCACCACATAACTGCCGTAGCCCTCGGTCTTGTTGTAGAGCGGCACCAAGCTCAGGTTCAAAGGGCTGCGGCTCAAGGCTGCCTGGTGTTTGGAGGCGCCCTTGGCCTGCAGCTGGCGCAGCTCAGCGCCGGCCGAAACGGTGCCGACGACCTCGCCAAAGCCGCTCAGCACTACTTTGTTGATCAGGAAGTAAGCGCCATCGGCCAGCACCGGCACCACCACGCCTTGGCCGCGCAGCACATCGCGCTTCAAGTCCTTGGGGAGCAGCACATAACCTTCGATCTCACGTCGCGCCATCGCCCGCCGGGCTTCGGCTTCGCTGCTGGTGACAAAGCGCAGGTCCAGGCGCGGGCTGGCCTGGGCGAAGCGGCCAATCTGGCGGGTCAGGCTGCTGTGGTCTTGATCCACGATGGCCACCGGCACGCGGCGCAGCTCTTGCGTCGTGTAAGGCCAGGGGTAGAAAAAGGCGTAGAGGATGGGCGCGATGATGAACATCAGGAGCGTGCCCTTGTCCGTCAAAGCGGCGCGCCAGGTTTGCGCCAGGGTGCTGAACCAGAGTCGCATCAACGCTTCCCCCAGCATGCCGGCGTGACGGCGGCGCGCTTCAGCAAGGCGGCGCTGACCAATAGCAGGGCGGTGCCCGCCAGGCTGAGCCAGCCCGCCAGCGGCAGCAGTTCAGCGGCGGCGCGGCCTTGCTGCAGCAGGCCAACTTGAGCCTCCAAGACCCAGGTCAGCGGCAGTGATTCGGCCCACATGCGCGCACCGGGCGGCATGGCCATCAGCGGGAAGGCCAGACCCGAGTAGGCAAAAGCTGGTGCAGTGATGAAGCCGGCCGCCGACAGCGCCATGCGCAGCGAGCTGGCCGCCAGTGCCGCAAAAGCACCCAGCGCCGCGTACACCGCCAACATCAGCGCATGAAGGCCTAGCAGTGCGAGCAGGCCGTGGTCGGGCACCAGGCCCAATTGCTGCATCAACACCCACAAGAGCGCGTTGACCGCATTCAGCAAGAGCCAGGCCGGCGCCAGTTTCAGCAGCAGGGCTTGCAGGGGCCGACCGCCGCCACTGGCCAACCATGCGGGCACCGTAGCGCCACGCAGCTCGGTGCCCGCGCTCCAGGCGCCGGCCACCATGGCCAACATATGCAGCAAGGCCGGCAGCAAGACCGCGGCCAGGAACTGCTGGTAGTTCAGGGATGGGTTGTAAACCGCTTGCAGGCTGGCGCGCATCGGCTCAAAGCCGGCTTTGGCGGCCTGAGGGCTTTGGCCGCGCTTCTCGCGGGTGGCGATCTCGACGCCGGCCGAGAGCGTGCCCACCACGGTGCGCACCTCTTTTTGCAGCAAGCCCGAGTGGGTGGCGAATTGGGCGTTATGCAGCAGGGCCAGTTGCGCGGGGTGGGACGGGTGGCCGCGCTTGATATGGGCTGCCATGCCGGCCGGAATCACCAGCGCCGCATAGACATGGCCGGCGCGCAGATCGCGCTGCATCTCGGCCTCGTCGCTGTACTGGGCACTCAGGCGCAGGCCGGGCGCAGCGTCCAGCATGCGCAGCAACTGGCGCGACAAGCCGCTGTGGTCGGCATCCAGCACGCCCAGCGGCAGCCGGGTCGGCAGGCCGGTCGCAAAGGTCCAGACCAGCAGCAGGCCCATCAAGAGCGGCAGCCAGGACAGCATGGCCAGATCGAAAGGGCTGGCCCGCAGCCGGGCCCATTCCCGCTGCCAAGTCCCCGCAGCACTCATGCTTTACTTGACCAGCACGCTCATGCCCGGCCGCGCGCCCGCAATCGGCTTCAGCGGCTGCGCCTTCACCTCGAAGGTGCGCAAGTCATAGCCCTGGTTGCTGCGGGTGCTGCGCCAGGTGGCGAAGTCGGGCAGCACTTGTGAGCCGGTCACCTTGAAACGAACGTTAGCGCCGCTCTTGTCGGCGAGCGCGGGCAGCGTCGCATCAAACTCTTGGCCGATGGCGAAGCGCTTGAGCTGGTCTTCGCGCACATTCAGCAGCACCCATTGGTCGTTCAGGTCCACCACGGTGACGACCGGCACGCCGGCTGGCGACAGCTCGCCCGCCTTGGCCAGCAGCTTGGCAACCTCCCCGGCCACCGGGCTCTTCAGCTCGGTCTCGGCGCGGGCGGCTTCGACTTCTTGCACCGCGCCGGCCACTTGGCGGGCTTGGGCGGCGGCGGCGGCCTGGTCTTCGCTGCGGGCGCCGGCGCGGGCCATATCGGCCTGCGCCTTGGCGGCATCGGCCAGGCCTTGCGAGGCGCGCCAGTTGGCTTCGGCCTCATCGCGCTTTTGCGCGGCGACCAGGCCTTCTTTGAAGAGGCCGTCAACGCGCTCAAAACTCTTGCGTGCCAAATCGGCGCCGACCTTGGCGCGCTCGTAATTGGCTTGTGCCATGCGGATTTCTTCCGGCCGGGCGCCGTTCCGCGCCTTCAAGGCCACAGCCGAGGCGGCAGCTTCGGCATTGCTGGCCTGCGCCATCTTGGCGGCCACCTCGGGGCTGTCGATGCGCAGGATCAAGCTGCCTTTTTCAATGCGCTGGCCTTCTTGCACCAGCAACTCGGCGATGCGGCCGGTCAGCTTAGGCGCGATATCGGTTTCGCGCGCTTCCATCATGCCTTGCAGCTGTTCGGGCGCGGGCGGCTGGTGCTGCCACATGGCGTAGACG
Source organism: Roseateles sp. (assembly GCF_049240545.1). Classification (GTDB taxonomy): domain Bacteria; phylum Pseudomonadota; class Gammaproteobacteria; order Burkholderiales; family Burkholderiaceae_C; genus Paucibacter_A. The sequence continues at coordinate 70,344 of NZ_JBMLSK010000079.1, read as the reverse complement.
CCAGCGCCAAGCGCCGTCAGGGCCAGCGCGGGAACGAGCAGTTTTGGGAGTTTCATGACAGCAGCTTCTTCTTCGTTTTGTGCAGAGGCGCGATTCATTCCAAGCGCAAATCGGCGCGCGCCAGATAGTCGCCCAGGCTTTCGATCTGGCCGCAGGCCTGCAGCAGGCCGACCAGGGCCATCACATGCTCATAAGCGACCTGGGCGCGCTCGGTGCGCAGCTTGACCAGGTTCAGCTCGGCGTCAATCAGGTCCAGCGCGGTGCTGGTGCCTTGCTTGAGCCCTACTTGGCGCAGGCGCAGCAGTTCCCGGCCCAACTCGTCTTGCGCCGCCAGGCTCAGGTACTGGCTGCGCGCTTGCTCGGCACTGCGCCATTGGCGCTCCACCAAGAGGGTGATGTCATTGCGGGCCTGGGCGTCGGCGGCTTCGGCCTGGGTGATCAGGCTTTGGTGCGAGCGCTCCAGCGCGGCATGGTCCAGCGAGTCCCATAAATTGACTCTGACCCCAATACCGGCGAGCCAGTCGCCGTTGTGGGTGAGCGAGCGTTGGCCGAAGGCGAAGACATGCGGTTTGTTGAGTGCCTTGGAGCCGGCTTTGAGTTGCTCGGCCTGGGCTTTTTTGGCGGCCACCTTGGCCAGGCCGGGGTGCAGGGTCAGGGCACTGGTGATGAAGTCTTGCAGTGGCGGCAGCGGCTGCGAGCTGACGGCCAAGGGCGTGCTGGGCGCGGGCGTGCCGTCGAGCTTGAGGGTTCGGCCCAGGGCGATGGCGATCAGCTCGGCATCGCTGCGCGCCTTGCGGGCCTGGTACTGTGCGTCTTGCAGCGCGGCGCGGGCTTGCAGGCGCTCCAGCTGCGAGGCCACACCGGCCTTCAGCATCTTGTCCACGGCGGCGTCATGCTCGGCCACGCCGGCGGCGGCGGCCTCGCGCAGGGCGGCGGCGCGGCGAGCCATCTGGGTTTGGAAGTAGCGCTGAGCCAGCACGGCCAGCGCTTCTTCCTCGCTGTGTTGCAAATCGGCTTGCGCTTCGGCGCCTTGGGCCGCGGCCATGCCGCGCAAGGCATCGGTGGCGCCGCCCAGATAGATCGGCCACACCGCATTCACCAGGGCCGTGTGGCTGCTATTGCGCCGCTCAATCGTGTAGTTAGAGGGCAGCGGTGGCAAGGGCGGCAGCAGGCCGGCAATGCCGGGAGGCAGCAGATTGATGGCGTTGCCCAGGCCTTGCTTGAGCGGGTCCAGGTCCAGATCTAGGCTGGCTTTGTAGCTGTAGGCCGCGCCATAGACGCTGACGATGGGCCCGCCCGCCTGGGCGATGCCCTCGGCCTGGGCCTGGCGTTGCGCGATTTGGGCGCGTGCGCCGGCCAGCTGATCAGACCCTTGTTGCAGGCGATGGACGGCGTCGTGCCAACTCAGGCTGTTGGCCGGATCTGCGCTAACGCCGCCCACCCACAGCAAGGGCAGGCTCAGCAATAGCTTGGGGAAGACGTTCATGCGCGACGCTGCATTCGAATGAAAACAAAAGGGCTCTAGGGTAGCCGATTTGGAAAACAGGTCCTTGAAGCCTTGCGCCAGGCCGTGATGGCTCAGTCTTCCAACAGACTCCGGAGCATCCAAGCGGTTTGCTCATGCACCGTCAGGCGTTGAGTCAGCAGGTCGGCGGTGGGCTCGTCCGAAGCTTGGTCAGCAACCGGGAACAGGGCGCGTGCGGTGCGGGCCACGCCTTCGTGGCCTTCGACCAAGATGCGCACCATTTCCAGCGCCTTGGGCGGCGTGGCGGGTGCGTCCTTCAAGGAGCTGAGTTTGGCGAACTGGGCGTAGGAGCCCGGGGCCACATGGCCCAGCGAGCGGATGCGCTCGGCGATCGGGTCCACCGCGTTCCACAGCTCGGTGTACTGCACCATGAACATCTGGTGCAAGGTGTTGAACATCGGCCCGGTCACGTTCCAGTGGAAGTTGTGGGTGGTCAGGTAGAGCGTGTAGGTGTCGGCCAGCAGCTTGGACAGGCCCTCGGCCGTGGCGGCGCGGTCTTTGTCGCTGATGCCGATATTGATGCTGCTGGGGGTGGCAGTGGATTTGCTGGTCTTCTTGGCCATGAGGACTCCTGAAAAAGTGGACGCAGTTCGGCGAGCAGAGAGAGTCCGAACACTATAGACCGACCGACACGCGCTCGACACCTGCCGCTTGCACAATGGTGCGTTGGAACGATGCCGCCATGATGACCAATCAATTTCTTTTGCAACTCTTCGAGCGCCGCGGATCGCTGGCCTACGACGGCGAGCCGGTGACTCAGCTTCAACATGCCTGGCAATGCGCGCGTTTGGCGCGACAGGCCGGGGCCTCCGAGGCCTTGCAGTTGGCGGCTTGGCTGCATGATGTCGGCCACTTGATGACCGACTTGGAAGGCTCGCCGACCGAGCGCGGCATCGACGATGCGCACGAGGAGCTGGCCGCCCGTGTTTTGCTGCCCCTGTTTGGCCCGGCAGTGGCTGAGCCGGTGCGCCTGCATGTGCAGGCCAAGCGTTATCTGGTGAGCCAAAAGCCTGGCTATGCCGAGAGCTTGTCAGCCGACTCCGTGCGCAGCCTGGCTTTGCAAGGTGGCCCGATGACGGACGAGGAATGCGCGCAGTTTGCGGCGCTGCCGGCCGCGCGCGAGGCCCAGCGCTTGCGCGTCTGGGACGATCTGGCCAAGGACGGCGAGCTGGGCTGGCCGGCCAGCGAGCAGGTCTTGGCCGAGTTGGAGCTGTTGATGGCCCGCTGTCGTTTGGAAGCCGGCAGCGAGCGAGGCTGAAGAAGCCCTCAGAACACGTTGTGATGCATCCATTGGCTCAGGTCTTGGGCCAGCAAGGCGCTGCCGGATCCCGTGATCAAGAGGCCAAGGGCCAGCTGCCAGCGCGGCTTGTGGAGGCTCTGGGTTTGCGTTGTTTGCATGGTGCGAGGTCTTTCTTCAGGCTGAGCAACAAGGCCCGAACGCGGTGGTCCAGCCACCGGCCCAGGCCAGCTTCAATCTCAGGCGAGATCGAAGCGGTCCAGATTCATCACCTTGGTCCAGGCGGCGACGAAGTCGGCCACGAACTTGGCCTCACTGTCGGCGCTGCCGTAGACCTCGGCAATGGCGCGCAGCTGCGAGTTGGAGCCGAACACCAGGTCGGCCCGGGTGGCCGTGCCGCGCAGGGCGCCGGTCTTGCGGTCGCGGCCTTCGAAGAGCTCTTGTTCACGGTCCACGGCCTTCCAGGCCGTGCCCATGTCCAGCAGCTTGACGAAGAAGTCGGCGCTCAGGGTCTGCGGCCGCTCGGTCCAGACACCGTGTTGCGAGCCATCGGCATTGATGTCCAAGACCCGCAGGCCGCCCACCAGCACCGTCATCTCCGGCGCGCTCAGCGTCAACAGCTGGGCTTTGTCGACCAGCAAGGCCTCGGTGGCCACGGTGTAGCGGCCCTTGCGATAGTTGCGGAAGCCATCGGCAATCGGCTCCAACACGGCGAAGGAGTCCACATCGGTCTGCGCTTGCGAGGCGTCGGTGCGGCCCGGGCTGAAGGGCACCTGGATGATGTGACCCGCTTTGAGCGCGGCCATTTCCACGCCCACGCCGCCGGCCAGCACGATCAAGTCGGCCAGCGACAGCGCCTTGCCCGGCTGCTGCGTCTTGAAGCTGGCTTGGATCTGCTCCAGCTTGCTCAGCACCTCGGCCAGTTGGGCGGGGCGATTCACCGCCCAGTCTTTTTGCGGTGCCAGCCGGATGCGGGCACCGTTGGCGCCGCCGCGCTTGTCCGAGCCGCGGAAGGTCGAGGCCGAGGCCCAGGCGGTGGACACCAGCTGCGACACCGTCAAGCCACTGGCTTGGATTTGCGCCTTCAAGGCGGCGATGTCTTGCGCATCAATGGGCGCGCCGCTGGCGGCCGGCAAGGGGTCTTGCCACAGCAGTTCTTCGGCCGGCACCTCGGGGCCGAGGTAGCGGGCGCGCGGGCCCATATCGCGATGCGTCAGCTTGAACCAGGCGCGTGCAAAAGCGTCGGCGAATTGCTCCGGGTGGGCCAGGAAGCGGCGTGAAATTGCTTCATAGGCCGGGTCCATGCGCAGCGACAAGTCGGTGGTCAGCATGGTCGGCAGCTGGCGTTTGGCGGCGTCAAAAGCGTCGGGGATGGTGGCCTGCGCGTTCTTGGCCACCCACTGGTGGGCGCCAGCCGGGCTCTTGCTCAACTCCCACTCGTAGCCGAACAGGTTCTCGAAGAAGTTATTGCTCCACTGCGTGGGGGTGGTGGTCCAAGTGACTTCCAAGCCGCTGGTGATGGCGTCTGCGCCCTTGCCGCTGCGGAAGCTGCTGGTCCAGCCCAGGCCTTGCTCTTCAATGCTGGCGCCTTCGGGTTCTACGCCCACATGCTTGGCGTCGCCAGCACCATGGGTCTTGCCGAAGCTGTGGCCGCCGGCAATCAGGGCGACGGTTTCTTCGTCGTCCATGGCCATGCGGGCAAAGGTCTCGCGGATGTCGCGGGCGGCGGCGATCGGGTCCGGGTTGCCGTTCGGGCCTTCCGGGTTCACATAGATCAGGCCCATTTGCACGGCGGCCAGCGGGTTCTCCAGCTCGCGGGTGCCCGGTTCCTTGCTGTAGCGCTGGTCATCCAGCCATTTCTTCTCGGCGCCCCAGTCCACGTCTTCTTCTGGCTCCCAGACGTCGGCGCGGCCGCCGGCAAAACCAAAGGTCTTGAAACCCATGTCTTCCAGCGCGACATTGCCGGCCAGAATCATCAAATCGGCCCAGGAGATGGCGCGGCCGTACTTCTGCTTGATGGGCCAGAGCAGACGACGGGCTTTGTCCAGATTGCCGTTGTCAGGCCAGCTGTTCAACGGCGCAAAACGCTGCTGGCCGGTGCCGGCGCCGCCACGGCCATCGCCGGTGCGGTAGGTGCCGGCGCTGTGCCAGGCCATGCGCACAAAGAGCGGGCCGTAGTGACCGAAGTCGGCCGGCCACCAGTCTTGCGAGTCGGTCATCAGGGCGCGCAGATCGGCCTTGAGCGCCGCGTAGTCCAGGCTTGCAAAAGCCTTGGCGTAGTCGAAATCCCGGTCCATGGGGTCAGACCGCTGGGAATGCTGATGCAAGACCTTGAGGTTGAGCTGGTTCGGCCACCAGTCGCGGTTGCTGGTGCTGCCGCCGTTGTTGGCGGCTTGATGGAAGGGGCACTTGGCTTCGTTGGACATGATTCGCGCTCTCCTGAGGTGGGTGGCTGGATGGGATGACGGGACTTTAGGTCTTTCCTATTGATCGTTCCAATTGAATAGTTTTAATGGATAGATAGTCAAAAGCTTGGGGCCGCCAGAGCAGGCGCGCAATCCCTCGCTTTCAAGCACCGCCAGGCTCTGCCGCTGCACAAGTGAGCCGATGTCGTCGACGGAGACTTGAACGACGGGCCCTGGCGATTGCCTGGGCGACGCCAAAGCCAGACTTTCAGTTAAACAGCGGAAAAGCCGGTGCTAACTTCGCCTTTGTCGCCGCGCGCCAATTCCAGGCCCAACAGGGCACGTTTGGTGCGCGGCCCCCAGCGGTATTCGCCAAAGTCGGCATTGGCGCGAATCACCCGGTGGCAGGGGATCAGGTAGGCAATCGGGTTGGCCGCCACGCAACTCGCCACCGCCCGCACGGCCCGAGGTGCGCCCACCTGCCGCGCCAATTGGCCATAACTCAAGACCTGACCCTCGGGGATGCGCATCAGCGCCTGCCAGACCTTCAGCCGCAAAGACGTGCCAGACAAGGCCAGGCCGATCGGCCGACTCGGCCCCAGGCCGCTGATGCGCAGCTGCACCTCGTCCAAGACGGGGGCCAGTTCTTGCCTCGCCTCCTGCCACTTTGCGAGGGGCCACTGGATGCTCGCCGCAGCCAGCATCTCTTCGTCGCCGGCGCCTTGGCTGAACACCAGCGAAACCACGCCGCGCTCGCTGGCGGCCAGCCAGATCGGCCCCAGCAAGCTGTCGGCGCTGCTCCAGCGCAGCGTCTGGCCCGCCGCGCCATTTTTGAACTCGCCGGGGCTCAGGCCTTCTTGGCCGACGAACAAATCATGCAGGCGCGAGGGACCTGACAAGCCGGCGGACAGGGCCGCTTCCATCACCGAGTCGGCCTGCGCCAGGCTTTGCTTGGCGCGCTGCAAGGCCAGGGCCTGGCTGAACTCCTTGGGCGTGACGCCGGCCAGGCTGACAAAGCTGCGCTGGAAGTGGGAAGGACTTTGTCCGGCCGCGTCGGCCAATTCTTGCAAACCGGGTGCCACGTCGGCGGCGGCGAGCCGCTCAATGGCGCAGCGGATCAACTGGTAGCGAGCAGGGTGAGGGTCCATAGCGGCAAGCGGAGGGGGCGAAGCAAGGATGCCCGGATTGTCAAATCGCAGTGCCGCCTTGCCCACCCGATTCTTGCGCCGGCGCCGTGGATTTGGCTGCCGGCGCCTCCAAGGGCAGCAGCAGCACAAAGCAGCAACCCGGCTCCTGCTCGGGGTCCAGGCTCAGGCTGCCACCCAAGAGCGAGACAACGATGTTGTGGCTGATTGAGAGCCCGAGGCCGCTGCCGCCCTGGCCGAACTTGGTGGTGAAAAAGGGTTCAAAGATTCGCTGGGCATGGATGGGCTGAATGCCGACACCATCGTCATGAAAGCGCAGTTCCACCTGGCCTTCGTTCAAGCGGCGCGCATTCAGACGCATTTGCCCGCCGGCGCGATCACCGAAGCCGTGCAACATGGCGTTGTTGACCAGATTGCTGATGACTTGCCCCAAAGGGCCAGGGAAGCTGTTCATCACGATGCCGGCTGGAATGTCGGCCTCGAGGTAATGCCCTTGCTTGCGGATGCTGGCGCGCAGCGTGGCCAGCACCTGCTCACACATGCCGGCCAGCTCGAACTCGCGCATCTGCTCGGCGGTCTGGTCGACTGAGACCTGTTTGAAACTGGTGATCAGGCGGGCGGCGGTCTCCAGGCCTTGCATGATCAGTCGGGCCATCGATCGGGCCTCGGCCAAAAAGCCCTCCAACTCGCTGCGTCGCAAGGACTTGGCGGTGGCCGCCTGCTCCACCTCGCTGGTGCGCTGCTCCAGGGTGCTGGCCATCAAGAGGCTGTTGCCCAGCGGTGTGTTCAGCTCGTGCGCAATGCCGGCCACCAGGGCGCCCAGAGAGGCCAGCTTCTCTTGCGCGATCAACTGGGTTTGTGCCTGCTGCAGCCGCTTGTAGGCATTCGCGTTGTCCAGCGCTATCGCCAGATAGGCGTTCAGGGTGCGGAAGATCATCCGCTCATGTTCGCCGTAAGCATCGGCCTGCGGTGACTGCACCGTCACCACGCCGAGCAAGCGTTCGCCAATCATCAGCGGCGCGAACAAGGCGCTGAGCGTGCGCATGGTGCCCGGCACCTGGCTGGGGTCGCTGCCGTCTTGCGCCAGTTGGACGGACAGCTCGGCCCGCTCGCGCGCGCAATGCGCCGCGTTGGAGTCCGGGTCGCTCAGCGCAATGCGATCCGGCGGCAAGGTGTGGCCATCTTCCAGGCCAAAGATCGAATCGAGCGCCGGCCCGCTCTCGTCGAGCAAATAGACCTCGAAGGCCCGCGCATCCAACAAGGAAGGGATGTGCCGAACCAGCACCGAGAAAATCGAACGGAGGTCCAGCTGCCGGGTCAGCTCTTGGCCGATGCGGCCCAGCAACTCCAGCGTGTCGCTGTTGCGCTGCATCAGCTGCGCTTTTTGGCGCTCGGCTTCGGCCAGTTGGCGCAGATGTTCGGTCTGGGCGCGGGCGCTGTCGTTCAGATTGCGCAGCTGGATGGAGGCCAAGCGATTGGCCGCCTCCAGGCTGAGCGACTGTGCTCGCGACTGCGCCGCCTGCTGGCCGGCTTCATAAGCTTGTTCAAACCGGCCAGCCTCGGCATAGGCCTGGGCCAGCGCGTGCAAGAGCTCACCACTGCCTTTGTAGCCGGTGATGGCGGCGGCTTGTTCGCGGGCTTGCTCCAGGTAATGCAGGGCTAGATCGGCGGCAGGCAGGGGGCGCCGCTGTGCGATGCGGGCCAGCAGCAGGCCGAGCTGCACCCTCAATTCGGCCGCGCCGCGCTGCTGAGCCAGCAGCAGCGCTTGTTGCGCTTTGTGTTCGGCCGCGTCCAAGTCGCCTTCTTGCAGCAAGGCATGGGCGTGCCCGCGCAAAGCACTCAGCTGCAGATCGGCATAAGCGCCCAGGGCCTGCACTTCGTCGAAATAAGCCGAGGCCTGCCGGGGCTGGCCTTGGTCCAGTGCCAACCAGCCCAGGTAGTTGAGGCTGACCGAATGATTGCGTGTGCCCGGCCAGCGGGCAAAGCATTGCGAGGCCGCATTCAATTGCTCTTGCGCCAGGTCCAGGCGGCCGAGCTTGCGCAGCGTCTCGCCCAGCTGCATCTGGCAGGTGCCGATGCTGAAGGACCAGGCTTGATGGCGCGCCAGATTCAGCGCTTTCTCCATCCATTCCAGCGCGGCTTCGGGGTCATGCAAGTCATTGAAAACACTGCCGAGATTGGCCTGCGCGGCAATCGCCTCGCGCAGGCAACCCAGTTCGATCAAGGGTTCGATGACGGCCGAGAAGCGCTGGATGGCCTCGCTCAGGCGGCTGGCGCGCATGGCACGGTAGGCACCATAAAGCGCCAGCACTGGCGCCACGCGCGGCGACTGCTGGGCGGCATGGTTCTCAAAGTGATCGCCCCAATAAGCCTCGGCGGCATAACGGTCCATCATGCCGGCATAGCGCGCCTGGCTGCACTGCATCAACCATAGGCGCTCGGTGTCGCCGCAGCCTTGAGCTTGCTCGGCGCCAAGGGCCAGCCAGTCACAGCATTTCTGCGTGTTGCCCAGGCTGGAGGCCAAATGGGCCAGCACCCAGCAGGCATCGATGGCGTTGCCCCAATCGCCTGCCTCGCAGGCCGCCTGAAAGATCTGCTCTGCCACCGCGCCATCTTGGGCCGACTCATTGCGCAGTCGGCGCACATCGATGGCCGTCAGCTGCAGACGCCAGCGCAGGGACTGCAGTTGCAGCGCGCTCAAGGCCGCCGCGGGCAGATCGAGCAAGGTGCGCTCGGCCTCATCGGCCACCTGCAAGGCCAAGCTGGAGTCACGTTCGCGCAGGTGCCAGGCCCAATGAACCTGGGCCATCAAACCTTCGGGCTTCGCCAGACCTGCCGCTTCCTGCGTCAGGGCCTCGACCTCGGCATTCAACTCGTACAGGGCCGGCGAGTCCTGCTTCATGACAGCCGTTTCACCCCGTCCAGTGGGCAGCCGTAGACCGCGTTGCGCAGCGCCGCAATGGCCTCGTAGCGGGTGAAGGTCTTGCGCCAGGCCAAGACCACCCGGCGGCTCGGTGCCGTTCCTTTGAAGGGGATGAAGCGCAGATGGGCTTGCTCTTCTTTGGGCACGCTCAAGGCCGGCACCACGGTGACGCCAATGCCCGAGGCCACCATGTGTTTGATGGTCTCCAGCGATGAGCCCTCAAAGCTCTTGCTGATGCCTTCGGCATTGCTGCTGAAGCGGGCGAACTCGGGGCAGACCTCCAGCACCTGATCGCGGAAGCAGTGGCCGGCGCCCAGCAGCAACATGGTTTCTTGCTTCAGCTCCTCGGCGCTGACCTCGCTGCGGCTGGCAAAGGGGTGGTTGGCGGGCACGGCGATCATGAAGTCTTCGTCGTACAAAGGCGCCACGGCCAAGCCGCTGTCGGGGAAGGGCTCGGCCATGATGGCGCAGTCCAGCTCGCCGGTGCGCAGCATCTCCAGCAGCTTGACGGTGAAGTTCTCTTGCAGCAGCAAAGGCATCTGCGCATATTGCTCGATCACGCCCTTGACCAGGGCCGGTAGCAAATAGGGGCCGATGGTGTAGATGATGCCCAGGCGCAGCGGGCCGGCCAGCGGGTCTTTGCCGCGCTTGGCGATTTCTTTGATGGCGCTGGCTTGCTCGATGACGGACTGCGCCTGGCGCACGATGTCTTCGCCCAGGGCGGTGACGCTGATCTCATTGGCGCCGCGTTCGAAGATCTTCAGGTCCAGCTCTTCTTCGAGCTTTTTGATCGCCACGCTCAGCGTGGGCTGCGAGACATGGCAGGCTTCCGCCGCGCGGCCGAAATGTCTTTCGCGGGCCGCGGCGACGATATAGCGTAGCTCGGTCAGGGTCATGCTTGGCTCCTCCAGACCCTGCATTGTGCTTGGCATTGGGGCCTTGACCCGCAGCCTCTTGCGCGAGTTCGGCCTGTTTGAGCGAACTCGCGCTTTTGATTGCTTGCTTGCGCGCTCAGCCAGCAGGACGGAGTGCCGGCCTAGTCGCTGGCGTTTGCAAGCGCTTGAAGGAGGGTTTCACCGACATCGATGGTCGATGGGCTTCCTGAGTCGTTGTTGCTGAGAACGCAGACAAACAGGCTTCCGTCCGCGGTGCGGGCGCTGTAGCTGGCAAAGCCGCTGATGCCACCGTCGTGATCGATCAGGTCGAGGTCGTGGAGTCGTCGCCTTTCAAATCCATAGCCGTAGTCGTTGCTTTCGCCACTGGGCAGGGCAGTCGTGGCCCACATCTGTTGCCAGGCGGCGGCAGGCAGCAAGCTTTCCTGCGCAATGCTGTTCTCCCAGCGCGTCATGTCGTCAATGGTCGAGACCAGCGCACCGGCTGCGTACGGTATGGCCATGCTAACGGGCGGCGCGAGCTGCAAATCGGGTTCCTCGGTATAGCCTTGGATGGGCCAGAGGTCGCCAAAGCCTTCTAGGGCGGTGCTTCTCATGTTCAGTGGCTTGAAGAGGTTTTCATCGAAGAACTGGGCCAGGCCAGTGCCTGACACTGCCTCGATCACCAGGCCCAGCAAGAAGTAGCCCGAGTTGCTGTAGGAGAACTTGGCACCGGGAGCAGCCATCAGAGGGGCATGTTGAAACAGATCCAAGACTTGCTTGTGCGACAGGTCTTGCGCTTCGATGGCTTCAAAGGCTTCGCTGTCGGTAAAGCAAACCAGGCCAGCCGTGTGGTTCAGCAAATGTGCCAGTCGAATGCCCCGACCTTGCTTGGGATAGTTCGGCAGATGGGTGTGCAGCGTGTCTTGGACGGCGAGTTGCCCGCGCTCTTGCAAGAGCATGATGGCTGCGGCGGTGAACTGCTTGGTCAAGGAGCCGATGCGGAAGACACTGTCGATGGACATCGGCGTGCCCTTTTGCAAGTCCGCCAAGCCGTAGGCCGCCCGATGGAGGATGCAGCCCTCTCGAGCGATCACCACGGTAGCACCGGGCCGATCAGCCGGATACGTTTTTTCGAGGAATTGTGCAAGCGTTGGCGCCAGATTTGACAAAGGACTTTTTGAATGGACGTGCATGAAAAATTTCTTCAGTTGGGTTCAGCGTAGGCTCGCCAGCCTTGACAGATAGGCGTCGGTCGCAAGACCAGAGTTAGGTTCGGGTTAGCCATCGCATCAAGCCCTCCACAGGCCCCTGCCGAAAGCGCAGAGACCACGCCCATGCGAACAGCCCCGCCAGCAGTGCAAAGCCTGCGGCGGCTGCCACGACCTCTACAAGCCCTGACTGACGCAAAGGCGGCAGCAGCCCCAGCGCCTCCAGCGTGCCCATGCCGATGAGGATGTGCGCCAGGTACAGCGTCAGCGTCATGCGGCCCATGGGGGCCAGCCATTGCCAGCTGCGGCCGCCACGCACGGCCAGCAGTGCCAAGCCGATCAGCGCGGTGGCGATGCCGCCGGCCGTCAGCATGTAAAGCGGCGATGGCGGCAGCGGTTGCAAGCCGATCAAGCTTTGCCACTGCGTGCCTAGATATGCCAAGCCAGCCTGGTGCGATGCCAAGCCGAGCAGCGCAGTGGCAGCACCTCCCGCAAGCAGTCGCTTTGCAGTTGCGGGCTGTTCCAGTTGCAAACCCTGCAGCCACATGCCCCAAACCAGAAAAGCGCCCCACGGCAAGACCGGGTGCCAGCCGTTGAACAGGGTGTGGCGTATCAGCACCGGTGCGCTGCTCAAGGTTTCGTAGCTCAAGGTCGGCCAATGCCAGCCGGCGTTGTAGTCGAAGAACCGGGCCAAAAGTGGCCACGCCAGGATCAGGCCTGCGGTGATCCAGGGCCAGAACGACCTCGCCAGCCCCAGTACCAGGCCGCCCAGCAAGAAGTAGACGGCGTAGTAATGCAGGATGTCCGGCGGAAAAATCATCAAGTTCAAGCCGCCCACGGCAGCCAAGAACAGCGCCCGGCGAGCGATCCATGTCCAGAGTGCGCGGCCCTGCAACTTGCGCGTGGCCAGCGCCAAGCCCATGCCGGCCAGCACAACAAAGAGCGCCGCTGCGCGCCCTGACAAGGCTTCGACAGCGCCTTGCAGCCAAGCAGGGGCCTTGGGATCTTGGTCGACGCCCAGGGCCACGCGGAAGTTCACCACCAGCATGCCCAGCAATGCCCAGGCTCTGGCCAGGTCGAGCCCGCTCAAACGTGGGGCCGTCATGTTTGTTTGGGCGCGTGCCCCTTGGCGACGACCGGCGGCAGCAGAGCTTCGAGCAAATATGAAAGGCGGCTGGTCGACCGCTCGGCGGGGACCTGCGCCCGGGCCAGGGCCTTCACAATGCAATGGCCCTCGATGGCGTCCAACAGCAAGCTGGCAAGATCCGGCGCGGCCATGCCCTGCGCCAACTCGCCGCCGGCGCGAGCCTGTTCCAAGGCTGCAGCCAAGGTCAGGACCAGGCGGCTGCGCGTGGCCAAAAAAGGCTGGGCCAAGTCGGGCTGGCGCAGTAATTCCGAGAGAACCTCGGCCGCCAGCATCAAGCGCGCCGCATCCTGATGCAGGGCCGCGTAGTCGCGGGTGAATTGCAAGATGCCGCTGCGCCCGCGGGGCTGCGTCAGCTGGGCCTCCAGAGGCGCCAGTTCGGTGGACTCCATCTGTGCAATCTCGGCAATCAGCGCTGACTTGCTGTCGAAATGGTTGTACAGACTCCCCAGGCTGACGCCCGCTTGGGTGGCGATGTCACGCATGCTGGTCTGGTGAAAGCCCTTGACCACAAAGCAGTGCAGTGCCGCCTCCAGCAGTTGTTCGCGACGTGCAGCCGTCGCTTGGGCTCGTTGTGAATCAGTCACGATCTTGATGATTGAATGAACGTTCGTTCAGTGTAGTCGAAGTTCAATGGACAGGCGGAGGCGGCTGACATGCCAGTGCCGGTATTCCATTCAAGCTGCCCGACCATCTGAGCTGGGAAGCTAAAGCCCAGCTCGTTCAAGGCCATGCTTGGCAAGGCGGCTTTGGTCCGGCCTCCTTTTCAGTTGGAGACAGGGCGAGTCTCTGCCCTATTTTTGGTGGGAGTCTCTTGGCCGGCCTTGCTCGAGGATGCCCAGCTCTCACGCTTTGGAGGGTCTGGTCAGTTGAGGCCGGCACGCTGACAATCCGCGACTTCGCAGAGCCGCCGGCCGGACGGCAGGTCTGGCCGACTCCTCTGTGATTGGTCCTTTCAGAAGGGCCGCCAAGAAAAGAAGGCGCAGCCTTTTCGTCCACCTACGTAGAACCACAAGCGAGAAAGCGCTTCTTCCATATGTTTGAACACCACAACCCCGTAAGCATTGCCAGCCGCGTAGGCGCGATGCTTCTTCTCGCAGTCTGCCTCTTGCCAACAAGCCAGGCGGCTAGCCCCAAGCTCAAGCACAAGTCCGCAGCCCAGGCACCCAGCGCCGATGAGATTGAATTGCGCTTCTTCCCCCTGCCTCAGCAGCGCCACCATATTCACTCGGTGATGGCCATGAAGATGGACATGCGCTTGGAGCCAAGCGAGGGCATGAGCGAGGAAGAGCGTGCAAAGGTTGCGCAGGCCATGCAGGCGGCCAAGATGCCTTTGACCATGCGCAGCGAGTTCGATCAGCAGATGACGACGACTGCGGTCGACAAGCAAGGCAACTTCCAACTGCTGCTGCGCGGCACCAGCCTGCCCATGGAAGTGAGCAATGCCTTGGGCGAGCGCGTCGGTCCGCCCAGCACGCCCATGGATATCAAAATCGATGCCAGGCTGAACCAAAAGACGGGCAGCTATCAGGCGATGAAGCTAGCAGGCCTCGATGCCGCTGCCAGTGGCATGTCTGAGGGCCTGCTGAATCAGTTGCTGAACGGCATGCGCGCCCTCGAAGGGCGTCGCCTCAAGGTCGGCGAGTCGGCCGAAATGCCGCTGGACATGGCATTGCCGATTCCAAAGACGCCAGGCATGAATATGACGATGTTGGGCCGCTACACCCTGCTCAAAGTGCAGGACGGCGTGGCCGACTTTGATGTCGGCGTGACCATGAACATGAGCCTGAGCCCCGATGCAGCAACTGCAGCTGTTGAGGTCAGCAATGAGTCTGCCCCTGCAAGCGAGCCCACACCTTCGATGAACGCTGCGGGCAAGGGCCAAGGCCGCATGAGTCTCCGGCTGGCTGACCGGCTCGTGCTGAACCAGCAGATGGAAATGAGCATGAAGATGCAGATGAGCGCTGCCGGCAAGCCCCCGGTGCAAATGGTGCTGGACATGAATCTGGCTGCGACGGGCAAGAATCTGAAGCGCTGAGAGGAAAGAGGAACTCCAATCTAGGCTTTTGAGTTCGTGGGTCGCAGCGCCCGCCCAAGGCCGCGCGGCTTGCGCTTCTTGGCCACGCTGCTGTGGCCCTCCTCTCCTTCATCACTCAGAAAGACCCGCCAAGCCTCGGGCGCGCTCGGCCGGCCGCCTTGAGCCAGGCGATTGGCCCAGTGCCGCGCAGCCACCGGGGCGGCCACACTGGTGCCGCCCATGCGGGCCTCGCTGCCGGAGAGCACGCCGGCCGCGATCAGGCCGTAAGCCATGGGGCCTTCGTCGGCCACGGCGCGGATCAGGAGATGGGTGTCGCCCGAGGGCTTGAGCTGGGCGGTGTACAGCGAGTCGCGGTCGTCTTCGGTGTGGGCGGCGCCCACCATCAAGGGCAGCTTGCCGGTGGCCAGGCCGTTGAGGCTGCCGGCCGCGCCTAAGTGCAGGCCTTGGGCCTCCACCAGCACCGATTGCACCGGCGCGGGGTCGGTCCAACGTGGTAAGTCCCCCTGGATGCGTGCCTCAATGTTCAAAGCATGTGTCCCGGCATTGTGCAACTCGATCACCCAACGCCCCGCGGGCACACCGCCGCGCTCGCCACGAACCGGCGCGAAAGACAGCTGGGCGCGGCTTCGGCCGGCGTCTAAGGCCTGCAGATGAAAGCGCCCGAGCAAGCGGCTCGGGTCTTTTGGGCCCTGGCCTTGCGAGGGTTGTTCTTGGACGAGGTCGAGCTGTTCTCCCAGCTTCAAACATGGCGACCACACCGGCGCCAGCACGCGCAGCTCCAGAGCCGTTGCGGCCTGCTTCTCGCCCTTCTTGAGCCCGGTGGCGCTTGCCGAGCGGCACCAGAGCTCCAAAAAGCTGTCGGTCGGGTCGCCCGGTTGCAAGCGCCATGTGAGCCGAGCGCTGCAGCCCGGGGCCAGCGTCCCGGCGGCATTGGTGCCGCTGCTGGGGTCGTTCAAGAGGTCGCCGCCGTTGTTGCCGGCGGCAAACACGACCAAGAGTTGCGGCCGCTTGCGCATCAAATCGTCGATCGCTCGCTCCAGCGCTGAGGTGCTGTCATGCGGGCCGGCGAGCGCGCCCAGGCTGATGTTGACGACGACGGCGGCTTGTGGTGCCCGTGCTTCGGCCTCGCTGAGGATGTGGTGCAGGGCGTCCAGAATCTGCGCCACACAGGCGGCGCCGGTGGTCTGCCCCTCCAGGCTTTGGGGTACCGAAACCAGCACCAAGGGCGCATTGGCGGCGGCATCGAGCTCGACGGGTTTGGCATTGGCCGGGTTGCGGCGTCGGGCGGGCAGGCCAGCCAGGGTGTCGAGCACATGGGTGGCGTGGTCGGGTTGCTCGGTGGCGGCGGCAAGCAGCAAGTCATCGAGCCCCAGCATTTTGTAGAGCGCCGCTTCCTCGCTTGGCTTGCCGGCGCTGCGCCGTTGCAGCTTTAGCAATGCGGCCCGATCGAGTTCACGGCCATAGCCGGCCGGCGCCACCCGCCAAGGCGTGCCCGGTTCCTTCGGGGGCAGCGTGCCTTGGTCCCAGTAAGACAGGATTCGACAAGTTTTGCGGCCACCGGGGGCGAGAAACACCTGGTTCAGGAAGGCGCCGCCGTGGTCAATGCTGCCCAGGACCAGCGGAATCTTCTTGTCGCTGCGGGCTCGGCGGGGGCTTGGCGCGCGCGCCTTGGCAAAGTCCACCGGCAGCGGCTGAGATAGTTCACAGTCGGGCAAGGCCTTGCGCAAGTCGGCCACGATGTTGGTTTGCGCCCAGAGCGTGACCCATTCGGTGTCCTTCGGGCTCGCAGGGTTGAGGCGCAGGCGCGAGCCTTTGCGCGTCAACACTTGGGCCGCGGCCTCCTTACGCCGCGCCAGCAGTGGCAACCAAGCCGGTTCTTCAGCTTGGTTGAGCAAGGGCGGGAAGCCTCGCCATGCGCTGGCCAGTGCCCAGTCGAGGTAGGGATCACCGGGCGTGCAGGTGGCGGCGCCCTGCCAGCTCAGAGGCTCCGGCTGAGGGCTCGGCGTGGCGCCGCCAGCGGCCGGCACGGGCGTCGCAAGGGAAGAGGCGGCGTAACTCATCACGCGGCGGCGGCAGATGCGGCAGCCCTGCCGATATTCCATTCTTTGCAGACCAAGTCCCAGAGCCGGGTGTGATCACTCAGCACCGGCAAGCTGGGGGTCTCTGGCGTGGCGGCGACTTCCCCGCATTCGGGGCTTTGCGCCGGTGCCAAGTCCTCATGGGGCTGGGCCAGGTTCGGCGCGCCGAAACCAGCATAGCCAAACTGCAGCAGGCTGGGGGGCGCAGGAAGCTCGCCAACGCTGGCCAAGAGGAAGCGCGCCACGCCTTCGCCCAACAAGCGGCCGGCCAAGCTGTCAACCGGGTAGTGAACCCCGGCGACCACGCGGTTCTCGGCAATGCGCAGCGCCATGCGGATCAGCACCTGGGCCTGCAACTCAGGCATTCGAGCGCGGTGCATCAGATGGCTCAGCAGGGTCGCGACCAGATGCGACTCGCCGGCATGTCCGCTGGGCAGGCTGCCATGGCTGGGCACCTCGATCATCGGGAACAGGCTGGGCCTGATTTGATGTGGGCGCGGGCAAGCCAGGGTTTGCTTGATGCGCATCTGCACCGCCATCTGCAGGGCCAGGGCCACCTCAATCAGCTCCAAGGTGCGCGGCATGCGGTGCCAGGGCATTTGCGCGGCGCTGAGCAAAAAGCTCAGGGCATCGCTAGCTTGGGCGTGGATTTCTTGGAACCGCACCTCGCGCAGCGGCACCAGATCATCGACCAGCCTGGCTTGCGCGATGAAGTAGGGCAGTGGTGGCCGACGCATGCTGAGCAGGGGGCGCCACGCCAGGCCTCCCGAGCCAAGGCTGAGTTGTTCGAGAAAAGCGGTTTCCGCGCTGTCGTCGGCGCGCACCCGCAGGCCGCTCAGGGCCTCCATCAACAAAGACTGCGCCCGGTGTGCCGCGCCGTAATGCAACCAGGGGGCGGCGTCAAAACCCGGGCAAGGCGCGGGCGGATCGGGGTCCGCCAGGCCCTGGGTCAGATAGCCTTGCATGCGGACCAGGCAGGCGCTGCCAAGCCAGTTGCTGCCGGCGGTGTAGTTCCTGTTGGGCCCAACTCCCGCATTGGGGCCTACCCCCGCGTTGGGCCCAACGCCAGCGTTTGGGCCGACTCCGGCGTTGGGGCCGACACCGGCCAAGAGATTGACGATGCTCAAAGTGCTCATTCGGTTTCTCCCTGAAAAGTGCTGGGAATCGAGTTCAGAGCAAAGGCATGCCGGCCTCTGCGAGGGCCTTTGCGAAGTCTTCGGCATGGGGGGTATTGCGGCCCCAGTAGCGCGTCTTGAAGAGGCCAACGGTGGTGTCGGGCCATATCTGGCGCAGGCCGTGCATAGAAGCTTGGGCTTGCGTCGCTTGGCCCAAACGCACCTGCGCCACAGAAAGATAGAGCAAGGTGGGCGCATGGCTTGCGCACAAGCGCAAGGATTGCTGTGCATGCAGCAGCGCTTCGCTGTATTGCTGATGTGCGAGCAAAGCGTGGGCCAGTGCAGCTTCCAGAAAGTACTGCCAGGGGTCCAGCGGCGACAGGGCCAGGCCCAGCCGAGCTGACTCACAGGCCTCGCGGGTTTGGTTGCTATAGGTTTGGGCCAAAGCTTGAAACGACCAGGCCAGTGCGCAGCTGGGGTTGTGCTGCAAGGCCTGTTGATGATGCGCGAGGGCTTGCTGAAGATCTCCGCGAATGGACAGCGTATGACCGAGCAAGGTGAGCGCCAGGGCATGGCCTGGGTCCAGATCCAGGGCTGCTTGTGCGAAGGCTTGAGCTTGGGTGGCCGCTTCGTCTATCGTCCCATGGCCCTGCACGCCCTTCAAGATATGCCAAAACGCCAACCAAGCCAGCGGCTCGGCCGCTTGCGCTTGCTTTTGGCTGAGTTGGCTGAGCATCTGGCCCGATTGCTCCAGGCATCCGGGCGAGAGCTTGTGCATCAGCTGGGTGGCGGCGCTGAAGAGTTGGTAGTTCTCCAAAGAGTCCCAGACCAGGGTTTTGCTGACCGACAAGCTGGCGTGCAACAAGAGCCGATGCACGTCGGCGCAGGCCTCTTGCAGCGCGAAGGCCTCGCCATAAAGCAGGTCTTCCAGCTTGCATTCCAGCCGCTCTTGCCAGAGCGGCGGGCCGCTGTGGCCGGCCTGCTTGTCGTGCAAAGACAGCTGCAAAAACAGCTGATCGCCCACACCCACACTGCCTCGGCACTGCAGCACATGGTGGGCTTGCAGATGCTCAAACGCATCGGCCAAGGCCTGGCGTGAATGCCGCAAGCCCCGGCTCGAGCGGGCCGACACCACCTGCAACTGCGAGGAGCGTGAGAGCGCGACGATCAAGGTGTCGGCCACCAAATTGGCCATGGCCAGCAAGCGCGTCGAGTTGCCGCCCAGATCAGGCGGCAGCACGGCGAGGATGGCGCCGAAGTCGGAATGCTGAGGCTGAACTTGTGTCGGCATGTCGTGCTCGATGCTGAAGACATGAATCGCGCTGCCACTCGCATCTTCGCGAGCGCCCCGGTCGTGCAAATCCAGGCGCCAGGGTTGATCTAGCTGATCAATCGCTTGAGCGCTCAAGCAAAGCCCGCCCAAGTCAGCGGTGGCCGCGAGGCGTCGCGCGATGGCGATCTCGGCCGACTGCGGCTTGGCGGGATCGCCCATCGCATGGATGCCGCAGCGAAAGCGCAGCCGGCGCGGTGAAGGGCCGGCGTTGTGCTGTTGCTGCAAATGCACGGCCGCTTCGACCAGAGACTGGGTGTCATGACTGGTGACGGCGAGGTTCGCCTCGTCCAGGGGCAAGCTCAGTTCACGTGGGGGTTTGGGCAGCGCCGAAAGCAGGGCCTCGCTGACTTGCTTGCAACTCGCCTGCGCATGCAGCGGACTGAGCAGATGCCGCGGGTCAAAAATGACATCCAGGACGGCGGCCTTTGGGGCCCCCATGTCACTTGACCCATCAAGGTCCAATTCGGCCATGCTGCTCCTTATCACCGGTACGGGCTGATGCGGCTTGCTGGCGCATTATGCGCACAGGGGGCGAGTCGTGACAAATCGCACATTTCGCAGCCCTGGCGGCCGGGGATGGCGGATCAGGGGCTAGTCTTGCCGCCCTAGACCCGGCCTAGAGCAAACCCTGGGGTACCCGGCTACACTGCGGCCGAAATGCGAGCGACCTGCTTGCGCACTCGACCCGACGACCAAGGTGGACCCATGACTGAACGTAAACCGATGAGCCTGCAGCGCCTGTTGGACATGCACGCCAGCGGCGACAAGATCGCCATGCTCACCTGCTATGACGCCGCCTTCGCCAGCGTGCTCGATGAGGCCGGCGTGGATGTGATGTTGGTCGGCGATTCGCTCGGCAATGTCTTGCAGGGCCAAAGCAGCACCGTGCCGGTGACGCTGGACGAGATGGTCTATCACACCCGCTGTGTGGCGCGCGGCCGCAAGAGCGCCTGGATCATTGGTGATCTGCCTTTCGACAGCTATCAGAGCTCGACGGCCGAGGCCTGGAAGAGCGCGGCTGCCCTGGTCAAGGCCGGCGCCCATATGGTCAAGCTCGAAGGTGGCGGCTGGACCGCGCCGGTGGTTCGCTTTCTGGTCGAGCGCGGTATCCCGGTCTGCGCCCATTTGGGCCTGACGCCGCAAACCGTCACCATGCTGGGCGGCTACAAGGTGCAGGGCCGCGAAGACGCTGCTGCTGCTTTGATGAAGCAGCAAGCGCAAGAGCTGGTGGCGGCGGGCGCGCAGATGCTGGTGCTGGAAATGGTGCCTTCAGCCCTGGCCGCCGAGCTGACGCAAACCCTGGGCATCCCCGTCATCGGCATCGGCGCCGGTGTGGGATGCTCGGGCCAGGTGCTGGTGCTGCACGATATGTTGGACGTGACCCCGGGCCGCCGCCCGCGCTTCGTCAAGAACTTCATGCAAAGCGCTTCCTCGGTGCAAGACGCGGTGCGCCGCTATGTCGGCGAGGTGAAGGCGCAGACCTTCCCGCAGAACGAACTCCACGGTTATTGACCGGCCCTGAGCCAAGCGCAGACGCCGCGAACAGGTTTTTCTATGCAAGTCATTCACACAATTTCTGAATTGCGCCAAGCCCTGGCGGGCCAAAGTCAGCGCGCTTTTGTGCCCACCATGGGCAGCTTGCACGACGGCCATCTGGCCCTGGTGCGCCAAGGGCGGGCGGCCGTGGGCGAGGGCGGTGCGGTCATCGCCAGCATCTTCGTGAATCGCCTGCAGTTCGCGCCACACGAGGACTTTGACCGTTACCCCCGCACCTTGGAGCGTGATGCCGGTTTGTTGGCCGGTGCCGGTTGCGACTATGTGTTTGCGCCTGCCGAGGGCGAGCTGTACCCCGAGACCCAGGGCTACAAGCTGCACCCGCCCTCGGAGCTGTCCGACATCTTGGAAGGCCATTTCCGCCCCGGTTTTTTCATCGGTGTCTGCACCGTGGTGGCCAAGCTGTTCAATATCGTCCAGCCTTCCATCGCCTTGTTCGGCAAGAAGGACTACCAACAGCTGATGGTGCTGCGCCGCATGGTGGCGCAGATGGCCCTGCCGATCGAGATCATTGCCGGTGAAACCCAGCGCAGTGCCGAGGGCTTGGCTCTGTCTTCACGCAATGCCTATTTGAGCGAGGCCGAGCGCAGCGAGGCTTTGCGATTGAGCCAGACCCTGAAGACGCTGATCGCTCGCTGGCAGGCGGGCGAGCGCGACCTCGCCAAGCTCGAAGCCGAGGCCATCCAGCATCTGCGCGCGCATGGCTGGCAGCCCGACTATGTGACACTGCGGCGTCAGCATGATTTGGGCGCTGCTGTTGAGGGTCAGCCTTTGGTCGCCCTGGCCGCAGCCAAGCTGGGCGCTACACGCCTGATCGACAATCTCGAGGCTTGATCAGCGGGTGGTGTGAGGCGTTGGCTCCTTGAGTGCTAAGCAGCACCAGCCGTTGCTGCGCCTCCTGTCCTTGCTCTACTTAACGCTCAGCAATTCAACGTCGAACACCAGGGCGGCGTTGGGCGGAATGCTTGCTCCTGCGCCTGAGGGGCCATAGGCGAGGCTGCTGGGGATGATCAGGGTGCGCTTACCGCCCACCTTCATGCCTGCGACGCCCTGGTCCCAGCCCTTGATCACCTGGCCTACACCCAATGTGAATGAGAACGGCGTGCCACGGTCGATCGAACTGTCGAATTTGCTGCCTTTCAAGCCGGTGGCTTTGACGTCATACAGCCAACCGGTGTAGTGAACGGTGGCCGTCTTGCCAACATCTGCAAGCGCGCCCGTGCCGACCAAGGTGTCATTGGTTTGCAAGACGGTGATTGAGGCCGAGCCAGACGTATCGGTCGATGCCGAGGAACCAGCCTCGCCACCGCCGCCGCAAGCGCTGAGTCCCAAACTGCAAGTAATGGCGATCACGAGCGCCGTCGTGGAAGAGATCTTTTTGAACATTTGGTTCTTCTAGGAAGGGAGCAAAAATGGTTGCACAAAGTGCTGCGCAGTCTAGTGCAAGTCGGATTTAAAACTTGGAGGCACCCCCCCACTAGGCATGCGAGCGGCACTTGCATGGCTCTTGGTAACAGCGTGTAAGTGCGCTGCCGGGTGTCATCGGCCGACTGAGAGCGCGCGTTGAGAACAGGACTGTGTTTCAGGAGTCCGCTCAATGCGCTCTTTTCTTTTGCGTGCTTCGATCAGCGCCGCTCTTGTGATTTCACTGGCCGCTTGTGGCGGCGGCAGTGGTGATGAGGACTATCGCCCGCCGCCATTGCCCGCGCCAACGCCCAATCCCAACCCTTACCCCAACACCCTGAGTTGCAGCAACGAAGGCTTGGCCAAATCGGCCCTGAGCAAGCTGCCCACGGTGTGCATGCTGACCAGCAGCGGCGAAATCGTCTTCGAGCTGTATTCGGACACGGTGCCGAACACGGTCAATAACTTCCTGCGCTATGTGGCGGACGGCGCCTACAAGAACACCTTGTTCCACCGCGTCGACCGCGACTTCATCATCCAGGGCGGTGGCTACACCAGCGGCATGGTGGAGCGCTACCCCAGCTATGCGCCCATCCCGCTGGAGTCGCGCGAGTACAACCTGCCGGGCACCATCGCCATGGCGCGACGCAGCGACCCCAACAGTGCCACCAATCAGTTCTTCATCAATGTGAAGGACAACCCCAGCCTGGACTACCAGTCGGCCGACAAGCCCGGTTATGCGGTGTTTGGCCGCGTCATCTCCGGCATGGCCACGGTCGAGGCCATCAACGCGGTGCCGGTCTATGCCTACAGCGATGTGGACCTGCGGCCGCGCCAGGAAGTGTTGATTTACTGGGTGCAGCGGCTGAAGTGAAGGCTTGTTGAGACTTCTTTGACCTGCGGCAAGGCGGGCGAGGGCGGCACTTTTTAGACTGGCGGGTTGTTTGTCACCGCCAGCCCGACCATGTCTTTGCACAAGTCCCCCGAACTGCTCTTGCCCGCGGGCGATCTCGATCGCATGCGTGCCGCCTTTGACTTTGGCGCCGACGCGGTCTACGCCGGCCAGCCGCGCTACTCGCTGCGCGCCCGCAACAACGACTTCAAGCTTGAGAACCTCAAGACCGGCATTGCCGAGGCGCATGCGCGCGGCAAGAAGTTCCTGGTCGCCAGCAACATCCTGCCGCACAACGGCAAGCTGAAGAACTACCTGGCCGATATGGAGCCGGTGGTGGCGATGAAGCCCGACGCGCTCATCATGGCCGACCCCGGCCTGATCATGATGGTGCGCGAGCGCTGGCCCGAGCTGCCCATCCACCTCTCGGTGCAGGCCAATACGGTCAATTACGCAGGGGTGAAGTTCTGGCAGAAACAGGGGCTGAAGCGCGTCATCCTCTCGCGCGAGCTGAGCCTGGACGAGGTGGCGCAGATCCGCCAGGAATGCCCGGACATGGAGCTGGAAGTCTTCGTCCACGGCGCGCTGTGCATCGCTTACTCGGGCCGTTGCCTGCTGTCGGGCTACTTCAACCACCGCGACGCCAACCAGGGCACCTGCACCAATGCCTGCCGCTGGGATTACAAATTAGGCGATGCCTTTGAAGACGAAGCCGGCCAAGCTCAGGCGATTCAGTTCGACTTCCACAAGGCGATGCAGCAGGCCGACCAAGACTTTGCTGCCGCAGGCGGCACGCCCCGCCATCCGCTGGCCGATCGCACCTATCTGATCGAAGAGTCCCAGCGTCCCGGTGAGTTGATGCCCATCCAGGAAGATGAGCATGGCACTTACATCATGAACTCCAAGGACCTGCGCGCGGTGGAGCATGTGCAGCGCCTGGTGGAGATTGGTGTCGATTCGCTGAAGATCGAGGGCCGCACCAAGAGCCGCTACTACGTCTCGCGCGCCGCCCAGGTCTACCGTCGTGCCATCGACGACGCCGTGGCCGGCCGGCCCTTCGACCCGACCCTGCTGGGCGAGTTGGACGGCCTCTCCAACCGCGGCTACACCAGCGGCTTCTACCAGCGCCATCGCAGCCAGGACCTGCAGAATTACCTCGACGGACACTCTAAGGCCAAGCGCAGCCAGTTCGTTGGCGAAGTGGGCGCGGTGGCGGCCGACGGTTGGGCCGAGATCGAGGTCAAGAACCGCTTTGCCGTTGGTGACCGCCTGGAGATCATCCACCCCAACGGCAACCGCGAAATCACGCTTCAGGCCTTACGTGGCCGCGAGGGCGAGTCGGTGCAGGCGGCGGCCGGCAATGGCGTTAAGGTCAGTTTGCAGTTGCCGGCCGAGCTGCAGGGCGCCTTGATCGCGCGTTTGTTGGATCCGGTGGAAGCGGGAGTGGCAGCCGACTGAGCCTCCCTTAGGCCTTCAAAAACTCCGCTTTCGAGCCCAGCCAGCGTTCCACTTGGCGCCGGGCCGCTTGCGGGTATTTGTCCAGCAATTGCGGCGCCAGTCGGCGCGCGGCTTGCAGGAGGCCCGAGTCTTCTTGCAGGTCGGCAAAGCGCAGCAGCTCGGCGCCGCTTTGGCGTGCACCCATGAACTCGCCGGGGCCTCGAATCTCCAGGTCGCGTCGGGCGATCTCGAAACCATCATTGGTTTCGGCCATGGCCTTCAGCCGCGACTTGCCGGTGTCGGACAAAGGGCCGGTGTAGAGCAGCACACAAACGCTGGCCACCGCGCCGCGCCCGACCCGGCCGCGCAACTGGTGCAGCTGGCTCAGGCCAAAGCGCTCGGCATGCTCAATCACCATCAGGCTGGCGTTGGGTACGTCCACGCCCACTTCAATCACCGTGGTGGCGACCAGCACACTGGTGCGCCCGGCTGAAAATTCCGCCATCACCGCCGCTTTGTCGGCTGGCGCCATGCGGCCATGCAGCAGGCCCACGGCATAACCTTCCAGTGCGGCGGAGAGCTCCGCATGCGTCTCGGTGGCGTTATTCAGGTCCAGCGCTTCGCTCTCTTCGATCAAGGGGCAAACCCAATAGACCTGTGCGCCCTTGTTGGCCACTTCGTCGTGGATCTTTTCGATCACATTGAAGCGCTTGCCATCGGCAAACACCTTGGTGACGATGGGGCTGCGGCCGGGTGGCAACTCGTCGATGGTGGACACCGCCAGATCAGCGAAGTAGGTCATGGCCAAGGTGCGCGGAATCGGCGTCGCGCTCATCATCAAGAGATGCGGCTCCAAGTCCATCGAAGCCAGCTTTTTGCGCAGGGCGAGACGCTGGGCCACGCCGAAGCGGTGCTGCTCATCGATGATGGCCAGGCCTAGCTTGGCGAACTTGACCTTGTCCTCGATCACCGCGTGGGTGCCGATGACCAGTTGAGCCGAACCATCGGCGGCCGCGTCCAGCATCTTTTGGCGCGCCTTGCCTTTCACGCTGCCGGTCAGCCAAGCCACTTTCAGGCCTAGCGGCTCCAGCCAGCCGATCAGCTTCTTGAAGTGTTGCTCGGCCAGGATTTCGGTCGGCGCCATCAGCGCGCATTGCCAGCCGGCATCAATGGCCACGGCCGCCGCCAGCGCCGCCACGACGGTCTTGCCCGAGCCCACATCGCCTTGCAGCAGGCGGTGCATCGGCTGCGGCAGCGCCAGTTCCTGGGCAATCTCTTCGCTGACCCTTTGCTGCGCGCCGGTCAGGCCGAAAGGCAAAACGCCCAAGAGCTTCTCCACCAGGCCGCCGCGCTGCGCCTTCAGGGCCGGTGCCTTCAGCAAGGCGCGTTCGCGCTGCGCTTGCATCTGGCTGATCTGCTGGGCCAGCAACTCCTCGAACTTGAGCCGTTGCCAGGCCGGGTGGCTGTGGTCCTCCAGCGTCATCAGCCGCGCCTGCGCCGGCGGGTGATGCAAAAAGGTCAGCGCATCGCGCAAGCTGGGCAGGCTGGGCGGCACCACGCCGCTGGGCAGCAGTTCACCCAGATCCGCGCGCTTCAGCCCGGAAGCAATGGCGCGGCGCAAATAGGTCTGCGGCAAGCCATTGCTGGCCGGGTAGACCGGGGTCAGCGCGGTGGCCAGCGGCGTGTCCTCGCTGACTGCCTTGAAGGTGGGGTGCACCATCTCGCGGCCAAAGAAGCCGTGGCGTAACTCCCCGCGCACGCGGATGCGCTGGCCCACGGCCATGGTTTTTTGGTGGGAGGGATAGAAATGGATGAAGCGCAAGAGCAGGTCGCCGCTCTCGTCTTCCATGCGCACCAGCAGCACGCGGCGTCCGCGTGTCTCGACGCGGCATTCGATCACCTCGCCCTCGCACTGCACCGTCTCGCCCTCGCGCGACTGGCCAATCGGTGTCAGCCGGGTCTCGTCCTCATAGCGCATCGGCAGGTGCAGAGCCAGGTCGATATCGCGCAGCAGGCCGAGCTTTTCCATCGCCTTTTGCGGCGCGGACTTGGGCTTGTTGGCGGTATTGGTTTTGGCATCGACCTCGGGCATGGGCGCGATTCTGCCTTGGCTGCGCAAGGCCACAGGGTGCAGGCTGAAGCTCGGCCAGACTTGGAGCACCTTGGATGGGGTTGGCAGAAAGTAAATGCGCTGGTGTTTACCCCTTCCCTCCTTCGAGGGGGGGGCGCCATGGGCGCTCTTGTCCGTCGATACACTCCGCGGCGCATTCGAGCCCTGAGTCGCTTCGCTCATGCGCATGAAGAAAAAACTGGGAGAGAAAATTGAAGAAAACCGTACAAGTCATGACCGTCTCGGTCTTGGTGGCAAGTCTCTTGAGTGCCTGCGGCGGAGGCGGCGACAGCAGCTCCCCGGAGCCGACCAAGCCCACAACGCCCGCCACCGTCATTCCAGAGACCTTGGCCATCAAGGCGGCTGCAAGTGCTGATGTGGGCACGGCGGCCAGCTTTGACAACAGTGCTTCCGCACTTGCAGGCTTGAAGTTTGCGTGGAGCTTTGGCGACGGCTCCAGCAGCACCGAGGCGAGCCCCAAGCATGAGTACGCCAAGGTGGGTGACTACGATGTGAGCTTGAAGGTCAGCAACGAAGACGGGGCTTTCAAGGAGCTGAAGTTCCGCGTTAGCGTGAACAACCGCGCGCATGTCAAGGGCTTGGCCTGTACTGGCGCAGCAGACAGCGGCTGGTGCTGGCAGCAGCCCAAGCCCAGCGGCAATAGCCAATCGGAGATCTTCTTCCTGGACGCCAAGACCGCATGGTCGGTGGGAGAGCAAGGCGAGATTTTCAAGACCGTCGACGGTGGCAAAACCTGGGCCAAACAGAACACCGGCTTGCGCTCACCGCTGGTGTCGGTCAAGTTCATCGATGCCAACAATGGCTGGGCCGTGGGTAGTCTGGGTGCGGTGCTGCGCACCACCGACGGTGGCGCCACCTGGATCCAACAAGCCTCGTGGCTGAAATTCGATGCCTACTGGCAAGGGGCTCCATCCGCGTTGCATGTGATCGGCCCCAACACCGTGTTGGTGGTGATGGATGACTACCTGAGCGTGAGTACCGATGGCGGCGCCAGCTGGGTTCAAAACCAGGGTCGGCCGAGTCAGGTGGGCCTTGACGGGACCTTGTGGACTCAGAGCTACGACAAACTGCTCAAATCAACGGACTTTGGCAAGACCAGCAAGGAAGTCTTTAGTTCTCCTAAGGGATTTAGCGCTCCGCCTACCTTGTTGGGCACGACCGGGCTTGTGCTCACCCGTGTCAATTCAATGTGGGACAGCAACACGGGGCAGAATCGCACGACGACCGAGTTGATTCGAAGCCAAGATGCCGGTGCAACGTGGGAAACGATAGAAGCCAAGGGGTTGCCGACTAACGAGTATCTGTACATCTATCGCATCGAGTTCACCGATGCCATGAACGGCCTGCTGATGACCGGCAACTCGGCCTTGTATCGGACGGTAGATGGCGGGCGCAATTGGGTGGCAGTTCAACTTCCTGCGCTCGGCAATGCCTATCAATACGACCTGCGCTTGCTGTCCGGCGGAAAAATCTATCGTCAAGTGTCTGGCTCGGCGGGTGCGGAGCACAACTTCAGTGAGGACGGCGGCCAGACATGGCGCAAGATATCAGTCCCCAAGGGCCAATACAGCTTGGGTGAGCCGAAGCAGCTGGGCGAGAAGACTTGGTGGGTGAAGTCCAATGTCAACAGTTTCTATCTCAGCAGCGATGGCATGCAGACCTGGACCCTGATCTCCGGGCCAGACGCTGAATCCGTACAGCGCTCCTTCCGCGCGACATGGTTCTTCGATGCCAAGCGGGGCCTGGCCTTGAACGCGGCGGGCGAGTTGCAAGAAACTCTCGACGGAGGCTTGAGTTGGCAAGTGAAGTTGAAGGACTTGGTCTCGCCTCAGTACGGCGACACCCGCTTTCAATTCACTTCGGCCAGCAAGGGCTGGCTTTTGGCCGGCGATGGCAAGGTCTATCGCAGCGAGGACGGCGGCGCCAGTTGGTCCGCACCTTTGAGCAGCAGCCGCCGTATCAGCGCCTTCCACTTTGTCGACGACAAAAACGGCTTTGCCGTCTCCAGCGAGTACTCGTCGGAAGATAGCGCTGAAAAGCCTGTGATGTTGGCGAGCACCGATGGTGGCCAGAGTTGGTCCAAAGCCGGTCGATTTGTGCCGAATACCAGCAGCATTCAATTCAGCTCGGCTCTGAAGGGCGTGGCGGTCGGCGCCGGGGGGCGAATCGCGGTGACCGAGGATGGCGGCAAGACTTGGGTCAACCGGTTCACCGGTGTTTCAGCAAGTTTGAATCGCGTGCTCTACACTGATGCCAAGACAATTTGGGTCGTGGGTGAGCGGGGTGTCGTGTTGCAGTCGGTGGATGGCGGTGTGAACTGGGTGCTGGCGCAACAAGGCGATTCGGCTGATTTGCTGGACATCCAGTTCCTGGATGCCCAGCGCGCTTGGATCGTTGGCAGCCTAGGCGCCATGCTGGCCACACAAGATGGCGGCAAGTCTTGGCAGCGCGTCTACACCGGCACGCAGAAAAAGCTGAACAAAGTCTTCTTTGTGGATCCGCGCACCGGCTGGGTGGCCGGTGAAGACGGCAGCTTGCTGGCCACCGGCACGGGCGGCATTTAAGCTGAGTCTCGAGCGCTGCCTCAAAAAGGCAGCGTGCTCAGTTGAAGTACTGCTGCCTCAGCGCGGCGTAGCGGCCATCGCGTTTGATCTGGTCCAGCGCGGCTTGCAGGCGTTGCTGCAAGGCCGGGCTGGTCTGCGGATGCAGGCCGTACCAGTAGGACTTGCTGCGGTCCAGTTCGAACACAGGCTCCAAGGTGCTGAAGGGCAGCTTCAGCTGCTGCAGATTCCAGGCCGCCGCCCAGTCCAGCATCACCAGCAAGTCCATGCGACCGGCCAGCAGTTTGCGCAGATTGCTGGCGTCGTCGAGGGCGATCTCCAGCTCGGCATCGGGCCTCAGGCCCGCGGCCAGCAGCATCTTGGCGGCAGCTGAATCGCGCACCACGCCGAGCTTGTGGCCGTTCAGGTGATGGATGTCGCTGGCCTTGACCTCGCTGCGTTTGCTCAAGCGGTAGACCACCACACGGCGCTCGCTGATGGGGCCTAGCCATTTGTACTTGCGCTCGCGCTCAGGCTGACGCGTCAGCGAAAACAGCAGGCTGCCGGGCTGGGCCGCGGCGCTGTTGCTGGCGCGCGGCCAGGGCATGATTTCAATTTCCACCGGCAGATTGGCCTGCGCGGCCACCAGGCGCAACAGGTCCACCGCAAAGCCGCTGGGCGGCTCGCCGGGGCGTTGGTAATTCAGTGGAGGCAGGTGTTCGCTGAAACCGTGCAATGTGAACTCGGCCGGGTTCGCCGCTTCTGCGGCGCCAGACAGGCCTGAAAGCCAGGGTCCCAAGCTCGCGCCAAGCAGCCCGGCTGCCGTGATCTGACGGCGCTTCATGCGCGGTATTGCGGCGTAGGCCGGCGGGCGAGGGGGTACTGCATAAAGATCCTGAATCGGCGGACCGGCCAGTCTACGCCCGGCCCGTGCCGACTTGGTCACATCGGCGAGGGTGTGCCTGCCATGCGGTCGTATTTCAGGAAATACTGCCGGGCCATGGCCACCAACTGATTCTCGGTCGGGTGGTCAACGGTCTCATAGCCGACGATGTGCTTGGCGGTATTGGCGCGGTGCTTGTCGGCGTAATGCTTGAAGTCGGCCAGGGCGGTGGACGAGCCCACCACCAGCACTTCTTCGATACCGTTCAGGGCGTCGCAGACTTCACCGAAGAACTCATGCTCGCTGCGCACCGCACTGCCATGCTGCTTGGTGTGGTGGGTGTGAGCCTTGACCTTCTCGGCCTGCACATGCTCGGCATCGAACTGCAGGACTTTGGCGCTTTGGTGGTCGAGCCAGACGACGGCGTGAAACAAACTCATGGTGATCCTCTCGGGGTGAATGAACAAAATGGGGCGAGGCTTGGTGCGCCTCAAAGACTGTGTGTGGTGTGCCCGGGCTGGCTGGCTTTCTCTTGCGCCGCTTGGCAGTCAAGGCAGCGCAGCACCTCGGGGCTGTGGCGCAGGCGATCAAAAGCAATGGCTTCGCCGCAAGCGATGCACAGGCCGAAGTCCGCTTGACGCAGGCGCTGCAGGGCCTCATTGACTTGGCGCAGGGCCTCCAGCGTTTGGTCGCTGCGGGCCAGATCGACCTCGCGGTCGGCCGCATGGGCTTGCTCGCCATCGCCGTCTTGCAGCAGCTGCTCGCGGGCATGCTCCACCCGGCCTTGGCTGCCCAACTGGGCTTGTAGCTCTTGCTCCAGCGCTTGCTGACGCTGCAATAAAGCGGATTCCAGCAATGCGTGCTGGCCCGGCGTTAGCGTGGTGGCGGTGTTTGATGTGCTCATGGAATGCCTCCTTGGCGTTCATATTCGCACCAGCCCGGCCGGGCGCGATTGACCTGCGTCAAAGGCCTGCATGGGACAATTCAAGCCTTCTCCGTTTGGTACGGGTCCGTCCGGCCCTCAAAAGTTCATGTCCGTCAAAAGTTATTCCGTCAGCGACTTCGATTTCGAGTTGCCCCCCGAGCTGATCGCTCAACACCCCGCCGCCGAGCGCAGCGCCTCGCGCCTCTTGGACGGCCGCAGCAGCAGCCCGGTGGATTGCATTTTTCGGGAACTGCCCGATCTGCTGAACCCCGGCGATCTGCTGATCTTCAACAACACCAAGGTCATCAAGGCCCGCATTTACGGCGCCAAGCACAGCGGTGGCGCGGTGGAGGCCTTGGTCGAGCGGGTGATCCCCGGCACTTGTGAGGTCTGGGCCCATATGCGCGCCAGCAAGTCGCCCAAGCCTGGCTCCTTTGTTCGCTTCAACGACGCTTTTGACGCCGAGGTGCTGGGTCGCTGCGGCCCGGACAATGGCATGTTCCACCTGCGCCTGCCCAGCGATCCCTTCGCACTGCTGGAGCAGCATGGCCATGTGCCCTTGCCGCCCTATATCGAGCACGCGGATGAAGCCGACGATGTGCGGCGTTATCAAACCGTGTTTGCGCAAGAGCCCGGTGCGGTGGCCGCGCCCACCGCCGCCTTGCACTTCGATGAGGCTTTGTTGGCAAGCCTGGCCGAGCGCGGTGTGGCCACCGCCCATGTGACTCTGCATGTAGGCGCGGGCACCTTCCAACCGGTGCGGGTGGAGAACCTGGCCGATCACAAGATGCACAGCGAGTGGTTCGAGGTCAGCGAAGCCACGGTGGCCGCCGTGGCCGCATGCCGGGCGCGCGGTGGGCGCGTGGTGGCGGTGGGCACCACCACCTTGCGGGCGCTGGAGTCTGCGGCGCAGGGTGGTGAGCTGTGTGCTGGCGCGCGCGAGACGGCGATCTTCATCACGCCTGGCTTTCAGTTCCGGGTGGTGGACCGCCTGATCACCAACTTCCATTTGCCCAAGAGCACCTTGATGATGTTGGTCAGCGCTTTTGCCGGCTACGAGCCCATCATGGCCTTGTACCGCCACGCGATTGCGCAGGGCTATCGCTTCTTCAGCTATGGCGATGCGATGCTGCTGGAGCGCAGCACTGATTGAGCGCTGGCCTCTCGAGCCTGCAGGCTAAGATCTTGTGAAGCTGACCGGGGGCGAGAGCCGCCGGGTCGTTCAAACTTGCAGGAGGGTCGGGATGTTGGCGTCCAGCGCATGGGGTCCAGGGTTTCGGCGCCGGCGCTTCGGGCTGGCGGCTTGCGCCCTTTTGGCGCTGTGCACTTTGGCCGCGCGGGCGCAGACCCCGGCAGCACTGCCTTCGGAGTTGCGGATTGTGGGCAGCGCCGATCCGCCTTACCGCATCTTTGGCCCGGGCGCGCCTCGCGGCCTCTATTTCGACCTGATGACTGAGGCCGCCCGCCGCTTGGCGTGGCGTTTGAGCTTTGCCGAGGTGCCCTCGGCCCGCGCCTTCAAGATGATGGAGCAAGGCGAGGCTGATCTGATGCTGGGGCCTTTGATGACGGCCGACCGCATGCGCTTCCTGAAGTACTGCGAGGTGCAATTGCCGAGTGAGGACAAAGCGTTTTACGCCTTGTCGAATGCGGCCCCGGTGCACCGCTTGTCGGACCTGGATGGCCGCAGCATTGCGGTACATCGCGGCAAGCGCTACGGCGCTGCGTTTGATGAACGGTCCGGCCCGCTGCGCCAAGAGGTCAACGACTACCGGGTGGCGCTGGAGATGGTGGCGCGAGGCCGCTTGGAGCTGGCCATCGTGCCGGAGCGGCAGGGGGATCTTCTGGTTCGCCAACATGGATTTCCGCTGCACAAGCAAGCGCTGCGATTGGTCGGCGAAACGCCTTATGTGGTGATTGCTTTGCGCTCGCCCTGGTTGAGTCGGCAAACCGAATTGGAGCGGGTCTTCAAGCAGATGCGTGAAGACGGCAGCTGGCAGCGCATCGTGCGGGCTTATCTTTGATCGCCATCTCTGATCGAGCCTGCTCACAGATTTGCCTTCAAGCCGGCCGATAATGCGGCCAACCCCTCAAGTCTGGAGTCCTGACCATGTTCCATCACGTTGACGCCTACGCCGGCGACCCCATCCTCAGCCTCAACGAGGCCTTCCAGAAGGACCCCCGTCCGGGCAAAATCAATCTGTCCATCGGCATCTACTTCGACGATGAAGGTCGCATCCCGATGCTGGACTCGGTGCGCAAGGCCGAGTTGGCCGTGGTGGCCGAGGCCGGTGCTCGCCCCTATCTGCCGATGGAAGGCGCGGCCAATTTCCGCTCTGCGGTGCAGGCCCTGCTCTTCGGCGAAAAGCATCCGGTGCGCGAGCGCACCGTCACCATCCAGAGCGTGGGCTCCAGCGGTGGCCTGAAGGTCGGCGCTGATTTCATCAAGCGCTACTTCCCCGACAGCGCCATCTACGTGTCTGACCCAACCTGGGACAACCACCGTGCCGTTTTCGAAGGCTCGGGCATCGAGGTCAAGACCTACCCTTATTACGACGCGGCCACCGGCGGCGTTCGTTTTGATGACTTGCTGGCCACGCTCAAGACCCTGCCCGCCAAGAGCGTGGTGCTGATGCACGCCTGCTGCCACAACCCGACCGGCGTGGACCTGACCCCGCTGCAATGGGATGCCTTGATCCCCGTGCTGAAGGAGCGCCAGCTGCTGCCCTTCCTGGACCTGGCCTACCAAGGCTATGGCGACGGCATCGAGGAAGACGCCTTTGCCATCCGCGCCATGGCCGACGCTGGCCTGAGCTTCTTCGTCGCCAACAGCTTTTCCAAGAGCATGAGCTTGTACGGCGAGCGCTGCGGCGCCCTCAGCGTGGTCTGCCCGGATGCTGCGCAGGCCGCCAATGTGCTGGGTCAGCTGAAGTTCCTGATCCGCCGCAACTACTCCAACCCGCCCATGCATGGCGGCCAGTTGGTGGCCCGCGTGCTGACCGACCCGACCCTGCGTTCGCTGTGGGAGGGTGAAGTCAACGAGATGCGCGAGCGCATCCACGCCATGCGCAATGCCTTGTACGAAGTGCTGACGGCCAAGCTGCCGGGCCGCAACTTCGACTATTTCCTGACCCAGCGCGGCATGTTCAGCTACACCGGCTTGACCGCCGCTCAGGTGGATCGCCTGAAGGACGAGTTCGCCGTGTATTTGGTGCGCTCGGGCCGTATGTGCGTGGCCGGCCTCAACAACAAGAATGTTGAAGCCACGGCCGCCGCCATGGCTGCGGTCTTGGCCTGACGTAGCTTGCGTCTAGCTGCAAGCGGCTGAACAGGTCTTGATGCCGCCGGAAACCGTCGACGCCTTGCCCTCCCAGCTGGACCAGCTGGACGCTCATCTGGCCGCGGCCGAGGCGCGATTGGCCGACGTCACCCCAGGCGCCGAGAAGCAAATCGTCTGGGGGCCGGCCGGCCGCGTCCGTGCGCCCTGGGCGGTGGTGTTTCTGCATGGCTTCACCGCCAGCCGCCAGGAGATGGCGCCGGTGCCGGAGATGCTGGCTCAGGGCCTGGGTGGCCATGTCTTTTACACCCGCTTGGCCGGCCATGGCCGACCCGGCTCGGCCATGGGCGAGATGTCGGTCGAGCAGTGGAAGGCCGATGCGCTGGAGGCCTTGGCCCTGGGCCATCGCCTAGGAGAGCGCGTCTTGGTCATGGGCAGCTCCACCGGCGCCACCTTGGCGGCCTGGGCGGCGCTGCAGCCTGAGGGCCAGCGGGTCGCAGCCTGGGTGATGGTGTCACCGAACTTTGGGCCCAAAGACCCGTTTGCGATTTTGATCAACTGGTCCTGGGGCCGTGCCCTGATTCATCTGGTGCACGGCGGCAAAATGCGCTTCAAGCCGCGCGACGAGCGCCGCGCCCGTGTCTGGACCCATGAGTACCCAACCTCGGCCCTGGGGCCGATGATGAGCTTGGTGCGCCATGTGCGCGCCAGTGCTTTGGAGCAGATCAAGGCGCCGCTGCTGATGTTCGTCTCGCCGCGCGACAGCGTCATCAATGTGAAACAGGCGCGCGCCGCTTTTGCTCGCTTCGGCAGTGCAAACAAATGCCTGATCGAGGTGGACTACAGCGAGAGCCCGGGCCAGCATGTCTTGGCGGGCGATATTGAAGCGCCCAAGGCCAACGCCACCATGGTGGCGCAGTTGCTGGCTTTTGTGCGTGGATTGGGGGCCTAGGAGATGCGCGAGTCGCTCAGGCGTTGTGCCGTCCTCGCTTTGATCGGTGGCGTGCTGGCTTTGCCTGGTTTGGCTCGTGCTCAGGAGCACAGCCGAGCAGGTGGGCACCACCGCCATGCGCGTCTGACTTTGCCGCCCGAGGTACGCCAGGCCATGGCCAAGACCGGCCTGCCCGAATCGGCGCTGGCTGTTCATGCCTTCCCGCTGGACCGGCGGGGTCAGGTCTTGAGTCTGCAAGGCGAGACGGCGTTTCAAGCCGGCTCGGTGATGAAAGTGCTCACCTCAGTGGTGGCGCTGGACCGGCTGGGCCCAGCCTCGCGGGGCCGTACTGATTTGCTGATCGACGGCCCGGTGCAGGGCGATGTTTTGCCCGGCCCGCTTTACCTGCGCGGCGGCGCCGATGCGGAGCTGGACTGGGGCGCGCTCTGGTTGATGCTGCGCCAGCTGCGCGAGCAAGAGGGTTTGCGTGAGCTGCGCGGCGGCCTGGTGGTGGACCGCAGCCTCTTCCGCCCGGCGCGGCCAGAGCTCGGCCAGCCGCCTTTTGATGCCTCGCCGGAGTGGCCTTACAACGTCATCCCCGATGCCTTGCACCTGAACAGCAATTTGCTCGGCTACCAGTTGAGCGCCGACACGCAGCGCCTCAGCGCCCGCAGCCTGCCGGCTTGGCCGGGCCTGCAGTTCGACCTCAGCGGCATGAGCCTGGTCGACAAGCCTTGCGTCGATTGGGAGCAGGGCTGGCGCTTGCCCGAGGTGCGTGCGACGGGCGCTGAGATGACGGTGCTGCTGAAGGGCACGTTTCCGCGCCAATGCCAGCAGCGGGTCAACCTGAACCTGCTCGATCGCCAATGGCTGACCGAGAAGGCCGTGCGCCAGATCTGGACCGAGCTGGGCGGCACGCTGGGCCCCGAGGTGCGCGAAGGTCTCACGCCGGCCAACGCCCGGGTGCTGGCAAGCCACCGGGATCGGCCGCTGGGCGAGCTGCTGCGCATGGCGCTCAAGCAGTCGGACAACCCGGTGACCCGGCTGGTCTATTTGCGCCTGGGCGCGACTGCAGCCCATACAGACGAAACCACCGCGCAGGCGGCCGAGCGCGTGGTGCGCGAATGGCTGGCGGCCAAGGGCATTGCCGATGCCGGTCTGGTGTTGGAGAACGGCTCTGGCTTGTCGCGCACCGAGCGCATCAAACCGGCTCAGCTCGCCGCAGTGTTGGCGACCGCCTGGGATTCGCCGCTGGCGCCCGAGCTGATCAGCGGCCTGCCGCTGGCGGGCGTGGACGGCACCTTGACGCGCCGCTTCAAGGGCAGCGTGGTCGAAGGCCGTGCGCGTTTGAAAACCGCCTCACTGCGCAATGTGGTGGCCTTGGCCGGCTTTGTGCAGGACCAGCAGCGTCGCAATTGGGTGTTGGTCGCCATGGTGAACCACGAAGAAGCCGCCGCACGTGGCCGGCCGGTGCTGGATGCCTTGGTGGAATGGCTGGTCAAGCGGCACTGAGCCAAGGCCACCGAGTCAGGCGGGTCTAGCCTACTTGCATCAAGTCCGGAGGCTGCTTTCGGGTTACGCTTGAAGCGCGATCTGGAGGCGCGGCGATGGAGCTGTTCGTTCTCAACGAAGTGGTGCAGGACTTGCAGGCGGAAATGGAGCAGGCAGCGCTGCCGCCTGCTCGGCGGCGCGACTTGCTGCGCTTGCTGGGCTGGCATTTGCGTCAACGTGAACCGGATACCGCCCAGCGCTACGGGGCCGAGCTGCATGCCTTGGCGCCTTTGCTTGAATGAGAAGAGGCCCGTTGCCTCTTGGTCGAGGCTGAAATTGCGCTCTTGCAGGCGCGTGTGAGCGATGCCAGAGCTCTCGCTGAGCAGGCCCAGGCCTTGGGTCGCAGCGCCGCAGACCGTTTGATTCAGGCGGATGCCAGCCTCTTGCTGGCCACCGTCTCCCAGGTGTCGGGATTGAGCCAGTTGGCCCTGTCGCATCTTCAAGAGGCGCTGTTGACCGCGCAGGTTCAGGGAGACGGCTGCAGAGCCGAAGTCGCGCAGCTGATGCTGGACATTTACACCACTTTTCGCGACCCGCTGGCCGGCCGCGCCAAGGGTGGGCGTGACGCTGCAGCTTTGGCCGCACTGCCGCCTGAGGTGCAGCCCTGGGCCCATGAGCTGAATGGTGTGCTGGCCGCGCAGGACAGCAACTACGGGCTGGCCGCGACCGAACGCATGCGGGCCTATGAGAAATCGCTGGCCAGCGGACAGATTCAACGCGCGATTCTGGCCGCCATGAATGCCGCCGATGCCCTGATCAGCCTCAACGACCACGAGTTGGCGCTGCAGTGGATGGAGCAGGCCATGCAACTGGTGCGTCCCCGGGCTTGGCCGGGCAGCCTGGGCATGGTGTTGGGCAAGCTGGGCGAAACGCTGCGTCGCATGGGGAGGCTCGACGCCGCCGAGGAGATGTTTCGCGAGAGTGAGCCGCTCTTGGCCTCCATGGCCAATTCACGCAACCATGGGCTGCTGCTCAAGTACCAAGGGGATCTTTACCTGGACCGTCATCAGTGGCCACAAGCCTTGGCCCATTTTGAGCGGGTGCAGGCTTTGTGCGAAAAAGACCCACAGCCCGATCTGCAGATCAATGCTTGCCGGGGGCGTTCGCAGGCCTTGGCGGCGCTGGGGCGTTTTGAGGAGGCCTTGCAGGCGGCCGAGCAAGCCCTGCTGCTGGCGCAGCGCAGCCAGCATGTCTTGCGCCAGATCGAGTCTTTGAAAGCCCTGGCTGAATTGCATCTGGCCCATGCGCTGCCGCGGCCGGCCGGCGTCGCCAGTGGCGCCGAAGCCTGCCTGCATTTCCTGCACCAGGCGCTGAGGCTGGCCGAGAGCATCGCCGGCTTTCGGGTGCCGGGCGAGTTGATCGATCTGTTGGCGCAAGCGCATGCCTGCCAAGGCGATATGGCCCAGGCCTATGCGCTGGCGCGCCAAGCGGCAGAGGCGCGCCAACTGATTCAAAGCGAGATGGCCAGCAAACGCTTGATGGTTTTGCAAGTCATGCAGCAGACCGAGCGTGCACGGGTAGAGACCGAGTACCTGCGCAAGCTCGCTTCGGAGCAAGCGCAACGCGCCGAGACGCTGGAGCAAAGCATGGACACGCTGCAGCACCTCAGCCAGATGGGTCGGGACATCACCGCCTCCTTGGAGTTTGATGCGGTGTTGCAGGCCCTGGCGCGATCGCTGTTGCTGATGTTGGGGCTGGACCGCTTGGCCTTGGCGCAGCTGGGCCCCAAGGGGGAAGTGCTGGGACTGCGGCGCCTGGGGCCCACCTCCGCCGAGCCGAGCGCCGCAGCGGACTTGCAGACCGAGGAACGGGCCTTGTTGTCGCAAGCCCTGGCCGCAGAGAGTGAAACCGTGGCGCTGCATGAGACGGTGCTTCAGACCGGCTTGTGCGTGCCCTTGCACTTGGGCGACAGGCTGCTGGGCGCACTCTTGTTGCCGCCTCGGCCGAGCGCGGGCTACGACGCGCGTGATCGCTTGGTGGTTCGCACCCTGTGCGCCTATGTCGCGATTGCGCTGGACAACGCCGCCGCGCACCAGCGTTTGCGCGATGCCCAGGCTTTGTTGGTGCAACAAGAAAAGCTGGCGGCCTTGGGCAGCTTGGTGGCGGGTGTGGCCCACGAGCTGAACACACCGATTGGCAATTGTTTGCTGGCGGCCAGCACCTTGCAGGAGCGCACCGTCGGCTTTGGCCAGCAAGTGGAGGCGCGCGCGGTCAAGCTGCAGGACCTGCGCCAATACCTGGCGGATGCGAACGAAAGCAGCGCCTTGTTGCTGCGCGGCTTGGATCGGGCCTCTGAGTTGGTGCAGCGCTTCAAGCAGGTGGCGGCCGACCCCAAGCATGAGCAGTTGCAGGTCTTTGCGCTGCGGCCGATGTGCGAGTTGGTGCTGTCGGCCCTGCGCGAGCAGGCCGAGCGGGCGGGGGTGCAAATGCAGCTGGAGGTCGATGCAGATCTGCGCCTCGAAGGCTATCCCGGTCCCTTGCAGCAGGTGCTGCTGCAACTGCTGGGCAATGCCTTGCTGCATGCCTTTGAGGTGCGGAGTTCAGCGTCCCCCAAACTGCCGCTGGCTTGGCTTCGGCTGCGCGCCGAAGCTCAAGCCGATGCGCTCTTGCTGCAGGTGATCGACAACGGCAAAGGCATTGCGACCGAACACCTGCCGCGCATCTTCGACCCCTTCTTCAGCACCCGTTTCGGCCAGGGCGGCAGCGGCCTGGGCCTGCATATCTGTCACAACCTGGTGCATGGCGTGATGCAGGGTCAGCTGCGGGTCCGCTCTCAGCCTGGCGCGGGCAGCTGCTTTGAACTCAGCCTGCCGCACAGATAGGTCCAGACGAACTGAGCGGCGGCATAACTGGTCAATTCGGCGTGGTCGTAAGCGGGCGCCACTTCCACACAGTCCATGCCGACAAAGTTCAGCGCCGGCACCAGCTCTTCCAGGATGCTGAAGACCTGGTTGGTATTCATGCCGCCGGGTTCGGGCGTGCCGGTGCCGGGGGCGAAAGCGGGGTCCAGGCAGTCGATGTCCAGGCTCAGATAGAGCGGCGGGTGGCCGTGCGCGGCCATGCGCTCGCGCACCTGTTGCAAGAGCGGTGCCAGCTGCGTCGGGTTGTCCAGGCCACGCAAGGCGCGGGCATTGAAGATCAGGCCGCCCTGGTCGGCCACATACTCGCGCGCCTCGCGCACGCCGGCCGAGCGGATGCCGAACTGCACAAAGCACTCCTTGATGACCAGGCCTTCTTGAATCGCCTCATAAACCCAGGTGCCGTGGCCGCTGGGCTCGCCGAAATGGTCTTCCCAGGTGTCGCAATGCGCATCGAAGTGAATCACCGCCAGCGGCCGCCCGAAGTGCGCCTTGTAGGCGCGCAGCAAGGGCAGGGTGATCGAGTGGTCTCCGCCCAGCCAGGCCATGTGGTGCTGCGCAATCATCGGCGCGATCAGCGGCATCATGGCGGCGCGCATGCCTTCAAGGCTGGTGTTGGGCAAGACCAAATCACCCAAGTCGGTCAGCACCGAATCGGGGGCGGTGTCGAACAGGGGGTGAATGCCCTCGCAAAGCATCTGGCTGGATTGACGAATCGCGCTGGGCCCAAAGCGCGCGCCGGGCCGATTGGTCACGCAGCCGTCCCAGGCCACGCCGGCCACGGCAAAAGGCCGCGCCGCTTCATGCCGGGGCACCGCCAAGAAGGCGTTCTGACTCAGAAAAGCGAACTGGCCCATGGGCGGCACTCCTTGTGTTTAAGGGCAGATCCAGAGGAAGAGCCGATGCCCTTGCGCCACCGCGCTGGCGGCAA
This sequence comes from Roseateles sp., assembly GCF_049240545.1. GTDB lineage: Bacteria > Pseudomonadota > Gammaproteobacteria > Burkholderiales > Burkholderiaceae_C > Paucibacter_A. Next base: position 30,007 of record NZ_JBMLSK010000079.1, on the reverse strand, counting down.
AGGCCGACATATCGCTGAGCATGAACTCCAGCAATTCGGCGTTCCACTGCGGCCGGCGCTCGACCTCGGCGGCGGCCCAGGCGCGCGCCAGCCCCGCGATCTGGTCCTCCGACACCTGAGCCAAGCGCAGGCTCAGGTCTTCGGGCAGCAAGACCAGCCAGGGGTCGCCGATTTCACCGACGGCGCCGATGCGCTCGAAGTCTTGCATCGCATGGCTGAGCGCGGCGGGTGCGGCCATGGCGCTGGGCAGGGACTGCTGTTGCAGGATCAGGCGCAAGCTGGCCCATTGCGTGGGCTCCACGCTGGGGACTTCCAAGGTGGGCCAGATATTGGCGTGGCCCGGCGTGTGGGGGATGACCGCGGCATCATCGGCGGAGGCGGCAATCAAATCGGTCAGCATGGTGGACGCGGGCTTTCGTGCAGGAGAGTCAAAAGAGAGGGCTGGCGCTGCTTGCGGGGCGGTATCGGAAGCGTTCGATCACCAGCGTGCGGTGTAGGGCTCGGCGCGACCCTCCGGGCCGGGCTTGATCATCCACATGCCATTGGGTGAGGTCAACACGTCCAGCAGAGCGGCGGTTTCGGCATCGCCAAAGCCGCTGTAGTCGCTGGGGCGGTACTTGGTTTGCAAGGTGGACAGGGCGGCAATGGTGGCGGCGTCGAACGTACCGCTGCGCTCCACCTTGTAGCCGACGCGCGCCAGCTTGTCTTGGAACCAGGACGCGTCCGGCGGCAGGCTTTGATAAAGCGCCAATTTGCTGTTGACCTGTTCCGCGTCGGGCCAGGGGATCACCCCGGCAGCGGCCAGTTGTCGCCAGGGGAACAAAGGCCCGGGGTCTTGCTTGCGACCCGGCGAGATGTCGGAGTGACCGACGATGCGTTCGGGTCGGATGTTATGTCGAGCGGCGATGTCCTTCACCAAGGCAATGACGCTGTCGATCTGGGCCTGCGGGTAAGGCACGTAGACGCGGCCCTTCGGTGTGTCGTTGTAGCCGGCGTTGACGATCTCAATGCCGATGGAGGCCGCGTTCAGATGGGTGTGTCCCCCCCAGGAGCTGAGTCCCGCATGCCAGGCGCGGCGGTTCTCATCCACCAGTTGATAGATGCTGGGCGGCTCATCGCGCACCAGGTAATGGGCGCTGACCTGCTGGGTGGTCAGCACCTGCAGCGAACGCTCCCAATTCAAGGCGGTGTAGTGCAGGATCAGAAACTGCGCCCGGCTGTCTTGTCCGACGGCGGTGTAGCTGCGGTCGATTTGCAGGCCTGGAGGGCTGATCGGGGCGCTGGCGCAGGCGCTCAGCAGCAGGGCTGCGGCGGCGCTCAAAAGTGTCTTGTTCATGGGCTGCAATGGTAAAGGCTCCGGGCCCTGTTCCCGTCTTTGGTCTGGCCTGGGCGCTACAGTGGCGGGCATGTGCAATCTCTACCATGTCTCGGCCAAAGAGGAGATCGAGCGGCATTTTCGGGCCAGCGTTCGAGGTGAGTTGCCGCAAGGCCCGGTGGGCCCTTTTGGTCGTGGTGTCTTGATTCGCAGCGAGCCTCAAGCGGCGGGCGAACGCATCGCCATCGCCGGCCAATGGGGCATGATCGCACCGCGTGCCACACAGGCCCGGCCGGCCTCGAGGTCCATCTTGACCAACAACGCCCGCATCGAAAGCGTGGCCGAGCGGCCGACCTACCGGGACGCCTGGGCGTCCGGACGGCGCTGCCTGATTCCGGCGCAGAGCTATCAGGAACCGAATTGGGAGACCGGCCGCAATATCTGGTGGCAGCTGCGGCGCGCCGATGGTGCACCTTGGGCGCTGGCGGGCATCTGGTCGGAATGGGTGGATCCGAGCAGCGGTGAGTTGCTGCCCAACTATTCAATGTTGACAATGAATTGCGACGGGCACGCTCTGCTCAGCCGCTTGCACAAGCCCGACCCCACGCTGCCAGCAGACCGGCAGGACAAACGATCCGCAATTCCTTTGGCGGCGCAGGACTGGGATCTTTGGCTGAACGGCCCGCTCAGCGAGGCCAAGACCTTGCTGCGATTGCCGCAGGCCGAGCTCTTCGATCCAGAGCCTGCCGCACAGACCGATGCTTTGCTGGCCCGTTTGCGTCAAGCGCCAAAGGCGGCGAAAGCGCCGACAGCGCCTGCCCCACCGGAGCAAGGCAGTTTGCTGTGAGTGCTGGCTGCCTCAGTCGTCCTTCAACCAGCCGATACGTCCCCGACCGGCTTCGTTGATGCGGGCGGTGAAGCCTTCGGCTTGAGTCTGCGGTAGCGCAAAGCTCATCTCGACCTGACCGCCATGCTGGACCTGCAAATGCTGGGCCTGGACGGCTTCCAGTTCGCGCCGAAGCCAACCCTCGAAGGCATAGGGCAGGGTGCAGCGCAAGGTTTTCAGCCGGATCAGGGGGACCTTGTCGGCCTTCAGCAGCGCCTGGGCCACCGCGTCGGTATAGGCTCGCACCAAGCCTCCGGCACCAAGCTTGGCGCCACCCCAGTAGCGCACCACGGTGGCCAGCACCCCGTCTAAATCCTGATGCCGCAGCACCTCCAGCATCGGCCGCCCAGCCGTGCCGCTGGGCTCGCCATCGTCGACGGCGGCCGATTGCCCGCCGGCCAGCAAGGCCCAGCAGACATGCACCGCGCCAGGGTGTTCAGCCCGCAAGGCAGCAACGCGTTCGGTCGCACCGTGGCGGTCCGTCATGCACTCCACACAGGCAATGAAGCGGCTCTTCTTGATGATGATTTCGCTGTGGACGGACGCTGCAAGGGAGAAGGGCATGGCGCATTCTCGCCGGCCGACTCATGGGGCGGCGTCGACTCCGGGGTCCAGGCGCATGGCTTGGGCCAGCTCGTGGCCGAGGTGGCGCTTGAAAATCGTGTCCAGCGTGCCGTCTTTGCGCATGCTCATCAGGGCTTGGCGCAGCCGCTGCCGATCCGCCTCGCTGACCCGTTGGCGCGACACGATCAAGCCTGCCAAGATATGGTCTTGCGGCGCCCAGTCGAGCAGATCGAACTGCTGCTGAGCCGCCTCGCGCCGCACCAGCAGCGACCAGGTGGTCGGCAGCGCCAACATCGCGTCGACGCGCCCGGCCTTGAAAACGCGCAAGGCGGTTTCGAAATCGGGGGCTTCCACCACCCGCTGCTGGGCCCGCAACTGTTCCAGCCAGGCATCCAAAGTGGCGCCATGCTTGAAGCTCTTGACCACCACCACCTGACGCTGCATATCGGCCATAAAGGCGGCCGGTGAGCTCAGCTGTTTACTCAGGTCCTTGCGCATCATCACGTAGTTGCGCGACTGCATGTACAGCATGAACTCGGCGTAACGCTCCCGCTCCGGATTGGGGATGCCAGACACGCTGATGTCCAACTGCTGGCGTGAGAGCTGATCCCAGATGCGCACGCGTGACTCCAGCACCCGCTTGAAAACACAGCCGCTGCGCTTGCTCAGTTCATTGACGATGTCCTGATCAATGCCGGCGTAATGGCCCGTGCTGTCTTTGAAGTACAGCACGCCGTGTTCATAAAACGCCAGCGTGTAACTGGCGCAGTCGGAGGGGCCGACCGTGCCGGCTTGAGTCGGCGGACTGAACAGCGCAGCGCAGAACATCGAAACAAGCCAAGCGAATCGGCGCATCAGAAGGTCCTTCTCTTGGCGCCAGCAGAAGAAGGCAGGCGTCGCACTCAGTTTACGGGGCTTCGGTGAATCGCATGTCTTGCGCCAAACGTTCGCCAACATGCCGTTTGAATATTTGCTCCAAGCTGCCATCGGCTTGCATGGCTTGCAGGGTCGCGCCCAGGCGCTCACGGTCGGCTTCGCTGACCCGCTGACGCGAGACGATCAAGCTATGAACCAGGCGTTCTTTGGGCGCCCAGTCCATCACTTTGATCTGATGCTGCAAGCCCGCTTGCAGCAATAAATGCGTCAGGCTGGTGGGCAGGGCCAGCAGCGCATCCACCCGGCCCAGCTTGAACATGCGAACGGCGGTGTCGAAATCAGCCAAATCCACCACCCGGTGCTGATCACGCAGGCGCTGCAACCAAGCGTCGTACGTGGGGCCGTGCTTGAAGCTTTTGACCACCCCGACCTTGCGCTGGCCCTCGGCCAGAAAGGCCTCAGGCGTTGCCAAGCTTTCGCTCAAGTCCTGGCGCAGCAGGGCGTAGTTGCGGGTTTGGAAGTAGGGCAAGAAAACGGCGAACTTGTCGCGTTCGGGGGTCCAGATGCCCGAAACGCTCAAGTCCAGCAATTGCTTGGACAACTGGTCCCAGATGCGAACCCGCGACTCCCGCACGGTCTTG
>NZ_JBMLSK010000079.1:0-25625 GCF_049240545.1 Roseateles sp. | reverse complement strand
CAATTGCTTGGACAACTGGTCCCAGATGCGAACCCGCGACTCCCGCACGGTCTTGAAGCTGCAGCCGCTGCGACGTGACAACTCTTCCACCACGTCTTTGTCGATGCCGGCGAAGCGGCCGTCTGCATCCCGGTAGTAGAGAGCCCCGAGCTCGTAGTAGGCCAAGGTGTAGGGGCCGCAAGCAACTGCCTTGGCGGCGGGCCAAATGCACAGCAGGCTGGCGAGCAGGCAGGAAGCAAGGACCGATGGGCGCATGGCGTCTGGAGGCCGTCCAGTGAGTCCGGTCCATGGGCTGGATCTTGTCGGGTCCCTGATCGGCCAAGTTTACGGCCGGATGACAGCTGCGACAATCGGGGCACTATGCTGAAGTTCGACCTGCTCAAAACCGAGGGCCACGCACGCCGTGGCCAGATGACGCTCAACCATGGAGTGGTGCAAACGCCCATCTTCATGCCGGTGGGCACCTACGGCACCGTCAAGGGCGTGATGCCGCGCTCGCTGGAGGAGATGGGGGCGCAGATCATTCTGGGCAACACCTTCCATCTGTGGCTGCGCCCCGGCATGGACATCATCAAGCAGTTCGGCGGCCTGCATCGCTTTGAGAGCTGGAACAAGCCCATCCTGACCGACAGCGGCGGCTTCCAGGTCTGGAGCTTGGGCGAGATGCGCAAGATTACGGAAGAGGGCGTCAAGTTCGCCTCGCCGGTGAATGGCGACAAGCTCTTCCTGACGCCCGAGATCAGCATGCAGATCCAAACGGCGCTGAACTCCGATATCGTCATGCAGTTCGACGAATGCACGCCTTACGAGAGCAAGGGCCACATCACCACCGAGAAAGAAGCCCGCGTCTCGATGGAAATGAGCTTGCGCTGGGCCAAGCGCTGTGCCGATGAATTCAACCGTTTGCAAAATCCTAACGCCTTGTTCGGCATCGTGCAGGGCGGCATGTATGAAAACCTGCGCGACCATTCGCTGGCCGGCTTGGCCGCGCTGGACCTGCCGGGCTATGCCATCGGTGGCCTGTCGGTCGGTGAGCCCAAGGAAGACATGCAACGCGTGCTGGCCCACATCGGCCACCAGCTGCCGGCCAACAAGCCGCGCTACCTGATGGGCGTGGGCACGCCGGAAGACCTGATCGAAGGCGTGACCCGCGGCATCGATATGTTCGACTGCGTGATGCCGACCCGCAATGCGCGGAACGGCCATTTGTTCACCCGCTTTGGCGACCTGCGCCTGCGCAACGCCCGCTACAAGACGGATGAGCGTCCGGTCGATGAGACCTGCGGTTGCTACACCTGCAAGACCTTCAGCCGCGCCTATCTGCACCATCTGGACCGCTGCGGCGAGATGCTGGGCCCGATGCTGACCAGCATCCACAACCTGCACTACTACCTGAACCTGATGAAGGAAGCGCGGGATGCGCTGGATGTGGGGGGCTTCGAGGCTTTCCGCCTCAAATTCGCCGCGGATCGGGCGCGCGGGGTTTAGCGCGATGTCCGAGTCCTTGAATGTGGAACTGGGTTGGTCGCTCGACGACATCGACTTGATCGAGGATTTTTTGTTCGCCGAGGACTCGGGTCTGGATCAGCCCATGGACGTGTCCATGATCGACGGCTTCTTCTGTGCCTTGGTCAGTGGCCCGAATCTGATCAGCCCGGCCCAGGCCTTGGCTTGGGTTTTCGATTTTGAGCAGGGTGAACAAAAGCCTGCACTCAAAGATCCGGCTCAGGTCCAGCAGATCATGAGTTTGCTGATGAAGCAGTGGAATGCCACGGCGGCCGAATTGATGTCGGCCGACTGTGCCTATGAGCCGCTGCTGGGATGTCGTGAGGTGGACGACGGCCGTCAGGTCTTCATTCTGGACGAGTGGTGCAAGGGCTATCTGCTGGGCATGAGCCTGGATCAGGCCGCGTGGTTGCCCTTGCAAATCGAGCAGCCGGCTTGGTTTCAAACCATCCTGAGCTACGGCACCGAGGAAGGCTGGCAAGTCATGGAGCGCCATCCGCCCAGCGACGCCGAGCATGACGAGGCCGCTGCGGGCCTGGCGCTGCATGCGATGCTGATTCATCGCTATTGGTTGGAGCGCCGAGGGGCCTCACCGAGCCCGCTCACCAAGCCCCAGACCGTGCGCCGCAGCGAGCCCAAGCTGGGACGCAATGACCCTTGCCACTGCGGCAGTGGGCGCAAGTACAAGCTCTGTCACGGCGCGCATTGAGCGCGCCCTGAGAGCTCAACGCCCGCTTGCTTGAAGGCGCTCAGGCCTCGCCGGGGCGGCCCCGCAGAATGGCGACAAAGCGTTGCAAATACTCCGGCACGCGGATGAACACATAAAGGCTCACCACCAGATTGGCCAGGCCCACCGCGAGGAAGAGCTCGGGGATGGTGAAGCCGGCCTGCCCCATCAAAACGCCGGCCAGCAGCGAGCTGGCAATCATGAACAAAGCGTTCAAGATATTGTTGGCCGCGATGATGCGGGCCCGGTGCGTGGGTTGCGAGCGCAGCTGAATCAAGGCATACATCGGCACGCTGTAAAGCCCGGTGAACAAGGCCAGCAGGCCTAAGTCCGCCAGCACGCGCCAATGTTCGCTGTGGCTGAAGAAAGCGGCCATGCCCATCAAATCGGGCTGGGTCGACAGGCCTCGCGAGGCGAAGTACAAGTCCACCGAGAACAGCGTCATGCCGATGGCGCCGATGGGCACCAGGCCGATCTCCACCTGCTGACGCGAGAGCTTCTCGCACAACAAAGAGCCCACGCCAATGCCCAGCGAGAACATCACCAGCAGCACGGTGGCGACCTGTTCATCGCCGTGCAACACCTCTTTGGCAAAGGCCGGGAAGTTGCTCAGGTAGACGGCACCAAAGAACCACATCCACGAGATGCCCAGCAGGGAGCGGAACACCACCGGCACCTCGTGGGCCAGTTTGAGGTTGCGCCAGGTTTCGGTGAAGGGGTTCCAGTTGATCTTCAGCTGCGGATCGGTGGCGGGACAGGGCGGGATGTACTGGGCCAGCAGCCGACCCAGGATGGCGGCGAGCAAGCAGGCGATGGCCACATTGCGGGCGCCCACCTCGGGCATGGCGATCAGCAGACCCCCGACCACCTGGCCCAGCAAGATGGCCACAAACGTACCCATTTCCACCATGCCGTTGCCACCCATCAACTCGCGCTCGTTCAGCTGTTGCGGCAGATAAGCGTATTTGACCGGGCCGAACAGGGTGGAGTGCAAACCCATCAGCAAGACACACAGCAGCAGCACGGGCACATGGGTCGTCAGATAGCCCCAGGCCGCCAGGGCCATGATGGCGATCTCCAGCGACTTTACAAAGCGCATCAGCTTGTGCTTTTCCAGCTTGTCGGCCAGTTGGCCGCTGGTGGCGGAGAAAAAGACGTAAGGCAGGATGAACAGCGCATTCACCACCAGGCCGGCTTGCGAGGCGGGCAACCAGCTCAGCTGCAGTTGGTAGGTGATCAGGATGATCAGCGGGAACTTGAACAGATTGTCATTGCCCGCATTGAGAAACTGCACCCAGAAATAGGGCGCGAAGCGGCGCTGCTTCAGCAGCGCAAATTGACCGCTGTGTTCGGGCGTGGGTGAGCTCATGGAGGAAGGCTTTGCTTTGCTAAGTAGAGGGCAACAGGGTCAGGTCTTGCGCTGCGTTAAACGCCGGCTTCACCAGAATTGCCACTGGCCGCTGTGTATCACCCACAGGCCCAACACCCCATTGGTCACGGCGTGCGCGATGACGGCGGTCCACAGCTTACCGGTCCGTACATAAAGCCACGCATAGGCCAGGCCGGCGATGATGGCGGCCAGCCAAAGCGTGTGCGCCAGCATGAAGACAAAGGTTGAGAGTACGATGGCCTTGAGCCCGATCCGCATGGGGTCGACGGTTTCAAACTTGGGGCTTTCAACCCAGCGCATCAGATAGCTGCGCCAGAACAGCTCTTCCATCACCGGCACGATCAGGGCGGCGCCGATCCAACGCAGCACAACCAGGGACCAAATCAGCCGACCTTCGGCGTCCAGCGGCAAAAAGCTGGCGGTGGGCTCGCCGAGTTGCATCCAGGGCGCGTCGAGATGGATCCAAAGCCCGAAGACGATCAGGCCAACGCCGATCGACCACAGCGTTTCGCGACGGTTCGGCAGGTTTTGCCGCACCAGTTCGCCGTACTCGCGCCAATACCAGGCCAGCAAGCCGCCCACCACCAAGACGCTCAGACCGTAAATCCAGCGGGGATCCAGGTGTTGGTTCTCGGGCAGAAAGCCCCGCAGCGCCAACAAGCCCATGAAGGCTGCGAAAGGAATGATGCGGGCCAGGGCGGCGGAACTGAAGTTCATGCTTGCGTTCAATGAAGGACCCAAGTTTGGGCCAAAGGCACAAGCCTAACGCCAAGATGATGACAAGCGATGCGGTGAAAGCCCGGGTGAACCGGGCGAAGCCCGCGTCGAATCAGGAGGTGCGCTGTTCGAGCAGGAAGTTGGCGCCGTCGTATTGGCCCAGCTTGTCCACCAGATAAGGCATGCAGGCCTGCAGCTCATCGTGCAAGGTGAATGGCGGGTTGATGACGAACATGCCGCTGCCCAGCATGCCGAAGCCGCGCACATCGGCTTGCTGCTGCACCGTCAGGCGCACATGCAGCCAGCCCTTCTTGGCGCCGGCATCGGCGGCGGCCTTCAGCTTCTGCGCCAGCTGGGCCGACTCCAGCAACTGCAGTTGCGGATACCAAATCAGGAACACGCCTTCGGCAAAGCGCTCCAGACCTTCGCGCACCGCCGTCACGACCTTGGCGTAGTCGGTCTTCAGCTCATACGAGGGGTCCATCAAGACCACCGCGCGGCGCGAGGGCGGCGGCAACTCGGCACGCAGCGCGGTGAAGCCGTCTTTGTCACTGACCTGGGTGTTGGGGCGGGTGGAGAGATAGGTTTCGAGAATGCGGAAGTCGGTGGGGTGCAACTCGTAGACGCGCAGCCGGTCGTCGGCGCGCATCAGCAGGTTGGCAATGGCCGGTGAGCCGGGGTACTGGCGCAGTTGGCCGTCGGTGTTGAAGGCGCGCACCGGTTCCATGTAGTGGGCGAGCGGCTCGGGCAGGTCTTTGGCGTCCCACAGGCGCGAGACGCCGTGCACATACTCGCCTTTCTTTTGAGCGTACTGACCTTCGATGGAGTAGCCGCCGGCGCCGGCGTGCGTGTCGACCAGGGTGTAGGGCTTGTCTTTTTCGCCCATATAGCGAAGCACCTGGGTCAGGATCAGGTGTTTGAGAACATCGGCATGGTTGCCGGCATGAAAGGCGTGTCGGTAGGCGAGCATGTGCGAACTGTAGCGTGGCGGGCGCCCGCGTGCGAGCCCGAGCCGGCTTTAGGGGAGCTGAATCGCCCCCGGATGGCGGGCCGGCTGCGGCAGGGCCATCGTGCTGCGGGGGTGCTGGTACTGGCGTGTCGGACGCAAGGCCATGCCCAGCGCCGCGCCGGGGTCGACCGCCTTGCCGCGCAGATGCGAGTTGGGCCGCAGCGCATAGTTCTCGCGCATGGCCAGCACGAATTCGTCCAGATCAATCAGGTGGTTGCCGGCCTGTTCCCAGGCACTCTCGGTCTTCAGGTTCCGGTTGCCTGCCAAAAGGTTGTTGATCAAGCGCACCTTGGCGGGGCCGGGCTTGACGCGCAGGTAGACGCCCTGGGTCGGCATCAGATCAACCAAGGTGTTATGAATCATCTGCAGCTCTTGCTTGGGCCAGGTGTAGCCCTCGGCGCCGAAGGACACCATGTGCGAGTTGTCCGAGCCCGAGCTTTGTTGGATCAGATTGCCGATCACCAAGGCTTGTCCGCCGTTGGGGAATTCCAACTCATAGCTGGCGCTGCCGCCGATTTCATCGGTCAGGCGGTTGTAGAAGATGTGATTCAGCGCGGCGCGACTTTTGATCAGGTGTCCGCGCATGCCATGGTGGAAATAGCAACCCGTGACCGACAGCTTGGCGATGTTGCCGGCATAGAGCAAATGGCTGAAGCTGCCGGGGCGCTCGCCGAATGAGAATTCGCAGCCCTGCAGATCCAGCTGGGTGTTGGGGTCGTTATTGGTCAGCAAGCCCATTTCGCAGCGGCTGAAGGAGCAGTCCTTGACGCTCAAGCTGCCGCGCTCCAAGCGGATGCCGGCGCCATTGGTGTCGGGCACGCGCGCGCCGATGAAGTCAAAGCCTTCGATGCTGACCGCGTCACCGCTCATTACAAAGATGCCCTTGCCCTGCGCGGCCGCGCCGTTGGCCAGCATGCGCACGCGCCCACCCACCGCGCGCAAGCTCAGCTGGCTTTGCGGCCATACGGCCACATCGGCGGGGTAGTCGCCCGCGTCGACTTCAATCACCGAGCCGTCGCGGGCCAGTTTGGCGGCAGCGGCCAAGGTTTTCACGGCCTGCTGCCGGCCCACCTTGATGACGGGGTTGGCTGTGCTTGATGCCGCCGCTGGGGCGGGCTTGTCCGGCGCGGCCCAGGTGAGGGGACTGGCCATCAGCAGGCCTCCGCCCAGTTGCAGCAGGCGCTGTCGACGCTCAGCGTTGAGGGGGGCTTGCGTGTCGAAAGCGGTGCTCGAAGGGTGATTCATCGCCGGTGCTGGTCTGGGTTGGAGATGGGGAGGCCGGTGGGTTTGCCAGTCTAATGGTGGCCGCTGCAAACTTTTCTGGAACCCGCTACGCTGGGCGCCCGTTTGAGCTTGGCTCGGTTTTGAATTCGTTCTGATAAGGCGCTGGCTGTTATGCCCAATCTTTTTGATCCCCTACAACTCGGCTCGCTGACGCTGGCCAATCGCATCGTCATGGCGCCCTTGACCCGCAGTCGCTCCAAGGGGCTGCTGCCCGGCGAGATGGCGGTCGAGTACTACCGGCAGCGGGCCACGGCCGGCTTGATCATCAGCGAAGGCACGCAAATCTGCCCCGAGGGCCAGGGTTATCTGGATACCCCCGGCATCCACAGTCGCGAGCAGGTGGCGGCGTGGAAGCGCGTCACCGACGCGGTGCATGCCGAGGGCGGCAAGATCGCGGCGCAACTCTGGCATGTGGGGCGTATCTCGCATGTGATGTTCCAGCCCGAGGGGCGCGCGCCGGTGTCCTCCACCGCGCAAGCGGCCAAGGGGCAGACCTACACCGGCAGTGGCTTCGTGCCGGTGTCGACGCCGCGTGCCTTGGCGACGCAGGAGATCCCGGCTGTGGTCGCCAGCTTTGCTCGCGCGGCTGAATGCGCGATGGAGGCCGGTTTTGATGCGGTCGAGGTGCATGGCGCCAATGGTTATTTGCTCGATCAGTTCATGCGAGACAGCATCAATGACCGCATCGACGAGTACGGTGGCAGCATCGCGCACCGTGCGCGCTTCACGGTCGAGGTGATGACGGCGGTGGCTGCGGCCATCGGCCCGGGTCGCAGCGGTTTGCGCCTGAGCCCGGTCACGCCCAGCAACGATGCCGGCCCCGACAGCCAGGCGCAGGCTTTGTTCAACCATGTGGCCGAGCAACTGGCGCCGCTGGGCCTGGCCTTTTTGCATGTGGTGGAAGGTCAGACTGGCGGGGATCGCAATATTGCCCCCTTTGATTACCAAGCCATGCGCCGCTGCTTCGGCGGCCCCTGGATGGTGAACAACGGCTACACCCGCGAGATGGCCTTGAGGGCGGTGGCCGAGGGCCAAGCCGATGCGGTCGCCTTTGGTCGCGACTTCATCTCTAACCCCGACTTGGTGCGGCGCTTGCGGCTCAACGCCGCCTTGCAGCCTCTCGACCGGGCGACCTTGTATGGCGGTGACGCCAAGGGCTATACCGACTACCCGTTCCTGTAAGGGCGCGGGCGATGCTTGCTTTCAGCCGCGACGGGCCTTGGCGCGAAACAGCTCGGTGATGGACACCTCGCGCGGGCCGGGGTGCAGCTCAAAGTGCTCGCCGGCCGTGATGCTGCCGGGCTTTTTGACGGCCAGATAGAAGCCGCACCAGGCGCTCTCGCTCATCAGCTTGACCGCCTTGTTGAAACCCATCACCGCATTGAACTTGAAGCAAGGAAAGCGCGGCTCGCTGACCAGCAGCTCGCAATCTGGAAAGCGGAGCAGGTCGCCGATCCAGACGTCTTTCTCCAACAAGCCGGTGATGGTGAGGTTCTCGCCCATGGCGCCCTGTCGCAGCGGCTGCTCCCAGCCGGCCGCCTTGGCTTGGCCGCGCACGGTTTGCCAGAAGGCGTAATGTTCCTGGGGGTAGGCATAAAGCGCCTTGCTCAGGCCGCCGTGCACGCTCAAATCGGCTTGCTCGTCGCCGATCAAGCCCATGGGGCCCACTTCTTGTGTGCCGCTGACCGCTTGTTTGCGGATGCCGCTGGCCACTGTCTGGCCGTCCAAGGTCTGCAGGTCCTGGGCTTTGGCGATATTGATGCTGATCAGTTTCATGGTTTGACCGGGGCTGGGCGTACAAGAGCGGTGATGCCGCGATTCTCCGGCAAGGCTTTATCGCTGGGCCGGCGCGTCGGGCCTGTTGGCATTGCCCTCGAGCAGCGGGCTCCAGGGCTTGGCCTTGACCGGGGAGGGTGTTTGCCAGACGACCTGGAATTGCCCGCCGGCCTGGATCTCGCCGATGAACACCGGCTTGTGCAGGTGGTGGTTCTTCTCGTCCATCTTGACGGTGATGCCGCTGGGCGCGCGGAAGGTTTGGCCCGCCATCGCCGCAATCACCTGATCGACCGCGGTGCTTTTGGCCTTTTCGACCGCTTGTTTCCACAAATGGACGCCGATGTAAGTGGCCTCCATGGGGTCATTGGTTAGCGGCCTGTCTTTGTGGCCGGCCAGGCCTTTGGCCTTGGCATAGCGTGTCCATTTGTTGATGAAGTCGGCATTCGCCGGACTCTTGATGGACATGAAGTAGTTCCACGCTGCCAAATGGCCCGCCAAGGGCTTGGTATCGAGGCTGCGCAGTTCCTCTTCGCCGACCGAGAAGGCCACCACGGGCACGTCCTTGGCCTTCAGCCCGGCCTTGCTCAGTTCTTGGTAGAAGGACAGGTTGGAGTCGCCATTGATGGTGGACACCACGGCGGTTTTCCCTTCGGCCGAGAATTTTTTGATATCGGCCACGATGCTTTGGTAGTCGCTGTGGCCAAAGGGGGTGTACTTCTCGTCGATATCGCGGTCCTTCACTCCCCGGGTCTTCAGGTAGGCACGCAAGATCTTGTTGGTGGTACGAGGGTAGACGTAGTCGGTGCCCAGCAGCACCCAGCGTTTGGCCGCGCCGCCGGCCGGGCTCATCAGATAGTCCACCGCTGGAATCGCTTGCTGGTTGGGTGCCGCGCCGGTGTAGAAGACTTGCCGGCTCAGTTCTTCGCCCTCGTACTGCACTGGGTAGAAGAGCAGGCCGTTGAGTTCCTCCAGCACCGGCAGCACCGCCTTGCGTGACACCGAAGTCCAGCAACCGAAGATCACCGCGACGCGATCTTGCGTCAACAGCCGGCGAGCTTTCTCGGCAAACAAGGGCCAGTTGGAGGCTGGATCCACCACCACGGCCTCCAGTGGCTTGCCGAGTACGCCGCCTTGGGCATTGATTTCAGCAATGGCCATCAGGACGGTGTCCTTCAGCGCTGTTTCGGAGATGGCCATCGTGCCCGACAGGCTGTGCATCACGCCCACTTTGATGGTGTCCTCGGCCCTCGCATTCCAGCCGGTGAGTGCTGTGACCAATGCGATCAGCTGAACTGCGTGGCGGCTGTGAAACGCTGGGGTGGGCATTGACGGGTGAACAGTCGGTGCGAATGTGCTCAATGTAGGCCAACTCACGCCCAAGAGTGCAGGGCAGAAGGCGAGTGGGGGTTCTTGTGCTGAATTCGGCGCTGCAGCGTTGATCCGCTATCCTGCCGGCGCTTGCATGCAATCGAGGGCTGCATGGACTCTGACTCAGGACCATGGGCTTTCCCATCGAAGGCGAGTCAGAAGGGATGCCCATGCAGTGCTCGTCTCAATCAATTCTCCTTTTGCTGTGAAATTAGACCTCTCGACCTTCCAAGCTGTGCCTCGTTCTCTTTGGCTGAGTTTGGCCGCCCTGTGCTTGAGCGCGATCTTGGCCCTCTGGTGGATCTTGGCCCCGCACGAGCTGAAGGCCGATCGGCAATTGGAGTTGAGCTTCACGCATGAAGGTCAGCACTTGTCGGGCAGCTTGCTCTTGCCGGCAGGGCCCGGGCCGCACCCGGTGGTCTTGTTCGTTCATGGGGACGGGCCCCAAGACCGGGGCTTGGACAGGTACACCTTGGTGATGAATGCCTTTTTGAAGGCCGGCATCGCCTGCTTCAGCTGGGACAAGCCGGGTACGGGGAAGTCACGCGATGAAGGCCAGGGGGGCTGGATGGGCCAGACCATGCGCCAGCGCGCCGATGAGGCTGCAGTCGCGGTCGAACTCTTGGTGCAACGACCTGATGTGGACCCGAAGGGCGTGGGCTTGATCGGCTTTTCACAAGGCGCGTGGGTTCTGGCCGAGGCGGCACAGTGGCAGAGCCGAGCTCCGGCATTCCTGATCACCGTGGGCGGTGCCGTCGATTGGGCCTCGCAAGGTGAATACTTCGCGCGCCAGCGCCTGCAGCGCCAAGGTATTGCTGATGCAGCCGCCGAGGAGGTCTTGGCTTGGCAACAAGGCGCACCGCAAGCGGATCTGGCCCTCAGCCAAGCAGATTATTTGCAAGCCTTGGCTATCTATACCCGAGTGAAGCCGCCGCCGTCGGGCGCCAACAGCGAGCCGCTGCCTCGTGATCGATATCGTTTTGTGGCTTTGAATCGGCAGGCCGACGTCAGCAAGGGGCTTTTGTTGGCGCAGGTGCCGTTTCTCGCGGTCTGGGGCGAACAGGATCTGAATGTGGACGCGATGGTGTCCGCCCAGCGCTACGCCCAACTGCTGCATGCCGGGCCGATCGACCAATCCGCCCAAGTTCTGGTTCAGCAGCACCATGCGGTCAAGGTGTTCCCTGGCGCAACTCACCAACTCTTGGACGCCTCGCGCTATCAAACCCAGGTGCCCGAGGACTGGACTTGGGGCATGAGCATGCGCTATTTGTGGGAAGGTGAGGCCGCTTTCGCATCAGGCTACTTGCTGTTGCTGCCCGAGTGGACCTTGGCGCAACTGCGGCGTCGCTAGCGAGCCCAAACGCGGCTTGGCCTCGTAGCTGAACGGACTTTGCTTCCGTCGGAAAAAGCTGGCACAGATCGTGCTGAATACGTGGGTAATCAGTTGTCTCCTCCACCGTCTCGAAGGTGGATTCACAGCCTCAGGCCTCAAGGTCTGAGGCTTTTTTTTGCGCCTGGACTTGCCGCCGACAGCAGCAGGCATCGCCGCCTCCGTTGCGGAAGCAAGTGCGTTGGGACGTCGGCATTCATCGCACCAGCCTGGGGCAAGTTGCGCACAGGAATGTGGCCGTGCCCACCTGTGAGCTCGGGTAAGGGGCAAGCACAATAGGCGTGAAAAAGTCTCGTCTGCCGTCCATTTTCTACCTTTCTTCCCCGCGGAGGCATGGCTCCATTCGGCAAATGCATAACCTCGGGTTCCTCGCAAGTTACGGCGTGGTTACATTGGGGTGACAATTCAGGGGCGTACAAATTCTTGAGGCGCTTCGCGTGAAGCTTGTGCCGAGGCTTTGTGGGCTGGATACGGCAGAACCGATCGGTGTGGTGGGTCGGAACGAGCCGAAAGAAGAGTGGCATTGGGTCAATCCCGAGAGCGGTTTTTATCGCTGAGGTGAGTGTTTGCTTACGAGCTTGACCCAATACTGCTTTTATATTGATGGGAACTGCTATGAACCAACCCGTGATGGAAGGCCTTCGCCTGAATGTGCCAGCCTATGTGAAACACTCGCGCCTGATTGCTTGGGTGGCCGAGATCGCCGCCTTGACCGAAGCGCGCGACGTTTATTGGTGCGACGGCAGCCAAGCCGAGTACGACCGCCTTTGCGCTCAGCTGGTGGCGGCCGGTACCTTCAAGAAACTCAATCCGGCCTTGCGCCCCAACAGCTACCTGGCCAGCAGCGACCCTAGCGATGTGGCGCGCGTGGAAGACCGCACCTATATCTGCTCGGCCAAGAAGGAAGACGCCGGCCCGACCAATAACTGGATGGCTCCGGCCGAGATGCGCCAGCTCTTGCAAACGGGTCAGAAAGACGGAACACCGGCCTTGTTCAAGGGCGCAATGAAGGGTCGCACGCTCTATGTGGTGCCCTTCAGCATGGGTCCGATCGGCTCACCGATTGCCCATATTGGCGTTGAGCTGTCGGACAGCCCCTATGTGGCCGTCAATATGCGAACCATGACCCGCATGGGCCGTGCCGTGCTCGATGTGCTGGGTGAGGACGGCGTCTTCGTGCCCTGCGTGCACACCGTCGGCGCGCCGCTGCAGTCGGGTCAGGCCGATGTGAAGTGGCCTTGCAACCAGACCAAGTACATCGTTCATTACCCCGAAACCCGCGAAATCTGGTCCTACGGTTCCGGTTACGGTGGCAATGCCTTGCTGGGCAAGAAGTGCTTCGCGCTGCGCATTGCCTCCACCATGGGGCGTGACCAAGGCTGGTTCGCCGAGCATATGTTGATCCTGGGCGTGACTTCACCCGAGGGCAAAAAGTACCACTTTGCGGCGGCCTTCCCCAGCGCCTGCGGCAAGACCAACTTCTCGATGCTGATTCCGCCAGCGGCCTTCAATGGCTGGAAGGTCACCACCATCGGTGACGATATTGCCTGGATCAAGCCGGGTGCTGATGGCCGCTTGTATGCCATCAATCCGGAAGCCGGCTACTTCGGCGTGGCGCCGGGCACCAACACGCTGACCAACTTCAACTGCATGGCCAGTCTGAACAAGGACGTCATCTTCACCAACGTCGGCCTGACCGATGAGGGCGATGTGTGGTGGGAAGGCATGACCGACACACCGCCGGCTCACCTGATCGACTGGCAAGGCAAGGACTGGACGCCCGCCATCGCCAAGGAAACCGGCGCCAAGGCGGCGCATCCGAACGCCCGTTTCACCGTCTCGGCCGTCAACAACCCGGCCTTGGATGCTGAGTGGGACAACCCGGCCGGCGTGCCCATCGACGCCTTCATCTTCGGTGGTCGCCGCTCCACCACCGTGCCTTTGGCGACCGAGGCGCGCGACTGGGTCGAAGGGGTTTACATGGCCGCGACCATGGGCTCGGAAACCACTGCCGCTGCAGCCGGTCAGCAGGGCGTGGTGCGCCGCGACCCCTTCGCCATGCTGCCCTTCATGGGCTACAACATGAGTGACTATTTCCAGCATTGGCTGGATATGGGCAAGAAGCTGCAGGCTTCTGGCGCTAAGTTGCCCAAGATCTACTGCGTCAACTGGTTCCGCAAGGGCGCCGATGGCAAGTTCGTCTGGCCCGGCTATGGCGAGAACATGCGTGTGCTGAAGTGGATGTTGGACCGCGTGGAAGGCACCGGTCAGGGCGAGGAGCATGCCTTTGGCGTGACGCCGCGCTACCAAGACATCAACTGGAATGGCCTGGACTTCACGCAGGAGCAGTTCAACATCACCACCCATATCGACAAGGCTGCCTGGGCCGTCGAGATGAAGCTGCATGAAGAGCTGTTCCAGCAGTTGGCTTATCGTTTGCCGGCTGAGTTGCCTGCGACCAAACTGAAGATCGAAGCTCGCCTCGCCGCCGAATAAGGCGAATTGAGCGAAGAAGACCGACAAAGAAAAAAGCCCGCTGAAGCAGCGGGCTTTTTTTCGCCTGTAGCGCCTGTTCGGAGGCGCTACTTTTTGTCGTTCAGCGACGGCAGTTGGCGGCGCGCAGCTCAGCGGCAAACGAAGGCATGCTGGCTTCGTATTGCTGGGCCAGGGCCAGCAGTTCACGCTCGGCGCGAGCATCGGCGGCCGCAGCCAGACGAGCCTTGGCCGAGGCAATCAGATGCATCCACAGGCGGGCGCCGATGGAGGTGAAGGAACCGCCGTGGCGGATGCTGCGGGACATGGGCAGACCAAAAGTTTGGGTAGCGACGCTCATGGAACTTTCCTAATTGGGGTGGGCTCTTGGCCCGATGGATGAATTATCGGGTAAACCCTAGTAATTACGCCAATGAATGTTCTGAATTAGATATATAAACAGGCCGAATATCACAATGCGTCACTGCATGCATGGGCCATGAACTTTCGCCATTTGGATTTGAATCTGCTGCGAGTCTTTGATGCGGTGATGGCGGAGCGCAGCTTGACGCGGGCCGCCAACCGTTTGGCGATGACGCAGCCGGCAGTCAGCCATGCGCTGAAGCGCTTGCGCGAGGCGCTGGGGGAAGAGCTCTTTGTTCGCCAAGCCTTTGGCATGAAGCCCACGTCGCGGGCCGAGGGTATGTGGCCGGAGGTGCGTTTGATCTTGCAGCGCCTCCAGGCCCTGTTGGTACCGGGGGAGTTCCGCCCGGCCGAAGAGGAGTACACCTTCCGAATTGCGATGGCGGACGCCACAGCCGCCTTGCTCTTGCCGCCCTTGGTGGCGCAACTCGAAGCTGTGCAGGCCTTGGCCAATGTCCATGTCTTGCCATTGACCACCCGCGACCCGCGCGCCTTGCTGGACCAAGGCGAAGCGGATTTCGCGGTGGGCTACTTTCCTGGTGCAGTGGCGGCCTTGCGCGCGCAAGGCGGGCAGTCGGTGATTCGCCAGTATCGGCTTTACGACAGCGAATATGTCTGCGTGATGCGGCGTGGCCATCCGCTGGCCGAGCAGCCGCTGGATTTGGACGCCTTTTGCTCTGCCCACCATTTGCTGGTGAGCTTTTCCGGACGGCCGCATGGCTTTGTCGATGAAGCACTGAGTGCTCTCAACCGCAGCCGCCGCATTGTTCTGACGGTCAATCAGTTCTTTACTGCTGGGCGGGTGGTGACCAAGTCCGATCTTTTGACGGTCTTGCCGGCTTCATTTGTCGAGGCCACCGGCTACAAATCCGAGTTGTTGGAGCGACCCTTGCCTGTGCCGCTGGCGCAAGTGCATGTGGACATGCTTTGGCACCTGCGCAGCGAGAGCCGCAGCGCCCAGCAATGGATGCGCGAGCGCCTGATCGAAGCCGCTCGCATCGCTCAGGCTGGCGCATTGACGACAACAGAGGCGACAATCGCGCCATGAGTACACAAGACCTGACCGATGCCGAGTTTGCCGAACTCGATGAACTGCTGGCCACCACGCCCGAACCTCTGCAGGCGCTGGACGCCTCCATGCTGGACGGCTATTTGTGCGGCGTGCTGGTGCAACCCCGTCTGATCGAGATCGACGAGTGGCTTCCCAATATCTTCGACTACGACGGAGGCGTGCTGCCCGATGATGTCGACGCTACTTGGTTGGCACGCATCCGCGAATTGGTGGAGCGCCGCCATTCGGCGCTGAACCGGGCCATGGTGGAAGACGGCTGGTTTGATCCAGTTGTCCTGGATCTCGATGACGCGCCGGAAAAATCTGAGGCCACCGACGAAGAACTGGATGCCGATGAGCGTCAGGCGCGTGCGACCTATGACGGCATGAGCTTGATCTCGCGCACCTTGATGCCTTGGGTGGCAGGTTTTCAGCATGCGACGCTGTGCTTCCCCGAGCTGTCGGACATGCCGGATGACGCGGTCATGGCGGCGCTGGCCCGCTTGTATCGCCATCTGCCCGCCGAGACCGATGAAGAGAAGGAAGTCGTCGCGACCTTGGATCGTGAGCACCCGCTCAAGGATGTCGATGATGCGATCGAAGAGCTGGTCGTCACCGTCGCGGATCTCTGTGATCTGACCCAAGAGCAACGCTACCGCGTCGAGACGCTGCGGCGCGAAGGCCCCAAGCTCGGCCGCAATGACCCTTGCCACTGCGGCTCAGGTCGCAAGTACAAGCAGTGCCACGGCGCTAACTGATGCGGGTGCAGTTGCTTTCGGATCTCCATATGGAGACCGAAGCGTTTGAGCCCGAGGTGGCGTCCGAAGCTGACTTGTTGATTCTGGCAGGCGATGTGGACAGCACATGGCAAGGTCTCCGATGTTTTCGGGATTGGCCAGTGCCTGTGCTTTTTGTGCCGGGCAATCATGAATACGACGGCCGTGACTTCGAGGCAGCCCGCGAGGGCTTGCGAGCCCTCTCTGAAGAGCTGGGCTTTGTTTTGCTTGACAACGCCGCCCGCGTTCTCACGGATGCGCAAGGGCGGCGGGTGCGTTTTGTCGGCAGCACGCGCTGGAGTGACTTTGATGTTTTCGGCGCGGCCGAGCGCGAGCGCGCCATGCGGGCTGCCGGCTATTTTCAGCGCGTCATGGCGGCCACTCGGCATGGCTTGCCCTTTGACGCGGCGGCGGTGCGCGAAGAAGCTTTGGCTTGTCTCAACTGGCTAAGCAGCGAGCTGCAAGCTGGAGAAACAAGCGAGCATTGGGATGCCACGGTGGTCATCACTCATTTCGCACCCAGCCTGCGCAGCGCGGACCCGCGTTATGGGCGCCAGCCCGGCACGGCCAGCTTTTGCAATAACGACGAGGCTCTCTTGCCGCTGGCCCGTTTGTGGCTGCATGGGCATTTGCATTGCCAGCATGATTATTGGTTTGAGGCCGGAACAGGCGTGCCCACGCGCGTGTTTTGCAATGCGCGCGGCCATCTGCGCAAGGGCGAGCCGGCGCGCTTTCAGCCCAAGCAAACCATTGAGGTATTCGCCCCGAGGCCTTTTCGGACTTGATGGATGTCAATGGGGGACTTCATGACTGTGTCAAACTGCCAGAGAGGCACTTCGCCCTATAAAGGAGAACACGATGAAGATCCTGATTGCCGTTGATGGAAGCAGTTACACCAAGCGCATGCTGGCTTATCTGGCGGCACATGAAGAGTGGCTCGGTGACTCCCACCAGTTCACGGTTGTGCATGCAGTGCCCGCTGTGCCTCCCCGCGCCGCTGCGGTCTTGGAGAAGGAACTGTTGAAGAACTACTATGCCGATGAAGGCGAGAAAGTGCTGAAGACGGTTCGCAGCTTTTTCTCCAAGCAAGGGATCAAAGCCGATTTCGTCAACAAAGTTGGCCCCGCTGCAGATGTCATCGCCTCAACTGCCGAGAAAGGCAAGTTTGGTCTGCTCATCTTGGGCTCGCACGGTCACAGTGCCATCGGCAATTTGGTGATGGGCTCCGTTGCCACCAAGGTCATGGCCAATTGCAGCACACCGGTGCTGCTGATTCGCTGAGCGCCCGCTCAGCTGTTTCGCTTGGACAACCAAGCGAGCGGTGATTCCAGCGCGCGGCGCGCGCGCTGTGATTCCAATTCCACCTCGGTGACGCTGGCTCGGTAGTCATCACCGTCTTGCAAGCTGGCCTCCATACCGAAAGCCGTGCCCAGGTCGGCAGGGTCTTGATCGAGCGAGGGAGCCGGGCTTCGACGGAAGAAGCGCAATGCAGGGGCGAATCGCATATCAAACCTCGCATCTCGGGTAAATCGGGCTGGCCAGATCGCCAGGATTCATAGTGTGCGTGAAGACCCTGCAACAAAACCCCCGAACTGGGTGGTTTATGGTGCCCAGTTGGAGAAAAGTCACGTCAGGCTTGGGTGTCTTCGAGCGCGCCGGGTGTCGATCTTCGCCTTTGTATAGGCTTGTTTTGTAAAGATTCGGGAAAGACCCAATATCCCACTAAGGTAGGGTTGAACTAGGCCGTTGGGATGGGTATTCTTCGCCTCCTTTTGTTCAATTTGTCACGGAGCGCCATGAATACCTTGATTCTGAAGTTCCTGGCATCAAGCGTCATTGCCTTGGTGGTGATCAGCGCGATCTGGCTGGGCACCCTGGTGGACCAGAAGGTTTCGGCCCCACCCCGTGAGGCACCCATCCCTTACCGTGTGGCGCTTGTCTCGACGACGCCTCAGGCCGCTCAGTCCGTTAAGGTCGTTCATGCGCCTGCCGATTCCGCATCGGCGGTGCAGCAGCGCATGCTGGGCAAGCCAGCGCGTTTAGAAACTCAGTAATTCAGGGCCGCCGTCGCACCTTGCGCCAAGGCTTGTCCGATCTGGTCCAACAGAGCCACGCGCGTTGGCGCGGCCAAGAGATCCGAGACCAGCTTCCATTGATGCCAGTAGAGCGTAACGTCCACGCTCAAGTCCGGCCGCAGCGCCAACAGTGCGCCGCTGGCAATCAGCGGTCGGACCTGCAACTCCGGCACGACGCCCACGCCCCAGCCCTTGCAGACCGCTCGCACAATGGCCTCGCTGGAAGGGACATAGCGTTCTTGCAGCCTGGGCGAGCGCAAGCCAAAGGCCTTGGCCACCCATTGCACTTGGCAGTCGTCCTTGCGATTGAAGACCAAGAAGGGCGTGCTGGCGAAGTTGCCTTCATTGAGCCCTTCAGGCAGGCGTTTGCGCATGAAGTCAGGGCTGGCCACCGCCACATAGCGCATCACTCCCAATGGCTGAACCAGGCAGCCGCGCAAGGCTTGGCGTACCGTGCTGACGCAGCCCAACACCTCGCCTTGGCGCAGCCAGTCGTGGGTGAAGTCTTGGTCGTCCACCACCAGTTCGAGGCCGAAGCCTTGCTCCAAGCCTTGCTGAACCACCGCATCCAGCGCCGGCAGCACCCAGGTCGCTAGGCTGTCGGCGTTGACGGCGATGGCAATGCGCTCATTCGGCGCGGCGGGCGCACCCAATTCACGGGCCACATCGGTGCGCAGCGCGGCCAGCTGGCGCGCAAAACGCAGCAAGACCTTGCCAGGCTCCGTCAGCCGCAAGGGCCGCGAGCGCACCACCAGCAACTGCCCCACCTGCGACTCCAAGCTGCGCAGGCGTTGCGAGATAGCGCTTTGGGTGATGTTGAGGCGCTGTGCCGCGCGCTCAAAGCTGCGCTCATCGGCCAGGGCCGCCAAGCAATCGAGGCCGGCTGAATCAAGGTCTTTCATAAGTCTTGCTAATGTATCCAGAGAAATATTAATTCGCCTTCTGGTTTCACCGGAGCCTGTCGACAATCCGCCCCCAATCGCTGGTGCAAGTGGCTGCAGTGCAGGCAGGGCTTGGCCGATACCCCTTCTGGGTTTACAAACAAGAGTGGCCCGCGTTGGGCTGGCTGGAGTCGCTATGAAAGTCGTCGTATTGGGAGCCGGCATCATCGGTGTCAGCACAGCCTGGTATTTGCTGGAGCAAGGCCATGAGGTGACGGTGGTGGACCGCCAGGCCGATGCGGCGCTGGAGACCAGTTTTGCCAATGGCGCGCAGATCTCGGTGAGCTTTTGCGAGCCCTGGGCCAATGCGGGTGCGCCCTTCAAGGTGGCCAAGTGGCTCTTGCGCGACGACTCGCCGCTGCTCTTCCGCCCCAGCCTCGACCCCAAGCAATGGATCTGGGGCCTGAGCTTTTTGACCCAGTGCACCACCGCCGCCTTCGAGCGCAATGTGGAGCAACTGGTGCAACTGGGCCGCTACAGTCATGAATCGCTGAAGGGCCTGGTCGCCCAGACCGGCATTGAGTACAACCGCCTGGAGCGCGGCATCCTGCATTTCTTCTCTTCGCAGGCCGACTTTGAAGCCGGCGCGGCCGGAGCCGAGATCATGCGTCGCCACGGCGTGGACCGCCGCGTGCTGAACCGCGAGGAGGTGTTGAAGATCGAGCCGGCCCTGGCGACCTTTGGCCGCAATATCCACGGCGGCACCTTCACGCCCAGCGACGAATCCGGCGATGCCTGTGTGTTTACACAGAAACTGGCCAAGCTCTGTATTGAGCGCGGCGCGACCTTCTTGTACGAGCATGAAGTGCTGCAGCTGTCGCGTAGCGGCCAGGGCGTCGACGCGGTGCAGATCGCCGATGTGCGCAGTGGCAAGAAGCGCGAGCTGAAGGCCGATGCCTTTGTGGCGGCCATGGGCTCCTACACGCCGGCCCTGGTGCGTCCCTTGGGCGAGTTCTTGAACATCTACCCCGCCAAGGGCTATTCGGCCACCATGAAGCTGAAAAAGCCCGAGCAAGCCAGCGTCGTCAGCTTGCTGGACGACACCCGCAAGATCGCCATTTCTCGCCTGGGTGACAGCATCCGTATCGCCGGCACCGCCGAGCTTTGCGGCTTTGACTCCGACCTCAGCCGGCCAACCTCGCGGGTGCGCTGCGAGGCCTTGGTGAAGCGCTATGAAGAGCTGTTCCCTGGTGTGGCCGATCTGAGCGAAACCAATTACTGGACCGGGTTGCGCCCCAGCACGCCCACCAACATCCCCTACATCGGCCGCAGCAAGAAGGCCTCGAACTTGTGGATTAACGCCGGCCACGGCACCCTGGGCTGGACGCATGGCGCAGGCTCCGGCCATGCGATGGCCGAGCTGATGGCTGGCCGTCGGCCACCGCTGGATTTCGGCTTCTACGGCGCTTGACCCGCGAGCCTTAGGGGATAGCCACGCGGGCGCCGAGGCCCGGGCGCTTACAATCCGCGCCCCTCTCGCCGCAGCCCGCCATGCCTTCCACGCCGCTCACTCCTTCGTTTTGTGCCATTGACTTTGGCACCTCCAATTCCGCCATTGCGATTGCAAAGCAAGACGGGAGCGGCGGCATGCGTCTGGTGGAGTTGGAAGCCGGCCAGCTCACCATGCCAACGGCGGTGTTCTATTTCGTTGAAGGACGCCACGATGCCGACGGCCCGCCACGTGCCTTTGGCCGGGCGGCGGTGGCGGCTTATGTCGAGGGCGTCGACGGGCGCTTGATGCGCTCGATGAAGAGCATCCTCGGCTCCGGCTTGATCGACCAAACCACCGATGTGGGCGGCGGCCGTGGCGTCAAGTACCTGGACATCTTGTCCGGCTACCTGAAGCGCTTGCGCCAGACGGCTATGAACTCGGCTCAAGCCGAGGGCCGGGCGCTGAATTTGAATCAGCTGGTGCTGGGCCGGCCGGTCTTTTTTGTGGACGGTGAACCCGCCCGTGACGCAGCGGCGCAGGCCTCTTTGGAGCAAGCGGCGCGTGCCGTGGGCTTCGACGAGGTGCAGTTCCAGTTCGAGCCGATTGCCGCGGCGTTTGACTTCGAGCAGCACAGCGAGCGTGAGCAGATTGTTTTGGTCGCCGACATTGGCGGCGGTACTTCGGACTTTTCCGTGGTGCGCGTGGGCCCGGAGCGCATGCAGCGCGTTGACCGGCGCGATGACATCTTGGCCAATCACGGCGTCCATATCGCCGGCACCGACTTTGACCGTCATGTCGAACTCGCCAGCGTCTTGCGCGAGTTCGGCTACCGTTCTTTCGGCCCCGAGCGCCCGGGCGCACCGGCGCGCGAAGTGCCCAGCGGCGTGTACTTCGACCTTGCCACCTGGCATTTGATCAACACGGTGTACAGCCCGCTGCGGGTCGCAGAGTTGCGCAATATGCGCAGCTTCTACGGCAATCTGCAGCACCACCAGCGCCTGATGACGGTGGTGGAAGACCATCTGGGCCACGAGTTGGCCGCGCGTGCCGAGGCGGCCAAGATTGCGGTCGCCAATGGCGGCGACACCCTCATCGACCTGAGCGTGGTGGAAAACGGCTTGCAAATCGAGCTGACCGAAACGGTGGCCGTGGCCGCCATCGGCGCGGACATCGACCGCATCGCCCAGGCCGGCCGCGATGCAGTGGCTCAAGCGGGTTTGAAGCCCGAGCAAATCGATGCGCTCTACTTCACCGGCGGCTCCACCGGCTTGCGCCTGCTGGCCGAGCGCATTGCTGCGGACTACCCGGCGGCGGTGCAGGTGCGCGGCGACCGCTTTGCCTCCGTCGCAACGGGTTTGGGTCTGCATGCGGCGCGCTTGTTTGGCCAATGAATTGACGCCGTTGAACTGAAGCTAACGCTGGCTTGTCACGCTACCTTGGTTAGCATTTTTAGATGTAGCTCTCAATAGGATTGATTGAAACTCAGGCAAACTCAGGGTTAACCCACCCTAAGGAGTTGCATGAAAACGACGATCCTCGCATTCGCCTCTTTTGTGACGCTGACGGCTCTTGCCCCGCCCGCCTCAGCAGCTGCGCCCCTGTCGGCGCAGCAAATCTTGACGCAGTTCAATCTGGTCACCTTGGGCAATGCGACGTCCAACAACCAGCAAGTGGATGGCCGCAGCTTCATCGGTGGCAGCTTGAATGGGGGCGTTTTTGGCACGCGACCGGGGGCGATGGGAGCATCTGACTATGCCGGGCTGACGGTCATGGGTTCGGCCAACGGCATGCAGGTGAACGGGCAGGGCGCCGTCATCATGGGCAGCCTGAGCAATAGCATCGTCAACCAAGGCAGCAGCTCGGTGCTCGGCGGGGCTGCTAACAACCATTTCAATGGCCCCAGCTATGTGGCCGGCCCCAGCGCCAACAACCAGTTCAACGGCGGCAAGCTCAGTCAAGCGACCGCCGCAGCCCAGGCCGCGAACAGCACGGACTTCGCTGCCTCGATCAAAGGCTTGTCCACCTCTTTGAGTCAATTGGCCAGCACCGGCAGCACGGTCAATATCAGCGATGGCGGTCAAGGCAACCGCGTGACCTTCAGTGCAGTGGCCAACAGCCAAGGCCTGGCGGTGTTTGACCTGAGCAGCATGGACAAGCAGATCTTCTCCAAAGGCGAGTTCGCCTTCGACCTGAAGGGCGCCAATACGGTGATCTTCAATGTGGATGAGACCAGTTTGGACTTCGCCAGCAACTTCTTGAACGGGAGCGCCTCCGAACTGGGCAGCAAGGTGATCTGGAACTTCCATCAAGCCACCGATCTCACCATCCACAATCAATTCGGTGGCGTGATCTTGGCGCCCAATGCGACGCTGAATAACTTCAACACCATCCAGGGTTCGGTGCTGGTCAATCAGCTGAACCAGGGCGGCAAGATTTCGTGGAACGGCTTCGCCGGCGACATCACCACGGCGGTCCCTGAGCCCGCCACCTACGCCATGCTGCTCAGCGGCCTGGGCGTGGTGGGTTGGCTTGCCCGACGTCGCCGGGCTTGAAGAGGCTTGTCTTTCTGCCGATGGATTGATCAGTAGCGGCCGCGCGGCGGTGGCCCACGCCGCGCCGGTGGGCGCT
The DNA here is from genome assembly GCF_049240545.1 of Roseateles sp. Lineage (GTDB taxonomy): Bacteria > Pseudomonadota > Gammaproteobacteria > Burkholderiales > Burkholderiaceae_C > Paucibacter_A. The sequence goes on along the minus strand of NZ_JBMLSK010000079.1, from coordinate 2,660 downwards.
GCGGCGCCTCGGGCCTGGCTTGCGGGCGCGACACATCGGCCAACATCAAGCAGGCGCTGACCAGGCTTTCCACCGCTTCTTCCAAGTTGGCGGCCGGCTCCAGCGACTCGATTTCTTCCAGCAAGTCGTCGGCGTCTTCCAGGTCTTCCGGGTCGATGTGGCGAAAGATCGCCGCCAGTGGCTCCAAGAGGTCGGCGGCGTTCTTGCGCATCAGGTCAGGGAACAACTCGCAAGCCAGCGAGAAGCCAGCCACCCAGGGGAACAGCACCTCGGAGGGATCGGACTCGTCCGCGTCGCCCTCTTCATCGTCTTCATATTCACTGGCCAACTCGAACACCCAGGGGTCAAACCATTGGCGCTGGGTGATGGCCTGATTCAATTGCTGATAGCGCCGCTTGACGAGCGCCATCAAAGCCTTGCTGTCGAAGCCAGCGGGCGGGCTGCGTCCCTCTTCGCTGTCCAACACATGGCGGGACCATTCAAAAGTAGGCACGGCCTTGGGCTGCAACAAGACGCCGACCAGGTAACCGTCCAGCATGCTGACATCCAGCGGCTCCAGCGGCGCAGGCACGCGGTCCAGCATGTCTTGCAGCTGATCCATCTCGGCTTCGTCCAGCGGGCGCAGCGGCGCGGGAGGCGTGGGCTGGGCGTTGGCGGGTTTGCGGGCAGGTGCAGCGCGCTGCGCCGAGCCGCGAGATGGCGCTGGTGGGCGGGGCGAGAAAGAGCGTGGAGGCTTGGCTTGGTTCATCAGCCTATTGTCCCGCCGAACCGCCTCTGCCGGCAAAGCCTCGCCCTGATGTCATCGCGTGTGACTTTGGGCATCCCACTTGGTGGGGATGGTGGGGTGGGGGTCATGTCTCTACAGTTGGACCCAAGCAAGACATGCAACCAGTGCCTTGCACCGATCCCAACGACGTCCTTTCGAGGACTTTCAGCGCCCACCTGGCTTGCCAGGCGGGCGTTTTTTTTGCGGCTTGGTGGTTTGGCAGGGAAGCAAATGTCCGGACTTGACGGTTTCTGGGGTTGGTCGGTGATCAGGCCACTTGGGGACTCTGCGCCGCTCCTGTCCCCCGACCCCGGCTTCGCCTGGGGCTCCTCCTTAACCTCGCGTCACAGAGCCCCCAAGTGTCCTGATCCGGCACGTTCATGCTTTGTCGTCGAGGGCTCACATTGACGGCACTTGGCACCCGCCGCTCAACGTTCAAGTAAGAATCCTGGCGACAACACTTGTCGCAGATGATCAATCAAGAGCCTTAGGGGTCGAGGCGTGTGGCTGGTCCAGGGGTAAACGGCGTAAATGGCGTCGCCGAAAAAGCCGACCGGGCGCCAGTCGGGCAGTACTTCGACCAAGGCGCCGCTTTGCAGCGCGGGGGCGGCGCTGAAGTCGGGCAGCAGGGTCAGGCCCAAGCCGTCCAGGGCGGCGTCCCGCAAGATCTCGCTGTTGCTGGCGCGCAGCGGCCCTTGCACAGGGACGCGAAGGCGTTGTGGCTCATCGCTCGCGGCTTGATGCTCAAACAACCAAACGGCCGGGCCGGGGCGCAGATAGGGCAGACAGGCGTGCTCGCTCAATTCTTGCGGATGCGTGATGGAGTCGGCCTGTTTCAGATAGCCGGGGCTGGCCACCAGCAGCGCACGTGAAGCGCAAAGCTTGACGGCCACATGGCTGTCCGGCGGCGCCGAGCAATGGCGCACAGCCAAATCGAAGCCTTCTTGCGCCAGCGGCACCAAGCGGTCCGACAGATCCAGCTCGATGCGGATTTCGGGGTACTGCTTGAAAAAGGCGCGAAGGGCGGGCGCGATATGTTGCCGCCCCAATGCCACCGGCGCGGTCACGCGCAAAAGCCCGCGTGCCTGCCCGACCGCATCGCGGGTGGCGTTCAGCGTGCGGCTGATGTGGGCAAAGCTCGCTTCGGTGTCCTCCACCAAACGCAGCCCGGCTTCGCTCAAGCGCACCGATCGGGTGGTGCGCGCCACCAGGGTCGCGCCCATGCTGCGTTCCAGCTCGCTGATGCGCTGGCTGATGGCCGCCTTGGACAGGCCAAGGCGTTGCGCCGCCTTGGTGAAGCTGCCGAGTTGGGCAATCACCGTCAGCGCATGCAATTGTCCCCACAGCAAGTCTTGTCGAAGTTCGGCTGCTTTCTTGTTCATGATTGTTCACATTATTGAACAATCAAATCGACAAAACTGGATTGGCAAGGGCGCTGCGCCTGCCTAGACTGCAGCGCATTCCCAGGAGACTTTTGCATGAACAGCCCCAAGATCGCCGCTTACAGTAGCAGCCAAGACATCAGCCACTTCATCAACGGCCGGCCGCAAGCAGCCAGCTCGGGCCGCAGCCAAGCGGTCTACAACCCGGCCACCGGCCAGGTGGCTCGGCAGGTGCAATTGGCCAGCCAAGAGGATGTGAATGCCGCCGTGGCGTCCGCGCTGGCGGCCTTCCCGGCCTGGGCTGATGCGCCGCCGCTGCGCCGCGCACGTGTGATGTTCAAGTTCTTGGAACTGCTGAATGCCCACAAGGACGAGTTGGCGGCCATGATCACCGCCGAGCATGGCAAGGTCTTCACCGACGCCTTGGGCGAAGTGGCGCGCGGCATCGACATCGTCGAATTCGCCTGCGGCGCCCCGCATTTGCTCAAGGGCGACTTCACCGAACAGGTGTC
>NZ_JBMLSK010000078.1:0-2395 GCF_049240545.1 Roseateles sp. | reverse complement strand
TGCCGGATCGCGCACTGGTCACCAACGGCGCCGCGCTGGGCGTCCAAGAGGTCAACGAGCAGTACACCACGCTGACCGTCGCCTCGCAGAAGCACATCGGCGTGAACTTCACCTCCGCCGAAATGGCTCTGTCGTTGGACGACTTCGCTGACCGCATCCTCAAGCCGCGCGTGTCGCAGCTTGCGGCCAGCATCGACGCCGACGTCGCCAACTCGTTCCAGAGCATCTTCCAGTCGGTCGGCACCCCCGGCACGACGCCTGCTACCAGCCTGGTGCTGCTGCAGGGCCAACAGAAGCTCAACGAGTCGGCTGCGCTGATGTCGCCGCGCTACGCGACGGTGAACCCCGCTGCCAACGCCGGCTTGGTGGAAGGCATGAAGGGCCTGTTCAACCCGACCTCAACCATCTCCCGCCAGTTCAAAAACGGCATGATGGGCGAGGGTGTGCTGGGCTACGACGAGATCAACATGTCGCAGTCCATCAAGCAGCACACCACGGGCACGCGCACTGGCGCCCATACCGTGACGACGACCGTCTCAACCCAAGGGGCGACGACGATTGCCATCACCGGCACCGGCACGCAGACCATCAAGAAGGGCGACGTCTTCACCATCGCTGACTGCTACGCCGTGAACCCGCAGACCCGCGAGTCCACTGGCGCCCTGCAGCAGTTCGTGGCGACGGCGGATGCCACCGCGGTGGCTGGCGCGTACACCGTCAGCGTGAGCCCGGCGATCTACACCTCGGGTCAGGCGCTCGCAACGGTGGACTCGTTCCCGGTGTCCGGCAAGACGGTCACGTTCCTCGGCTCTGCCTCCACGCAGTACCCGCAGAACCTGATCTACCACAAGGACGCCATCACGTTCGCCACGGCGGACCTGCTGCTGCCCAACGGCGTGGACATGGCCTCGCGCAAGGTCCACAACGGGATCAGCATGCGGATCGTGCGCCAGTACGACATCAACAACGACCGCATGCCGTGTCGTATCGATGTGCTGTACGGCTACAGCGTGATCCGGCCGCAGATGGCTGTCCGTCTCTGGGGGTGATCCACCATGTCCTTCACCAAGCCCATTGGTGTAGCGTTCACGGACCAGGATCTTGACGACTGCGCACTGGGGGCACTCCCCAGTGCCGGTGGCAAGATCGCGTTCTACGGCGCGACGCCCGTCACTCAGCGTGCGGCAGCGGTGCAGGCGGCTTCTGTCGTCAGCGCCTCGTCGTACATCACTGTCGGCAGCAACCTTGCGGCGTGGGCCGCCGAGGTGAATGCCACTCTCACGGGCCTCGGCCTGTGGAAAGGTGCCGCGTAAGCGGCAGAGAGGAACATCATGTCTGCATCCAGTCTCGAAGCTCCAAAGATCGGTGATGGCGAACAGATCGGCGACGGTAACACCGCCGAAACCCTGAACGTCGGTCGCTCGGGTCAGCCCGTCAAGGTCCAGCCGTCGGCAACCGGCTCCATCGGTTTCTACGGCACCACGCCGACCACCCAACGCGCTGCGGCCATCCAAGCTGCGTCCGTTGTATCGGCGTCGTCCTACATCAGCGTGGCTTCCAACCTCGCTGCCTGGGCCGCCGAAGTCAGCGCAACGCTGACCGGCGTTGGCCTGTGGAAGGGCGCGGCGTAAGCCGTCACTGACACATGGCCAAGGTTGTCTTCTGCGTTCCGACCATCAAACGCCCGTACCAGCAGTGCTTGGACAGTCTGGAGGCGTCCATCCCCCTCATCAAAGCCGCTGGCTGGGACGAGGGTATGGTCAACGAGGTGGGCAACCCGTACATCAGCGCGGCACGGGCAACCATGCTGCGCAAAGCGCTGGACGCCAAGGCAGACGTGATCGTGTTCATCGACCACGACCTGTCTTGGCGGCCAGCCGATCTGCTTACGCTCATTGAAACCCCGGGTGACGTCGTCGGCGGCACCTATCGGTTCAAGGCTGACGAGGTGTCCTACATGGGCACCATCCACAGCACGCCTGCCGGCACGCCCGTTGTACGGGCCGATGGCGCGATCAAAGCGCGACTCTTGCCCGCAGGGTTCCTCAAGGTCACTACGGCCGCTGTGGACCGTTTTATGACCTCCTACCCGGATCTGTGCTACGGCGAGAAGTACCGCCTGAGCGTGGATCTGTTCAACCACGGCGCGCACAAGGGCGTGTGGTGGGGCGAGGACTACGCCTTCTGCCGGCGCTGGGAAGAATGCGGCGGCGATGCCTGGCTCGTGCCGGACCTGCAGCTTGACCACCACAGCGCGGACAAGTCGTACCCGGGCAACTTCCACATGTACCTGCGCCAGCAACCTGGAGGCGACCTGTGCCCCTGATCTACATGGAACACCCGCGCCACGGCCAGAAGATCGCCACGATGGAGGCCGAGGCAGAATACGACGAAC
>NZ_JBMLSK010000077.1:0-19718 GCF_049240545.1 Roseateles sp. | reverse complement strand
GATCGGTGATGTTGTGCTCGGAGATCAGGTTCTCCACCATGCCGATGCGCTCCAGCCGCGAGCCGGCGCGCAAGGCCTCGGCCACTTCTTGGGCATTGACGCCGGCCACCGCGGCAATCGCCGCAAAAGCCTCTTGGGCGGTGTTGACCTTGAACTCCACCAGCGCCCCGCGCAGCTCGCGCTGGTAGCGGGCCAGCGTGCCGTAGAGCAGCAAGGCGCGCTCGGCCGGGTTCAGCTGCAAGAGCGTGCCCAAGGCGGCGATATTGGTTTCAACCAGCGTCGATTCGCGCTTCAGTTGGCGGTCCAGCCATTCGCTGGTAGTGGCCAGCAGGGACATCATGTCCTTGGGCGCATCCTTGACGTATTCGTCCAGGTAGAAGAAGAGCGTGGCTTCCGAGTACGGGCCGCTCCAGACGCCATAGCGCTGCAAGAAGGCTTCATCGCTGAGATCGGCTTGCCCGAGCCAGAGCTCATTGCCCTGGCAGCGTTGCTCCAGGTATTCGCGCAGCCGGCTCAATACGCGCAGCGGCCAAACCAAGTGACGGCCGGTGAAGGACAGCAAGCCATTGAAGTCGCGACGCAGATTGAAGCGCCCGGCGTGCTTGACCGTCAGCGTGAGTACGAACTGGGTGCACATCCGGTCTAGCACCGGCGCCTCTTTGAGGCCCGGTGAGGGCAGGACACGCGCGTCAGCCAAACGCTTGACCATGGTGGGCAGCTCCTCGCAGTCTCGTGCGTCACAGACTGCGTGACGCTGCCCCATCTTGTCCCAGCCGCGCGCCGAGGACAAGAGCCTTAATGGGGGGACTTAATGCATCACCACCGGTTGATGGCCCATGCGGGCATAGGCTTCGATGAAATCATCCAGGTCTTCTTCGCTGGGATCTTGCTCGATCAGCGCTTCGACGCCGTCCTGGAACTGCTGGGCCAGCGCGCCTTCGATGAAGATTTCTTTGCGACTGAATTTGTCGACGATCTCATAGCCTCCGCGGTGCAGCTGCAACTCGGGGTTGGCTTGTAAAAATTCCCCCGGCACGGGCTCAGTCACCTGGACGTCGAACTTGACGACACTGAAGCTGGGGGAGTTGTAAAGCATGTGCATAGCGGCTCCTTTCAGCATCAACTGCGGCCAGCAGCGTCAGTTTCAAGAGTTATCGGCACCTTGAGCGCTTGGCCGTGAATAAATAGTGGCAGAACTTCGGGCTTCTCGGGGGATTCCTTGTCTCTTTTTCGTGTCTAAAGTGTCAAAAGATAACGACATCCCTCCCCCTTGTTCAGGGTGGTAGTCCTTCGTCCAGCAGCAACAATTCCCAGCTGCGCTCGTCGGCCAGCTTGTAAACCAGCCGCACCGGCAGGTGGCGGCGGGCGGGGTCCAGCCAGACATCGATTTCGCCGCTGTAAGCAAAAATTTGCGGACGGTGCAGGTGCAGTGTTGGCAGGGCGGGCCGGTCTGGCAAATCCAGGGTCTCAGGGCCGATGACCTCAAACGCCCAGTTGCGGGCCTCTCCGCGCAGGCCGATCACGGGCATGTGCAAGCGGCTGCCCTGAAGGTAGCGGTCAGGCGCGGCGTCGATCATGGCGGCGAGTTGGAACCACCAACTGAGACGGTCCTGCACGCCCTCAGGCAACTCCATGACCTCGGCACTGGTAGAAAAACTGATCAGGCCTTCAGGACGACGGAAGTTGGTGGCCTGAACATCGCGACCGCGACGTTGCTGCGCGAAGCGATCGGGCAACAAGCCCTCAGGCCCGACCTTGCCTTCGCTGCGCCAAGCGGGCAGGGCGCGACCCTCGAGCTGGCGATCCAGTCGCAACTGGTAGCTGGCATCCGGACTGGGAAGCCAGCTCAGCCGCGCCAAACCCTGTCGACCGTCTTGCAGCAGCAAGAAGCGCCACTCGACAGCTGGTGCAAGCTGAGTCGCAGGGGCAGCTTCAGGCGGCGCGGTTCGTTCCGCGCTGAGCGGCTTCGGCTCGGGTCTTGAGACTTGGTCGCTCGGCGTCGACGGGGGCAAACTGCCAGTCAAGCGCGATGCCATTGCTTCGGACGGCATCTGGCGAGGCTGGGTGGAGGCAAGCAGACTCGCCGGCGCTGGCACCTTCTCGATCGTCAGGGTTCGCGTGAGCAGCCCAGGTTGGCGTGGCGTCGGGGCGGCGCTGGCCGTGCTTATGGCTTGGTCTGAGCGCGGGAACAGCAACAGAGCGTGGGCGGCCACGCTAAGCACCAGGGCCACCACGGCGGCTTGGCGTTGAGCGGGCGAAGTGCTGCGCGGCATCGGTCGGGAAGTTTGACGGGGGGAAGGCGAAATCATGCGGCGCATTGGACAATGCTGCCATCGCTTTGCTGCTTTTCTCTTTTCCCGATGAAATTTGCCACCTTGAACGATGGATCGCGTGACGGCCAACTGGTTGTTGTTTCGCGTGATCTGAGCCAGGCCCATTACGCCAGCGGCATCGCGGGACGGCTGCAGCAAGTGCTCGACGACTGGGGCTTTCTGGCGCCGCAGCTGGAGGAGTTGTACGTCGGGCTCAACCATGGCCGCCTGCGCCACGCCTTCAATTTTGAGCCCAAGCAATGCTTGGCGCCCTTGCCGCGAGCGTTTCAGTCCATCGAGGGTTCGGCTTATCTGAATCACTTGGAGCTACTGCAGAGAACCGCGCCGAATGAGCCGGCGTCAGAACTGCCGTTGGAGCCCTTGCTCCGGCAGGGCTGCGGTGATTCGCTGCTGGGTGCCTGCAGTCCGGTGCGCGTGGGCTCCGAGGCCATGGGTATCGACTTTGAGGCGCAAGTGGTGGCGGTCACCGGCGATGTGGCGCAAGGCGTCAGTTCCGGCCAGGCCTTGGAAGGGGTGCGCTTGTTGATGTTGGCCAATGGCTGGACGCTGCGTCTGCTCGGCGCGCAGGGCCGCTTTCACAGTCGGCCGGCCACCTCATTCAGCCCGGTGGCGGTGACGCCCGATGAATTGGGCGCGGCCTGGCGCGGCGGCCGCGTCGATCTGCCCTTGCAGACCATGTGGAACGGCCGCAAGGTCGGTCAATGCGAGGCCGGGCCGGAAATGACTTTCCACTTTGGCCAGCTGATCGCCCAAGCCGCCAAGACAAGGGCCTTGAGCGCCGGCAGCTTGATCGGCTCCGGCCCGGTGTCCAACAAAGACAGCAGCCGCGGCTACAGCTGCATTGCGGAGAAACGCGCCCTTGAACAGCTGGAGTCCGGCCAAGCCAAGACTGCCTTCATGTCTTTTGGGGACAGCTTGCGCATCGAGATGAAGGGGGCGGATGGTCTGAGCGTGTTTGGCGCCATCGACCAGGATGTGCTCGCCCTGCACGATGCAGACGAGAAAGAGTCGGGCCCGGTTTAAGCCGCAGCGCCCATCGCATTGGAACGAAATAGGGAGTCGAAAAATGGTCTTGCGTCGATCTGTTTTATGGGCTGCCGGCGTGTTCGCCGGCCTTGGCGGCTCAAGCTTCGTGGTTCAGGCGGGCGTCAGTGAAAGCGACGCCGCCTCCGGCATACGCGCCGCCTTGGAACGCGGCGCCAATGCGGCCATCGCGGGCTTGGGCAAGCCGGATGGCTTTATGAACAACCCGGCGGTTCGAATCGAGCTGCCAGGCTACTTGAAGGATGGCGCCAAGCTCTTGCAAATGACCGGACAAGGCAAGAAAGTGGACGAGTTGCTGCTGGCCATGAACCGCGCCGCTGAAGCGGCGGTGCCGACGGCCAAGCCGCTGCTGGTGGCGGCGATCAAGGGCATGAGTGTGGAAGATGGCTTGCAAATCCTGAAGGGCGGCGATGACGCGGTCACCCAGTTCTTTGCCGGCAAGACCCGCCAGCCCTTGAACCAGCAGCTCTTGCCTCTCGTCACCCAAGCCACCCAAAAAGTCGCCCTGGCCGACAAATACAACGCGGTGGCAGGCAAGGCGGCCGGGCTGGGCCTGGTGAAAAGCCAGGACGCCAATATCCAGCAATACGTCACCGCCAAGACCTTGGATGGGCTGTATCTGATGATTGCCGAAGAGGAGCGCAAGATCCGCAAAGACCCGCTGGGCAGTGGCAGCGCCATCCTCAAAAAGGTGTTTGGCGGCGGCGCCTGAGCGCCAGCTTTCACCCTGAAGAGGGGCCCAATCGCGCAATTGGCGCCGCAGTGGACAATAGCGTCCTGATTTTCCTTTGTCTTTGAAGTTGCGCCGAGGCGCTTGCCCATGAACGAAACCCCTAATACGGCACCGACTTCGGCGCCGAATGCATCGCAGTCTCCTGCGGAAGTAGGCGCGGTCGACGCTGCCGCTGTTGTCGAGACAGCAAGCGAGAGCACGGTGGATGCACCCGCCGTTGAAGCTGCTGAAGCCGCCGCACCCGAGGCAGCAGCTGCCAAAGACATCTCGCCCGCCGCCGTGGCGGCCAAGCTGAAAGAGCTGTTCCCCGCCCTGTTTGTGGGCGGCGGCATCAAACCCTTGAAGCTGCGCGTGCAGGCCGATATTCAAGAGCGTGCGCCCGGTGTGTTCACCAAGGCGCAGCTGTCGGCCTTTTTGCGCCGCCACACCGGGGGCACCGGCTATCTGATCGCCCTCAGCAAGGCCAAAACCCGTTTTGATCTGGACGGTCAGCCGGCCGGCGACCTGAGCGATGAGCACCGCGCCGCTGCTGTCGAGGAGCTGAACCGCCGTCGCGGTTTGCAACAAGAACGCCTCGAACAGGAGCAGCAACGCCATGCGCTGGAGCAGCAGCAGGCGCGCAACCGCGCCGGGCTTTTGCATGACTTTGAGCGCACGACCCTGACCCTGCCGAACTTCTGCGCACTCAAAGGGGTGTCGCCGGAAGAGTTGCCTGGCTTGCTGGAGCTGGCTCGACAAGAGGCAGCCGAGCGGGCCGCGCAGCGTCCACAGTTCCAGGCGCCGCGTGACTCGCGCCCCGAGCAAGCCCCGCGTGGCGAGCGGGGTCGGCCGGACGAGCGGCGGGGTCGCCGCAATGGCCCCAGGGGTGGACCACAAGGCGGCATGAAGCCGGGTTCTCGGCGCTGATCCGCTCCTGCCGCGCGCGCTCGGCGTTCCTGCGCTTGAGTGCGTGCATATGCAAGCCGAGACGACTTCTTGGCGTACGGCCTTTTGCCCTTGGGACAGGACTGGGCCGCCGCGCCTTTCTACAATGGCGCCATGAACGCAAACTCGAGCACCTACACCCGCGGCGCGGCCTTGCCCGCCATCCTGCAGCAGCGCATCGCGATTTTGGACGGTGCCATGGGCACGATGATCCAGCGCTACAAGCTGGGTGAGGCGGATTTTCGCGGCTCGCGTTTTGCCGATCATCCCAAGGACCTGAAGGGCAATAACGACTTGTTGGTGCTGACCCGGCCCGACGTGATCCGCGAGATCCACGAGAAATACCTGGCCGCCGGCGCCGACATCATCGAGACCAACACCTTCGGCACCACTTCCGTGGCCCAAGAGGACTACGGCCTGGAAGCGCTGGCCTATGAGATGAATGTGGCCGCCGCGCGCATTGCCCGTGAGGCCTGCGACCAATACAGCACGCCCGACAAGCCGCGCTTCGCCGCCGGCGCCCTGGGCCCCACGCCGCGCACCGCCAGCATCAGCCCCGATGTGAACGACCCCGGCGCCCGCAATGTCGACTTCGACACGCTGCGCGCCGCCTATTACGAGCAGGCCAAGGGCTTGTTGGATGGCGGCGTCGACCTGTTCCTGGTCGAGACCATTTTTGACACCTTGAACGCCAAGGCTGCCATCTTCGCGCTGGACGAGTTGATGGAAGACACCGGCGAGCGCCTGCCCGTCATCATCAGCGGCACCGTCACCGACGCCTCGGGCCGCATCCTCTCCGGCCAGACGGTGACCGCCTTCTGGCACTCGGTGCGCCACGCCAAGCCGCTGGCCATCGGCCTGAACTGCGCGCTGGGCGCGACGCTGATGCGCCCTTACATCGAAGAGTTGGCTAGGGCCGCCGGTGCCACGGCGATCAGCTGCTACCCGAATGCCGGCCTGCCCAACCCGATGAGCGACACCGGCTTTGACGAAACGCCCGATGTGACCGGCCGTTTGATGGAAGAGTTTGCCCGCAGCGGCTTCTTGAACATCGCCGGCGGCTGCTGCGGCACCACGCCGGAGCACATCGCGGCGATCGCCAAGGGCGTGTCGGCTTACCGCCCTCGCGTCAGCGGCGAGAAGTTCTTCAGCGGCCTGGTCGCCGAGGCCTGAGCGAGCTGCATCAGCTCATCTTCAGCAGCTTCTCCATCGACACCCGCAGCTTCAACTCGTGCGGAGCTAGGCTGGCTGCAATGGCCTGAGCGGCCAAACGGGTGTCGCGCGGCACCGGTTCGCTCAAGGGGTTGCCGCTCTTGCCCAAGAGGCTGGCCACCATCGGCTCGGTGGCGCTGTGTCCGCGTTTGAAGACGATGCCGACCTCGCCATTGGCCAGCCGCACCAGGCTGCCCAGTGGATAGAGACCAATGGTTTTGACAATGGCCGCGCCGGCTTCATCGGGCTGTTTCAGCTCATCCAAAAACACCGCCCTTGCGGCCATGGCGCCGGGCTGCGCCCTGCGCGAGGCGCGCGGGCTGACGCGCGAGGCAAAGATGTCGATGCGGCGCAGCAGTCGCGCCAGTTGCTCGGCCGGAGCGCGTTCTGCCAAGGGGCCTGGGCCGGCGTCGTGATGCAAGCACACCGTCTTCAGCCAAAGCTCTGACTTGGCGCCGAGTTCGGCTAGCAGCTTCGCCGAGCGGTCGCCATGCGAGATCAGGCTTTGCTGCTGGTTGTGGCTGGGCTCGTCGGACTGCGCGGCCAAGCGGTCTTGTTGGGCGCTGATGCTGATGTTCATGCTCAGCGCGGCTTGGGTGAGGGCCAGGCGCCAGTCCTCGGGCCAGCCCAGCTTGAGCGCACATTGCTCGGCCAAGGCCAGGCAGAGCAGGGCGTGGCGGGCGCTGTAGCGCTCGAAGCCCTGGCTGGCGTCAAAGATCAGGAACATCAAAATCGCATCGGGCCGGTTCGAGAGCCGGGCGATGGCATCGGTGTGCAGCTGTTGAAAGCGGCCGCGGAAGTCCTCGGTATTCGGGTCGCGCAGCAGGCTGTGGGCATGCATCTGCAGATCGGCCCAGGCGGCTTGCTCGCCCAGATCGAGGCGTTGCACCTTGTCGGGTTTGTAGTCGGCCTGCACCTTGACGATGTCGCCCAGATTGGCGCCCTGCAGCATCATCGTGTCCATCTTGTGGGCCAGGGCGCGCTGGTATTCCTTGGTCTCATGCGCCAGCACCCAGATCGGGCGCGCCAGCAAGGCCTGCATCTGCGGCGTGTTGGGCAAGGTCTGGCCGCTGGCCACCAGCAGCTTCCCCTCGGCGTCGCGCAAGGAGAAGGTGAGCACCTGACCGGCGCGCAGGCTGTTGGGGGGGAGCTGTATCAGATCCAAGGTGTCTCGCAGATGTTTTGCTTGGATTGTCGGCTGAACCTCGCGGCGATTGAGGCCCAGCCCCGGACTGCGCGTAAAATCGCGCACGGTTCAAGGAGCGTTGCGACCAGCCCACCCGCATTGATCGTCAGATCGGCGGCGGCTCGCCAGGCTTGAACGGGCAGCCCACCCTGATCTGGGCTGTTGACAACGACGCTCACCGATCCATGATTTCGTGGCCGCGGTGAGTTCGCGGCCCTAGATTCCCCCGAGGCCGCCATGTCCACTCAAATCCCTGCCCTGACCCCTAACGTCCCCGTCGAAGCGATGAAGCTCTCGGGCCTGGAGCCGGTGCAGATTGGCGCTGGCACGCTCTTCGTCAATATCGGCGAGCGCACCAATGTGACCGGCTCCAAGGCCTTTGCTCGGATGATTCTGAACGGGCAGTTTGAAGACGCCCTTGCCGTCGCGCGCCAGCAGGTCGAGAACGGCGCCCAGGTCATCGACATCAATATGGACGAGGCCATGCTGGACAGCCAGGCCGCCATGGTGCGCTTCCTGAACCTGATCGCCGGCGAGCCCGAGATCGCCCGTGTGCCCATCATGATCGACAGCTCCAAGTGGAGCGTCATCGAAGCCGGCTTGAAGTGCATCCAAGGCAAGGGCATCGTCAACTCGATCTCGATGAAAGAGGGCGAAGAGGAGTTTCGCCGCCAAGCCAAGCTGGTGCGCCGCTATGGCGCGGCCGCCGTGGTGATGGCTTTTGACGAGCAAGGCCAGGCCGACACCTTCGCCCGCAAGATCGAAATCTGCGAACGCGCCTACAAGATCCTGGTGAACGAAGTGGGCTTCCCGGCCGAGGACATCATCTTCGACCCGAATATCTTCGCCATCGCCACCGGCATCGAAGAGCACAACAACTACGCGGTCGACTTTATCGAGGCCACGCGTTGGATCAAGCAAAACCTGCCCGGTGCCAAGGTCAGCGGCGGCGTCTCGAATGTGTCCTTCAGCTTCCGTGGCAATGACCCGGTGCGTGAGGCCATCCACACCGTCTTCCTGTACCACGCGATTCAAGCGGGCATGGATATGGGCATCGTCAACGCCGGCATGGTGGGCGTGTACGACGACCTCGATGCCGAACTGCGCGAGCGCGTGGAGGACGTGGTGCTGAACCGCCGACCCGACTCCGGCGAGCGCCTGATCGAAGTGGCCGAGCGCGCCAAGGGCATGGCCATTGATGACACGGCCCGTCTGGCCTGGCGCGCCGGCGATGTGAACGAACGCCTCAGCCATTCCTTGGTGCACGGCATCACCGAGTTCATCACCACCGACACCGAAGAAGCCTGGCAAGCGATTCAGGCCAAGGGCGGCCGGCCACTGCATGTGATCGAAGGGCCGTTGATGGCCGGCATGAATGTGGTCGGCGACTTGTTCGGCGCTGGCAAGATGTTTTTGCCCCAGGTGGTGAAGTCGGCCCGCGTGATGAAGTCGGCGGTGGCGCATTTGCTGCCCTATATCGAGGCCGAGAAGCAGGCCTTGATCGACGCCGGCGGCGAGGCCAAGCCCAAGGGCAAGATCGTCATCGCCACCGTCAAGGGCGATGTGCACGACATCGGCAAGAACATCGTCACCGTGGTCTTGCAGTGCAATAACTTCGAGGTCGTGAACATGGGCGTGATGGTGCCCTGCCAGGACATCTTGGCCAAGGCCAAGGAAGAGGGCGCCGACATCATTGGCCTCTCCGGCCTGATCACGCCCAGCCTGGAGGAGATGCAGCATGTGGCCGCCGAGATGCAGCGCGACGAGCATTTCCGCTCGCGCGGCACGCCGCTGCTGATCGGCGGCGCCACCTGCAGCCGCGTGCACACGGCGGTGAAGATTTCGCCGCACTACGAAGGCCCGGTGGTCTATGTGCCGGATGCTTCGCGCAGCGTCGGCGTTTGTAGCGATCTGCTCTCGGACGAGCGTGCTGCCAAGTTCATTGCCGAGTTGCGCAGCGACTATGAGCAGGTACGCCATCTGCACGCCAACAAAAAGCAGACCCCCATGGTCAGCCTGGCGGCTGCGCGCGCCAACAAGCATGCCGTGGACTGGGCCAGTTATCAGTCGCCGGTGCCGCAGTTCATCGGCCGCCGCGTGATCCGCAATTACGACCTGGCCGAATTGGCCGAGAGCATCGACTGGGGCCCCTTCTTCCAAACCTGGGATCTGGCCGGGCCTTTCCCAGCCATTTTGAAAGATGAGGTGGTGGGCACCGAGGCGCAGCGCGTCTTCAGCGATGGCAAGCGCATGCTGCAGCGCCTGATCGCTGGCCGCTGGTTGACGGCCAGTGGCGTCTTCGGCCTCTACCCGGCCGCACAGGTGAACGACGACGACATCGAGATCTACACCGATGAGAGCCGCAGCGAGGTTTTGATGACCTGGCACGGCCTGCGCATGCAGTCGGAGCGACCGGTGGTGGATGGCGTGAAGCGCCCGAATCGCTGTCTGTCTGACTTCATTGCCCCCAAAGGCGTGGTGCCGGATTACATCGGCCTGTTTGCCGTCACCGCCGGCCTGGGCGTGGAGAAGAAGGAAGCCCAGTTCCTGGCCGATCTGGACGACTACTCCGCCATCATGTTCAAGGCCCTGGCCGACCGCTTGGCCGAGGCCTTTGCCGAGCGCTTGCACCAGCGCGTGCGCACCGAGTTCTGGGGTTACGCCCCGGATGAGGCTTTGAGCAGCGAGGAATTGATCGAAGAAAAGTACCGCGGCATCCGCCCTGCACCCGGCTATCCGGCCTGCCCGGATCACTTGGTCAAGCGTGAGTTGTTCAAGGCGCTGAATCCCGAAGAAATCGGCATGGGCCTGACCGACAGCATGGCCATGACGCCGGCCGCCAGCGTTTCGGGCTTTTACTTCGCGCACCCCGAAGCGGCTTACTTCAACGTCGGCCGCATTGGTGAAGACCAGGTCGCGGATTGGGCCGAACGCATGCGCTTGAACAAGGAAGCGGCCGAGCGCGCGCTGGCGCCGCTTTTGTAAGCCGAAGTAAGAACCGGGCTTGGGGCGGCTTCGCGGTGCACGGCGTGCTAGGGTTGGGCGTTAGCTGTTGACCGAGTATTTCCAAGGAGTTTTGCAGATGAAACCCGCACAAATCGCCATCGGCGCTGTCGCCGCGATTGCTATCGCAGGTTTGGCCTATCAGGCGGGGCGCAGCCAAGCACCGGCTTCGCAGTTGGCTGTGCCTGCCGCGCCTGCTTCGGCGCCTGCGGCGGAGGCCAGCGCAGCACTGGCTTCAGTCCTGCCAGCGGCGTCCGCCCCCGTGGCAGCGCTTGTGCCCGCCTCCGCACCGAAGGACGCGGCCAGCGCGCCTGCGCCGCAGGTGGCCGCGAAGGCGCCGCCCAAGCCAGCCCCGCGTCCGGTGCCCAAGCCTGTAGCGCCTGCAGCCTCTATCCCCGAGGAGAGCCGCCAGGTCGCCAAGCCTGCCGCGCCGCATGCCTCCAGCGAACCGCTGCAGGCCAAGGCCGCCGAACCCGAGCTGCCCAAGCTTTGCGCCGAATGTGCCACCGTGGTGCAGATCCGCAGCGAGCAACGTGAAGGCAAGGGCAGTGGCCTGGGTGCCGTCGGTGGCGCGGTGCTGGGCGGCCTCTTGGGTAATCAGATTGGTGGCGGCACCGGCAAGACCTTGGCGACGGTTGCCGGTGCGGCGGCGGGCGGTTTTGCGGGCAATGCCGTGGAGAAGAACCACAATGCGCGCCAGGTCTGGTTGGTGCGCGTGAGTTATCCCGACGGGCGCACCCGCAGTTTTGAGTACGACCATCAGCCCGATTTGCGGGTGGACATGGTGGTGCGCGAACGCGATGGGGTCTTGGAGCGCTACTAAGCCCAGTTGGCGCTGTGGCTTGACCTCAGTGCATCAGCCCGCGCCGCAGCTGAATGGCTTCGGCCATATGCGGCAATTGAATGCGGCTCGCGTGTTCCAGATCGGCAATGCTGCGGGCCACGCGCAAAAGCCGGTGATAGCCGCGCGCCGACAGGCCCAGCTGCGCAGCGGCTTTTTGTAAAAACTCGGTGGCGCTGGGCTCTGCCTGAGCGACTTGCTCCAGTTGGCGCGCCGTCAGCCGTGCATTGCAGCAGGCTTGGCGCGCAAGGGCGATCTTGCGCGCTGCGGCGACACGCTGTGCCACCACCGCGCTGCTCTCGCCGTCCGGCAGGCCGGCCAGCTCTTTGGGGGCCAGCATCGGCACCTCAATCATCAGGTCCAGCCTGTCTAGAAAAGGCCCGCTGAGCCGGCCTTGATAACGCGCAATCTGACCGGGTGCGCAGATGCAGGCCTTGAGCGGATTGCCCAGATGCCCGCAGGGGCATGGATTCATGGCCGCTACCAGCTGAAAGTTGGCCGGGAACTCGGCTTGCCGAGCCGCTCTCGAAATCAAGATGCGGCCCGTTTCCATCGGCTCGCGCAGGGCTTCGAGTGCGCTTCGGTTGAACTCGGGGAGTTCATCCAAAAACAAAACCCCGTGCAAGGCCAGTGAAATCTCGCCTGGCCGCGGCGGTGAACCGCCGCCGACCAGCGCCACGCTGGAGGCACTGTGATGCGGGCTGCGGGTCACGCGCTGCGCCCAGCGGCTCGGCTCGAACTGCGCGGCAAGACTCAGCAGGGCGGCGGACTCGAGCGCCTCGTCTTCGCTCAAGGGGGGCAGCAGCCCACTCAGGCGCTGGGCCAACATCGATTTGCCCGTGCCGGGCGGTCCAACCAGCAAGAGGCTGTGTGCGCCTGCTGCAGCGATTTCCAACACCCGTTTGGCGCCGGCCTGGCCTTTGACATCGCGCAGATCCGGCGGGCAGGGCGCAGCGCTGCGTGGCATTGCTTGTGCAACGCTGAGCGCTTGCTCGCTGCCCGGCGCCAGGGCGGCAACCAGATCGAGCAAATGCGGCGCGGCCAGCACCCGCACGCCTTCGACCAAGGCGGCCTCGGCTGCGCTGGCCGGCGGCAAGATCAGACTGCGGCTCGATTGTTCGCGGCGCAGGGCCAGGCTCATGGCCAAGGCAGCGCGGATGGGGCGCAATTCGCCGCCGAGCGACAACTCGCCGGCACATTCAAAGCCGTCCAGGCGGCTGGCATCGATCTGCCCACTGGCGGCCAGCAGGCCCAGCGCGATCGGCAGATCAAAACGCCCGCCCTCCTTGGGCAATTCGGCCGGGGCGAGATTGACCGTGATCTTTTTATTGTGAGGAAAGCTCAGGCCACTGTTTTGCAAGGCCGCGCGCACACGCTCGCGCGATTCCTTGACCTCCGTATCCGCTAAACCGACCAAGGTGAAGGAGGGTAGGCCGTTCGCCAGATGCACTTCGACACTGACCGGCGCGGCGGCCAGCCCGTCTAAAGCCCGACTGTGAACGATGGCCAGTGACATGTTGTGAGATGTCTCCAAGCGGTGGGGCACAGCGGCCCCGATGGGGGTCGCCTTGAGGGCTGATTGTGCATCCCCTGCTGCTTTTTGCGGTGCATGCACAAAAGCAGTGCGGCCGTCGGCGCGGGCTTGGCAAGGCGCAACCCAGTTTGGTGCAAAAGACCTTGACCCGGCGCCGAAACGCGGGCTTTGGCTGAGAAGTCGGGCCGATTCCTGCCCTTCAGGACTTGGCACGAAAGCTGCTTTGGGTGAAGCAAGTCGTTTTGAAATCCTTCTCCTTCCCCTTCAATTGATAGGAAACCCGTGATGAAGTCGACTCTTGCTGCATGTCTTGCTCTTCTGGCCTTGTCTGCCCTGCCCGTGCAAACGGTGCAGGCCCAAGAAGCCGCCGCTGCGCCCGCGGCAGCAAGCCCTTTGTCCTTCAACATCAGTCTGACCAGCGACTATCGCTATCGCGGCATTTCCCAGTCTCGGCTGCAGCCGGCTTTGCAAGGCGGTGCGGATTACGCCTTTGATTCGGGCTTCTACCTTGGCACCTGGGCTTCGACCATCAAGTGGATCAAGGACGCGCCCTACAACGGCGGCGCTTCGGCCGAGATCGACGTGTATGGCGGCTACAAGACCGAAATCACCAGCGGCTTGACGATGGATGTGGGGGTGCTCAGCTATGTCTACCCCAGCAATGATCTGAAGCCCAGCGCCAACACCACCGAGGTCTATGGCGCCTTGAGCTTCGGTCCGATGACGGTCAAGTACTCGCACAGCCTGACCAATCTGTTCGGCACTGCCGACAGCAAGGGCAGTGGCTATCTCGATCTCTCTGCCACCTTCGATGTGGGTGGCGGCTTCAGCCTCACCCCGCATGTGGGCTACCAGAAAGTGGCCAACAACGATGCCGGGACCTACACCGACTACTCGGTGACCTTGAACAAGGAATTTGCCGGCTTCATCTTCGGCGCGGCCGTGGTGGGCACGGACACCAAGGCCTATATGGGCGGCCCAGATATGAAGAATCTGGGCAAGAACGGCTTCGTGGTGTCGGTCAAGAAAACTTTTTGAATCCAGAACTAAATCCTAGGAGATAGAGCCATGAAACTGATCACCGCCATCATCAAACCCTTCAAGCTCGACGAGGTGCGCGAAGCCCTGAGCGCCATTGGCGTGCAGGGCCTGACCGTCACCGAAGTCAAGGGCTTTGGTCGCCAAAAAGGCCATACCGAGCTGTACCGCGGCGCCGAGTACGTGGTCGACTTTTTGCCCAAGGTGAAGATCGAAGCGGCTGTCGATGACGCGGTGGTCGAGCAGGTCATCGAGGCGATCGAGGGTGCGGCGCGCACCGGCAAGATCGGCGACGGCAAGATTTTCGTTTCACCCCTCGACCAAGTGGTGCGCATCCGCACCGGCGAAACCGGCAACGAGGCGCTCTGAGCCCGGCGCTGCAGATTTTTGGAGATCACAGAATGAAGAAACTGTTTGCCTGTCTGGCCTTGGCCGCTGCGGTGCTCGCGCCGGCCGCCTGGGCTCAATCCGACGCTGCATCCGCCCCGCTGGCGGCGGCCTCGGCCGTGATTGCCGCTGTCGCCCCTGCGGCTGATGCAGCTGCTTCGGCTGCCGTGGTGGCGCCTGCTGCCGATGCGGCTTCAGCCGTAGCGGCCCCGGCCCCGGTGCCCAACAAGGGCGACACCACCTGGATGATGTTGTCCACGCTGCTGGTCATCATGATGACGGTGCCAGGTCTTGCCCTGTTCTACGGCGGCTTGGTGCGCAGCAAGAACATGCTGTCGGTGCTGATGCAGGTGATGGTGGCGTTCTCGATGATCGTGGTGCTGTGGGTCGTTTATGGCTACAGCTTGGCCTTCACCGAAGGCAACGCATTCATCGGCGGCACCGATCGCTTGATGATGAAGGGCATATGGGACAACGCCGCCGGTACCTTCGCCAATGCCGCCACCTTCAGCAAGGGTGTGGTCATTCCTGAGATCGTGTTCGCTGCTTTCCAAGCCACCTTTGCGGGCATCACCGCCTGCTTGATCGTCGGTGCCTTTGCCGAGCGCATCAAGTTCTCCGCCGTGCTTCTGTTCCTCGCGTTGTGGTTCACCTTCAGCTACTTGCCGATTGCGCACATGGTCTGGTTCTGGATGGGCCCGGATGCCTACACCGCCGCTGGTGTCGTGGACGAGATGAACAGCAAGGCCGGTTTGATCTGGCAATGGGGCGCCTTGGACTTCGCGGGCGGCACGGTGGTGCACATCAATGCTGCGGTTGCCGGTTTGGTCGGTGCCTACATGATTGGCAAGCGCGTCGGTTACGGCAAGGAGGCCTTCACGCCGCACAGCCTGACCCTGACCATGGTGGGCGCCTCCTTGCTGTGGGTGGGCTGGTTCGGCTTCAATGCAGGCTCTGCTTTGGAGGCCAATGGCTTCGCCGCGCTGGCTTTCATCAACACCTTGGTCGCCGCAGCCGCCGCCGTGCTCGCCTGGTGTATCGGTGAGGCTTTGCACAAGGGCAAGGCGTCGATGCTGGGCGCGGCCTCGGGTGCGGTGGCGGGTTTGGTCGCCATCACACCGGCCGCCGGCAATGTGGGCGTCGGCGGTGCCGTGGCGATCGGATTCATCTCGGGCTTTGCCTGCCTCTGGGGCGTGACGGGCCTGAAGAAGCTCCTCGGCGTCGATGACTCGTTGGATGTCTTCGGTGTGCACGGTGTCGGCGGCATCGTCGGCGCGCTGCTGACGGGTGTCTTCAACTCACCGGCCTTGGGCGGCCCCAGCGCCGTGGCCGATTGGGTCACCGTGTCCATGGTTTCTGCGGACGCCTATTCCATCGGCGCCCAGGTTTGGACCCAGGCCAAGGCCGTTGGCGTGACGGTGATCTGGTCGGCTGTGGTGTCGGTGGTGGCCTACAAGATCGTTGATCTGGTGATCGGTCTGCGGGTCAGCGAAGAGGAAGAACGCGAAGGCCTGGACATCAGCTCTCACGGTGAGACGGCGTATCACAAGTAAAGCCAAGTGCTGAAAGCGAAGGGCTGCCGATTGGCAGCCCTTTTTCATTGCAGGCCATGATCGGGCCGCTTAGTCTCGCTCTTTCATCGGTTCGGGCCGGGGACGCGCCTTCAGCAGCACTTCGGTCAACTCCAACAGTTTGGCGGGGCTGAAGGGCTTGGGCAGGAAGAAATTGACGCCCGCAGCCAAGGACTTGGCCTTGGTTTGCTGGGCGGCGTCGGCGGTCAACATCACGACCAGGGTGTGGGCCAGGGCGGGATCTCGGCGGATCTGAGCGCAAACCTCAATGCCGTCCAAGCCGCCGGGCATCATCAAGTCTAGGTAGACCAAGTCTGGCTGCACGGTGCGGGCCATCTCCAGGCCCAAAGTGCCATTCGGCGCTTCAAACAAGGCGTGACCGGTGTCTTCAAGCGCCCAGCGAATCAGTCGACGGATGTCGGCGTGATCTTCAACGACCAGGATCTTGGCTTTCATAGGCTTCCCGTCAGCGACGCTGCGATGCAGCATAGCCTTGTTTTTTCGGCCCTGCTGCTTGGTTTTTGAAGGCTCGACCCCATGTACGAGGCCTCTAGAATGACTTCAACCCAGCTCCGAGCTTCACACCATGGTCCCCCATCTGATTACCGCACTGACTGGCCCCATCAATGAGTTGGAGCAGCGCGTGCTGGAGTCGATGCCGGCCATCGAGCGCTGGTTCCGGCTTGAGTGGATGGAGCACACGCCGCCGTTCTACAGTTCGGTGGACCTGCGCAATGCGGGCTTCAAGCTGGCACCGGTGGATACCAATCTATTCCCGGGCGGTTTCAATAATCTGACGCAGGAGATGTTGCCGCTGTCGGTGCAGGCTGCAATGGCGGCCATTGAGAAGATCTGTCCCGAGGCCAAGAACCTCTTGCTGATCCCGGAGAACCACACCCGCAATACCTTCTACCTGAGCAATGTGGCCACGCTCAAGCGCATCTTCACCCAGGCGGGTTTGAATGTGCGCCTGGGTTCGCTGGACGCCGAGATTACCGAGCCCACCGAGCTGAAGCTCGCCGATGGCAGCACGCTGACGGTGGAGCCCTTGCTGCGCAACCGGGGGCGCCTGGGTCTGAAGGACTTTGACCCCTGCACCATTTTGCTGAACAACGATCTGTCGGCCGGCGTGCCGCGGGTGTTGGAGCATTTGCATGAGCAGTACTTGCTGCCGCCCTTGCATGCCGGCTGGAACGTGCGGCGCAAGAGCCAGCACTTCAAGGCCTATGAAGACGTGGCCAAGAAGTTCTCCAAGCTCTTGGGGATGGATCCCTGGTTGATCAATCCGCTGACCGTGCCGGTCACCGGTGTTGATTTCAATGAGGGGCGCGGACTGGAGGAGTTGCAGGCGCAGGTCGATCTGGTGCTGAGCAAGACGCGCAAGAAGTACAAGGAATACGGCATTCAGGAGAAGCCTTTTGTCGTCGTCAAACCCGATGCCGGCACCTATGGCATGGGCATTTGCACGGTCCGCGACGCCAAGGAGTTGGCCGATCCCAGCCGGCGCCTGCGCAACAAGATGAGCGTCATCAAGGACGGCCAAGAGGTCAACCAAGTCATCGTGCAAGAAGGGGTGGTCACGCACGAACGGGTCAACGAGGCGGTGGCCGAGCCGGTGGTTTACATGATGGATCGCTATGTGGTGGGTGGCTTCTACCGCGTCCATGCCGACCGCGGCGCGGACGAAAACCTCAATTCGCCCGGCTCCAGCTTTGTGCCGCTGGCCTTCTCGCAGGCTTCGCAGCTGCCGCGCCCGGGCGAGCAACCGGGGGCCAGTGGGCCGAACCGCTTCTATATGTATGGCGTGATTGCCCGCTTGGCCATGTTGGCGGCCAGCTACGAGCTGGAGATCACCGATCCCGACGCCGAGGTCTACGCCTGATCTCGCCTGGTTTTGTGCATTTGCGCGCGGCAAGGGCGCGCATCTTGGCGGCGCTGTGCAACATTCGCTTGAAGCATTCGACGACCACGCTTTGAGGCTCGGGCAGGTGCCAGGCAGAGGCCCGATCCATCGGCATCTGTTCCAGGCGACTTTGGCGTTCGTTCGTCGTCAAGTGACTTCTTCGGTACCCTGGCCCGCAAATGCGCCGGTTTCAGGGACTCCGAGGTCAATTGACAACGCTGCCCCGCTTGCGGTTCTTCCGAATTGACGCAGTGCAGCAAAGCAGGCGCAAAATAGCGTTTTTGCTTCAACGCTGCTTTGCCTGCGGCAACAACACGTGAGTTCACCTCAAACGGCGCAATCGCCCTCGGCCATGGCCGGCTTGACCCTCGGTGCCTTGGGGGTCGTCTATGGCGACATCGGCACCAGCCCGCTGTACGCGCTCAAGGAAGTTTTTCATGGCGGCCATGTGGCGCCGACGGCGGACAACATCCTGGGCGTCTTGTCGCTCTTGTTCTGGACCATGACCATCATCGTCTCGATCAAGTATGTGATGCTGATTCTGCGGGCCGACAACAATGGCGAAGGCGGCCTGATCGCCATGCTGGCGCTGGCCACCAATGCGGTGAATGACAAGCCGCAATTACGCCGGGTGCTGTTGGTGGTGGGCCTGTTCGGCACCGCCATCTTTTATGGCGATGCGGTCATCACCCCGGCCATGACGGTGCTGGGTGCGGTGGAGGGCATCGACGTTTATGCGCCTCAGTTCCATGACTTGATCGTGCCCTTGACCTTGGTGGTCCTGGCCGGCCTGTTTGCGGTGCAGCGTTTTGGCACCGGGGGCATCGGCAAGGCCTTTGGGCCGGTCATGCTGGTTTGGTTCGCCAGCCTGGCCCTGCTGGGCTTGCCGCACATTCTTGACAATCCGCATGTCTTGGTGGCGGTCAATCCGGCTTATGCCTGGTCGTTTTGCATGTCGCACAAGCTGGTGGCGTTCATCGCCTTGGGTGCCGTCGTGCTGGTGGTGACCGGTGGTGAGGCGCTCTATGCCGACCTGGGTCATTTCGGCAAGAAGCCGATTCGCATCGCCTGGTACGGCGTGGTGATGCCGGCCTTGGTGATCAACTACTTCGGCCAGGGCGCCATGTTGCTGAATGAACCATCGGCGATCAAGAACCCCTTCTTCTTGTTGGCGCCGGATTGGGCCGAAATCCCCCTGTTCGCCCTGGCCACGATGGCGGCCGTGGTGGCGTCACAGGCCCTGATCACGGCGGCTTTCTCGGTCACCAAGCAGGCGGTGCAACTGGGCATCTTGCCGCGCATGCGCATCTTGCACACCTCGGTGCGTGACATCGGCCAGATCTATGTGCCCTTCGTCAACTGGGGCTTGTTTGTCTTCATCGTGCTGGCCGTCGTTTTGTTCGGCTCCAGCAGCAAGCTGGCCGGGGCTTACGGCATTGCGGTCACCATCGACATGACCATCACCACGGTGATGACCTTCTTCGTCATCCGCTACGGCTGGAAGTACCCGCTGCCGCTGTGTATCTTGGCGACCGGTTTCTTCTTTGTCATCGATGTGATCTTCCTCAGCTCCAATATGCTGAAGTTGCTGTCGGGGGGCTGGTTCCCCTTGGCGATTGGTATCGGCATGTTTACCTTGATGCTGACCTGGAAGCAGGGCCGGCGCCAACTCAGCGACAAGCTGCGTGAGGATGCGATCGAGTTGCCAAGCTTCCTGGAAGCGGTCTTCATCAACCCGCCACTGCGGGTGGAAGGCACGGCCGTGTTCCTGTCTGCCGAGGCTGGCGTGACTCCGAATGCGCTGCTGCACAACCTCAAGCACAACAAGGTGCTGCATGCGCAGAACTTGTTCGTGACGGTCAAGCACCATGAGGTGCCATGGATTGGTTTTGACAAGCGGATCGAAGTCAAGGCGCTGGGCAATGCCTGCTGGGCCGTGGCCCTGCACTTCGGCTTCAAGAATGAACCCGATGTGCCCTATGCCTTGAAGTTGTTGGAGACACACGGTG
>NZ_JBMLSK010000076.1:0-33326 GCF_049240545.1 Roseateles sp. | reverse complement strand
GGCAAGGGCTTTGCCGTGGTGGCGGCCGAGGTGCGCAAGCTGGCCGAGCGCAGCCAGGTGGCGGCGCAAGAGATTGGCAGCTTGGCCAGCAGCAGCGTGAGCTTGGCGGAAAAGGCCGGCCACTTGCTCAGCAATATGGTGCCCTCGATTCAGAAGACCTCGGAGCTGGTGCAGGAGATCTCGGCCGCGTCCGGGGAACAGTCGGAAGGCGTGGCGCAAATCAGCGCCGCCATGAATCACCTCTCCAACACCACGCAACAAACGGCCTCCGCTTCGGAGCAGTTGTCTGCCACCGCTGAACAGTTGTCGGCGCAAGCCGCGCAGTTGCAGGAGCAAATGGCCTTCTTCCGGCTCGCGGACGAAGCGTCGAGTTCCTCACGTCCGCCGGGACACGGCAGCATCAGCCCGACAAAAGCTCCCTCAGCCGCGGCGCGCCACGAACTCAAGCCCAGCGCCAAATTGATGGCCGCCCGCCGCAGCGCTGCCCCCCCGCCCGCGGCTCAGGGCGAGCAGAGCCGCAGCACCTCATCCACCGAGGGCACGAGCGCCACAGGCAAGAGCCGCGTGACAAAAGCAGCACGCGACGGCGAAGTCGATGAGTCCTTCTTCAAACGATTCTGAGGTGCCCCGATGAACCATGTTAAGGATGCCCCGGCCGACCTGCTGCGCGGCGCGATCTCAGAGATGGCCAGCGCCGGGCCGATGCGGCAACTGCTGCGCCTGGCGGTGGGCCGCGAGACCTTGGTCATCCCGATTGAGGTGGTCCGAGAGATTCTGGAGGTGGGCCGCATGACGCCCCTGCCGCAGACGCCCGACTTTGTGCATGGCGTGATGAATCTGCGCGGCGCCGTGGTGCCGGTGATTGATCTGAGTGCGCGCTTTGGCTTCGGCCCCACCCAAGTGGGAAGGCGTACCGCCATCATCGTGGTGGAGGCCAAGGGTGACGATGACTATGAACATCTGGTCGCCGGCGTTCTGGTGGACGCGGTGTACGAGGTGCTGGACGTGGACTCCAAACGCATCGAACCGGTACCGACCCTCGGCGTGGCCATTGCGGCCGAATTTCTGGCCGGCATGGTCAATGTGCGTGATGGTTATGCGGCCCTGCTGAATCTGGACCAAGTGCTCTCCCCTGTGGCGCTCTCACAGTTGATCGCCGCCTCCCAAGCCCGATGAACCAGCACACGACCTGAGCCCTCACCCCATGAGCCAACTGACCCCCGAATCCTTCAGGGCCATCACCGATTTGTTTCACCGCATCTCCGGCATCAAGCTGGTCGAGAGCAAGCACGCCCTGGTGCAAAGCCGGCTGCAAAAACTCAGCACCGATGCCGGCGAGCCGGATATCAACGTCTTTGTTCAAAAGATGGTGCGTGGCCAGATGCCGGAATCGCTGCTGGTCAGTGTCGTGGACAAGTTGACCACCAACGAGACCTACTTCTTTCGTGAGCCGCAGCATTTTGAAGACTTGGCACGCCGCGCCCAGGCGCACAAAGACGGCAGTGAGTTCTTGGTCTGGAGCGGCGCCTCGTCCTCCGGCGAAGAGGCCTACAGCATTGCCATGACCCTGGCCGACCAGATGGGTCTGAGCAAGGGCGCCCGCCCCTGGTCGATCCGAGGGACGGACCTGTCCACTTCGGTGGTGGACAGTGCCCGCCAAGGGCTCTACCCCATGGAGCGTGCGCGCAATGTCTCGCAGGACTATCTGAAGCGCTTTTGTCTGAAGGGCTTCGGGCCCTATGAAGGCCACTTGCTGATCAACCGCGAATTGCGTGCGCGCGTGCAATTCCAATGCGCCAATTTGATGCAGCCGCTGCCCCCGCTGCCGATGTTTGATGTGATTTTTTTGCGCAATGTTTTGATCTACTTCGATGGACCGGCGAAAACTGCCATCGTCAGCCGGGTGATTGAGCGCCTGAAACCGGGCGGAGTGCTTTATCCTGGGCATGCTGAATCATTGGCCGCTCTTGGCCTGCCCCTCAAGGCAATCGCTCCTGCGATTTATCAACATGCATAAGCACGGTCAAGGTCACGGTCATGGCCACCACGCGCCCGCACCGGCGGCCAAGCCCGGCCAGACGGCTGGGCCGCAGCTGATCAACCTGATGCCGGGCCAATGGCACTTTGGTCAAGGCGCTTTGCTGAAGACCTTGTTGGGGTCGTGTGTCGCAATCACGCTCTGGCATCCGATCAAACGCTATGGCGGCATGTGCCACTACCTGCTACCCAGCCGCAGCACGCGAGGCGCAGGCCCGCTGGATGGTCGCTATGGCGACGAGGCGGTCGAGCTGTTGCTGCAGTCGATTCAGCGCACCGGCACCAAACCCAGCGAATACCAGGCGCATCTCTATGGCGGCGCCGACACCATGCCCGACGGCGTGAACATCAAGTTCAATGTCGGCGAGCGCAATATCGAAATGGGCTGGAGCCTGATCGACAAACACGGTTTCCAGATGCAAGACGTCGATGTCGGTGACTGTGTGCCGCGCACGGTTACCATTGACCTGCCGACCGGTCGCGTCGAGGTCAAGCGCAGCGCCGGTCATGGCGCCGTGGGAGGCAAGAAATGAGCGCCCCGCTACGCGTCGCCATCATTGACGACTCAGCGGTGGTGCGAAAGCACCTGAGCAGCGTCTTGGAAACCGCCGGCATCCAGGTCAGCATCACCGCCAGCGACCCCTTGTTTGCCTGGCCCAAGCTGGAGGCCGATTGGCCCGACGTGATTGTGCTGGATGTGGAGATGCCGCGCATGGATGGCATCAGCTTTCTCAAGCGCCTGATGAGCGAGCACCCCATGCCGGTGGTGATGTGCTCCACCTTGACCGAGGCGGGCTGCGAGACCACGATGCAGGCCTTGGCCGCCGGGGCGGTCAGTTTTGTGACCAAACCCAAGATCGGCCTTCGTGACTTTCTTGAAGACCCCGGCAACGGCTTGGTCGGCGCCGTGCGGGCCGCGGCACGGGCCAATGTGCGCGCCCTACCCAGCCAGATCGCCGGACAAGCGGGCCGCAGTTTGAGCGCGGCAGCGCCGGTCGGCCGCCCGCTGCCGATGTCAGCCCCCCTTGCCTTGAACGCGATGGCCGAAACCACCGATCGGGTGATTGCTTTTGGCAGCTCGACCGGCGGCGTCCAGACCATTGAGGCGGTGCTCAAGCAACTGCCGCGCACGACGCCCGGGATTGTGCTGGTTCAACACATGCCGGAGAAGTTCACCCACTCCTTCGCCGCCCGATTGAACACGGTGACCGACCTGGAAGTGCTCGAGGCCAAGGACGGTGATCGGGTCATCAACGGTCGCGTGCTGGTGGCGCCCGGCGGTCGACATATGCAGCTGAAACGCAGCGGTGCCCAGTATGTGGTGGAGGTTCGCGATGGCCCGCTGGTCAACCATCACAAGCCCTCCGTCGACGTGCTGTTCAAGTCAGTGGCGCATTGCGCGGGGCGCAATGCCATTGGTGCCATCTTCACCGGCATGGGCGAAGACGGCGCGCGCGGTCTGCTGGAGATGCGCAAGTCCGGTGCCGTGACGCTGGCCCAGGATGAAGCCAGCTGCGTGGTCTACGGCATGCCCAAAGCCGCAGCCGAACTCGGCGCGGCCCAGCATGTGGTGGCGCTTCAGGACATGGCCGACACGCTGCTTCAGTTGGGCGGTGTCGCGAGGCCGCCGAAATTCGGCGCCTAAGCCGTTCAAGCAGAACGGACCGCGCGGCAACTCAGCGCAGCACCTTGCCAATCACCTTCATCAACTCCATCGGGCTGAAGGGCTTGACCAAGTACTCGTCGGCTCCGGCTTTCAGGCCGGCCTGTTTGTCCGCTTCCTGGCCTCTTGCGGTCAACAAAATCACCTTGGTTCGCTTCAGTGCGGGATCGCCCTTGATGCGTTGACAGACCTGCAGGCCGTTCAATCCCCCGGGCATCATCACATCGAGCAAGACCAGATCGGGCTTGGCACTTGCGGCCTTGCTGAGCCCCTCGTCGCCATTGGGCGCCTCCTCGATTTCATAGTCATCAAACTCCAGGGTGACACGAATCAACTCACGAATTTCTTCTTGGTCCTCAACAATCAGAATCTTCTTCATGGATTCGCTCCGGGGCAGCAAACAAGTGCTCATGATGATGCCTGAAACCGGGCCAAGATGGAGCACAAACAACACGCACCATCCCCGTTTCTCGCGCGAGATGCACAGTCCTCGCTCAGGGGCTCAAGATTGACCTACAGTCGGCCGAAGAGCTGGATCAAGCCAGAACCGGATTTGCATTTCAGATGAACCCGAATTCAAGCCACGATCGGACGATGTTGGCCGTCGTCATCACCAACGCGGTGCTGGCGGTGGTCTTGGGAGGTGCCCAAGGCGCCCTCGTCAGCGCGCTTCAGTGGGCCCTTCCCGGCGTGGTGTTGGCGGCCTTGAACTACCACTACCGAAGCAACAGCCTGACGGGGAGGCTTGGTTTTGCGACGGTGCTGGTCGTCATGGTCGCCCTGCAGTTGCAACTGACCCAAGGGGCCAGCAGCGTCCACGCCAACATCTACATCTCGCTGTGCCTGCTGCTGCCCTACGGTGACTGGATCGTCATCGCCTACATGACGGGACTGTTTTGCCTGCACAGCCTGGCCTTCCATTTCTTCTCCTCCAGCACCATGCCGTTGTACGTGCACGAGGCGACGGGGACTTGGTCGTTGGTGGCCGATTGGGGCTTTCTGCTGGTTCTGAGCGCATTCCTGATCATTGCCGCACGCCAAATGCACCGCCAAGCCATGGAACGGTTCGAGATGGAGTTTCTGGTCAAGGCCATGGGCAAGCACGGACCGATACGACTCAACTTCGACGCGGTACGCACCGACTCGTCCGTGGGTCTACGCCTCAAGCATGTACAGCAGCGAATGGCTGCGGCTTTGCGACAGGTGCGTGATGCCGTCTTCAAGGTCCATGATGCAGCGCAAGAAGTGGGCAGCAGCAGTTCCGAGCTGATGGAGCGCACCAATCGCACAGCATCCGGTCTTGCCGATGCGGCCATGTCCTTGGAACAAATCACCGTGATCGTGCAAGAGAGCGCGCGCGCCTCCAAAGAGGCCCTGGCGCATTCGCAGGCCTCTTCGGAAATGGCCTCCCAAGGCGGGCGGGTCGTGCAGCAGATGGTCGACACGATGCAGGAGATCGATCGCTCTTCGCGCCGCATCACCGACATCATCGGGGTCATCGACGCGATTGCGTTCCAAACCAATATCTTGGCGCTGAACGCTGCGGTCGAAGCGGCCCGAGCCGGCGAACAAGGGCGCGGATTTGCGGTCGTCGCCAGTGAAGTACGCATGCTGGCCGGTCGATCGGCCGAGGCCGCCAAGGAGATCAAACAATTGATTGCGGCTTCAACGGCAACTGTGGAACGAGGCAACCAGCAGGCCAGCTTGGCCAGCAACACCATGAACGAGTTGGTGAACTCGGTTCAGAACGTCAGCACCGTCTTTGACAACCTCTCAGCCGACAACGCCGAGC
Source organism: Roseateles sp. (assembly GCF_049240545.1). GTDB lineage: Bacteria > Pseudomonadota > Gammaproteobacteria > Burkholderiales > Burkholderiaceae_C > Paucibacter_A. The sequence continues at coordinate 27,834 of NZ_JBMLSK010000076.1, read as the reverse complement.
ACGCTCAAGGCTTGGAAGCCGTGGCCGCTTCGGTCAAGGAGCTGGATGCGGTGACGCGCCAGAACGTGCATGTGGCCGAGCGCTCGGGCCAGATCGCCGACGATCTCTTGCAACAAGCCTTGACCTTGGCCGAAGTCTTGAGCACTTTCCGTCTCGGGGACGACACCGCGGTGAGTGAGTTGCTGAAGGCCGCACAGAAATCGGCACAGCTTTCCGGGCAAACACGAGCGGCTCAGGCGCAGCGCAATACCGCTGCGCAGAGCACGCAAAGCAAGGACGGCGAATCCCAGGTGGACTTTTTCTGAAGGCAGCCTCCACGCATGAGCAATGCCCCAAGAATCCCTGAGTCGCATGGCGGCCTATGGCGCAGGCCAGGCCAGTGGAGGCAAGCGGCCGCTGCAAGCCAGGACAAGGCCGGCATCGGCAAGGGCACGAAGTGAAGCTCCTGTTCGGCTCGGATTGGCGCCGCCGCCTGCGGCCGCTGGCCCGACTCGGCGCTGAGCTGACCGGCCTCTTGCTGCTGTGCGCCGCACTGCAGCTTTTCTGGTTTCAAGCGCACTTGGAAGCGCTGTCTTGGGAGATGCAGCTTTGGGCGCAGTTGGCGCTCTGGATGCTGCCCTCCGTGCTGCTGCTTGCCAAGCGCGGTGGCGCGATTGCCCGCAACAGCTTGGGGCAGCTCCCCGCCAGCATGCTGAGCGCGCCGCTGCTGCGAGCCCGACTGGTGCTGGCGGTCGGGCTGATGCTCAGCGCCCTCTTGCTGCACTATCAGATCAGCAGCATCCGCAGCCTCTCGCAGGTGCGCTTCGAGCGCCTGGCCGACACGCTGGAAGAAGAGATGCGCCGCCGCTTCGAGTTCCCCAGCCATGGTATGCGCGCCCTGGCGGCCCACTATGCGGCGAGCCTGTCTTTGCGCCGGGATGAGTTTGCCCATTTCGTGCAAGCCAACCGCCCGCCGCTTGAGTTCAGCGCGGTCAACAGCTTTGGCTTCATCGAGCGGGTCTTCCAGGAGGATTTAGATAACTTCGTTCATCAGCAGCGCAGCAGCGGTGCTGCGGATTTCGACGTCGCCCCGGCCTCATCAAGGTCGGAGCTTTTCATCGTGAAATACATTGAGCCACTGGCCCAGAACCGCCCCCTGCTGGGTCAGGATCTGGGCGCAGAGCCGGTGCGCCGCCTGGCACTGGAGCTCGCCTACCGGACCGGGCAGCTCACCCTGTCTGGCCCCATCCAGCTCGATCACAAGGGCGGGCTGAGCACCGGCTTTCTGTATCTATTGCCCTTGCATTTCAACGGCGCCGCCCTCGACACCGAATTGAACAGAGTTGAGGCCACAGCAGGTCTGCTTTTTGTACCGCTGGTGGTTGACGACTTGATGGCCGGCATCGGCGCCAGCGTCCAAGGTCTGCTGGATTTCCAAATCTTCGATGGCCCGGCAGGAAAGGCCCAAAGCCCTTTGTTCGAGCTCGACGCAAGGAATCGAGCGAGCAGCCAGGGACTCACAAGGCCCGACGACGAGCAGGCCCACAAACGCATGTTTGAGAATGATCGAAGCCTGTTTGTCGGCGGCCGAGAGTTGGGCCTTCGCCTCAGAAGTACAGACACCTTCGCCAAGCTTTCCGCCGAGAGTCATCCGGTCCTCGTGAGCTTGGGCGCTGCCGCCATGAGTTTTTTGGCGGCCACGATTGTCTATCTGCTGAGCATCGGGCGGGTGCGCGCGGAATTCCTGGCCCAGGAGATGACGGGCGACCTCAGGCGGGCCACAGCACAGGCCGAAGCCGCGCTGCGCGATCACCGTTTCATGCTGGATACGCTGAACCAGCACTCACTGGTGTCGATGGCCGACCCGCAAGGCCGGCTGATCTACGCCAATGACGAGTTCTGTCGGATAACCGGCTATAGCCGCGACGAACTGCTGGGACAAAACCACAGCATCGTGGCCCCGCTGGCCGAGTCCAGCGAGGTGTTGGAACAAGGTCGCGCCCTCTTGGCTCGCGGGCAGATATGGTCGAGCTCCATGGGCTTCAGCACCAAGCAAGGTCAGGCCCTTTGGGTCAAGCTGACGGTCGCCCCCTGCCTGAATGAAGCCGGAGAGATCGAACGCTATGTGGCGATTCAAACCGACATCAGCACCCAGAAGCAGTTGGAAGAGAGTCTGGCGCAAGGCAATGAACGATTCACCCTGGCACTCGAGGGGGGGTCTGATGGGCTCTGGGATCGCATCGACACCCATGGTGACGCCGAATGGTGGTCGCCGCAGTACTTTCGCCTGCTGGGTCTTGAACCGGGCGAGATCCACCCGAGCGTCAGCGAGTTCGATCGGCGCCTTCACCCCGACGATCTGGCGCACACCTTGGCCGCCTTGGCAGATGCGCTGCAAGACATCGAGCCCTACGACGTCGAGTTCCGCCTATTCATTCGCGGCTGTGGCTATCGCTGGTTCCGCTCCCGGGCCAAGGTCTTCTTCGATGAACAGGGCCAGCATCGGCGCATGGCCGGCTCACTGCAGGACGTGCATGAGTTGAAGATGGCTGAAGCGCGGATGAAGGAGCGCAGCGAGCAGCTGGCCGCGGTGTTTGCGCTCAGCCCCGATGGCTTTGTCTCGATTGGTACCGAGCAGACGGTGCGCTATGCCAGCCCAGCCTTTACCCATTTAACAGGCATCAGCGTCGACAGCGTGCTCGATATGGAGCCAACGGCACTGCTGAACCGCCTTTGCAGTCAGGCGAGCGACGGGCCGACGGAGCAAGGCTTTAGGTGGCAGGAGGCCTGCGCTGAATCACTGAACATGCAGACGCTCAAGCTGGGTCCGCATAAGCTGGAAATCGGGAGCCCGCGACGGCGGGTGCTGGAATTGAGCCTGCATGAAGGCGGTGCCGGCGAGGTTTCGCAAGTGCTACTGCTGCGCGATGTGACGCACCAACATGAAGTCGATCAACTGAAGAGCGAGTTTCTCAGCACCGCGGCTCATGAATTGCGAACACCAATGGCCAGCATCTACGGCTTCACCGAGTTGCTGATGACGCGCGAGATGCCAGCGCATCGGCAAAAGCAAATGCTGGAGAAGATCTACCGGCAGAGCGAAGCGATGATCGCCATCCTCAATGAGCTGCTGGACCTGGCCCGCATCGAAGCCCGGCGCGGCCAGGATTTCGAGTTCAAGCACCAAACGATGCAAAAGCTGGTGGAGCAGGTCCTGCAAGACTTTCCGATCCCGGAGAACCGAACGCCCCCCGAGTTTGATCCCAACACCCTGCCGCTGTGGGTCCATGTGGATGCACTGAAGATCCAGCAGGTGGTGCGCAATCTGGTTTCCAATGCCTACAAATTCTCCTCAGCCGGCACCCGCATCTGGGTGCGCCTGTCACAAACGACAGAAGAACCGCCTCAAGCCCGACTGGAGGTTCAGGATCAGGGCAAGGGCATGACGCCAGAGCAGTTGGGCCGCGTCACCGAACGCTTCTACCGCGCTGATCCGTCGGGTACGGTACTCGGCGCTGGCTTGGGCATGAGTATCGTCAAGGAGATCATCGAACTCCACGGCGGGCAACTGCGGCTGAGCAGCGAACCGGGCATCGGCAGCACGATCACCGTGCTGCTGCCCTTGCAGGCCGCACCGCTGTCTGCATCCACTTCAACATTGGACGGGGAAAGCCCTGTTGTTTGACGCACCGTCATCGGGCGTTGCTGGCCTAATCGTGAGCAAAGCCACAGGCGCATGGCTGCGCGCAGCCGTGGCTCGGTTTACAGTGTGAAAGGAGTCGCAGCCCTGCTCATTCGAGCCGTTTTCTGCGATCCCGGTCCAAGTCTTCCTCCATCAAAAGCCTTCTAGAAACCTAGCAATGGATGCCACCCTGGCCGAGCCACCCCAATCCGCCCTTTCCGGCGTGGCCCGCATGTTGGTGCACGCGGGCAAGCTGCAGGCCAAGGTCGCCGAGGACTTGGCCCGTCAGGCGCGTGAGAAGAAGATCAGCTTTGTCACCTCGGTGATTGCTTCGGGCGCGGTGTCCTCGGTCGATCTGGCGCATACCTTGTCCAGCGCCTTGGCTTTACCGCTGCTGGATCTGAATGCGATGGATCCCCAGCGCATGCCGCACAACATCATCGACGGCAAGCTGGCCTTGCAGTACCAGGTGGTGGTGTTGGGTCGACGTGGCAGCCGGCTGTTCATCGGAGGCGCTGACCCGACCGACCAAGAAGTGGTCGAGCGCATCAAGTTCGCCACCCAGCTGTCGCCCGAGTGGGTGATTGTTGAGCACGACAAACTGGCCAAGATGCTGGCCGGCTCAGGCAGCAGCGTCAGTGAGACCTTGGAGTCGATGTCTGGCGGCGACTTCGACTTCGACATTGGCGAAGAAGAAGCCGCGCCCCAACAAGAAGCCGCCGACATGGGCGATGTGGAAGACGCGCCGGTGGTGCGCTTCCTGCAAAAGATGCTGGTCGACGCCATCAATATGCGCGCCTCCGACTTGCACTTCGAGCCCTACGAATACCACTACCGGGTGCGCTTCCGTGTGGACGGTGAGTTACGCGAAATCACCCAGCCGCCAATTGCCATCAAGGACAAGCTGTCTTCGCGCATCAAGGTGCTGTCGCGCCTGGACATTGCCGAGCGGCGTGTGCCGCAAGACGGGCGTATGAAGCTCAAGTTCGGCGCCAAGGCGATCGACTTCCGGATCAGCACCCTGCCCACCTTGTTCGGCGAAAAGATCGTGATCCGGATTCTGGATCCGTCTTCTGCCAAGCTGGGCATTGACGCGCTGGGCTACGAGAAGATCGAGAAAGAACGCTTGCTGGCCGCCATCTCGCGTCCCTACGGCATGGTGCTGGTGACCGGCCCCACCGGCTCGGGCAAGACGGTGTCGCTGTACACCTGCTTGAACATCTTGAACCAGCCTGGCGTCAATATCTCCACCGTGGAAGACCCGGCCGAAATCAATTTGCCTGGCATCAACCAGGTCAATGTCAATGACAAGGCCGGCTTGAGCTTCTCTGCCGCGCTGAAGTCCTTCCTGCGTCAGGATCCCGACATCATCATGGTGGGCGAGATCCGCGATTTGGAAACGGCCGACATCGCCATCAAGGCTGCCCAGACCGGCCATATGGTGATGTCCACGCTGCACACCAATGACGCGCCAAAGACGCTCACCCGCCTGCTAAACATGGGCGTGGCGCCCTTCAACATCGCCTCCAGCGTGCTCTTGATCACCGCCCAGCGCCTGGTACGGCGCCTGTGCGAAAACTGCAAAGCCCCCGCCGAGTACCCGCGCGAGGCCTTGTTGCGGGCCGGCTTCCAGGAAGAAGAACTGGACGGCAGTTGGAAGCAGTACCGCGCAGTCGGCTGCTCCAGTTGTAACAGTGGTTACAAAGGACGGGTCGGCCTTTACCAAGTGATGCCCATTACCGAGTCGATTCAGCGCATCATCCTGGCGGAAGGTTCGGCCATGGACATCGCCGCGCAGGCCAAGGCCGATGGCGTGCGCGATCTGCGCCAGTTCGGCTTGGTCAAGGTCCGACTGGGTGTCACCACCCTTGAAGAAGTGCTGGCCGCAACCAATGAATAATTCGCACGCTTTTATCGCTGCGTGCACGGGCACAGTGCCCAGGAGCTGATGGATATGGCAACGACGACGGCATCCAAGGGCGCGAATGACGCGACCTATGAATGGGAAGGCAAAGACCGTAACGGCAAAGTGGTGCGGGGCGAATTGCGCGCCGGCGGCGAGGCCATGGTCAGCGCCACCCTGCGCCGCCAAGGCATCTTGGTCAGCAAGGTCAAGAAGCGCCGTGTCAGCGGCGGCAAGTCCATCAAGCAAAAAGACATTGCCATCTTCACCCGCCAACTGGCCACCATGATGCGGGCCGGTGTGCCGCTGCTGCAGTCTTTTGAAATTGTGGGCCGCGGCAGTACGAACCCCAAGCTGACTCGCCTGCTGAATGACATTCGCCAGGATGTGGAAACCGGCACCAGCTTGTCCACCTCTTTGCGCAAGCACCCGCTCTACTTCGACGCGCTGTATTGCAATCTGGTCGAGGCTGGTGAAGCCGCCGGTATCTTGGAATCGTTGCTGGACCGCTTGGCCGTCTACCAAGAAAAAACGGTGGCCATCAAGAACAAAATCAAGTCCGCGCTGACCTATCCGGTGGCCGTGCTGGTCGTGGCCTTTGTGGTGGTGGCGGTCATCATGATTTTCGTAGTACCGGCCTTCAAGGACGTGTTCAAGTCCTTCGGGGCCGATCTGCCTGCACCCACGCTGGCGGTGATCGCCATGTCGGAGTTCTTCGTTGCCTATTGGTGGGCGATCTTCTCGACGATTGGCGGCGGCCTGTATTTCTTCTTCCAGTCCTGGAAGCGCTCAGCCAAGATGCAAGCCACCATGGACCGCCTGCTGCTGAAGATCCCGGTCTTTGGTGATCTGCTCTACAAGTCGGCCGTGGCCCGTTGGACTCGCACCTTGTCCACCATGTTCGCAGCTGGCGTGCCGCTGGTGGAGGCGCTGGATTCGGTCGGGGGTGCCTCCGGCAACGCGATCTTTGCGGAAGCCACCGAGAAGATCCAACGCGATGTCTCTACGGGTACGGCCTTGACCACCTCGATGCAATCGACCGGTATCTTCCCCACCATGGTCTTGCAGATGGCTGCCATCGGTGAAGAGTCGGGCTCGCTGGACCATATGCTGTCCAAATCCGCCGAGTTCTACGAGGACGAGGTCGATGAGGCCGTCAAGGCGCTCTCCAGCCTGATGGAACCCTTCATCATCGTGATCCTGGGCGGCATCATCGGTGGCATCGTGGTGTCCATGTATCTGCCCATCTTCAAGCTCGGCCAAGTGGTTTGACGCTGGCCCTACTTGCCGAATTTGCCCATGAATCTAGATCTCAACTTCCTGCTCTCCCCCTTGGTCCTGGGCCTGTTCGGCCTGTGTATCGGCAGTTTTCTGAACGTGGTCATCCACCGCATTCCCTTGATGCTGGAGCGCCAATGGATGGCGGATGCCAGCGCCCAGCTCGGCGATGCAGGCGAACTCAGCCGCGCCGCAGACCTGCCCAGGGATCAGGCCGAAAAGCTGGCCGCTGCCGCTAACAACTTGAGCGAGCGGATTGAGAAGTTGCCCAAGCTTGGCATTGCGCTGCCGCGCTCACGCTGCCCCAAATGCGGCCACCAACTGGCTTGGCATGAGAACCTGCCCTTGCTGGGCTGGTTGCGACTGGGTGGCAAATGTTCCGCCTGCAAAACCCCCATCTCACCGCGCTATCCGGTGATCGAGCTGACTTGCGGCCTGCTATTTGCCGCGCTGTCTTGGCGCTTCGGCGCGCAACCCAGCACCTTGCTGTGGTGCGGTTTTAGCGCCTGCTTGCTGGCGCTTGCCGCCATCGACTGGGACACCACTCTTTTGCCCGACTCCTTGAACCAGCCCTTGCTGTGGGCAGGCTTGGCCGCCGCACTGCTGGGCTTCACCATCCCGCTGGCCGACGCCTTGACCGGCGCACTGGTCGGCTATTTGTCCTTGTGGTCCGTCTATTGGTTGTTCAAGCTGGCCACCGGCAAGGAAGGCATGGGCTATGGGGACTTCAAGCTACTGGCCGCCCTCGGCGCCTGGCTGGGCTGGCAAATGGTCTTGCCGATTGTGCTGGGAGCCTCGCTGATCGGCGCCATCGTCGGCATAGTCATGAAGATGAACGCCAAGTTGCGTGAAGGCCGCTATGTGCCCTTTGGCCCCTTCTTGGCAGGAGGCGGCTTTGTCGTGCTGTTTGCCGGCGCCCCGCGGGTGCTGGGCTGGCTCGGCTGGGCATGAGGATCGGGCTGACCGGCGGCATCGGCAGCGGCAAAAGCACCGTCGCCGGCTTTTGGCGCGAAGCAGGTGCCGCCCTCATCGACACCGATGCGATTGCCAGAAGCTTGAGCGCGGCCGGCGGCGCCGCCATGCCGGCCATCGTGGCCGAGTTTGGCCCCAGATTGAAAGCCGCAGACGGCGCCCTGGACCGTGCTGCCATGCGCGAACTGGCCTTCTCGGATGCCAGCGTCAAGGCCCGTCTGGAGTCCATTCTTCATCCCATGATTGGCGCGCAAACGCGTTTGGAAGAAGCGCAAGCGAGGGCGGAGGGGCGGGAGCTGATCGTCTTCGATGTGCCGCTGCTGGTCGAATCTGGCCATTGGCGCGCCCGGGTTGATCGCGTTCTGGTCATCGATTGCGAAGAAGCGACGCAGCTTGCCCGTGTCAGCCAACGCTCTGGATGGACCGCAGACGCAGCCCGCGCGGTGCTGGCCGCGCAAGCCAGCCGAGCGCAGCGGCGCGCTTGTGCGGACGCAGTGATCTTCAACCAAGAACTGTCCTTGGAGGCCTTGCGCAGGCAAGTCCTGACCCTCGCGCAGGCCTGGCGACAAGGTAAATAGTTCAATGCGCAGCCTCAGCCGGCGCAGCGCCGCCGCAGGCTATGGAACAATCGCAGGGTTTGACGCGCAAAACCACGCGCGCCGCCGCCCACAAGCTGACCGATAGGGATGACCGCCTTGGTCCTTTACGAGTACCCGTTCAACGAGAGCATCCGCACGATGCTGCGTCTGGAGCATCTGTTTGACCGTCTCGGTCAACTGATGGAGCGCGAGACCGCGCTTGACCACCATTTCGCCCTGGTCACCATTTTCGAGATCATGGATGTGGCCGCCCGCGCGGACCTGAAGTCCGATCTGCTGAAGGAACTGGAGCGCCACAAGGCGCAACTGAACGGCTATCGCGGCAACCCTGGCGTGGCCGAGTCGGTGCTCGACGAGGTGATAGCCCGCATCGACCACGCCTTTGAAGGCCTCAACAAGCTCAGCGGCAAAGCGGGCCACGCGCTCAACTCGAATGAATGGCTGATGAGTATTCGCAGCCGCATCAGCATTCCCGGCGGCACTTGCGAGTTCGATCTGCCGGCCTATTACACCTGGCAGCAGTTCTTACCGGTGCGCCGACGTAACGACCTGATGCAGTGGACGCAAAGCCTGATGCCGCTGGCCGAGGCCCTGCAAGTGCTGCTGGGCTTGCTGCGCGACTCCGGCTCGCCGCACAAGGTGGCAGCAGTGGCCGGTCAGTTCCAACAGAACCTGGGCGCAGGCCGCAGCTTCCAATTGCTGCGCATGCGTATCGACCCGAGCTTAGGGCTAGTGCCTGAGATCAGCGGTCACCGCTTGATGATCTCCATCCGCATGATGCGGCAAGACGAAGAAGGGCGCCTGCGCCCTGCCCCTCAGGACGTCAGCTTCGAGCTGACGCTGTGCGCATGAGCAGCCCAGACATCAAGCCGCAAGAGCGCATCGTGCCTTGCCCGACTTGCCGGGGCGACTCGGTCTTCGCGCCCAGCAATCTGTGGCGGCCTTTTTGCAGCCAGCGCTGCCGCCAGATCGATCTGGGCGCCTGGGCCAGCGAGAGCTTCGCGGTTGAAGCCAGCCCGCCGGTCGAGGACGACTCCTTACCTCACTGATGCCACGGCGCCCAAAGCCGCCAAGGCTTGGCGCGCCTCGGCTGCATTGGTGAACAAAACGGCTTGCCAGCCCAGAGCCTGCGCGGCCTCGATGTTCGCCGGGTGATCATCCAAAAAAATGCAATCCTGCGGCGCCAGGCCAAACTGCTGACTGGCGATCTCGAAAATCGGCTGACGCGGCTTGGAGTGCTTGACGCGCCCAGAAAACACGCCGGACTCGAACCACTCGTTCAGCGGGTGACTGCGCTCCAGGTGGTCGGCATAGGGCTCGGGCATATTCGACAGATAGAACAGGCGATGACCAGCCTGCTTCAACTCCTCGATCAGCGCGGCCGTGTCGGTTTGCAACTGCAATTCATTCGGCACTTCTGCCACCACCTGCGCCACCTCGGCGCGTGGCCAGCCAGTGCGCTCGGTGATGCGGGCGATCACCGTCTCGGCATCGATGAGCCCTTGGTCAAAAGCCCCCCAGTCGCCGCCATAGTTCTCAAAAAACTGCGCGGCGACCTCGGCGCCTTCTTCGACATCCGCCACGCGGTGCGGCCAGACGCGCGCCAGAAAACTGGCGGGGTGCCAACGGAACACCACGCCGCCAAAGTCAAAAACGATATTCATGCCAAGAGGTGTTTCAAAAGTCCAGCGGTGGAGCTATCCAGGCCCACAGTGTCACCACTGCTCAAGCGCGGCAGCAGCTGGCCGCACAAGGCCTTGCCCAGCTCGACGCCCCATTGATCAAAGCTATTGATGCCCCAGAGCGCGCCACTGACGAAGACCCGGTGCTCGTACATGGCGATCAAGGCGCCGAGTGAACGCGGCGTCAGCTGATCCAGAACCAAGGTGGTGCTGGGCCGATTGCCGGGGAAGGAACGATGGCGGGCCACCGTTGCGGCGTCCAGCGCCTTGGAGGCCGTCGGCGCTGATTCACCTAAAGCTTCTTCAAACGACTTGCCTTGCATCAGCGCCTGCGACTGCGCCAAGCAGTTGGCCAGCAGCTTGCGATGTTGATCGGCCAAGCGCTCCTTCAGCTCGCCCTGAACATGCGCACCGTGATTGGTGTGCTTGACGGCGATGAATTCGACCGGAATGACGTCCGTACCCTGGTGCAGCATCTGAAAGTAAGCATGCTGGCCATTGGTGCCCGCCTCACCCCAGACCACCGGGCTGGTGGCATAAGGCAAGGCCTGACCCTCACGGTCCACACCCTTGCCATTGCTCTCCATCTCCAGCTGCTGCAGATAGGCCGGCAAGCGGCCCAGGCCCTGGTGATAGGGCGCCACGCTGCGGCTGCTGAAGCCGTGGAAGTTGCGGTACCAAAGGTCAAGCACGCCCAACAATACGGGCAGGTTTTGCTCCAGCGGCGCCTGCGCAAAATGCTGATCCATGGCGTAGGCACCGGCCAACAGCGCGAGGAAGTTTTCGGCGCCGATGGCAATGGCGATCGGCAGGCCGATCACCGACCAGAGCGAGTAGCGCCCGCCCACCCAGTCCCAAAAACCGAAGGTGGTGGTGATGCCAAAGTCGGCCGCCGCCGCGGTATTGCTGCTGGTGGCAACGAAGTGACGTGCGATATCGCTACCGCCGGCTGCCAAGAACCAGCTACGCGCAGCCAAGGCGTTAGCCAGGGTTTCCTGTGTGGTGAAGGTCTTGGAGGCGATCACGAACAAGGTCGTTTCCGGCTTCAGATCGCGCAGCACCGGAGCCAGGTCATGGCCATCCACATTGGACACAAAGTGCAGCTTCAAGCCTGGCTGGGTGAAGCTTTGCAGCGCCTGCACCACCATGGCGGGGCCCAGGTCCGAGCCGCCAATGCCGATGTGGACCACATCGGTGATGCCGCTGCGGGCGCTGTCGCGCACGCTCTCGGCATAGCTCAGCATAGCGCTCAGCGAGGCCTGAACTTCTTCGGTGAACAAGCCCTGACCGGCCGGCGCGCGCAGTGCGGTGTGCAGCACGGCGCGGCCTTCGGTGTGATTGATGGCCTCGCCGGCCAACATCGCATCGCGTTGTGATTCGAGCCCACAGTCCCGCGCCAATTGCAGCAGCAAGGCCAGGGTGTCGGCATCGATGCGGTTCTTGGACAAGTCCGCCAACATCTCCGGCGCCTGGAATGACCAAGCGGCATAACGCTCAGGCTCTTCGGCAAAGGCGCGCCGCAGGTCAAAGCTGCTGCCAACGGCTTCAAAGCGCTGTTGCAGGGCAGACCAGACCGGGCTACGGTCACAACGCGAGGCAAAGGACATATCAACTCACAATCATCTGATCCAGCTTGGCCGAGTCCACGGCAAACAGGCGGATGCCTTCGGCCAGCTTCTCAGTGGCCATCGCATCCTGGTTGAGGGCGAAGCGGAAGCCCGCTTCATCGAAAGAAACCTTGGGCAGATCCAAAGCGCTGGCAGCGGCCGCGTCGAGCGCGCGCATCAGCGGCGCCGTCTGGGCTTGCAGTTGGGCCAGCAAATCGGGGCTGATGGTCAGCAGGTCGCAACCGGCCAGCGCTTGGATCTGGCCGATATTGCGGAAGCTCGCACCCATCACCTCGGTACGGATGCCATGCTTTTTGTAGTAATTGAAGATCTGGGTGACCGACTTGACACCGGGGTCGTTCACGCCAGCTTGAGCGGCCTCGTCCCAGGCGCTGCCGGCACTCTTCTTGTACCAGTCGTAAATGCGACCGACGAAAGGCGAAATCAGCTGAATGCCGGCCTCGCCGCAAGCCACAGCTTGGCAGAAGGAGAACAACAGGGTCAGATTGCAGTGGATGCCTTCGCGCTCCAACTCAGCGGCGGCTTGAATGCCTTCCCAGGTGGAGGCGATCTTGATCAGCACGCGCTCGCGCGAAATGCCGGCGGCTTCGTACAGGCCAATGATGCGGCGTGCGCGCAGCAGCGTGGCGGCCTTGTCAAAGCTCAGGCGGGCGTCCACTTCAGTCGAGACGCGTCCGGGCACGACCTTCAGGATCTCCAGACCAAAACGCACCAGCACCCGATCCACCACCTCGTCCAGCGCCAGACCCTTGTGGGCGGCGACGGTGTCGCTGAGCAGCGGCGCATAGTCGGGCGACTGCACAGCCTTCAGAATCAGCGAAGGGTTGGTGGTCGCATCGCGCGGGGCAAACTGCGCCAGTTGCAGAAAATTGCCGGTGTCGGCCACCACCGTGGTCAGGGTCTTGAGTTGATCGAGTTGGTTCATCACAGCAGCACTCCAGAAAAAGCGATTCAAACCTCCATTAGAACCGCTCTCGGGCAGCCCCACTCGTCCAGGCCTTTGCATCGGGTTACAGACTCAGGCAAGCGCAAACCCCCATGAGAAGCGCAAAAAAAGCCTGACACATTGACCGAACGACGAAACTCATGCATCATAATTCCAGAAACTTTGTTACATCAAGGGTTCATTTTTTCGACTGAACCGCAACAGGGCGCATTCCATGTCTTTCGATCTCGTTTTCTTCGGCGGCACCGGCGATCTCACTTGGAGAAAGCTGATGCCGGCGCTGTTCCAGGCCTTTCGCCACGGCAAGCTGCCGGCTGGCGGCCGCATTTTGGCGGTGGCTCGTGACGACAATAGCGACGAGCGTTACCGCGAATGGCTGAAGGAACGCTTCCGCGAGGTGGATGGCTCCAAGCGCCCCAATGACGAAGAGTTCGAGCGCTTTGCGGCGCTGATCCATTACCGCCGCATGGACCTGTCGCAGCCCGAGCATTACCAAGGCCTGAAAGACTGGCTGGATGCGCGCCAGGCCGAAACTGTGGTGCTGTACCTGGCCACCAGCCCATACTTGTTCACCCAAATCTGCCAGCAACTCGGCGCCGTAGGCCTGAACGAAGACCGGGTGCGCGTGGTGCTGGAAAAGCCGCTCGGCCACGACCTGGCCAGCGCACAAGAAATCAACCGCGTCGTGCGCTCGGTGTTCAAGGAAGAACAGGCCTTCCGCATCGACCATTACCTGGGCAAGCCGTCGGTGCAAAACCTGATGGCACTGCGCTTTGGCAATGCCCTGTTCGAGCCGCTATGGCGCCGCGAGAGCATTGCCAATATCCAGATCACCCTGGCCGAAGAACTGGGCGTTGGCACCCGCGGCGCCTTCTACGACGGCACCGGCGCGCTTCGCGACATGATCCAAAACCATGCGCTGCAGTTGCTGACCATGATCGCGATGGAGCCGCCCTCGACCAATGATGCCGACGCCATCCGCGACGAAAAGCTCAAGGTGCTGCGCTCGCTGAAACCCTTCACGGCCGAGACCGTGGTGCGCGATGTGGTGCGCGGCCAGTACCGCTCGGGCAATGTCGGCGGCACTGTCGTCAACGGTTACCTGGACGAAGCCAAGGTGCCGGAGAACAGCCACTGCGAAACCTTTGTGGCGCTGCGCACCGAGGTGCAGAACTGGCGCTGGGCCGGCGTGCCCTTCTACCTGCGCACCGGCAAGCGCTTGGCGGCTCGCGATGCACAAATCGTCATCAACTTCCGCCAAGTGCCGCACCCGATCTTCCCCGGCACCAACCAAGCCAATCGCTTGGTCATCAAGCTGCAGCCGGAAGACGGGCTGGAGTTGCAACTGCTGGCGGCCAAGGGCGGCGCCCATGGCGAGGCGCTGACGCCAGTGTCGCTGGATCTGGACTTTGACAAAGCTTTCGCCACCAACCGCGTCGGTGCCTATGAGCGACTGCTGCTGGATGCGATCGCCGGCCGCCTGAACCTGTTCGTGCGAAGCGATGAGCAAGAGCAGGCCTGGCGCTGGGTGGAGCCCATCCTGGACGCCTGGGAGCAAGACAGCACCGGCCCACGCCCCTACAACGCGGGATCCTGGGGCCCTGCGGCCGCCAGCGCCCTGGTGGCCAAAGACGGCTTTGCCTGGGCGGAAGAGCAGTGAGCATTCTGGAACGGGTCAAAGCCGCCATTCCGGCCCTGCCGCCGGCGGAGCAGCGCGTCGCCAAACTCTTGCTGAACGACGCGCGAGCATTCGCCAATCTGCCGGTCAGCGAGTTGGCGGATCGCGCCCATGTGTCCAAACCAACGGTAGTGCGTTTTTGCCGCAGCGTCGGCTATGACGGCTTGACCGACTTCAAGCGCAAGCTGGCCGGTAGCGTCAACGAAGGCGTGCCCTTTGTGCACCGGGCGGTGGACGAGGACGAAAAGCCGGCCGATCTGATCGTCAAGGTGGTGGACAACGCGGTCGCGGCGCTTTTGCATTACCGCAATGACGCGGCCAGCCATGCGTTTGAAGTGGCGATCGCGGCCTTGTCAGAAGCGGCACGCAACCACCGCCGCATTGAGTTCTATGGTGTCGGTAACTCCGGCATCGTGGCGCAGGATGCGCAGCACAAGTTCTTCCGCCTGGGCATCAATACCGCCGCCTGTAGCGACGGCCATGTGCAATTGATGAGCGCCACCATGTTGCAAGCCGGCGATTGCGCGGTCGTCATCAGTAACTCCGGCCGCAGCCGCGACTTGCTGGACGCCGCCGAAATCGCGCGCAAAAAGGGCGCCACCACCATCATCATCACCGCCAGCGGCTCACCCTTGGCGGCCTTGGGCCAAAGCCCCGGCCAGGTCTTGTTGGCGGTGGACCACCCCGAGGACTTTGACCGTTACAGCCCCATGGTGTCGCGCTTGCTGCACCTGATTGCGGTGGACATTTTGACCACCGGCGTGGCGCTCAAGCTGGGCCAGAACCTGCGCCCCATGCTGCAGGAAATCAAGAAGAACCTGCGCGGCAAACGCTACGTTTGAACAGGCAGCGCGGCCATCTTCGCCGCGAGCCGCTCAAACGGTGGACTTGTTGTCCTGCAACTCAGGCCACAACAATTCTGCGACGCCATAAACCCGGGCAAGCTCTTGAAGCTTGTCGGGCACTCGCTGCAGCCGCAAGCGCATGCCTTCCTGGTGGCACAAACGCGCCGCACTGAGCAGCAGGGTCAAGGCCGCCGAATCGAACTCGCTGAGCTCCGCTGCGCTGAGTTGCAGCTCGGTCCCAGCGCCGCAGCGCACCTGCGCCGCCTCGGCGCGCAAGCTGGCTTGAAGCGCGGCCCACAGGCCCGGCAATTCGCCCATGCGCACCGAAGCGGGCAACTTCAACATGCTTTGGCTGGCTTTCACCTTCAAACTCAAGCCTTGCCTGGCGCAGCCGCGGCCTTTTGATTCTTGTCGGCCAAGGTCTTGATCAGGCCATCAATGCCGTTGGCACCAATCTCTTGAGCAAAGCTGTTGCGGTACTGGTCTGCCAGCCAGATGCCCAAGACATTGACGTCGTAGATGCGCCACTCGGCGCCAGTCTTTTCCAAGCGGTAATCCAGTTGAATCGGATCACCCTTGCCGCGAATTTCTGTGCGCACCACCACTTCGGTTTCGCCGGCTGCGGCACGCAGCGGCCTCAAGGCAATGGTCTGATCCTTCACCTGGGTCAGCGCACCGGCATAGGTCCGCACCAGCAAGGTCTTGAATTCATCTTGCAAGCGCTTCTGTTGCTCAGGCGTCGCTTGACGCCAGAAGCGACCAACCGCCGAAGAGGTCATGCGCTGGAAATTGATGTGGGGCATCACCTTGGTGTCCACCAAGTTGATGATTTTTTGCAGGTCTCCGGCCTGGATGGCCTTGTCCGACTTGACCGCTTCAATCGTCTCCAGAGAGAGCTGACGAATCAACAAATCTGGTGCGCTGGCGTCTGCGGCCAGCACTGAAAAACTCGCCGAAAAGCCCAGCGTCAAGGCCAACAGGCCTTGCAGGAGGTGGCGTTTGCTTGCTTTCATGTATTTCACTCCTAACTTTTTCTCAATGCCACTCGGCACTATCCAAAACGCAGCCGAAGGAACTTCGGTTCACCTGCAGGGGCCAGAAAATCAGGGCCCTGCCTGCGGATCACCCTTCTCGACCGGGGTTTCGGGCACCAGCACCTCAAACTCTTCATCATCTTCGCGGAAGCTGCCTCGGCGCTGCAGGTAAGCGTCCCGATAAAAGGTGTACTTGTCCAAGGCGATGCCTTCCAGCATGGTGCTGGCGCGCAAGAAATTGGCCCGGGCATTGATGGTCTGCAGGCTGTAAATGCCCACCTTGCTGTTGCCATCACGAAAGAGTAACGCGGGCGAAGCGGCCCAGTCGAAAGGCATGGCCAGCGTGTCGCGCACCGATGACGGGCCGAAGAAGGGCCAAACAATGTAGGCGCCGGTTCCCGTGCCCCAGCGGCCAAAGGTCTTGCCCATGTCCTCGCTCTTGCGTTCCAGACCCACTTCGGAAGAGATATCGATCAAGCCCCCAAAACCCAGGGTCGAATTGAACACGAAACGCATGCCCTGCTCAAAGCTGGCCTTGGGGCGTCCTTGCAACAACAAATTCACCGCAGACCAAGCGTCCCCGATATTGTTGAAGAAGTTGTCAACAGAGAGCCGGATCGGGGCCGGCACCATGTCGCTATAGACCGTGGCCACCGGGCGCAGCACATGTTCGTCCAGCGAATCATTGAAGGCGAAGACCTTGCGATTCCAGGCCTCCCAGGGATCCAGCTTCTGGCCCTGCGATCCGCCGCCGCGCAGGGTGGCGCAACCGCCCAGCACAGAAAAGAGCAGCAGCAGCAAGAACCAGCGCCCCACCCAAAGGGCCTTCTGCGACTTCATGGCTTGGAATCTCCAGACGTACTGCTGCCCGTATCAGCGGCCTTGTTGTAGAGGAACTGACCGATCAGATTCTCCAAAACCACCGCCGATTGCGTTTGCTTGATGCTGTCACCCGCGACCAGATTCTTCTCATCGGCACCGGCCTCCAGCCCGATGTACTGTTCACCCAAGAGGCCTGCGGTGAGGATCTTGGCGGAACTGTCTTTGGGGAAGACGACCTTCTTGTTCAAGCTGATCATGACCTTGGCCTGGTAGCTCTTGTCGTCAAACGCGATCGACTCTACCCGGCCGATCACCACGCCCGCGCTCTTCACGGCAGCGCGCGCCTTCAGGCCGCCGATATTGTCGAACTTGGCGCTGACCAGATAGGTCTCATCAAAGTTCAGGCTCAGCAAATTACCCGCCTTCAGCGCCAAAAACAGCAGCGCGGCGCCGCCCATCAGCACAAAAAAACCGACGGCCGCATCATGCCTCGAGGCTTGTTGCATGCTTTTCTCCGAATCTCGAAAACTAAATAGAAAACATCATGGCGGTGAGCACGAAGTCCAGTGCCAGCACAGCCAAAGAAGAAACCACCACGGTGCGAGTCGTGGCCTGAGCCACGCCTTCAGGAGTGGGCTTGGCTGCATAACCTTGCAGCAAAGCGACAAAGCTGACCGTCACACCGAACACCAGGCTCTTGATGACGCCATTGCCGACATCGGCCCACACATCGACGCCGCCTTGCATTTGCGACCAGAAGGCGCCTTCGTCAATGCCAATCAAGACCACCGCGACCAGCCAACCGCCGAGTATGCCGATGGCTGAAAACAGCGCGGCAAGCAGCGGCATGGCGATCACACCGCCCCAAAACCGCGGCGCCAGCACCCGCGTGACCGGATCGACCGCCATCATCTCCATCGCGGTCAGCTGTTCGCCCGCTTTCATCAGCCCGATCTCAGCGGTCAAGGAGGTGCCCGCGCGCCCGGCAAACAACAAAGCCGACACCACCGGACCTAACTCGCGCACCAGACTGAGGGCGACCAAGAGCCCCACCGCCTCGGCCGAGCCGTAACGCTGCAAGGTGTAATAGCCCTGCAAGGCCAGCACGAAACCAACGAACAATCCGGCCACACCAATCAATGAGACCGAGTGATTGCCCAGGAAGTACACCTGTTCGCGCACCAGGGAGAAGCGCATCAGACTCTGAGGCAGGCGCGCCATGATCTGGAAAAACAAACGGGTGGCCGCGCCGATATCGGCCAGCTTCAGCCGCAAGGCGCGCCCCGTGGTCGCTGCGAATTCCATCTTCATGCGCGCACACCCAAGCCAAAATCATCTTGCACCGGGCTGGCCGGCTGATGGAAATGCACCGGCCCTTCGGGCTCTGCACCGACAAACTGACGCACCAAGGGGTCTTGGCTTTGACGTAACTGATCCGGCGTTCCTTGTGCAACCACGCGGCCATTGGCAATCATGGCCACCTCGTCGGCAATGCCAAAGGTCTCGTGCAGATCATGCGAAACGATGATGCTGGTCAGCCCCAGCGCGTCGTTCAAGTCGCGAATCAAGCGCGCGGCCACGCCCAGCGAGATCGGGTCGAGCCCGGCGAAGGGCTCGTCATACAGCACCAGATCGGGGTCCAGCGCAATCGCTCGCGCCAAGGCCACCCGGCGTGCCATGCCGCCAGAAATCTCCGAAGGCATCAGATCGCGTGCGCCACGCAGGCCGACGGCATTCAGTTTCATCAACACCAAATCGCGAATCATGGACTCGGGCAACTTGGTATGTTCGCGCAGCGGGAAGGCCACGTTCTCGAACACCGACAGATCGGTGAACAGCGCGCCAAACTGGAACAACATGCCCATGCGACGCCGCACAGCATAGAGATCCTCGGCATTCAATCCGCCAATGTCCTGGCCGTCGAACAAGACCTGACCCTTGATGGGCCGGATTTGTCGACCCAAAAGGCGCAACACCGTGGTCTTGCCGCCACCAGAAGTGCCGATCAAAGCCAGCACCTTGCCGCGCGGCACAACGAGATTGACCTGTTCGAGAATGACCCGTTCGCCATAGCCAACGCTGACGTCGCGCAATTCGATCAATGGCGTAGCAGGCTGCGATTCAGCGCTCGAAATAGTGGGGTTTAGGGCCATGAGCCTCGGGCGGGCGGGCCGAAAGCCCGAATTCCAAAAGGGCACATCATAGGGGAAACACCGAAATCAAGTCAGAGTCAGGCGATGAGTACCCGGCGCGAGATTCAATGCACAGCGCCCCGCCCAGAAGGCCGGGTATCGGGGCGGTCGAAAACAACCTCGACATAAATGCGCGACTTGACCAATTGCCCATTCAACTCCCCCGCAGAGAAGCGCACGCCTTGAAAAGCACGCTTGGCGGCTTCCACCATGGCGGGCGCCAAGTTCCCCTCCTGGACCCTGACGGTTTGCACCCAGCCGGCTTCATCAATATAAAGCGCCAGAACACCGATGAACTGAGCGCCCGGCAAGGGATCACCTTCGCCACCTTCAAACAAGGACTCGGGCCATTGCAGAAAGACCGGCTCATGGGCCAGCGGCGCCACGGTTAGCAATGGCCTGGGCACGTAGCCGTCCAGCCCGTCTGATCCGCCTTGTTCGGCGAACTCTGTGGGCATCTGCCGGGCTGAATGAACCTCCGAGTCAGCGATTGGCTGAAGCGCACGCGACGGCGAAAGGCTAGGAACTAGATTCTCGGCAGGCATACCCTTCTGTTGCGCCGGGGCTGGCAGCGGCGATGCGTCGCCTGCGGCCGAGATCCGTATGGCAAACGCTTGTTTGGGTACCGGATAGATGCCGGTCTTCACAGCCGGAGCCCATGTCTGACTCAAGGCCCATACATGCAAGAGCAATGAGGCACCCAGGCACAGGCTCAGCGCCAGCAGGCGCTGCGCCCCGCCTAGGCGCCAACTCATCAGCGGTCCACCAACTCTCGCCACGCAGTGCGCTTAGCTCCGGTGCTGGAAGGTGCTGGCGTCGGGACCGGCTGCTTCTCAATGCCATCGGTGCGGTTCACGATCACACCACTCTTGCCATTGGCCAGAAGGAAGGGGCTGAGGCCCACCACCATGGCGTTGCTGATCTTGGTGGCCACCAAAGACCCGGTATTCCCACCGGTGGCGATGTCGAAGAAATAGAGCCACGAGTAGCCTCCACCACTGGTGCAGGAGGCCGCCGCCTTGGGCACATTGGAGGCCGCTGTCAGCGTATTGAACTGCAGCAACATATCCACCGAGATGCGCTCACCCGAATCGGGCAAATCCACATACCACCCTGTCTTTTGCGTCCAATCGACGGGATTGCCGCTGGCTACACGCGTGGTGCCGCTGGTTGTCAAAGTTTGCGCCACCAAAGCGCTGCCGGCTCGGATATCGCCATAACCAGTCGCACCCAGATCATCCTTGATGCCGTACACCGTCTGCTTGTCGACGTTGTCCAGATCGGTCAGCCCCACCAAACGCCCGGTTCCGATATAGACCACCGGCGTCTTGAAGCCCTTGTAATTCACTTCTGCAAGTTGAGGCGTCGTCGCGATAGGTTGAGCCACCCCACTCACCTTGACGGTGGCCAACAAAAGCGCAGCATTTTTGGGATCCTTCAGACCTTCGGTATCAAAGCGCCACAAATTACCCAACATGTCGCCACCGTAAAAGCGCAGGGCCTTGTTGTCATCGGTGGACTCAACCCAGGCATTCAAAGGGCCCAAGCCACTCGGTGTGGCAGCACTGCCTGCCGAGGTTGAGATATCAAGCACCTTGGCACCTGTGGCGATATTGACCATGAACAGATGGCCCTTGCCATCACCGACATTGTTCAAGCCCGAGCTAAATACCGCCACCCAATCACCATTGCTGCGCTTGGTGACCAAGGGTTGCGCATAGCTAAAACCCAAATTGGTGTCAGTGAACTCCCACATGGCGAGGGGGTTGGCAGGATCGGTGACATCCAAAGCAAAATAGGCTTTACCACCAGCACCCAGGCCGCAAATCAGCACGGTTTTCCAGACGCCGCCCACGCTAATGTCCGCCACCACCGGCGAGCCATCCACAAAGAACTGATGGTTGGACGAGTAATTATTGTCGGCCAACTTATACAAATTACTCCGCACGGCGCTGGGAATATAGGCCCACATCTCCTCGCCGCTACTGGCATTGAAAGCGTGCAACATACCATCGTTGCCGCCCACATACACCACACCCGCCCGATTCGCCTTTGACGACTGATAGGCTGCATAGCCCGCATCTTTGTATTTCAAAGGAGGGGCGCCAACATAAGCAGGCGAGGAACCGATAATATCGCC
This sequence comes from Roseateles sp., assembly GCF_049240545.1. Taxonomy (GTDB): domain Bacteria; phylum Pseudomonadota; class Gammaproteobacteria; order Burkholderiales; family Burkholderiaceae_C; genus Paucibacter_A. Next base: position 6,454 of record NZ_JBMLSK010000076.1, on the reverse strand, counting down.
AAGAACTTCACCGCGCGACCTGAACACAGACAACTCGGTGCCGCGCAAGTAACTGACAAGATTAGCACCACTGTTGGCAGTCGTCTTCTCCGTACTACTCAAAGCCGGGCATTGACTGAGTTTCGAGCAAACATTATCCACCTCGCCATTGAAGCCATCGGCCGTCAAGTTCGAATAGGTGAAAAGTCGCAAACCGCCCGATTTGTAATAATATATTTTTCGCGCGGTATTGAGCTTCAATTTAGCGGCAGCACTCCAGTCAGCAATATCCTTGCCGCTGGCATCAAGCACCAACGGGGTGCCGGTATCCGGGTCGATTTTGTAGGCGCGCAAATCGCCGGTCCACAATTCGGACGTAAAGCGCCCGATAAAAACTTGGTTGTTGCCAGAAATTGGCCGCAAGGTACTGGTGGCAGCGGCTGAACCCGAAGCGGTAATCTGATCAATTGCCGACAACGCAGTTTTCAAACTCTGCGCCACCGCCGCGGGATCGGCGGCATTGAAATACTGCCCTCGCCCGTTCACGGCTGCGTGCCACAGGTCATCCACGTTTGCTGCATAAGCCAAGCCGGACGACTCTACGGACAACGGCCACTGCTTGGTATTTTGGGTCAAATTGTAATAATCGCCGGAAGTCTGCGTGAGATACTTCGGATCGTAATTGAGCAGACCATTCTGACCAAGATTCAAGGTATATGTGGTCATGTGCTGCCAATAGGCAGTATCCAGCCCCAGGGGTTTGACATTATCCTGACAGACATCAGCACCCAGAGCACCCTTGCAATTACTCTGCCCCGTATTGCGCAAATCCGTATTGTAGTAATACATGGCAACGTCAGCCAGCGAGTTGCTATCGCCCCCACTACCATTTGAACTACTGGCATCATGCATGGGTCGCGCAGTTGACCCGCCGTCCTGCTGACCTACTTTTGTTTTACCGTCCAACTGAAAAGGACCATAGGTGGTCGACTCATCATTAGTATTCCAGGCGCCGTCTGTTGCGAGAATGACAAAGTTCTTCTGACAGGAATACTGAACCGGATCCGAATCTTGATTAGGTGCCTTATTGGCGTAATACCGACCAGCATTAGCCAATGCGCCACGCAAAGGCGTCCAACCAGAATTCTTTGGGCCCATCAGATAATCATAGAATTTTGATTTTTGCGTATCATCAAAATCTCGAATGTGCAAGAAATCCGTGTTATCACTCGACTCCTTGGCCGTCGTATTCAGAATGGTGTTATAGCCAACCCGAAATTTCTCATCAATGTCTTTGAATGCCTGATTGACCACCGTCTTCATCATCAACATCCGCGTGCTGTAGTACGTATACCAGATGGCATAGTTCTGCGCCACCGAGGAATTATTGTCTACATACACAGTGGTAAAAACAGACGACCCAGGCGTAGAGCCGACCGAAGAATTACATTCTTTATAAAAGGTACTGGTACTCAATACGCTCCCAGTTGAGCCGTATGTAAAAGCAAATCGAGGCTGAGTGCCTGAGTAAGTGTGGTAATAAAAATTCTTGAGCACTTCGCCATTCGCAACTTTGGGGCTACTCAAAGTTGCACTTCCCGAGGAAGTGGTAATTGCTACGCCCATCGTGCCGGTCTTGCCGCCATTGCTGACCGACCAGCTACTCACGGTCCCCGTCATGTATTGAGTAGGCGTCGTGTCCGAATAAATGGTCACGACATCGCCGATGTAATAGGTGGGCGACCAGCCGCTGCTACTCAGGCCGGTGTCGGATATGGTGATGGTCAAGGAGCCTGAGTTTTTCAGCGATACCGGCGAGGACGTGATCGTGCGCGGATTCCAGGTGTCAGCGGTCGCCACCGGCGCCAAAAACGCGACCGACGGATTCGCATAGGGCACCCCCGTTGAACTGACCGGCACGGTGTAGGTGGTGGCTGGATTGAAGGCCAAGCCATTGCATTGCGATGCTTTGCTGCCGTATTCGCTGGAAGAGAATTTGCCGGCAGCTTCAGGGAGAGAACTTGCGCCCATTGATCCGGAGTCATCCAGAATAAACATCAGATTGGGCTTCACCGGCGTGCCGGATGCCGTCAAGACCGGCGTCTGAGAGATATCGGTTTGCGCCGCCTGAATCCAGCCGCAAACACCGGCTGCAGCCAATCCAAGGGTGAGTTTGAGGCCAACCAGCACGCGTTTGAGTTGTGGGGTGTGCATAGACGACTCCAGTCTGCAGAGTTCGGGTCAAGGGTCAGAAACGCACCATGGTTTCGGTGAAACTCACCGTCCCCTTGGGCCCTACCGTCCGAGTGATGATTCGAAAATAGGGGCTGTAAACGATGCCCCCGGTGCGGTCGGTCTTGGCGCCGGCGTCCAGACTGCCACGGCCTGCCGCGTCGATGGTGCTGCCGGCCACCGGCACGGCACAGCTGTTGGTCGCATCCGAAGTTGGCAAGGGTTTGGAACACAGCCGCGTAATGATGTAGCGCACCTTATCGCTGCCGACCGTGATCTCGGGCGCGGTATCCATACAGCCAGCCCCGACACCGGCCTGGGCGCAGTTGTTGTCGTCCCAATCAACCTGTGCCATCAGATTGGCAGTACCCACGGACCTCCCCGTCGGATCCAAGCTGTCCATGCTGGTGGCCGAATAGCCCTTCGCCGGGATGTTGGCATCCAAAGTGCCATTGCCGATATTGGCAGCTAACCAGGTCAAGGCTTGATCCGCCGCTTTCGCACCGGCCGTCACTCCAGATTGCTTGAAGGACAAATTGCCCAAAGCCAGGGTCCCGGTGTCCACCGAACGAATCAAAGCGACCGCACCCATGGTCAAAGCCACCAGGGCCAGCAAGGCGAATATCAGCGCCACGCCGGCTTGCTTCGGCTGACGGATGCGATGAGATGCAATAAGTTTCATCATGCCCTCGTCTACTTCCAGCGTTGATTGCGCAAGGGAACGATGGTGTCGAAGACCTTGTAGCGATAGTGTTTCCAGTTGGCGTCACCATCAACCTTCAAATTCACACATTTGCTGCTGCCGCAGCTTGCGGCGCCCGCCACCGCAGTGGCGGCCCCAACGTCCCATTGCGGCGCCGAGAAGGTCACCTCTTCTTTTTCGTATTGGCTATTACGGGCCACCACGACCAAACGCACCGTCAGCACTTGCAACCAGCCAGCATTGTTAGCAGGCGTGGTGTAGTCATAGGTGTCGACGGCCAAGTCCCCGTCGGTATCGCGCCCATACAGGGCCTTGAGTTGCACGATATTGCTTTGCAATTCGGTGGTGGGAGCCGTCAAAGTCTGGGTATCGAGCCGGTTGGCGACCAATTTCTGATTGGCGTCCACCGAGAAAGTGACGTCAATCAGGCGCCCCAAATTGACCAGGAAGCTGCCGTCTTTGACGGTTTGGGCCGGCTGCCCGGCGGGGTTCCACAGCGCCGGAACATCGGCCCGAGGAATCACGCCGGCCGTCGGCGCACCTGTGACCTGAAACAAGCCGCAAGGTGTGACGCTGTCCACCACGGCAACCATCAGGTCGCCATTCGCGACACTCAATTCAGACCACACGTTGTAACGGTCTTTGACCGTCACCCCGTCGTAGTAAGGGGGCACGATGCGGGCGGGCGCGGTATATCCGACGGTCGACAGCGTGGCCGCCGCGGGATTGATCATCTTGGAACTGGCCAACACCCGAATCCTGTCGGGGGCGCCATTCACCCCTTGCGTGATTTGCACCGGCGCCAGGACCGTCGGCATCAACACCGGCACGGCACCATTGAAGCGAGTCTGCAATTGGCAACCCACCGCGGCGCTTTCGCTGGCAAAGCCATAGCCAGCGACAGCGATCTCGCGCTGCAAGGCATACAAGGCCAAGGATCCCGCCACTTGCGCGTCGGACCCCTGCGTCACACCGCGCCTTTGCCCTTCGGCAGAACTCAAGACGGTGGCGATGACCAGCGTACACAGCAAGCCGATCGCCAGGCCGACCATCAGTTCAATCAGGGAAAAGCCCGCGACGCCAGCACGACCCCGCACCGATAGCTTCAAAGTCGTTGCGCGCGTCATAGCTGCACCATGGCCGAAGTTTGATAGCGATGCTGGCCTTCACCCGCTTGCGTCCAGTTGATGGTGATGTCCACCTCACCGGTCGCCGCATTGACCACCACGGTAGTCGTAGCACTTGGCAGTGTTTTTCCCACCTTGTCACTCCAATCTTTGCACCGTGCGTAGGCGGCGCAACTGGCGGTCGTGTAGTTGCCCAAACTGCCGGGCTTATCGCTCCACATGACACCGAGCAACTCGCTGCTCAAATTGGACGCGTCGGCGCGAAACTTCGATCCTGTCTGCGCCTTGGTCATGCTCGCTTGCAAGCCCACCAAGCCCAGCACACCAAAGGCAAAAATCATGATGCCCACCAAGGCTTCGATCAAAGCAATGCCCCGCAAATTGGCGCGGCTGGACCTCACCTCATGACGCCTTGGACGCTGCCGACATTGATCACTTCTATTCGTTTGCTTCATGACAAAACCCTTGTCAGCATTTGCGGGGGTCGCTGGCTTCCACATTGGGATCGCACATCCGAACGGAGCCGCCCGCATCAACCTGCACCCGCAGGCTCCGGGTGCCCGGCGTGGAGTGGCTGATGGCAATACGCGCCAAGGGTGTGCCCGTCGTCAACACTTGACCCAGGCTATTGAAGGTGACGCTGCTGGTGGCCGTCGAATTGCTATCCATCGCCTCCACCTGCACGCCGCGAGCTCCATCCGCCGCTGACCAACTGTCGATCAACATCGGGTCCTCCGTGGTGGATGGCGCCGCGGCGCACTTGCCGCTCGGGCTGGCGATGCTGACAACCCAAGAGGGCCCCGTATTGGACAGGGCGCAAGAATTTGACAAGACCTTGCCACTGTCTGACACCAGCCAAAAGGTGACATTGGTATTGCGCCGCAAGGCCTCCATGCGCGCGCGCTCAACGCCGGCCCGCAAAGCCTCGCCCGCGTTTCGCACCGCTAGATTGCGCATCCAAACCGTCACATCCGGCGCCATGGCCGCCATCGCGAAACCCAGGATGGCAAGTGCCACCATCAATTCGACGAAGCTCAGGCCTTGTTGATCCTGGCGCAACAAGGGCACACGGGGACGCAACGAGGTTTTCATCAGCACTCATCCCCTTTGATGAGCCAACAGGCTTTAGAGGACGAAGCGCCTTTGAATTGCGTCGTGCCCTTGAGGTTGTTGAAGTCAAGGGTGTAGCTGTGGCCGATGGCTTGGCCCGCAATCCCCGTCGCAGTCAACAGGAAGCCTTGCCCGCCGGCCACATTGAGGGAGCAGGTGAAACTGAAGTACTTGGCAGAGGCCGGCACAAAGGTATTCCAGGCCGGCGCATTGGCGCCATCGGCACAGGTCGTGGTGCCGTACTTGCGATTGTCTTGGTAGTACTGTTCCAGCTTGATTCGGTAGTCAGCCAAGGACGCGAACGCGTCCGGCAACTGCCCGCGCCTCGCATAGTCTTTGTAGGCCGGCACGGCAACCGCCGTCAAAACGCCCACGATGGCCACCGTGATCATCAACTCGATCAAGGTGAAGCCCGCAGCGAGTCGAGCGAAAGATTGATGATTGACAACTGATTTTTTCATGATGGCGTGGACTCCGGCTGGCCGGTCAAGCCCAAGAAAAGGGTCCTGAGCGCAGCGATTGATGACATTCTGAACAGCTCAGGCCCCATTGGATGTGAAGGACTTCACACTTTCCAGCCCCCCTCAGATGAGCGGGTGGGCACTCGCGACCAACGGACGCAAGCCGGTAACGAACTGCTACAGCGAGCATGGTGCAGCAGCCCGCAAATTCAGAAGACATGAAAAAAGCCACCCGGAGGTGGCTTCTGTTTCAGAGAGAGCGGTGACTTAGCGCGGCAAATCGCTGCGGCCCATCAGGAATTCATCAACCGAGCGCGCGGCTTGGCGACCTTCGCGGATGGCCCAGACCACCAAGGATTGCCCGCGACGCATATCGCCGGCGGCGAAGACCTTGTCAACATTGGTTTTGTAGCCGCCGGTGAAATCGGTCGTGGCCTTGGCATTGCCGCGGGCGTCTTTGCTGACGCCGAAGGCATCCAGCACGGTCGCCACCGGCGACACAAAGCCCATGGCCAAGAAAACCAGATCGGCCTTGATGATTTGCTCGGAGCCTGGCACTTCCACCATCTTGCCGCCCTGCCATTCGACACGCACCGTCTTCACGCCGGTCAGCTTGCCTTTCTCGCCCACGAACTCCTTGGTCGAGATGGCGAACTCGCGCTCGCAACCTTCCTCATGGCTGCTGGAGGTACGCAACTTCAGCGGCCAATAGGGCCAGGTCAACGGACGATCTTCCACCTCGGGCGGCTGGGGCATCACTTCAAACTGGGTGACGCTCTTGGCGCCATGGCGGTTGCTGGTGCCGACGCAGTCGCTGCCGGTGTCGCCACCACCGATCACGA
>NZ_JBMLSK010000075.1:0-4645 GCF_049240545.1 Roseateles sp. | reverse complement strand
GCCTTCCAGGCCTTCTTCGAAAAGCGCCGGCCGGATTTCAGCCCGTTCAGCTGAGGGGGCCCCCAGGCCCTGTGCGGGCCCCGAATACGTACTTTCAATACGTACGTGTTCGGGAAAAGAGGGGCGGGATGGAAGACTCTCTCCATCCCGTGCTTCGGCAAGAGGTCATGTACTCCCCAGGCCACGCCCGCGCGAGTGACGCCGCTTCCATTGGGTGCGAATGTCAACCGCGTAAACAGTCTGAACCGATAGCTCAGCGTCCGGCACGGAAAGGCTGCTCTTGACCGGGATCAGGCTTCGCCAAGGATGGCCGCAAGCTGACGTTGGCCGGCAGGACCACCGTGCAGAACGTCACTTACCTTGAGCCGCCACGAATTCGCATCTTCGGCCCCTTGCTGCCTTTCGCAAACGTCTGCTTTGGATGGGTTGGCCTGATCGCTCTGAGCGACACAGTTTTCGATAACCGCGTTCAGAGCTTCCACGGGGCTGGCGAGAGCCCCGATCTGCACGCATCCAGGAAGGCACGGACACGTCTGGGCATGCCGAGTCTCGTCTTGGTAAGCGCAAGCACCGGCGCATCGTGCATTCGCCATTGGGGAAGAAGTTCGACCAGCTTGCCTCTCGCAATCAGTGGCCCCACTTGCCACTCTGATCGAACCATGACCCCGAGGCCGTTGAGAGCCCAACTGGTGATCATCGCGCCGTCGTTTGATGACAGCGGCCCAAGGATCCGCACGCTGACAGGCTTGCCTTGGCCAGTCCTAAAAAACGACCACCGCACCAAGTCCTCGTCGTTCTCGGACAGCCGCAGGCACGGCAACTGCGCGAGTTGGCTGGGGTGAGTCAAGGTCCCTGAAAGACGGCGCGCGAGATCCGGGCTGGCACAAAGGATCCTCCGATTCGGCGCCAGCAAGTGTTGCACCCAGGTCGAGTCCCGCAGACCACCAATGTGAATGACGACATCGTTTGTGGTCGCGTCGCGCAAGGGGTTGTCCGACAACCGCACATTGATGGTCACTCCGCCGTTGGCGCGGTGGAAGTCGCGGACGATGGTCGCGAGGTGTTCCCGTCCAAAGCCGAAAGGCGCCGCCACGCGCAGCGAGCCTGCCAGCGGCCCCTTGTCACCGGCGACCACCTCCGCCAGCCCCTCAATGCGTAAGAGGACCGCACTCGCCTCATCGCGCAACCGCTCCCCTTCCTCCGTAAGTCGGACGCCGCGCGAGCTACGAACGGCCAAGCTGACGCCGAGATCCGCTTCCAGGCGCTTCAGGCGGCTGGTAAGAGCGGGCGGTGTCACGCCCAAGATCCGGGCTGTGGCGGCCAGCGATCCTGTACCTCCCAAGGCGTGGAATAAACGTAGGTCTTCAAGATCAGGCATTCACTCATGATAAATGCTGGAGTACCTCACCGTTAACCAAAACAGGGGTATGACAACACATACTGACGTCGTCGTTACAAATACAGCCACCATGACCGCACTTAACAATCTGAAAACCCCGGCAGCCATCATCGACACGGTACGCATGCAGCGAAACATTGATCGCATGCAGCGGCGTATGGACGAGCTTGGCGTGCGCTTTCGTCCTCACGTGAAGACGACAAAGTGCCTGCCTGTGGTGCGTGCGCAGATCGCCGCAGGCGCCCAGGGCATTACCGTCTCGACCTTGAAAGAAGCGCAGCAGTTCTTCGAAGCCGGATTGACAGACATCCTATACGCCGTTGGTATCGTCGCGACGAAGCTTAGCGCGGCGCATGACCTCCGCAAACAGGGCTGCGAACTCAAGCTGATCACGGACAGCCTCGAAGGCGCACGAACGATCACGACGTTCGCGCGCCAGCACGCGGGCATCTTCGAGGTCTGGATCGAGATCGATTCTGACGGCCACCGTTCCGGTGTCAAGCCGGAGGACGATGTGCTGATCGAGATCGCGCGGGCGCTCGTCGACGGAGGCGCAATACTGGGGGGCGTGATGACGCATGCGGGGTCAAGCTACGAGTGCAGCGACCGAACGAGCCTAGTCGCTATCTCCGAACAGGAGCGGGCAGGCGCCGTCCACGCGGCCGAGCGTATCCGTGCTGCAGGCCTGGTCTGTCCGGGCGTCAGCATCGGCTCCACCCCTACCGCGCTGGAGGCCAAGCGACTCGACGGTGTGACCGAAGTGCGCGCGGGGGTCTATGTCTTCCAGGATCTCGTGATGCACAACGTCGGGGTCTGCTCGACCGACGACCTCGCGCTGAGCGTGCTGACCACGGTCATCGGCCACCAAGTGGAGAAGGGGTGGGCGATCGTGGATGCCGGCTGGATGGCCATGAGCCGCGATCGCGGCACGCAGAAGCAACGCCGCGACTTCGGCTATGGCCAGGTTTGCATGCAGGAAGGCGAGCTCCTGCCCGGCTTCATCCTTGGCAGCGCGAACCAGGAGCACGGCATCGTGTCCCGATCAGGCGAGCCGGACGCCGACATTGCACGGCGCTTCCCCGTTGGGACACGGCTGCGCATTCTTCCGAACCATGCCTGCGCGACCGGCGCACAGTATCCGCACTATCAGGCGCTGCGCCCGGATGGCCGCACGGAGGAGTGGTCGCGGTTCTACGGCTGGTAACGCGGATCTCGCGCGAACCGCATCAAGCCACCGTGATGTTTGTTAACCCAACAACCGATCACCCGATTTGCGTCATGGACGGGTACGCAATCACCACTGTGCGTACTGACGCTGCCGGTGCCGTGAGCCTGCAGCTGTTGGATCGCCCAGTGAACACGTGACAACACACCAGTCCCGCCACCAACCTCAAACAAGGAGTTTTTCTTATGAACAAGTCGATGATTGTCCTAGTCGCTGCATTTGCAGCGACAGCGGTCCAGGCCGACACCCTGAAGAAAATCAAGGACACCGGCTCGGTGACCATGGGCGTCCGCGAGTCATCCGGGGCATTGAGCTACACCTTGGGCAACGACCGCTACGCCGGCTACCATGTTGAGATTTGCCAGCGCGCGCTGAGCGACATCCAAAAGCAGCTCGGCATGGCCAAGCTGGACGTCAAGTACCAGCCGGTGACATCGCAAAACCGCATTCCCCTTGTGCAAAACGGCACGGTGGACATCGAGTGTGGCTCCACCACGAACAATGCGACGCGTCAGAAGGACGTCGCGTTCGCGGTGACCACGTTCGTCGACGAAGTTCGCATTGCCGTGCGCGCGGACTCCGGTATCAACGGCATTGGTGATCTGGCAGGCAAGCGCGTGGCCACCACCACCGGCACCACTTCGGTGCAGACGCTGCGCAAACACCAGCGCGCCAACGGCGTCAACTTTAAAGAGGTGTTTGGCAAAGACCACTCGGATAGCTTCCTGCTGCTCGAATCAGGCCGTGCAGACGCGTTCGTGATTGACGGCGCTACCCTCGCTGGCAACATCGCTCGCTCCAAGGCGCCGGCCGACTTCAAGATCGTCGGCGAAGTGCTGTCGGTCGAGCCGATTGCCATCATGATGCGTCGGGACGACCCCGCGTTCAAGAAGGCTGTGGACGACAGCATCAAGGGCATGATTTCTTCGGGCGAGATCAACAAGCTGTGGGACAAGTGGTTCATGCAGCCGATCCCACCAGGCAACACCAAGGTAGGCCTCGCCATGAGCGAATCGACCAAGCAAGCCCTGGCCAGCCCGAACGACAAACCGATGGAAGAGTACGTCGTGAAGTGATCGGTCGCGAACGCAGTGTGATCGGGTGACCGCACCCGCGCTCCCCCAGGCGTTCGCACTCCCCAAGAGCGTGGGCCGCGCTCCTTCTTTGTCGGCACCTTGGCCGACGGTCGAACCAACAAACAACAAGCGTCGTGAGAACGACTGGAGACCGCCTTGAGCAGCACGTGGGATTGGCAGGTGTTCCTGCAAGACACCGGGGGAGGACAGACCTACCTCGAGTGGATGATGTCGGCCTGGGGCTGGACGCTGTCGGTGGCGTCGCTCGCGCTAGTCGTGGCGCTATTTTTCGGTTCCTTGGTGGGCATCTTGCGAACCACGCCTAACAGGTGGTTCGTCGCGATCGGCACAGTGTGGACGGAGCTGTTCCGCAACATTCCGCTGCTGGTACAGATCTTTCTCTGGTACCACGTATTGCCGTCGATCTTCCTGACGCTGCGCGGCGTGCCGTCGTTCATCCTGGTAGTGTTCGCGCTCGGCTTCTTCACGTCCGCTCGCATTTCTGAGCAGGTCCGCGCCGGCATCCAGGCGTTACCCCAAGGTCAGCGCTATGCCGGTCTGGCCGTCGGGCTGACGTTGCCGCAGACCTACCGCTACGTGCTGTTGCCGATGGCGTTTCGCATCGTCATCCCGCCGCTGACGTCGGAGTCGATGAACATCGTCAAGAACTCATCGGTGGCGTTTGCCGTGAGCATCATGGAGCTGACCTTCTTCGCAATGCAGGTGCAGGAAGAAACGTCGCGCGGAATTGAGGTCTATCTCGCGGTCACCGGCCTGTATTTCATCTCCGCGTTCACTATCAACCGGCTTGCGTTGTTCATCGAGAACCGCGTGCAGGTGCCCGGCATTCTCGGGGGCGCGAAATGAATCTTGATTTCTCGTTCTTCACCTGGCACACGATCTCGAGCTTTGTGCTCAAGGGTCTGTGGTTCTCGTTCCAGCTAA
>NZ_JBMLSK010000074.1:0-50495 GCF_049240545.1 Roseateles sp. | reverse complement strand
ACGAGCAAAGCGACTGGATGCCCGATATCGAGGACATCAAGCGCAAGATCACGCCCAACACCCGGGCCATCGTGGTCATCAACCCGAACAACCCGACCGGCGCGCTCTACCCCGACAGCGTGCTGCAGCAAATCGTCGAAGTGGCGCGTCAGCATCAGCTGATCATCATGGCCGATGAGATCTACGACAAGACTCTGTTTGACGGCAACACCCACACCAGCATCGCCTCCTTGGCCGACGATGTGCTGTGTCTGACCTTCAATGGCTTGTCCAAGAACTACCGCTCGTGTGGCTACCGCGCCGGCTGGATGATCGTCTCGGGCGAAAAGCGCCACGCCAAAGATTACATCACCGGCCTGAATATGCTGGCTTCGATGCGCTTGTGCGCCAACACGCCGGGCCAACTCGCTATTCAAACCGCCTTGGGCGGCTACCAAAGCATCAAGGATCTGGTCGCGCCGACCGGGCGCCTCTGCCGCCAGCGCGATCTGGCCTATGACTTGCTGACGCAGATTCCTGGCGTTAGCGTGGTCAAGCCGAAAGCGGCACTCTATATGTTCCCCCGCCTGGACCCGAAGATCTACCCGATCGAGGATGACCAGCAGTTCGCCTATGAACTGCTGGCCGAGGAAAAGGTGCTGATCGTGCAAGGGACGGGCTTCAACTGGATAGCCCCCGATCATTTCCGACTCGTGTTTCTGCCCAACTCGGACGACCTGACGGAAGCCGTGGGCCGGATCGAGCGATTCCTCACGCATTACCGCAAGCGCGCCGCCCGCTGAGTGCTGGCCGCTGCTGCAAGCTCCCCTCAAATTTAGCGAAGATCAGAGAGAACCCCCATGAAAGCGATCAAAGTCGGCCTGTTGGGCATTGGCACCGTAGGCAGCGGCACTTTCAATGTGCTGCGGCGCAATCAAGAAGAAATTCGTGGCCGCGCCGGTCGGGGGATTGAGATCAGCATGGTGGCCGATCTTGATGTCGAGCGCGCCCGCAGCATCGTCGGCGACTCGGTGCAGGTGGTGAGCGACGCCCGAGCCATCATTGCAAACCCCGAGATCGACATCGTGGTGGAGTTGATCGGCGGCTACGGCATTGCCAAAGCCTTGGTGCTGGAGGCGATTGCTGCCGGCAAGCATGTGGTCACCGCCAACAAGGCCTTGTTGGCCGTCCATGGCACCGAGATTTTTGCGGCTGCGCGCGAGAAGGGCGTGATGGTGGCTTTTGAAGCGGCCGTGGCCGGCGGTATCCCCATCATCAAGGCCTTGCGCGAAGGCCTGACCGCCAACCGCATCGAATGGATTGCGGGCATCATCAACGGCACCACCAACTTCATCCTCTCGGAGATGCGCTCCAAGGGCTTGGATTTTGAGCTGGTGTTGAAGGAAGCCCAGCGCCTGGGCTATGCCGAAGCCGACCCCACCTTTGACATCGAAGGCGTGGACGCCGCGCACAAGGTCAGCCTGATGAGCGCCATTGCTTTCGGCAGCCCGGTGCAGTTTGACAAGGCCCATGTCGAAGGCATCACACAACTGCAAGCGGCCGATATCAAGTACGCCGAGCAACTCGGCTATCGCATCAAGCTCTTGGGCTTGACGCGTCGCCGTGAGAACGGCATCGAGTTGCGCGTGCATCCGACGCTGGTGCCGATGTCGCGCCTGATCGCCAATGTGGAAGGTGCGATGAATGCGGTGGTGGTGCAGGGCGATGCCGTCGGCACGACCTTGTATTACGGCAAGGGCGCGGGCGCCGAGCCGACCGCCTCGGCCGTCATCGCCGACTTGGTCGACATCACCCGCCTGCACACCGCCGACCCGGATCATCGCGTGCCACATCTGGCCTTCCAGCCCGATGCCATGAGCGATACACCGGTCTTGGCCATGGAAGAAGTGCAGACCAGCTTCTACCTGCGCCTGCGCGTGGCCGATGAAGCGGGCGTCTTGTCCAGCATCACCGCCATCCTGGCCGAAAGCGACATTTCGATCGACGCGGTGCTGCAGCGTGAGTCCGCTGAGGGTGAGCGTCAGACCGACCTGATCATCCTGACCCATGAGACGTTGGAAGGCCGCATGAACCGCGCCCTCGCCCGCATGCAAGGCTTGCCGACCGTCTTGGCGCCTATCGTGCGCCTGCGCAAGGAAGAGTTGGCATGAGGTATCTGAGCACTCGCGGCGATAAGACCGAGCGTCGCTTTTGCGAAATTCTGCTGGAGGGCCTGGCTCCCGATGGCGGCCTCTACTTGCCGGTCAGTTATCCGAAGATCGACGCGGCCACGCTGACGCGCTGGCGCGGCCTGGCCTATGCCGACCTGGCCTTCGAGATTTTGTCGCTCTATATCGACGACATCCCGGCCAAAGACCTGCGCGCCATCACCCGCCGCACCTACACCGAGGCGGTGTTCGGCACGCCCGAGATCACGCCCCTTAAGACGCTGGAGCCCGGACTGGCGCTGCAGGCCTTGTCCAATGGCCCGACGCTGGCCTTCAAGGACATGGCCATGCAATTGCTCGGCCAGTTGTTCGAGTACGAACTGGCTCGGCGCGGCGAGACGCTCAACATCCTGGGCGCGACCTCCGGCGACACCGGCAGCGCGGCCGAATATGCGATGCGCGGCAAGGCCGGCGTGAATGTCTTCATGCTCAGCCCGCACGGCCGCATGAGCCCCTTCCAGCAGGCGCAGATGTTCAGCCTGCAGGACGCCAACATCCACAACCTGGCGGTGGAGGGCGTGTTCGACGACTGCCAGGACATCGTCAAGGCCGTTTCCAACGATCTGGACTTCAAGCGCAACTACCGCATCGGCACCGTCAACTCCATCAACTGGGCGCGCCTGCTGGCCCAGGTGGTCTACTACTTCGCCGGCTACTTCCAGGCCACGAAGTCGAATGCGGAGCAGGTCAGCTTCACCGTGCCCTCGGGCAATTTCGGCAATGTCTGCGCCGGCCATGTGGCTCGCATGATGGGCCTGCCGATTGCCAAGCTGGTGGTGGCTACCAATGAGAACGATGTGCTGGACGAGTTCTTCCGCACCGGCGTCTACCGCCCACGCGGCAGCGCCGACACGCACGAGACCTCCAGCCCCTCGATGGACATCTCCAAGGCCAGCAATTTCGAGCGCTTTGTATTCGATCTCTTGGGTCGAGATGGCTCGCGGGTAAAGGCTTTGTTTGCCGACGCCATCAACAGCCAAGGTCGTTTCGAGATCAGCGCGGCCGAGCACGCAGCGATTGCCAGTTATGGCTTTCAGTCCGGTCGCAGCAGCCATGCGGATCGTCTGAGCACCATCCGCAGCACCTACCAGCGCTACGGCGTCATCGTGGACACCCACACCGCCGATGGTCTGAAAGTGGCGCAGGAGAAGCGCGAGACTGGCGTCACCATGCTGGTCTTGGAAACCGCGCTGCCGGCCAAGTTCGCAGCGACGATTGAAGAGGCTTTGCAGCTCACGCCACCGCGTCCTGCGGGTCTTGAGAACATTGAAGCCCTGCCCAAACGAGTCACGGTGCTGCCGGTGGACACGCAGGCAGTGAAGTCTTTTCTTGCAGCCCATGTCTGAACCGTCTCAGCCACGCGCGCCGATGCAGAGCCTCGATGAGGCTTTGCAGCGCCTCTTGAGTGCCGTCGCGCCATTGGCGCAGTCCGAGACCTTGCCCACGACGGACTGCCTGGGTCGAGTCTTGGCGGCTGATGTGGTCTCGCAGCTCGATGTGCCGCCGGCCGACAACACCAGCATGGATGGCTATGCCTTGTGCGCCTCCGATGTGGCGCAAGTCGGCAGCGTGCTGCCGGTGGCGCAGCGGGTGCCGGCCGGGGTGGTTGGTGCTGTTCACCAATCCGGCACAGCGGCCCGCATCTTCACTGGCGCGCAGATTCCCGTCGGCGCCGATGCGGTGGTGATGCAAGAACAATGTGAGCCATTGCCCGGCGAGGGCTTGGGCAGCGTGCGTGTCAATGCCGCAGTACAAGCCGGTCAATGGATTCGTCGCCGCGGCGAAGACGTGCAGCAAGGCAGCGCCGTCTTGGCGGCAGGTGCGCGCCTCGATGCCGCCGCGCTGGGCCTGGCCGCTACCGTCGGTGCCGCTCAGTTGCAAGTGGCGCGGCGCCCCCGCGTGGCGCTGTTTTCGACCGGCGATGAGTTGGTGATGCCGGGCGAGCCTCTCAAGCCCGGCGCCATCTACAACTCGAACCGTTTTACCTTGCGCGCGATGCTGCAAGGCCTGGGCTGCGAGGTGGTCGATCTGGGCATCGTGCCTGATCGATTGGATGCCACCCGTGCCGCCTTGCGCGAAGCGGCTGCACGCGCTGACTTGATCATCACCTCGGGCGGCGTCTCGGTTGGCGAAGAGGATCATTTGCGACCTGCAGTGTTGGCTGAAGGGCAGTTGGACCTGTGGCAGATCGCCATCAAGCCCGGCAAGCCCTTGGCTTTCGGTCGGGTCAATTCGTCGGACGGTGGGGCATGGTTCATCGGCCTGCCGGGCAATCCGGTGTCCAGCTTTGTGACCTTCGCCTTGTTGGTGCGGCCAGTGATCTTGCGCCTTCAGGGTGCAACGCGCTTGGCGCCGCGTGGCTTCATGCTGCGGGCTGATTTCGCCTGGCCCAAGCCGGATCGTCGCCGCGAGTTCTTGCGTGTTCGCTTGAACGAGGCCGGAGGGTTGGAACTTTTTCCCAACCAAAGCTCCGGGGTTTTGACCTCCACCGTTTGGGCCGACGGCCTGCTCGACAACCCCGCTGGCCAAGCCATTGAGCCCGGCCAGATGGTGCGTTATCTGCCGTTGTCGGAGTTGCTGCAATGAACTCGCCCGCGCTGATCAAGGTGAACTTGCGCTTCTTCGCCTCCTTGCGTGAGCGATTGGGTGCCGCTGAAGTGGTGGAACTGCCTGCCGGCACCACGGTGGGTCAATTGCGCGAGATTTTGCAGAGCCGCTCCGCCGACCATGCGGAATTGTTGGCACGGGGCCGCGCGGTGCGCAGCGCGCTGAATCAGCTGCTCTGCAGAGAGGACGCCGTGTTGAGCGAAGGCGCCGAAGTGGCTTTCTTCCCGCCTGTGACCGGCGGCTGACGCAGCGTGCAAGGCTTGCACCTGACGGCGGATCTGCGCGGCGTCCGCGCCGACTTGCCCCTGATGTTGAACCCGGCTGCGCTGAAAGATCTGTGCTTGGACGCTGTCTTGGCGGCGGGTCTGGGGGCCGTGGCCGAGTTGTTTCATCGTTTCGCGCCCTTGCAAGAACAAGCGGCTGGACAGGATCAATCCGGCATCACCGGCGTGGTCTTGCTGGCCGAGTCGCATTTGGCGGTGCACACCTGGCCCGAGTTGGGTGGTGTGACCTTGGATGTCTATGTCTGCAATCTGGGCGCCGACAACAGCGCGCGCGCTGAAGCGCTGATGCAGCGCATGATCAGCGCTTTTTCGCCCGAGCAGGTGCAGCGCCAGGCTTTGCAGCGCGGCTTGAGCTAGGGGCCGAATCAAGAGGGCTGAGTTCCGCCAGCACATCCTGCACGCGGTCGCCCAAGAGATAGCGGGCCCCGGCGCCTTTTTGGCCAGCCCGGTCGCCGGGGTTGTAGAGCTTGCATTTTCTCAAGGACAGACAGCCGCAACCAATGCATGAGCTCAAGGTATCGCGCAACTGAACAAGCTCCGCGATGCGTTGGTCGAGCAGGGGGCGCCATGACTTTGACAAACGCTCCCAGTCTGCTGCAGTAGGCGTTCGAGACTCTGGCAGCTCAGCCAATGCGGCGCGAATATCGTCCAGGCTCAAGCCCACGGTTTGCGCGGCTCGAATGAAGGCCAGCCGGCGTAAATCACTGCGCGCATAGTGGCGGCGCCCGCTGTCGCTGCGCAGACTCAATAGAAGGCCTGCGTCCTCGTAGAAGCGCAAGGTGCTGGCCGCAACACCGCTGCGACGCACCAACTCGCCGATCGGGAGTCGCTCTTGCGTCTGAGGCGTGGAGTTGGACTTGTTCATGAGATGCATTCCTCACTTGACTTCAAGTTCACTTGAACTTTCAGTATAGAGGCCTTGCGTCACTCAAACCCACTTCATCATGAGCGTTTCAATTCCTGCTTCCCTTGCCGTTCAGGCTCCAGCCACGCTTTCAAGCAGCGATTTACAAGCTTGGCTGCAGCGCAGTTTGGCCTATCCCCCGGAATACGACGATCAGCTGAGCAGCCATCTGCCCATGGCCTTGCAGGCTTTGCATAGCATGGGCGCGGATGAAACGCAGATGCACGTTTTCTTTGAGATATACATCCAGCGCTTCAAAGGGCGTTTGGCGCCGGCCCAAGGGCGGGCGCTAGAGGATTGGCGTCTGGCACTCGGTCAACCCGAATGTTTCGCAGACCTGCGGGCCAGCTTCGAGCGGCAGCTGGCGATGCAGGGCGCTGATGAGGTGCTGCATCAGGAACTTCCGACCTTGTTGTCTGGCCTCACGGCGGTGGCTTTTCACGGGGCCATTCGAGTGGCCCATGCGGTGGAGGGTGGCGACTTGTCAAGCGCCGCGCAGCGGGCCGAGTTAGCTTCGGCTCTGGCCTATTGGGCCAGTCGTTGGCAGCGCTTGCCTGACGCTGCGGCGCCGGCTCAGCCTGAGCCTTTGCTGAGTCTTTCAGACTGGTCCCAACAATTGCAAGAGGGCAGCCGGGGCTGGCGCAGCGAAGCGCCGCTGATCTTTTTGCGCATGATGGAGGCGAGTGCCCAGCCCCTCTATCGGGACTTGGCCCCGCGCTTGCCGCTTCGGGTCGATTTGCATGCATTGGTGGCCGATCTGGCGAGTCTGGCCTTGGGCTACTACCTGATGAGTGCCAACTTCACCGTGCTGCACATGATCACCGGCTTGCGTGCCTTGCGGGTCTTGATGCCTTGGCTGCCTGCAGCGCTGCAGCAAGATCCCGGTGCGCAGCGCCTGCTGGCCCAGGCCTTTGTGGCAGCCTATCTGGCCGGTCGGGTACAGATTCGGCCATCGATCAAAACATCTTTACCAGACGAAGAACTGAACTGGCCCGACTTGATGAGCGCTGCTCGCGCCTCAAGCGACGATCACGCCATCAAGCTGGTTCATGCCTGCCGTGAGGAGATGCGTGTCTATGGTGATGTGCGCTACTTGCGTGCGGCAGCTTTGGTTTTGGCTTGAGACCTGTTAGATATGGCGAACCAAGAGACGTCAAAGCCATGAAAAAAGGGCCCCAACGAGAAGGGGCCCTTCGACTTCATCAAGCTCGAAAGGATCAGAAAGCGTAGTTCATGCCCAGATTGAACTGGCCGATCTTCACTTTCATATCATCAGTGCCCGAACTTATTGCGTTCTCGCCAAGGTAGTTGTACTCAGCGCGCGCGCTCAGGTTCTTGGTGAAGTGGTAGGCGGCGCCGGCGCCGACCAGCAACTCATTGTTGCTCACCGAGACGTTGGTCTTGGCGTAGCTGACGTCCAGCGAATTGCGACCATAACCCAAGCGGCCATAGACGGAGAAGCCGTTGGCAATCGGCAAGATGCCCAGAATCGAGGCCTGAACGGCATTGGCCGTCACGGTCGAGCCCTCGATCTTCCACTCGCCAAGGCGGCGAACTTGCAGTTCAAAAGCGACGTTTTCGTTGAGCGTGTAGCCCAAAGTGGCGCCGAAGCTGGTTTTGCTTTCCGACTCGCCGTTGGATTCGAATCTTGTGGACCCGATGCCTCCACCGACATAGATCCCTTGTTCAGCGGCCGATGCAGCGGCGGCCATCATGGCCAATCCGACCACAGTCAAGTTTTTTCTCATAGTTTGTACTGCAATTAAATGAACCCCTCCCTTTGAGGGCGCGCGCATACTACCAAAGGGTTTTTACGGAGATTGCTGCGTCGCTGCAAAAAAAAGACAGCCCGATTCAGCGCCGAGCGGACCCATGAAGCTTGGCTCTGAGCCGCCTCGCAACCCGGTGGCCAGCGCTGTAGGCCTCTTCAAAAACCGAGTAGCCCGCCAGGTCGCTGTGGGCGAAGTGAATCCTTCCCTGTGCTTCACACAAGCTGGCCAAGGCCGAGGAGCTCCGTTGGCCCGGCACCGGAATGCTCATTGCATGGCCCCAGCGCATCAAGTCCGCTTGTTCGAGTTGCTGCGGCAACTCAGGGTGGGCGTCGCTCCATTGCTGCAGCAACTGCCAGAACCAGAAGGACCAGGGTTGTTGATAGAGCTCCGTTCGGCGGGCTTGGGGCAGGGCCCAATAGGCGGTCAAGACGGTGGGGCCGGGCTGCGGCCGCAGGCTTTGGTGCATGGCATCCACATAGCCCAGACTCTCTCGGCCGAAGATCACATTGTCCCAGGCCGGAGGCGCGCCCACGCGCTGCAGCAGCGGGCCCTTGAGCTGCAGATTCGCCACCAACCAAGGCGCATAACGCATTTGATCGGCGGCAACGCGCAAGGCCATGGGTGCGGCATCGCCCAGCAGGCGCTTGGCGATGAAGAGCGGCGTGGCCATCACCAACTCTTGGGCGACCCATTGCTCCGGGCTCTGTGTGCTTTCGTTCCACACCAGGGCCTGCATTTCATGCTGAGCGGACTCGACACGCAGCACCGTGCGTGAGCAATGGATGCGTTCGCCCAGCGCTTGCGCCATGCGGCGCGTCAGCCAGGCATTGCCTTCGGGCCAGGTCAGCACGGCTTCGCGCCCGGCGCTTTCATCGCTGTCGGGTGGGTGAAAGCCATGTCGGCTGGCGAAGTAATGAATGCCGGCCCAGGCCGAAACGGTGGCCGCGTCGGCACCAAAGTCGTCGCGACAGCAATAGTCGAGATACCAACGCAGGCCGGCATCGACCAGGCCCTGGCCGTCCAGCCAATTGGCAAAGGTCTGCGCGTCCAGTTCGGCGTGGCCGGCCTGCCAGCGCTGGCTGCGGCTGGGGATGGCAAAGCCCAAGTGCTGCTTGGCCTCGGCGACGGCGCGAGCAAAGCGCTGGTATTGCGTCTTCGCCTCGGCCTTTTCAGCAGGAGGCAGCAAGCCCTCCAGCCACTGGCCTCGAAACAGCAGGCGCTCCTGCGGGCTGTGGCAGAGATTGCGCTCATCGAAGACGGTGCGGCCCAGGTGCTGGCGCGACAGGCCTAATTCTTCAAGCAACTGGCTGATTGCGGGTGCCTCCGGTCCGGGCAAGGGCAGGTAATGAGCGCCCAGAGGGCAGGCCATGCCGCCCATCTGGTGGCCTCGGCTGTTGCCGCCGGCCTCGTCTTCCAACTCCAGAATTGCGACATCATCGATTCCGGCTTGCACCAAGCCGCGCGCGCAAGCCAAGCCCGCCACACCGCCACCGATGATCAGCGTTCGGGTGCGACGAATCGGGCCGCCTTGCAGCGAGCTCAGCTCCGGCTGTGATTGCCGCAAGCGATGGCCGCGCTCCACCTTGGCCCCGACCCAACCGCCCCTGAGCTCAAAGGCGCTTGAGCGCGGCGCGCAGGCGGCGAGCAGGGCGCTGCCGGCGCCGGCTTGCAAAACATCGCGCCGCCTCATTCAGTGCACCTTGCCCCATTCGGTCTCGAACTCATGCACCAGTTGTTGGTTGGAGAGTCGGTTCACGCCGGTGGGCAGGCGCGCCATATCGGGGGGGAAGTTCATCAGCGCCGGCAGGCCGCCCAAGTCCAAGAACTTCAGGCCCGCCGGAAGGGCCGTAGGCAGGCCCCAAGGCCTGCGGCCCGCCAAGACAAAGCCCCATTCGCCAAAGCTGGGCACATGGGCGTGATAAGGCGTGGTGCTCAGCCCCGCAGCTTCCAGCGTGCTCACCACCGTCCAGAAACTGCGTCGCGCGATCAAGGGCGAAGTGGTTTGTACAACAGCGAAGCCACCGGCCGCGAGGTGTTGGTCCACCATTTGATAGAAGCTGGTGGTGTAGAGCTTGCCCAGGGCGAAGTTGCTGGGGTCGGGGAAGTCAATCACGATCACGTCAAAGAAAGTGTCGGTCTGTTGCTCCAGCCAGCCGAAAGCGTCGGCGTTGACGATCTTGAGCTTGGGGCTGAGCAGGGCGTCGGCATTGAGCTGGCGCAGCAGCGGCATGCTGCTGAATAGCCGCGTCATGTGTGGGTCCAGCTCCACCAGGGTGACGGATTCGACGCTGGGGTACTTGAGCACCTCGCGCACCGCCATGCCATCGCCGCCACCCAGCACCAAGACCTTCTTGGGCGCGCCATGGCCGGCCATGGCCGGGTGTACCAAGGCCTCGTGATATCGATATTCATCCTTGGAGTGAAACTGCAGATTGCCGTTCAGAAACAGGCGCACGCCGGCATTGCCTTGGGTGAGCACCACCCGTTGGTAGTCTGAACTCTCGCGCAGCAAGATGTGTTCGCCGTAAAAGCGTTCTTCCGCCCAGCTGGTCAAGGAGTCGGCCCCCAACAGGCCCAGCAGCAAGACGCCAATCGTGGCAGCGCAGGCCCAGGCATGGCTGTGCCAGGCACGCAACTGAGACCGGAACAAGAACAGGGCCCAGACGGCCACCAAGGCGTTGAGCAGGCCGAAGAACAGGCCGGTTCGAATCAGCCCCAGGTGAGGCACCAAGAGCAGCGGGAACGCCAGGGCCACCACCAAGGCACCGAGATAGTCAAAGGTCAGGACCTGCGAGACCAGATCGCCGAGCGCATAGCGTTGGCTGAACTGCTTTTTGAGAATCCGCATGACCAGCGGTATCTCCAGCCCCACCAAGGCGCCCACCAGCAGCACCAGACCGTACAGCAGCACTCGAAACGCCGCCAGCTCGCCGGGCGGCAAAAGACTGTGGGCCAAGAAGAGCGCGGCCGGCATCAGCCCGCCGATCAAGCCCACCAGCAATTCAATCTTCAGGAACTGCGCCACCAGTTGGCGCTTCACGTAGCGGCTCAGCCAGGAGCCCACGCCCATCGCAAACAGATAGGTGCCGATGATGGTGGAGAACTGCAGGACCGAGTCGCCCAGCAGATAGCTGGCCAGAGCGCCAGCGGTCAGCTCGTAAACCAAGCCGCACGCGGCCACCACAAAAACGCTGACGAGCAGCAAGAGCTCGTGCAAGGAAATCTTTGGGCTTGCTGCGGAGACGGCTTCAACGTCGCTGGAATGGGTGCTCATGGAGGTGGGAGTATCGGGGGCGCTGAAGGGGACAATCGGCTTTCTTTGCCATTGGCCCGACATGAGCCGGGCTCAAGCAAGCAGCTCCGATTGAGGAGCCAGGGCCAGAGCTGGCCTTACAAGCTTTGTGAGAATATGGCTTGCCGTACTTTCAAACCCGTGCATTGGATGAGTCAGGAATCCGTTTCGATATCGAACCCTTGTCAGCAATGTGGCGCTTGTTGCGCTTGCTTCAGGGTCTCGTTTTACTGGGCCGAGGCGCCGGATCTGCCTGACAGCTTGACCGAGCACCTGGGTTCGCATTTCGCTTGCATGGCGGGTACGAATCAAACGCAGCCCCGTTGTCAGGCCTTGCAAGGTGAGGTCGGCCAGGCCGTCAGCTGCGCGGTCTATGTGCAGCGGCCCAATGCATGTCGCGAGGTGCAGGTCGGCGATGAAAAGTGCCAACGCGCGCGACACGCCCATGGGCTGCCGCCATTGCCTGAGCGCACTTGAGCCTTCAAGAGTCAGCCGTGGATGGCGGCTGCGACGATCTGCCCGATGGAAATGCACATCGCCCCCACCACGATGGCCAGCGCCATGTTTTTCTCTTCGACGATTTGCTCCCAGAGTTTGTAGGGCGTCAGCTTGTCGATGATGACGAAGCTGATCCAGAACACCAAGACCCCAATGACCGCGTAGAGGATGGAACCCAGCACCACGGCGGGCCTTAACCACTCAAATCCATGCATCGCACTCTCCTTTGTGTTGATGTCTTCGCCCGACGAAAACCAGGTCCTATTTGTGACCACCGCCACCGCTGCCTGATCCCCCGTAGGAGCCGCCAAAGCCACCGCCGGAGTGGATGCGTGGCCCGCCACTGCGCTTGCATTGTGCGTACTCGGCGCTGCTCTCACCGTAGTTGTCCTTGTAGGCCTGGCAATCATCTTCGCCACAGGACTTGATCAAAAGCAGCAACAAGAAAAGGACGAACAGGCTCAAGATCAGATTACGCAGGATCGTCGGGCTGTTGCCGTTCAGACTCAAGGCGCTGGCGTCCCTCGTCAAAGCGGTCATTTGATCGGCGGGCAGCCGGAAGGCTTTGGCCACCTCACTGGCGTCGAGCTTGCGTCCCAGGCTCCAGGTGATCTCCTGCTCGGTCTGCTCCCGGCTCAGCACGGCGCCGGGATTGCCCAATGCGCCTTCGTAATCGGTCACCTGAGCGTGTTGCTCACGTTGCACTTGCCAGTAAAACTCGCCCAGCACATGGGTCACCTTGGCCTCGTAGCTCCAGCGCCGCTTGAAGTTCTTGCCTTGCCACTGCACGCTGCTGCCCGAGCCTTGGGGCGTGCCGGTCAGCGTGCGCACCAGACTCCAGCCCTCGTCGGTGTCGACCAGAAAGGCGAAGCCCTCGACCTGGTTGAACAGAAGGTACTCGCGCCAGAAGCTTTGTTCGTCGTCGCTGCCTGGAGCGGGAAGATCACAACGCTCTTGATAGCCCACCACCTGCCAGCTCAACGGCGCTTGGCCGGGCGCGATGGCCAAGCATCCGCTGCGGCCCAGCGGAATCTGCGGCTCATGGCCTGCGGCAGCCCCTGTTGCTTGCTCGAAATTCGCCAAATCTTCGCCATCTTGTTTGGCCAGATCCACGACGGCGCGGCATTGCCCGCAGACGATGCTGAGCGAGTTGCCCAGGCGCGGCGCCAAGGCGGCGCCGCAGTTTGGACAAGCCAAGCTGCGCGATGCCAGAGCCTGGTCTTGGGTCTCGCGCAAACCGCGCATCGCCAAGTCCGCGAAGCGGACAGGGCGCCCCAAAGACCAGGACGGCGAGTCGCCATCGCTGTAGTCCAAGGTGCCAACCTCGTCCTGCGAGTTTCTGAGTTCGGCAATCAAGAACTCGGTTTGCAGCTGCGGCGCATGTGGCAGCTCGCCTTGGGCCGCCAGCACCCGGCAGGGGTTCAGCCCGCTGATTTGCCAGCGCTGGCCGTTCAAGAGCAAGGCGTCGCCCAGCACCAAGGCATGGGCGGGCGGCGCGGCTTGAGGCAAGGGGGCCTCAAAGCTGATGACAAACTGTCCGTTGTCCTCGGCCAGCCAGGCGCTGCGACCCGAATCAAACAGCGCGTGCCATTCGTTCCAGGTGCTGCTGCCGTCTGAAGCTGAAGCGCCCAGCTGCAAGCGACCGACCACGGTGAAGGGTTCGCCCGCAAACTTGCCGCTGGCGCCCAATTGAAGGGGCGAGTAATCGTCCAGCAGTTCCGCACTCACCCCAATCTTGCGCAGCGCCGAACCCTCGCGCAGCAAGGTGCTGCGGCAGAAAGAGCAGACCGCGCTGGCGGAGGCGGCCGAGGCGAACTCGACCGGCGCGCCGCAGTTGGGGCAGGCGGCGCTCCAGCGGCGCTGTGTGGAGGCTTGCTCGGTCAAAGGGGAAAAGGCCGCTTAGCCCAGCTTCTTCAGCAGTTCGGCTTTTTTGCTGGCGAACTCGTCGTCGGTGAGGATGCCCTTGGTCCGCAGGTCGCCGAGCTTTTCCAGCAGGGCCATGATGTCCTCGGCGCTTGGCGCGGCAGTCGCGGAGGTGGGCAGGGTTGGCGCCACAAGCGGAGTCGATGCGGCCGAACCCGCCATGGCACCCTGCAGCTGTTGCGCCAGCACCTGACCCATGGCCAAGCCAGCGCCCAAGCCCATGGCGTCGCCGGCGACGCCGCCACCGCCCCCTTGGCCCACGCCTTCCGCCAGCTTTGGGATGGCCTGCGCGGTCTGGTACTGCATGAACTGGCCCATGTTCTGGCCGATCATGCCCATGCCGATCTTCTGGTCGAGCACTTTTTGCAGCTCATCCGGCAGCGACACGTTTTGCAGCGTCACCGCTTCGAGCTTGAGGCCGATCTTGCTGAACTCAGCCGCGGTGGCGGCTTGCAACTGCTGAGCAAACTCAATTTGGTTGGCCGCCAGATCCAGGAAGGGGACACCGCTTTGCGCCACCGCATCGCTGATGTGTTGCAGCATCAGTCCGCGCAACTGGCCGTCCAAGTCTTCGACGCTGTAGCGCTCGCGGGTGCCAGAAATCTCGGTGTGGAAGAGCTTGGGCTCGGCAATGCGGTAAGCAAAATTGCCGAAAGCGCGCAGCCGGATCGCGCCAAAGTCCTTGTCGCGGATGGTGACCGGCTGCTGGGTGCCCCAGCGCTGGTCGACTTGTTGCCGGGTGCTGAAGAAGTAGACATCGCTCTTGAAGGGTGACTCGAAGAGCTTGTCCCAGTTCTTCAGATAGGTCAGCACCGGTAGGGTTTGTGTCGTCAGCTTGTAGGTGCCGGGGCCGAAGACATCGGCCACCGTGCCCTCGTTGACGAAAACCGCCATCTGCGATTCGCGCACCGTCAGCGAGGCGCCGTTTTGGATTTCCATCTCCGCCATGGGGAAGCGCCAGGCCAGGGTGCCTTGGCCGTCTTCGGTCCACTGGATGATGTCTATGAACTGTTTCTTGATGAAATCCATCAGACCCATGGCTGCGTCTCCTCGCAATTTGTTGGACCGCATGTTACGTAACTTTACTCAGCGCGACCGTAGGGGCGAGTATCGACGCCGAGTTCCAGTGAATGGGATGAGCCGACTGGGTCATATTCACGCCCGGTGCCACAATCCAGCGCCATGAAGAACGCCATGCCCAGAGTCAGCATCCAGACCCAGGACTTCAACCTCGCCAACGAGTCCGCTGCCTTGCGCGCCGGCGACGGCGGCGTGGGCGCGGTGGTGGCATTTGTGGGCACGGTCCGCGACGCCAGCCACGGCCAAAGCATCAGTGCCATGGAGTTGGAGCATTACCCCGGCATGACCGAGGCCGCCATTGAGGCCATGGTGGACGCTGCGTTTGCTCGCTTTGACATCCGCGCCGCGCGCATCATCCACCGCGTCGGGCTTTTGCAGGCTTGCGAACAGATTGTCTTGGTCTTGGTGGCCTCGGCGCACCGGGGTCAGGCCTTTCAGGCCTGCGAGTTCCTGATGGATTACTTGAAAACCCAGGCCCCGTTCTGGAAAAAGGAAACCACGCCCGACGGTGCGCACTGGGTGGATGCCCGTGAGACCGATGATGCTGCGCTGGCCCGTTGGGGCGTGGCCTCCAGCAATGCGGCGCATGGGCTTGCTGCCGCCTCGGCTGATGCGGCCTCATGAGTGCCGCCAACACGATTTGGTTCCAAGCCTCGGCCGTGGCGGGGGGCGCGGCCTTGGGTGCGCTGGCCCGTTGGGGCGCAGGGCTGTGGCTGAACGGCAGCTATGGCGGTTTTCCGCTGGGCACGCTGACGGTCAATGTGATTGGCGGCTTGTTGATTGGCATGTCGCTCGAGTGGTTCGGCCGCTTTCCCGATGAACTGCTGCGGCTCTTGCTGGTCACCGGCTTTTTGGGCGGTCTGACGACTTTTTCGGCCTTCTCCGCCGAGTCATTGACGCTGATGCAGCGCAGCCAGTACGCCTTGGCCCTGGGGCATGCGGCCCTGCATGTGCTGGGCGCTTTGGCATCAGCCGCAGCCGGGCTGCGGCTGATGCAGTTCTGGCTCGACTGAGCGGGTCAGCGTTGCGTCTGCTGGGCTGAGCTGCGCATCTTCAGCCATGGCAGCAGGAGCAAGCCGCCCAGCAAGAGGGCACCACTGCTGGGCTCGGGGACCGCGGCCGCCATGCCCAGTTGAAAGTTCTCGACGGTGGGGAACACCGACATGCTGCTGCTGGCCACCGCGATATCGAGGCTGAGCAGCGCACTGCTGCTGACAAAGCCCAAGAAGCCGATGCTTGACGCACCGCTCAGATCCAACTCTCGCGTTGTGCTGCCCTGGGCATCGGTGAGTGTGAGGGTCAAGCGCGCGTCGGACCAGGCTTCGCCGGTGTAGGTGGTGGCCAAGAAGCTGCCGCCAATGGCGCGCAACGAACCTGCGAAGTTGTCGAACAGCAGATGGGCGCCGACGCGATTGCTGCCCAGTCGGACTGCGCCGTTCTCGCCGGCCGTGGGGTAGAACTGATTCTCCAAACCGTCCAAGGCGCTGACGCGGTAGGCGTGGCTGCCGGCGCTGCGCAGCAAGGGCCCATCCAGGGCTTCGTCGATGCCGAGGTCTTGAAAGCTGTCCTGGCCCAGCTGACTGCTGGCTGCCTGAAAGGCGCTCTGTGAGCTGAAGACCAGCACTTCGGCTTGAGCGGCCAGGCTGTTCAAGACCGTGGTGGCCAGGGCGGTGATCAAGGGAAGAATTTTCATGATGATGTGGCTTTCATGCGGGGTTGAGAGGGGATGAGTGCCGGCCCCGCGCAGGTTTCGGTGTGCGCGGGGCCGACCTAGCGGTTAGGGCGCAGCACTCTCGCTGAGTGCCACTTCAGCGGCAGCGGTTTCGCTCTGGCGGCTCGGGCGGGCGCCGTCCGCCAGGAAGGGCAGTTCGCTGAACATGCCTCGCAGCGTTGCGCCCGCAAAGCCACTGCGGGGCACCACGGTCACATAGCTCCAGCCGCCTGGGCTGGTGGGCAGCTGGACGCTGACCTTCTCGCCTTTGCTGCTGGCCATCACATCAAAGCTGCTGGGGCTGGCCCAGCCGGAGGCGCGGGCGTAGATGTCGGCACTGCCGCTGACTTCACTGAGCGTGAAGATTGTTTGTGGCCAGCTGCTGGCGGAGATGTAGAACTGCATCGTCCCACCGGGAACCAGGGTCTTGGCGCAGCCGTTGGCCAACCGGCTGGCGGCACCCAACTTGCATTCCCCCAGTGCGGCGGGTGTCTGCAAAGGCAAGGTACCGCTGCGCAGGCTCTGGCAGCGCGGCGAGTCAATCTGGCCGCCGCCTACGCATTCGCTCAGCCATTGTGAGAAGTCGCCGTCCAGGCTGTTGCCGATGGCGCTGAGTTGCTGGCTATAGCCTGCGTAGTCACCAGCGCGCATCAGGGGCAAGAAGCTACGGTCTTTTTCGGGCTGGCGTTCCAGCAGATAGCGAACCGCCAGATAGCCCCAGTTGTAAACGCGGGTCTGGCCGCTGCTGTAGGTGTTCTTCAGCACCGTACTCAGGGCTTCGGGGGCGGTCTGGGCGCGCGAGGTGGCGTCGGCATAGTAGGCGCGGCGGTAGCTGTAGGCCACGTACTCGGCCAGGCCTTCGATCCACCAGACGGCGGAGTTCGCGATGCCGCCAACGCCCAATTCAAGCGGGTAGTCCCAGAACGCACCGCGCAGGTTGTAGCGGCCGTCCAGGTAATGGGTGAACTCGTGATTCAGGTTCCAGATCTCAAAGTCAGCCAGCCAGTCGGCACGGTAGGCCAAGAAGCGCGCCTGATTGCCCGGCACGGCCGGGTCGCCCTCCAGATACATACCGCCGTTGTTGGTGTTGTTGCCGAACAGATAGCCGGAGAAGCGGTTGTACTGGTCGTAGTTGTCGAAAACCACCACCTCCAGGCTGCTGTTGAGATCGTCTGGCACCGGCTGCTCGGCCTGAGTGCCCATCAAGGTGTGGAAATAGCCGGCTTGGGCGCTGATGCTGGCGCAGGTGGCTTCGAGCTGGCTTGGCGTCATCGCCTGGGCGCGAATCGTGTAGTCGGTGCCGCAGGCATAGCGAATCGGCAGCTTCAGCTGCGCTATGGTCTCGTAGCCATTGCAGGTGCCGTAGGCACTGCATTGCTCGGCGTCGTACTGGTCCACCATGGCGGCCGCGCGCATCCAGACCTCAATGGTCTTGTCCTGAGTGACCGGGAAGTTAGCGATCTGAGCCAGGCCCAAGGAACGCACCCGATCCCGCAGCGCGGGGTATTGCACGAAGCGAATCATCTCCCCCATGGCATTGGCCAGGTGGTAGCTTTGATTGCCGCCCGCCAGCGAGGCATTGCGACTCAAGAAGTCGCTCAAGGTCTGGGCGTAGCTGATGTCGCTGCCCTGCGTTGCCCGGTAGTCGGCCTGGTACTCGCCGTAGTACAGCACGTTCATCGCACCCAAGATGGCGTCATTGGTCCAGTAGCCGATTTGGGTTGTGGCGGGTTGCACCTGGTTCAGCCAGCGTTTGGCCACCGGCGCGTAGGACTTGGCGAAGCCGGAAGACACCGTCTTGAAGAACTCGCTGACGAAGTAGGCGTTGTCCTCGGTTGGGTCCATGAAGCGCGGGGACGCGCTCAGCTGCATCAGGGCCGACAAGGCCGCATTCATCATGCTGCGGCTGCCGGCGGGAATGCCATTGGCGGCGTCGCCGTAGGTAGACATATAGCTCCAATACCCAGCGGTGCGCAGATAGGACAGCAGGTTCATCGCCTTGTTGCTGTCATTGCCGGGGTACTGGGCGGCGCGGGCCTTCAGCGCCTTGGAGACATTGATGATGTTGGCGTCGGAGAACACGGTGCGGTAGTCCGCCGCGCTGCCGTAGTAGAGCTGGTACATGCAGTTGCGCAGGTCCGCAGCGTCGATGAAGCTGATCAAGGCCGCGCCGCTCTTGCCCACAAAGTCCTGGCCGCTGCAGGCCGCGCCCGCTGTGGTCGACTGTCGACCCTGCAAAGCACTGTCGGTCTTGCGATGGCTGCTTTGCACTTGCAGTGCTTGGCGCGCCCAGGCGGGTCGATCGCTGAGGACCAAGTCGATGGGGGCGTCGCCCAGTCGCTGCTTGTACTGAATCTTGTCGTCGGTGCGTCGCGGTGGCAGCTGTGCCGGGTGCAGGCCAAGTTTGGCGGCATGCTCACCCTGGCGCGCATTGCCCGGGTCATTGGGCAACAAGGCCTGGCGCTGCAAGTCGGCGCGCGACAGCGAAGGCGATGCGGCATGACTCGCCTGGGGCCCGGCCAAGGCTTGGCTGCCAAGCGTCATAAGCAAGGCTGCGAGCAGCGAATTCAGCGCTCGACCGCGTTGACGCCGCGGCTCGGCGTTCGCGCTGGGATGAAAGCTGCGGCCAAGGGCCGCGACAAGGTACGAAGACATCGATCCAATCTCCTGTGCTCGGCGCAAGCGACAAGCCCCGCCATGGCTGCGCATTAGAGATTGTTTTCTGTTTGAATAACAGAAATATATTTATGAAATATGGAAACTACTGATGGGGTTTTTCAGGGGCGCCGGAACTTAGAACGATCTCAACGCTGAACCTCGGCAGTGCCAAGTAGCGAAATGTGGGTGCTACTTGAGTTGGATCAAGCTTTCGCCGTTCTTAGGGTCTTGAATGCAAAGTCAGACGGCCGCTGATCTTGAAATCGGGCCGGACGTGCTCATGTTCTGCGCAATGCCACCACTCTTTGCGGAGCTAGCCTCTTATGCGACCCGATAAATTCACCACCCGTTTCCAAGAAGCGCTGGCCGAAGCGCAGAGCATGGCCATCACCCGCGACAACCCCTATATCGAGCCCGCGCATCTGCTGCTGGCCATGTTGGCGCAAGAAGACGGCCCCAAGGCCTTGATGGAGCGAGCCGGCGTTAAAACGCCTGCGCTCAAGACCGCCTTGGACAGCATCGTGGCCGGCTTGCCCCAGGTGCAAGGCGAAGGCCAGCAGGTTGGCGCCGGACGAGACCTGGTCTCGCTGCTGCAAGCGGCCGAGAAGGAGGCCTCCAAGCGGGGCGACCACTTCATCGCCAGCGAGATGTTCTTGCTGGCGCTGTGTGACGCCAAGTCTGACCTGGCCGGCATTGCCCATGGTCACGGCCTGAGCCGCAAGGCCCTGGAGGCCGCCATCGAAGCCGTACGCGGAGGACAAAAAGTGGACAGTCAAGAATCCGAGGGCAACCGTGAAGCCCTGAAGAAATACACGCTGGATCTGACCGAGCGCGCCCGCGATGGCAAGCTGGACCCTGTGATCGGCCGCGATGACGAGATCCGCCGCGCCATCCAGGTGCTGCAGCGCCGCTCCAAGAACAACCCGGTGCTGATCGGCGAGCCCGGCGTGGGCAAGACGGCCATCGTGGAAGGCCTGGCCCAGCGCATCGTCAACGGCGAGGTGCCCGATTCGCTGAAGAACAAACGCGTGCTGGTGCTGGACATGGCCTTGCTGCTGGCCGGCGCCAAATACCGTGGAGATTTCGAGGAACGTCTGAAGTCGGTGCTTAAGGAAGTGGCGCAGGACGAAGGTCAGACCATCCTCTTCATCGACGAAATCCATACGATGGTCGGCGCCGGCAAGGCCGAGGGCGCCATTGACGCCGGCAATATGCTGAAACCCGCTTTGGCGCGCGGCGAGCTGCACTGCATCGGCGCGACCACGCTGGACGAATACCGCAAGTATGTGGAAAAGGACGCCGCCCTGGAGCGCCGCTTCCAGAAGGTGCTGGTGGACGAGCCCACGGTGGAGGCCACCATCGCCATCCTGCGCGGCCTGCAGGAGAAGTACGAGGTGCACCACGGCGTGGAGATCACCGACCCGGCCATCGTGGCCGCGGCCGAGCTGAGCCACCGCTACATCACCGACCGCTTCCTGCCCGACAAGGCCATCGACCTGATCGACGAGGCCGCGGCCAAGATCAAGATCGAGATCGACTCCAAGCCTGAGGTGATGGACAAGCTTGATCGCCGCATGATCCAGCTGAAAATCGAACGCGAGGCGGTGCGCCGTGAGAAGGACGAAGGCTCGATCAAACGCTTTGACTTGATCGAGGAAGAACTGCTCAAGCTGCAACGCGAGTACAACGATCTGGAAGAAATCTGGACCGCCGAAAAGGCGCAGGCCCAGGGCAGCGCTCAGGTCAAGGAAGAGATTGACCGGCTCAAGCAGCAGATTGAAGAGCTGACCCGCAAGGGCGACTTCAACAAGGTGGCCGAGCTGCAATACGGCCAGCTGCCGGGCTTGGAGAAGTCACTGAAAGAAGCGCAGGCCAAGGAAGCCGGCAAGGCGGGCAAGGCCGGTCAGGCCGGCTACAAGCCCAGCCTTTTGCGCACCATGGTCGGTGCCGAGGAAATCGCGGAAGTGGTGGCCCGCGCCACCGGCATTCCGGTCTCCAAGCTCATGCAGGGCGAGCGCGACAAGCTCTTGCAGATGGAAGACAAGCTGCACCAGCGTGTGGTCGGCCAAGACGAGGCCATCACCGCGGTGGCGGATGCGATCCGCCGCTCACGCGCCGGTTTGTCGGACCCGAACCGCCCCTTGGGCAGCTTCCTCTTCCTGGGCCCCACCGGCGTGGGCAAGACCGAGCTGTGCAAGGCCTTGGCCGGCTTCTTGTTTGACAGCGAAGAGCACCTGATCCGCATGGACATGAGCGAGTTCATGGAGAAGCACTCGGTGTCTCGCCTGATTGGCGCGCCTCCCGGCTATGTGGGCTATGACGAGGGCGGCTATCTGACCGAGGCGGTGCGTCGCAAGCCCTATAGCGTGCTGTTGCTCGATGAGGTCGAGAAGGCGCATCCGGATGTCTTCAATGTGCTGCTGCAGGTCTTGGATGATGGTCGCCTGACCGATGGCCAGGGCCGCACGGTGGACTTCAAGAACACCGTGATCGTCATGACCAGTAACCTGGGATCTCAGCAGATCATGGGTCTGGTGGGTGAGTCGTCGGAGGTCATCAAGGAGGCCGTCTGGGGCGAGGTCAAGGCGCACTTCCGCCCTGAGTTCTTGAACCGTATCGATGAGACGGTGGTCTTCCATGCCTTGTCGGCGCAACACATCGCCTCGATCGCCAAGATTCAGTTGCAGATTCTGGAAACCCGTCTGGAAAAGTTGGAGATGAAGCTCGAAGTCAGCGAGGCCGCCCTGGCCGAGTTGGCCAAGGTGGGTTTTGACCCAGTTTATGGCGCACGGCCGCTCAAGCGTGCCATCCAGCAGCGCATTGAGAACCCGCTCTCCAAGCTGATCCTGCAGGGCCGCTTTGGCCCGAAGGATGTGATTCCGGTCGATGTGCTGGACGGCGAGTTCAGCTTCGGGCGGGTGGTGCACTGAAGTGCCGGGCCTGCTGGAACAGTCCGGCCGGCCCTTTCTTCTTGGCTCACCAGGTGGATTGGTGATCCTCGGTGACGCCGAGCAACTGTTCGACCTTCCGTGCCGGGGCATGGGCGCTGAGCTTGACCCAACCCTTGAAGCAGCCAATCGGCTGCACATAGTGGCTGGCGGCGATCAGCAAGTTGCGGTCTTGCTGGCGTGCACCTTCGGGGGTGAATTGCAGGTCCAGTAGGCCATCGGCGGTCCAGACCCGCCAAGGGCTGAGCGGCTGCTGAGTGTCAAACTCGAAATGAGCCGCGCCCAGCGGGATCAACTGCCCGTCCAGCCAGAGCGCGTTCTCGTTCGCGCCGAAATAGCCGCTCTGCAGATTGAAACCCACGTCGGCCCGGTGTGCGCTGGCCCAGCGCCAATCGGTGTGGCGTGAGAGCAGGCCGTTGGAGGCGTCCAGGCAGGCGGTGGCGCCGTCCAGCGCATAACTCTGCCCTTTGACGTGCAGCCGCCCGCTCAAGGCCAAGGCCGAGCTTTTCTGGGTGGCGTGGGCCAGGCCTCCGCCTTGCTCGATGGGGCCGATGGCCAGCAGCAGGCGCGCGGCCTGGGCCAAGTCGATCTTGGCTTGCAGTTGCAGGCCTGGGATCTGCACATTCAGGGCCATCAGCTGCGGGGCAACATGCTTGAGATCGAGCTTGGCGCCGAATCCCTTGAAGTGCGCCTGCGCACCCAAGACCGGCGCGTCCGACACCCGGCATTGCAGGCCGGGCAGGCCGTCCTGACTCCAATCGACCAGCAACTGCCGGCTGCGTCGATCGAAGAAGTAAGCAAAAGCGGTGCAGGTCCAGCCCACATCCACGATGGCCAGACCGATGAAAAAGGCTTCATGGCTGATGCCGACATACTGCCAGCGCTTGTGGTGCAGGCGCCGCCAGAGTGCTGATCGCTGCTGTGCCGCCGCCAGCCCGCGCCAGTCGATGCGCTCAATGCAACCGGCATAGCGGCCGCTGGCGGGTGAGCCGTCCGCTTGGACGACCTGAGGCGGTGGGCTAGGCAAAGTGCCGAGCATGGGGCTGAGGGCGTTAGCGGGCATCGACGGTGAAGGGTCAGTGTTGAAGAGTTGAAACGCGATGATGCAGCAAGCAGGCAGGGCGCTGCCTTGAGGAAAACGCGAGCCGGCCGAAAACTGGCTCGCAAAGTCAGTGTCATACAAATGAGCCTTGCTCCCGGCGACTGGGGTTGCAGTCCTTAGAATCGCCCCTTCACCTCAAGACAAGGCTGTGCCCCAGGGGCGCAGACAAGCACCGAATGAATGCTGCCGTTTCCGCCGCTGCTGCTGATGCTCACGCTGGCCACGCTGCGCCTCCTGCCGCGCCTGTTGTGATCGTCGGGGCCGGCTTGGCCGGCTTGACGGTGGCCCTGCATCTGGCCGACAGCGTGCCGGTGGTGGTGCTGGCCAAACGGGAGTTGAGCGAGGGCGCGACGGCCTGGGCTCAGGGCGGCATTGTGGGCGTGCTGGGCAGCGATGACAGCATCGACTCGCATGTGCGCGACACCCGCGATGCCGGCGCCGGCCTGGTCGATGAGGTGACGGCCCGCTTCATTGCCGAACGCAGCGCGGCGGCCGTGGAGTGGTTGGTCAAGCAAGGCGTGCCCTTCACGCCGGATGACGACGGCCCGCTGGGCCTGCACCTGACCCGCGAGGGTGGCCACGCGGTGCGCCGCATTGCCCATGCGGCCGATGCCACCGGCAAGGCCATTCATGACCAATTGCTGGCGGCGGCCCGGGCCCATCCCAACATCACGCTGCGCCAGCGTTGGATGGCCCTGGACCTGATCACCTCACGCCATGTGCAGCGCGAGGAAGAGCCTCGCTGCTACGGCATCTATGCGCTCGACATTGACAGCCAACGCGTCGAGGCCTTAGCCGCGCGTGCGGTGGTCATGGCGACCGGTGGCGCCGGCAAGGTCTACCGCTACACCACCAACCCCGACACCTCCACCGGCGACGGCATCGCGATGGCCTGGCGAGCCGGCTGCCGGGTGGCGAATATGGAGTTCATCCAGTTCCACCCGACCTGCCTCTACCACCCGCAGGAACGCAGCTTCTTGATCACCGAGGCTCTGCGCGGTGAGGGCGGGCATTTGAAGCTGGCCGACGGTACACGCTTCATGGCCGCGCACGATGAGCGCCTGGAGCTGGCGCCCCGCGACATCGTCGCCCGCGCGATCGACTTCGAGATGAAAAAGCATGGCCTGGACCATGTCTGGCTCGATGCCACCCATCTGGGTGAAGCCTTTTTGAAAGAGCATTTCCCGACCATCTACGCGCGCTGCCTGAGCCTGGGCATTGATATCGCCAAGCAAATGATCCCGGTCGTGCCGGCGGTGCATTTCACTTGTGGCGGCGTGGTCACCGACCTCTCGGGCCGCAGCGATCTGCCGGGCGTTTATGCGGTGGGCGAGACCGCCTACACCGGCCTGCACGGCGCCAACCGCTTGGCCAGCAACTCACTACTGGAATGCGTGGTGCTGGGGCAGACCTGTGCAGATCACATCCTGAGCCTGCCCGAGGCCGGGCCGGCGCCTTTGCCGGGCTGGGACGAAAGCCAGGTGGAAGATGCCGACGAGCAAGTGGTCATCGCGCATAACTGGGATGAGCTGCGGCTCTTGATGTGGAACTATGTGGGCATCGTCCGCACCACCAAGCGCCTGGAGCGCGCCCTGCATCGCATTGCCTTGCTGCGCGGTGAGATTGACGATTACTACGCCAATTTCCGCGTCAGCCGTGACTTGCTGGAGTTGCGCAATCTGGTCGACTGCGCCGAGTTGATCGTGCGCTCAGCCTTGCTACGGCATGAGAGCCGTGGCCTGCATTACAGCCGCGACTATCCGCTGACCCTGCCGGTCAGCTTCCCGACGGTTCTGATGGCCGAGCGGGGCTTGCGCAAGCTTTGACCGGCTGATGCTGCAGCGCCGGCCGGCGCGGGGTGTGCTTCAGGCTGGTCAGTCACAGCCTTGCGCGCGCAACGCCCGCCGGGCGTCGGCCAAGGTTTAGGCGTAGGTGACGGCCTCGTCGATGGCTGAGTCGATCTCGTGGCGCTCGTGTTCGGTCAGGTAGAACAAAAAATCCACCGCGTGGCGGATGTAGCGCGGCGGCAAGCGGTTCAGGGCGACGCAGGCCACATCGCAGAGCAGGTCGCCATCGGCTTCGATGGCGGGGTACTCCGAGGCCTTGGCCATGACGGCGCCCAGCACCTCACGCTCATGGTGGTTGTAGATCGAACTGAAGTCTTGGTTCATGGCGAGCAGCCTTTCCGTGATATCCCCAAACGATAAACGCTTTCGGGCGCTTCAGGGCAGCGGAATAGCCCGACTCTGCCGGGCTATTTGTGAGCCACTCAGGCCGCGCCGATGCCGGGCACCAAGGCCGCTTTCTTTTTGAGCGCTGCTGTGAAGTCCAGCATGCGCTGAATGCAGCCCAGGGCCTTGAGGCGCACGCCTTCTTCCACCTGCACCTCGCCCAGGCCTTGCTCCAGGCAGTCGACCAGGTTCTGCAGGCCGTTCATGGCCATCCAGGGGCAGTGCGCGCAGCTCTTGCAGGTGGCGCTGTTGCCGGCGGTGGGGGCTTCGATCAGGGTCTTGCCGGGCGCCAACTGGCGCATGCGGTGCAGGATGCCGTTGTCGGTGGCGACGATGTATTCCTGCGCCGAGCCCTCGACCACGGCCTTGATCAGCGCCGAGGTGGAGCCCACCACGTCGGCTTGCGCCACCACGCTTTGGGGTGATTCGGGGTGCACCAGAATCATCGCGTTCGGGTGTTCCTTGCGCAGCAGGTCCAGCTCCAGGCCCTTGAATTCGTTGTGGACGATGCAGTCGCCCTGCCACATCAGCATGTCGGCGCCGGTCTGCTCTTGGATGTAGCGGCCCAGATGGCGGTCCGGTGCCCAGAGGATTTTTTCGCCGCGAGCTTTCAGCTCCGAGACGATCTCCAGCGCGCAGGAGCTGGTCACCATCCAGTCGGCGCGGGCCTTCACCGCAGCGCTGGTATTGGCATAGACCACCACGGTGCGGTCCGGGTGGGCGTCGCAAAAAGCCGCGAACTGATCGGCCGGGCAACCCAGGTCCAGCGAGCAGGTGGCGTCCAGATCAGGCATCAAGACGCGCTTTTCGGGGCTCAGAATCTTGGCGCTTTCGCCCATGAAACGCACGCCCGCCACCACCAGGGTGGAGGCTTCGTGGTCACGCCCGAAGCGCGCCATTTCCAGCGAGTCGGACACGCAGCCGCCGGTCTCCAGGGCCAGGTCCTGCAGATCACCGTCGACGTAGTAATGCGCCACCAGCACCGCCTTATGGTCCTTCAGCAGCTCGGCGGCGCGCGCTTTCAGCGCTTGGCGCTGCGACGTCGTCAAAGGTGCCGGGGTCTTGGCCCAGGCTTGGGCGGTGCAGCTTTGCCCCTCGTCACTCTGGCGGGTGTAGTCGAAAAGAACTTGTTCCATGGGCGGATTTTAGAGTGGCGGGGCAAGGCCTTGCTTGGGCCCGGTTTGTGCGCAGCGCTCGCCTCAAGCTTCGGCGAAGAAACGGCTGGGCGGCATGCCCACCGTGCGAGTCACCATGGCGGTGAAGGCGCTGGCGCTGGCATAGCCCAACTCTGCCGCGATCAGGCCCATGGGCAGCTGCCGCGCGGCCAGCGTCAAGGCCTTGGCCAGCAGCACTTGCGAGCGCCACTGCGCATAGCTGCTGCCCAGCTGCTCGCGAAACAGGCGCGAGATGGTGCGCTCGCTGGCGCCAGCTTCGGCCGCCCAATCGGCCAAAGCGGCGTGGCGCTGCGGCGCCTGCAAAATCGCCTCGCACAGGCGTCGCAAGCGTTTGTCTTGCGGCAGGTCCACACCCAGGCGCAGGCGCTTGGCGCGTTGCAACTCGTCCAGGATCAGGCTGGCAATCCAGTGCTCGCGGGGCTCGGGTGCGGTGGCTACTGTCTCTGAAGGCTCGTTCAGCCGGGCCATTTGCAAGACCAATTCGCGCAGCAAGGGCGTAACCTCCAAGACGCGCGGTTCCTGCCAGTCCGGGCGAATGCTGCTGCCCGCTTGCGCGTCGGCCCCGGGCGCCTGATGCAAATAGAGCGTACGCAAATCGGCCCGCTCCACCGCGGTGACCGCATGTTCGCGCAAGGGCGGAATCCACAGCGCCCGCGAGGGTGGCAGCAAAAAAGTGGCATCCGGCGTGTTCACCCTCACCACGCCGCTGATGGAGAAGACCAGCTGGCCCCAGTCGTGATGGTGGGCGTGGATCTCCATCCAGTTCTCCATCAGCCTCGCCTTGGCCCGCACCGGGCGCTCGGCGCTGGGCGCATAGCGCTGCGGGTCCAGCGGCGGCAGGCTGGTACGGCCCCGTGTGCTTGGTCGTGCGCTGGGTCGTTGGCTTGGACTTCGCTTGGGGCTGGGCATGGCTGAAATTCGACAGTGTTTGGCGAACTATCGTAACTCTGCCGAGTCGGGCCGGCCTACATTGAGGACATGACGATAGCATCCCTTCATCCCCAGGCCTTGGCTCCAGATGCCTCGGCGGCCGAACAAGCCCGCCAACAACGCAAAAGCGATGTCCGCACCATCAGCCTGATCGGTCTGGCCCATGGCACTTCGCACTTCTTTCACCTGCTCTTGCCGCCGCTGTTCCCGGCCTTCATCCGCGACTTCGGCCTGAGCTATTCGCAGCTGGGGCTCTTGGTCACCACCTTCTTTGTCATCTCCGGCATTGGCCAGGCCATGGCCGGCTTCTTGGTCGACAAGCGCGGCGCGCGGCCGGTCTTGTTTGCCGCCTTGTCCTGCTTTGTCTTGGCCTCGGTGGCGGCTGGCCTGGCCACTGGTTTCGCGGGCTTGATGCTGGCGGCGGCGCTGGCGGGTCTGGGCAATTCGCCGTTTCATCCGGTGGACTTCACCATTCTCAACAAACGGGTGTCCTCGGCACGCTTGGGCCACGCCTTCTCGGTGCATGGCATCACCGGCAATCTGGGCTGGGCCTTGGCGCCGGTGTTTTTGATCGGGCTCTCTGGCCTCTTCGGTCACTGGCGCTATGCCTATGTGGGCACGGCCATGGTGGCCTTGTCGGTGATGGCGCTGCTGTATTGGCGCCGCGACGCGATTGATGACAGCCAGGGCGCTTGGACGCACGAGAAGCCGGGCGCTGCCGCTCTGCAAGAAGAGCACCCCTTGGCCTTCTTGCGCCTGCCCTCGGTGTGGCTGTGCTTCTCCTTCTTTTTCTTCAGCACCGCGGCCCTGACCGCGATCCAGAGCTTTGCCAGTCCGGCGCTGAACAGCCTCTACGGCCTGCCGCTGAGTCTGAGCGCTTTTGTGGTGACCGGCTATATGTTGAGCGGCGCAGCAGGCATGGTGTTGGGCGGCTTCTGGGTGGCGCGCTCCACCCATCTGGAACGCAATATCACCATCGGCCTGCTCGCAGCCGCTGCCTTGCTCACCTTGGCCGCCAGCGGCTGGGTGGCGCCATTCGCGGCTGCCGCAGTGGTGGCTTTGGCGGGTCTCGGCACCGGGCTGGCGGGGCCGTCTCGCGATATGTTGATCAAGCGCGCCGCGCCTCCGGGCGCCACCGGCCGTGTCTATGGCACCGTCTACTCCGGGCTCGACTTGGGCTTTGCGCTGGCCGCGCCGATCTTCGGCGCCCTGATGGATCGTCACCAGCCGGCCGGCGTCTTCTACGGTGCGGCACTGGCCTTGCTCTTGGCGATTGCTGCCGCCAGCTTGGTGGGACGCTTTAAAAAGAAATGAGGCGCGCTCTCTAGCCGTAGCAGCGCTGCGAGCTGACTCTGGGACAATTGAGTCCATGCAAACATTAGATTTCGAACTGCGCGGCGAGTACATCGAGCTGGACAAATTGCTCAAAGCAACCGGTCTGGTGGAAAGCGGCGGCCGCGCCCGTGTCCTCATCAGCGAGGGCAATGTGCAAGTCAATGGCCAGGACGAGCTGCGCAAGACCGCCAAGATCCGCGCTGGTCAGGTGGTGGCGCTGCATGGGGTGCGCATCACGGTTTTGGCCGACCCTTCAATCCCAGCCTTACAGGAGTAAGCCCCGCATGAGCGCGCTCGAATTCTCAACTTGTGATTTTTGCGATGCCCACAAGAGTGATGAATCGGGCCGTTTGCGTTGGCTGCCCGCTGGGCTGAAAAGTTATGGCGGCTTGAGCCGCTTTGCCGGCCCGGTGCGCACCGTTAAGTGTTTTGAAGACAACAGCCTGGTCAAGGCCGCGGTGGAGTCATCCGGCGAGGGTAGGGTGCTGGTGGTTGATGGCGCCGGTTCTTTGCGGCGCGCGCTTTTGGGTGGCCAGTTGGCCATGGCCGCCGCGCATCACGGTTGGGCCGGTTTGCTGATTCACGGCTGCGTGCGCGATTTGGCTGAGCTGGCCCAGGCGCAAGTGGGCATCTTGGCCCTGGGCCATGTGCCCATGCCGACCGACCGCAAGGGCCAAGGTCAGGCCGAGGTGGCCGTGCAGATTCAAGGCGTTCACATCCGACCTGGCGACTGGCTGTATGCCGACGCCGATGGCGTGGTGCTTTGCGATCAGCCGCTGCATGCTCGGTGACCCACGCTCCGTCGTGACTTGCAGGGCCTGAATCCCATTGAAACCATGCCCCGCGTGAAATGCTGCGGCTTCTGCGCCGCTTGCGCGGGCTGGAGCTTCCGTGAGCGTCGCCAGCCTGGGCTAAGCTGAGTTGTCATCAGAGCAGTTTTGGGCGGATATGGGGATGAGGTGGAGTCGATCGCGCCGGGCATGGGCAGCCGCTTTGTGGCTTGGCATGCTCAGCCTGCTGCCCGGCCCGAGCCTCGCGCAGACCCAGCAGTTCTACACCCATAACGTGGGCGATCAGGTGCAGGTGCGGGGCCAAACCCTGCAAGGCAAGCCGCATGGCGGCAAGCGGGCCTTTCATGTCGAGGTGGTGCGCACCCTGCTGGCCGATCTGGGCTATGCGGACGCCATCTCGGTCGTCCCTTTTGCACGAGGCATGAAGCTGGTGCAAGACGGGCCGCGTCGCGCGCTGTTCAATGTGGTGCGCACGCCGGCGCGGGAGGCGCAGTTCAAGTGGGTGGGGCCCTTGCTGATTGATAGCGACTGGTTTTTCGAGTCCAGCAGCACCGACCGCCCCTTGCGCAAGCTGGAAGAGGCCAAGTCCTTGCCGGTCTGTGTGGCTAACGGCACGGCCTACGAAGAGCTCTTGAGCCGTCAAGGCTTCACCCGCTTTGAGCGCGGCGTGTCATAGGAAGCCTGTTTGCGCATGCTCAAGGCCAAGCGGGCGGCTCTGATGGCCTCTTCAGATGAGAACTTCCGGGGCCTGCTGCAGGCCACGGGGCTGGATGCCTCGGACTTTCGGCGCACCCCGGTGGAGGCTGGTTTAAGCCCAGGCTATATCGCGTTTTCTCTAGACACGCCTGAGGCCGAGGTGCAGCGCTGGCAGCGCGCCTTGGAGCGCTTGCGTGCCAGCCCGCAGTGGCAGCAGCTGTATCAGCGCTTTCACGAGTGAATCCAGCCCAAGCGGTTGGAAGCTTGTTCAGACCAGC
The DNA here is from genome assembly GCF_049240545.1 of Roseateles sp. GTDB lineage: Bacteria > Pseudomonadota > Gammaproteobacteria > Burkholderiales > Burkholderiaceae_C > Paucibacter_A. The sequence continues at coordinate 20,073 of NZ_JBMLSK010000074.1, read as the reverse complement.
ACTTCCAGCAAACGCTGCAGACCGCCCTCGTTGATGGCCACCATGGCCTGTTCGCGCACCTTGGGCTTGGCGTGATAAGCCACGGACAAGCCGGCCGCGCCCATCATGGGTAGGTCGTTGGCGCCATCACCCACGGCGATGCATTGCGCGGGCAGGGCGCCGATCTCAGCGGCGCATTGCAGCAGCATGCGGCGCTTTTCTTCGCCGTCGCAGATGTCGCCCCAAGGCTGCATGACCAAGCCGCCGGTCAGGGCGCCGCCTTCAATCTCCAGCTCATTGCTGCGCACCCAGTCCATGCCCAATTCGGCCGCGACATAACGCGTGAAAAACGTGAAGCCGCCCGAAACCAAGACCAGCTTCAGGCCCGCGGCCTTCAGCGCCGCGCAGAGTTCGCGCGCGCCCGGGTTGAACTGCAGGCGCTCTTTCAATACCGCTTCCAAGGCCGTGACCGGCACGCCCTTGAGCAGCGCCAAGCGGCGCCGCAGGCTGTCTTTGAAATCGGTGATCTCGCCGCGCATCGCGGCTTCGGTGATGGCGGCCACCTCGGCCTTGCGGCCGGCGGCATCGGCGATTTCATCGATGCACTCGATGCTGATCAGCGTCGAGTCCATATCGAAGGCGGCGAGTTTGAAGTCGGCCAGACGCAAAGGAGGCGTGAAGCCCTGGGTGACGAGTGCGCTCATATCAATCTTGTTTGATGGGGGTGCCGAGAAGGCGCAGCACTTCTCGGATGGCATGCGCGCGGTCCTTGGGGTCGGACAGCGCTTTGTCGATGCGCAATTTGTCATTGCCCACCAGCTTGATGCTCTTGTTCTTTTGCACCAGCTCAATGACCCGCATCGCGTCGATGGGCGGATTGGGTCGGAAATTGATGTTCATCACCATCGGCGCCGCGTCGATCTTGGCCACGCCATAAGGCTTGGCCAGCACGCGCAGGCGATGGGTGTCGAAGAGGGTCTGACCCTGCGCCGGCAGCTTGCCGAAGCGGTCGGTGACTTCTTCCAGCAGCTTATCGATCTGCTCGCTCTTTTCGGCCGTGGCCAAGCGTTTGTAGAGCGACAGGCGCTGGTGCACATCGCCGCAGTAGGCGTCGGGCAGCAGGGCGGGGGCGTGCAGATTGATCTCGGTGGTGGCGCCCAGCGGGCTGAGCAGATCGGGCTCTTTGCCGGCCTTCAGCGAACGCACCGCTTCGGCCAACATCTCGTTGTAGAGCTGGAAGCCGATTTCCATCATATTGCCGCTCTGGTTCTCGCCCAGCATCTGGCCGGCACCGCGAATCTCCAGATCGTGCATGGCCAAATAGAAGCCTGAGCCCAGCTCTTCCATGGCTTGAATCGCGTCCAGGCGCTGGGTGGCTTGCTTGGTCAGGCCCTCGATATCAGGCACCATCAAATAAGCATAGGCCTGATGGTGCGAGCGGCCGACGCGGCCGCGCAGCTGGTGCAGCTGGGCCAGGCCGAATTTGTCGGCGCGGGCAATGATGATGGTGTTGGCGCTCGGCACGTCGATGCCGGTCTCGATGATGGTCGAGCACAGCAAGACATTGTGTTTGCCGCCGACGAACTCGCGCATCACCCGCTCCAGCTCGCGCTCGGGCATCTGGCCGTGGGCGATGATGATGCGAGCTTCGGGCAGCAGCTCTTCGAGCTTCTGGCGCCGGTTCTCGATGGTCTCGACCTCGTTGTGCAGGAAGTAGACCTGCCCGCCGCGTTTCAGCTCACGCAGCACCGCCTCGCGAATCGTGCCGCTGGTTTCGCTGCGCACAAAGGTCTTGATGGCCAGGCGGCGCTGCGGGGCGGTGGCGATCACGCTCAAGTCGCGCAGGCCTTCCAGCGCCATGCCTAAGGTGCGCGGGATGGGCGTGGCGGTCAGCGTCAGCACATCGACCTCGGCGCGCATCGCCTTCATCGCCTCTTTGTGGCGCACGCCAAAGCGGTGTTCTTCGTCGATCACCAAGAGCCCTAAGCGCGCGAACTTCACATCCGGGCTGAGCAGCTTGTGGGTGCCGATGACGATGTCGATGGTGCCGTCGGCCAGACCGGCCATGGCGGCCTTGATCTCCTTGGTGGAGCGGAAGCGGCTCATCTCCGCCACTCGCACCGGCCACTTGCCGAAACGATCGGCAATGTTTTGGTAATGCTGCTCGGCCAAGAGCGTGGTGGGCGCCAGGATGGCGACCTGCTTACCGCCCATCACCGCCACAAAGGCCGCACGCAAAGCCACCTCGGTCTTGCCAAAGCCCACATCGCCGCAGACCAGTCGATCCATCGGTTTGGGGCTGATCATGTCCTGGATCACCGCATGAATAGCGGCGCGCTGATCGGGCGTTTCTTCAAAGCCAAAGCTGGCCGCAAAGGCTTCGTAGTCATGGCCCGAGTAGCGGAAGGCGTGGCCCTCGCGGGCAGCGCGGCGGGCGTAGAGATTGAGCAGTTCGGCCGCGGTGTCGCGCACCTGCTCAGCGGCTTTGCGTTTGGCTTTTTCCCACTGGCCGGAGCCCAGCCGGTGCAGCGGCGCTTCTTCCGCTGAAACACCGGTGTAGCGGCTGATCAGGTGCAGCTGCGCCACCGGCACATAAAGCGTGGCCTCATCGGCATAGATCAGGTGCAAGAACTCGGAGGCGCCGTCACCGATGTCGATATTGATCAGGCCCTGGTAGCGGCCGATGCCGTGGTTGTTGTGCACCACCGGGTCGCCGACCTTGAGCTCGGACAAATCCTTGATCAGCGCATTGACGTCGCTGACCTGCTCTTGCTTGCGGCGCCGGCGTGTGGTGGGCGTGGTGGCGAAGAGCTCGGTTTCGGTGAAGAACTGGATCAGCCGACCTTCATCGGGCTCATGCCAGAAGAAGCCGGCTGCCAGCGGCGCGGCCGCGATGGCGAACTTCTCTGGGCTGGCTTCGAACTCCGCCAGACTGCCGACCGAGGGCGGGTCGATCTTGTTGTCGCGCAGCAGCTCCAGCAAGCTCTCGCGCCGGCCTTCGCTTTCGGCCAGCAAGAGCACGCGGTGCGGCGTGGCATGCAGGTGGGCGGCCAGCCGCGCCAGCGGTTCTTGGGCACCGCGCTCCACGCTGACATCGGGCAGCGGGCGGGCAAAGTCGCTGGGCTCTTGGCCGCGCACCGCCAGCACAGCATGGCTGTGCGTCAGCGCGAAGAACTCTTCCGCCTTCAGGTAGATCTCTTCCGGCGCCAGGATGGGGCGTTCGGGGTCGTGCTGCAAGAAGCGGTGGCGTTCGAGGGTGTCGGTCCAAAAGCGCGTCAGCGCTTCGTCCACCTCGCCATGCAGAGCCAGCGCGCAATGCTCACCGAGGAACTCGAAGATGCTGGCGGTTTGCTCGAAGAAGATCGGCAAGTAGTACTCGATGCCGCCGGTGGCAATACCTTGGTCGATGTCTTTGTAGATGCGCGAGCGGGTCGGGTCGCCGTCCATCTTTTCGCGCCAGCGTGAGCGAAAAGCCTTGCGTGCCGCCTCGTCCATCGGGAACTCGCGGCCCGGCAGCAGACGCACCTCGGGCACCGGGTAGAGGCTGCGCTGGCTGTCCGGGTCAAAGGTGCGGATCGAGTCGACCTCGTCGCCGAACAAGTCGACCCGGTAGGGCACCAAGGAGCCCATGGGGAAGAGGTCGATCAGCCCACCGCGCACCGCGTACTCGCCCGGCGACACCACTTGCGAGACATGGTTGTAGCCGGCCAGCGTCAGCTGTGACTTCAGGCCGGCTTCATCGAGGCGCTGCTTTTGCTTGAAGTTGAAGGTGGTCGCGGCCAAGAAGCTCGGGGGCGCCAAGCGAGTCAGGGCGGTCGAGGCGGGCAGCAGCACCACATCCAGCTCGCGCTGGTCGGCCGGCTTGCCGCGGCTTTGCAGCAGTTGCCACAGAGTGGCCAAGCGCTCGGAGATCAGGTCCTGGTGCGGGCTGAAAGTGTCGTAGGGCAGGGTCTCCCAATCGGGGAAGACGCCCACGCGCAATTCCGGCGCAAAGAACTTCAGCTCGTCTTCCAAGCGCTGGGTGTCGCCCGGCTCGGCGGTGATGATGGCGGTGATGCGCCCAGCCGCCATTTGTTGCACGGCATAGCGGGCCAGCAGCAGCGCATCGGCCGAGCCGGTCGGTCGGGCCAGGGTGAACTTCTTACCGGGATTGATCGGGGGCAGATTCAGGGAGGACGGCATGGCGCACAAATGGAAACAGCCCCGGGGTGGAGCTGAGGCGATTGTAGGCAAGCGGGCCTGTGCGTCCCGCGGAGTCCTCGCTAATCCCAAGGCTCAGCGCCAACAGCCACAGTCGGAGACCAAGCTTCTCCTGCGTCAGCACCGGGACTGTCTAGAATGGCCGAGTCAGAATAACTGAGCAACCCAGCGAGTTGGTGCGTGAAGGGCTGCCGTTGATCAATCTTGTTAGGTTCAACAAAGGGTAGGGATCATGAAGAAATCAGTGGCAGCTTGCGGCGCTTATGCCGGGCTGAAGGGTTTGCCTGAGTCCGGTTCGCGACTTGCAATGTCGGCCGCGCTCATCCTTGCGACAATTCTGGGCAGTGCTTGTGCCAGCTCATCCGGAGATGCCGCATCGGCCGGTATCGAGAGGGAAGAGCGGACGATCAGAACCGGTTCGATGATTGCTCGCAAAGACCCCGGAAGCGTGTCGGTCAAGTCGGTCGACAAGGATGCGTATCAGGACGCGATTCGCAACAATCCGCCCGCCAATATGGGCGGTCCCAAGTAAGGGGCTGAGCCCGGAGGCCATCAAAGAAAAGGGGCGCGGCCCCTTTTTTCTTGTCAAGCATTGTGGGCCCGAGGCTGAGTTGCAGGGCGGCGCAGCACTTGAATGGTTTGTTCCGTGTTGGCCAAACTGCGCGCCCGTAACTGCCCACAGCCACCATCAACATCCTGTCCCGCTGAATCTCGCAGTTTGGTCAAGATGCCGCGCTGGTGCAGCGTTCGGGCGATCTCAGCGGCGCGCTCCCAGCTGGGGCGTTTGAACTCCAGGCCGGGGATGCTGTTGTAGGGAATCATGTTCAGGATGGCGTACTTGCCCTTGAGCAGGCGCACGATGCCGTCCAGTTCGTCCTCTGAGTCATTCACGCCTTCCAGCAAGGTCCACTGGTACTGAATGGGGTAGGCGCTCTGCCGTGCGTACTGCTCGCCCAACTCGACCAGTTCATCCGGGCTGATGCGCGGCGCACGCGGCAACAAACGCTCGCGCAGCTCGGCCTTGCTGGTGTGCAGAGAGAGTGCCAGCGCCGGCTTGACCCTCTCGAGCGGCAGCCGCTCAAACACCCGCGGGTCACCGACGGTTGAGAACACCAAGTTCTTGTGGCCGATATTGCCTTCGCTGCCGAGCAGATCGATGGCCTCCAGCACATTGTCCAGATTGTGGGCGGGCTCACCCATGCCCATGAACACGACTTTCTTGACCTCGCGTTGCGAGCGCGCCAAGGCGACTTGAGCCACGATTTCGCCGCTGCTGACCTGGCGGATCAGGCCGCTTTGCCCGGTCATGCAAAACTGGCAGCCGACCGCGCAGCCGACTTGGCTGGACACGCACAAGCCGCCACGGGGCAAGAGTACCGACTCCACGGTTTGCCCGTCGTTCAGGCCAACCAACAAGCGTGCCGAACCATCCTCTCCGGGATGGCTGGAGATCAAGCGGGCGAGGCCTTGTAGTTCCGCATCTAGGTCATGCAGGGCGCTGCGCAAGGCCAAGGGCAGGAAGTCATCCGGCTTGCGTCGCCCTTGGGTATGGGGGCGCGCCCGGACCCAGTCGCGCAGCAGTCGCTGTTCATGGGGAGTTTTGGCGCCGAGCGCGCGCAGGCGTTGACGAATGGCTTCGATTTGCATGGAGGTGCGATTTTAGGTCGACCCTAAAATGCCTCGATGACGAACTACACAATCGGACAGCAGCCGCGCTGTTTTGCCTTGGTGCCGGCCGCTGGCGTTGGCGCACGTTCGGGCGCCGAGGGGCCCAAACAGTATGTGAAGCTGGCAGGCCAGGCGATGATGGGACATACCTTGCAAGCGCTCACCCAGGTCAAGGGTTTGAGCGGCACCTTGGTGGTTTTGTCGCCAGATGATGAGCAGTTTGAGGCCGCCGTGCCGGGTTTTACGGGCCAGGGCGCTTGGGTGGCGCGCTGTGGTGGCGCCAGCCGCGCCGAGACCGTAGCCAATGGCTTGCGTGAATTGCAGGCCTTGGGCGCCCAGCCGCACGACTGGGTTTTGGTGCACGACGCAGCGCGTTGCCTGTTGCGCCCGGAGTGGGTTGAACGCTTGATGGCGGCCTGTGCATCCGATGAGGTGGGCGGTTTGCTGGCCCTGCCGCTGGCAGACACGCTGAAGGCCTCGCAGCAAGGCCGTGTGGCTGCGACGATTGCACGTGCCGAGAAGTGGGCGGCCCAAACGCCGCAGATGTTTCGCCTTGGTTTGTTGATGCCGGCGCTGGCGCAACTGGATGACTCCATCACCGACGAAGCGAGCGCCGTCGAGGCCTTGGGGCACCGGCCATTGCTGGTGGAAAGTTCGATGGAGAACTTCAAGGTCACATGGCCGGCTGACTTTGCCTTGGCTGAGCGTTTGCTGCAGAGCCGTCCTGGGCCTTGATGCGCCCCACCAGTGACCTGGGCCTCAAAGCCTGAGCAATAGTTTCCGTAGCCTATCGCCTAGCCTGGAGCACAGGCTAGCATCGGCGCTTGGCCTGGTTTCTATTCTGTTGACGTTGGACTGGCTGGGTGGGCGCTCGTCGACGAAGCCGCAAGCGCTTGCGGCCAAGGTCAAGCTGAAGATGAGGGCATGCAAGAGACGCTCCTCCTGGGGTGATGGCGGCGCCCGCTCGGCCGCGGGCAAGTTGCTCAAAAGCCTTGGGGCCTTGGGCCTGTTTGGCCAGGGTGGCGCGCCGTGGATGGGCCCAGGCTCGCGCCCAGCGTTGAGGCCGGGTGCGAGCCCCCTGGTGCTGGGATTTAGAACTTGTAGCTCAGACCCACAGAGAACATATTGACACTGGCCTTGTCGCCTGCCTTGTTGTACTTGGCGCTGATGTGGTCGTAATCGGCATTGACGCTCATGGTCTTGCTGATGGCGTAGCTGAGGCCGGCGCCGCCCAGCAGGCCAAAGCTGTTCTTGCTTTCGCTGCCGCCGGCTGCGTAGCTGGCCGCGCCGCGGGTGTAGGCGCCGCCGAGCTTGCCGCGCAGCGTGAAATCACCCATCTGCAAGGGCAGGGTGCCGACCACGCCGAGGCCGCCGATCTTCACCGTGCCTTGGGCGTCCTTGCCGGCACGGCGCAGTGTGCCTTCACCCTTGCCCACGCCGAAAGCCATCACTTCGACGCCGAAGTTCTCGAAGTTCATCCCGCCGTAAACCTTGCCGCCGAGGCTGGCCGTTTGGTCGCATTTTTGTCCGGTGCTGCACTTGATGTCGTACTTGTTGTACAAGCCGATGTTGGCGCCGACATAGCTTTCAGGCTGCGGGGCGGCGTTGGCGCTGCCGGCTGCGGCAGACAGGGCGAAAACGGCGGCCATCGTGCGGCTCAGAGTTTGGAACTGGGTCATTTGAACTACTCCTATGGGTTTGCTGCGTTGACTTCTCGCCGCTGGAGAGCCTCTCGGGCTGGTGCTTCAGTGGCGACGGTTTGCAGTGTTCCCTTGATCAGCTGGACTTGCCAGGATCTTGAACTTTGTCGCGTTTTTAGCCCTGTTTGGTACTACGATGCGCTACCAAATCACGATGTTTCAGGAGAGGTATGAGCAGTCCGGAAGTCATCATTCAAGTGCTGCGCAGCGAGATGCGAGCGGCCGGTGTCACCTACAAGCAGTTGGCGCAGCGCTTGGACATGAGCGAGTCCAGCATCAAACGGGTGTTTTCGCAGGGGGATATGAGCCTCACTCGCCTGGAGCAGATTTGCAAATCCGTGGGCGTGGCGATGGAGGACGTGCTGCGCCAGTCGGCCGATGCCACCCCGCATGCGGACACCTTGACCTTGGACCAGGAGAAGTCGCTGGTGCAGGACCCCAAGCTCTTGCTGGTGGCCATCTGTTGCTTGGGGCATTGGTCTTTGGAGCAGATCATCGAGGTCTATGACATTTCAGAGACCGAGTGCATCCGCTATCTGGTGAAGTTAGACCGCTTGGAGTTGATCGAGCTGAAGGCGATGAACCGCTACCGCATGCGGGTGTCCATTGCCTTCCGTTGGCTGGCGGATGGCCCGGTGCAGCAGTTCTTCCGCAAGTATGTGGTGGATGACTACTTCGGCGGGCGCTTCGATGGAGCGGGCGAAACCCTGTTGTGCGTCCATGGGCGACTCTCCAATCCCAGCGCCCAGGAGTTGGTGCAAAAGATCCGTCAATTGGCCGCCGAGTTGGCGCGTTTGCACCAGGATGACCAGCGCCTGCTGCCGGCGGAGCGTGATGGCTTCACCTTGTTGCTGGGTTTGCGTTCCTGGGAGTTTGCTCAGTTCACCGCCATGCGGCGCAACAAGATGTGAGCCGGCATTACCAGATCGGACCCAGGAACAGGTAAAGCGAGGACTGTCCGCGATAGGTGCTGCCAGCGGCCAGGTAGAAGGGGCCAAAGCGGGTATCGATGGCGAGGAAAAGGCTGCCGGCCAGTTTGCCGTCGGGCAAGGTCAGCAGCGCCTTTTCATTCGACTTCAGAATCGCGCCGGCGTCGAGCGCGAAGCCCGCCCCGCTTGCGGTCCCCCGCCCGAGCGGCAACTGGCCGCTATTTCGAGCCCACACCCCGCGGCCCATGCCCACGTTGCTGCCGTTGAGCGAGCCCCGCGGTGAGCCCGATAGGCGCAAGAAGCCACCCAATTCCCCGACATTGCCGTCGAGCTTGGTGCTGGCGGCTTCCCCGTACACATGGCCGGCCCATTGGCCAAGCCGGAATGCGCTCAAACCCTGCAAAGAGAAATAGTCATTCGGCACAGTGACCCCGTCGGGTCTTTGCCTGATGAAGTTGGCGTCGATCAGAAAACCTCGGCTGGGAAACGCCACCGAATCCAGCGTGTCGGCGCGGAATCTGAGAGACTGCTGATTGACCCACGCTTGCCCGCGCTCTGCAGGATCCTCTGGAATCGCCTGAACGGCTCTGACCCGGGCGCGTCCGAAATTCCAGCGGACATCGCCCCAGTTGCCCAATTGCCGCCCCAAGGCGAAGGATGCGCCGGCCATATTGGTATGGATCCGTGCTTGCCGCAATCCTTTCTCGTTGAAAATGTCTGCGTTTTCAGAGCCGTAACGAGCCTCCGCAGTGGCGAACCAGGGCGAGCCTGGCCCCAGCGGTTGGAAAAACTCCATCCCCAAATTGCGTTTGGCGCCGATGGTGCCAGTAGTGCGTAACTCTGCACCCCAGCGGTTCAGCCAGGTCCAGACATGCATGACGGAGAGTGAAAAGCGATTCGCTTCGTCGAAGTCGCTGTAAAGCTCAAGGCCGACCCGCAGGCGGCTGCTGGCCCAATCGGCCTCGGTCAGATTCAGCGTTACTTGACGGCGACCGTTCTCGTCGCTGATCTGGGTGTCGATGCGTTCGAAATCACCGCGACCATACAAGTTGGCGGCCGCCTTCTGGATCTCGGCCAGTCCGGTGGGTTTGCCGAGGGGCAGGTCGACCTCGGCCTTCAAGGCCTCGGCATCAGTGTGCTTGGTACCGCGCAGGGTCAGGCTGGCCAAGGGCAATTGCTTGGCCGGTTGACGCGGCTGCTGGAGCCGGCGCAACTCCTGTTCCGCATAGGCTTCGGGTGACACCGATAAGGCCCGCAAACGTTCGTGGGCGGCCATGGCCCCGCGCTGCCCGGAGCTGATCGACTCCTCATAACGCGAAAAATCCATGAAGGCGATATCGCCCAGGTCCGGGTCGATCAACACATCGTTGGGCCGCAAGCCCTTCAGCGACTGCGCGACGTTTTGATTGGTCAGGATCTGCAGCATCTGGTTGGCGACGCCAACGGCGCTGGTGATTTCGCGCTCCTCCAGCAGCGGTGAACCCACATTCACCGCAATGATCACTTCGGCGCCCATCTTGCGGGCGATATCGATGCCCAGATTGCGCACCAGGCCGCCATCGACCACCGCGCGGCCATTGATGCGCACCGGGGTGAAGACGCCGGGGATGGCCATCGAGGCGCGCATGGCCAAGAACAAGGGCGTGTCCACCATCTCCAGCATCTCGCCGCTGAGCAGATCGGTGGCCACGGCCCGGAAGGGCAGGTTCATCTGGCTGATGGGGGACTCGGCCTGCAAGGGTGGCACCAAGCGCTCAAGCGCGAACTCCAGCGAGCTGTTGCCCGCGGCGGCAGGGGGCAGGCTCATGCCGGTCTTGCGGTGCAGACCGAGTTCAATGCGGGAGGGGATGCCTTGATCCTCCTCGCGGCGCCGGAAGCTCAAGTTCTGGCGTGGCGGGCGATCGGCCATGATGGCGGGCCAGTCGGTGCGCCGCACGAAGTCTTCCAACTCTTCGATCTTGCGGCCCGAAGCATAAGCCCCGCCAACCACCGCGCCCATGCTGGTGCCCACGACCAAATCGACCGGCACCCGTAGGTCTTGCAGCACGCGCAAAACACCGATATGGGCCAGCCCGCGCACACCGCCGCCCGACAGGACCAGGCCGACCTTGGGTCGCGCCGGGTCTTTGGGGGTCGCAGCGTCTTCGGACGATTGGGCACAGGCCCGGGTGCCGTTCAGGCCCAGGCCCAGGATTAGCAACAGGGCAGGAAACAGTGGAGTCATGGAGGCGTGTCGAGGTGGCGGTTCTGGCCGGACCGAGAGTCTCAGCAGCAAGAGCCAGCAGTTACGGCCGACACCATAGCGCAGCTTGATGAATGCGCTAAGCTGGCGTCGAAAACTGAGGCCAGCCTCCCTGTTGATTTGCACACTTCGCTCACCCATGACCGCTACTTTTTCACTTCCTCCCTTACGCATTGGTGAAGGCTGGGACACGCATGTCCTGGTCACCGGCCGGCCCTTGATTTTGGGCGGCGTCACGATTCCGCACTCCCATGGCCTGCTCGGCCATTCGGATGCCGATGCCTTGGCCCACGCCATCACCGATGCCCTCTTGGGCGCCGCAGCGCTGGGCGATATTGGCAAGCTTTTTCCCGACACCGCCGCCGAATTCAAGGGTGCCGACTCGATGGTCTTGCTGGCCGAAGCCTACCGCCGGGTGCAGGCCGAAGGTTGGCAACTCATCAATATCGACTCCACCATCAAGGCGCAGGCACCCAAGATGGCGCCGCATATCCCGGCCATGCGGGCCCGGCTGGCCGAGGTGCTGGGCATCGACATCGGACAAGTCAATGTCAAAGCCAAGACCGCCGAGAAGATGGGGCCAGTGGGTGAGGGCCTGGCGATGGAGGCCCACGCGGTGTGCTTGCTGACACGACTGCCTGAGACCGCGCCTGCCTGAGTGTTTGCCCCGGACGCTTCGCTCCAGATTGAGGCCCTTGCTGTCGAAGGGCTGCGGCAAGAAAAGGGCGGCAGTGGGGGCGCTGGGTCAGGAGGCTTTTTGCAGCCGAATGACGGCGAACAAGCCGCCGCCTTCGGCGTTGCCGATTTCCAGCTGACCGCCCAGGCGTTGCACTGACTTTTCAACAATCGCCAGGCCCAGGCCGGCGCCGGTAGCGGCGGTGCGAGCGGCGTCACCTCGGAAGAAGGGCGTGGTCAGGCGGGCCAGCTTGTCGGCCGGCACACCAGGCCCGAAGTCTCGCACCTGCAAAGCCACCCAAGGGCCGGTTTGGCTGCAGCTGACGGTGACTCGAGCACCTTCGTCGGGCGCGTGGCCGTAGCGGCGTGCGTTTTCAAACAGATTCAGCAGCACCCGGCCCAATTCCGTTTCGTCGGCCCAAACCTTCAGCTCCGACGGCAGATCAATCGCAATGCTGATTTGCTGCGGATTGCGGAAACCTTGCGCTTCGCGATCGACCAAGAGGCTGAGGTTCACGGGTTGCAGCTGCAGCTCGGACGGCCGGGCGTAGTCCATGAACTTGTGAATGATGGCGTCGAGTTGGTCGATGTCTTGCGCCATGAACTGGCGCGCCTGCTCGTCCGGCACGCTCATTTCGGCTTCTAGGCGCAGCCGCGCCAGCGGGGTTCGCAAGTCATGCGAGATGCCGGCCAGCATCACGGTGCGGTCTTCTTCCATCTTGGCCAATTCCCGGGCCATGCGGTTGAAGCCCATATTGACGTCGCGAATCTCGCTGGTGTGGGTGCTTTCGTCCAGGCGCGACTCATACTCGCCTTCACGGATGCGCTGCGCTGCAATGCTCAATTCACGCAAGGGTTGGTTGATCAGCCGCGTGATCGCGGCCGAACCCAAGACGGTGGCCACCAAGGCGATCAGCAGCCATAAAACATTGCTGGAGCTGGAAATACTCAGCGGCCTGGGGCTGGTCTGCAGCCAATAGGCCTCCTCGCCAATGCTGAAGCGCACCCACAGGCCGGACTCGCCGTTGACGCTGCGCGCCACCAGCGTCGACGGCCCCAGCTTGCTGCGCAACTCGGCGGCCAATTGCTTGGCGAAGGCGTTCATGTCGTAGGGCTGCCAGCGGTCATGGGCCTCCGCCAGGCGCACCTGCACCGCCTCGCTGCGCGCCAGGCTGCTGAGCACGGCCACGCGGTTGATGCTGTCGGTGTCGGCCAGGGCGACCCGACTCAAGTTGACCAGGCCGGCGAGCTGCTGGGCGGCTTCCAGCGCACGTGGTTCGGCCTCCAGCACCTTGAAGGTTTGCTGCCAGGCCAGCACACCGCCCAGCAGCAGCAAGGCCAGCAGGGCGAATGTGCGCCAGAACAGATTGAGGGCGAGTTGGGGGCGCGGCATGGCCTCGGTGTGTCAGCTCAGATCACTCAAGCAGGCTCAACCCTTTTCATCCGGCACAAAAACGTAACCCACACCCCAGACGGTCTGGATGTAGCGCGGTTGCGCGGGGTCGGTTTCCAGCAGCTTGCGCAGGCGCGAGATTTGCACGTCCAGGCTGCGGTCAAAGGGCTCGAAGTCGCGGCCACGGGCCAACTGCGCCAGCTTATCGCGGCTGAGTGGCTGGCGTGGGTGGCGCACCAGGGCCTTGAGCATGGAGAACTCGCCGGTGGTCAAGGGCAGGGTTTCGCCATCGCGCGACAGGCGGCGCAAAGCCAGGTCGAACTCGAAGGGGCCGAAGCTCACCGTCATCGGCTCTTTGGAGGGCGCGCCGGGTGCCTCGATAGCCGGGCGGCGGCGCATCACGGCGTTGATGCGGGCCAACAGTTCACGCGGGTTGAAGGGTTTGCTCAGGTAGTCATCGGCGCCGACTTCCAGGCCGACGATGCGGTCCACATCTTCGACCTTGGCGGTCAGCATGATGATGGGCGTGGTGTCATTGGCGGCGCGCAGGCGGCGGCAGATGGTCAGGCCGTCTTCGCCGGGCAGCATCAGGTCCAGCACGATCAGGTCGACGGTTTCGCGCGTCAACTGCTTGTTCAGGGCGCGGCCATCTTCGGCCAGCAGGACTTCAAAGCCTTCTTGGCTCAGGTAGCGGCGCAGCAGGTCGCGGATGCGGGCGTCGTCATCGACAACCAGGATGCGGGTGGGCCGGGTCGGGCTCTGGTTGGTGCTGGACATGGCAGTTGCTTCTCTTGGAGTTGGGCGGCTGGATCGGAATCCGGGCACCCAGGAATTTGTAACAGACACATTGTCAGCGTGTTTTGGCAGGATTCCCACGCTGTAGCCAGACGGTTACAGCTCATTAACAATTGGACTCAAGCCTCGGCCGCAGTCAGGTCACGGGTCTGGGTTAAGCTAAGGGTTTTCACTGAGAGGAGACTTATGAAGAAGAAAATGCTTGCTGGACTCGGTCTGGTGATGATCAGCGGTTTGACTTGGGCCGCCGACCCGGCGCCGCGAGATCGGCTCAACCTGAGCGCTACCGCCAGCGTGGATGTGGCCCGAGATGTGCTGAGCATCACCTTCTCGACGACCAAGGAGGGCAGCGATGCCGCCGTGGTGCAGACCGGCTTGAAGCAGGCCCTGGATGCCGCCCTGCTGGAGGCGCGCAAGATCGCCAAACCGGGTCAGGTCGAGGTTCAGACCGGAAACTTTTCCCTCTACCCGCGTTACGCCGCCAAGGGTGGGATCAATGGCTGGCAAGGCACGGCCGAGTTGGTGGTGGAGGGGCGTGATGCCGCTGCGATTGCGCAACTCAGCGCCCGCATCGGCAGCATGAGCATCGGCCGAGTGGCCTACAGCTTGTCGAAGGAGCAGCGCGAGCAGGCCGAGTCGGAAGCGGTGGTGCAAGCCATTGCACGCTTCAAGGCCCGCGCTGCCGACTACATCAAGCAGTTTGGCTACGGGGGCTATGCCATTGGCGAGGTCAATGTCAGCAGCTCCGAGCCCGGCATGATGCCGATGGCAGCGCCGCCGATGCGCTTCAAGACCATGGCGGCCGCGGCCGATGAGGCTTTGCCGGTGGAGGCCGGCAAGGCCTCGGTCAGCGTGACGGTCAACGGCACGGTGGTGATGACGGCACGTTAAGCACGAAAGGGCCGCTCAGGCATCTGAGCGGCCGGCCTGGATCACTGGGCCGTCCAGCCGCCATCCAGACTCCAGGCCTGGCCGCACACATTGCTGGCCGCCTCCGAGCAGAGAAAGACTGCCAACTCTCCCAACTGTTCAGGCGTGGTGAAGCGCAGCGATGGCTGTTTTTCGGCCAGCAGTCGGCGCTTGGCTTCTTCCCCATCCACGCCGTCTGCGGCAGCCCGTGCATCCACCTGCTTTTGGACCAAGGGCGTCAGCACCCAGCCAGGGCAAATGGCGTTGGCGGTGACGCTACTGCTTGCGATTTCCAGGGCCACGCTCTTGGTGAAGCCGACCAGCCCATGCTTGGCCGCAACATAGGCCGACTTTTGCGCTGAGGCGACCAGGCCGTGAACCGAGGCGATGTTCAGAATCCGCCCCCAGCCCCGTTGCTTCATGCCGGGCAATGCCAGGCGGGTGGTGTGAAAGGCCGAACTCAGATTGATGGCCAAGATGGCGTCCCAGCGCTCGGGTGGGAAGTCCTCGACCGCGGCCACATGCTGGATACCCGCGTTGTTGACCAAGATGTCGCAGGCGCCGAATTCGGACTCGATATAGGCCATCATGGCTTCGATTTCGGCCGGCTTGCTCATGTCGGCGCCGTGGTAGCCGACCCGTACACCGAGGGCTTCGACTTGGGCGCGGGGCCCGGCAACGTCGCCAAAGCCATTCAGCACGATATTGGCGCCCTGTGCTGCCAGCCGCAGGGCGACGCCCAGGCCGATGCCGCTGGTGGAACCGGTTACGAGGGCAGTTTTGCCTTTCAACATCACGGAAGTCCTTTCGGGGTTGCTAGGATGGACTATAGAAGGAAGCGCAACAAGATCATGAGCGAAGCACAACTCAAGTACGTCAATTGCCTCGGCCCGGCTGGATTGCACCGCATGGCCTACTGGGAGTGGGGCTGCACGGCGCCTTTGCCGCCCGGCCAGGCGGCGCCCGTGGTGGTCTGTGTGCACGGCCTGACCCGACAAGGGCGCGACTTTGACGAGCTCGCGCGCGTGCTGTCCTCGCAGTACCGGGTGATCTGTCCTGATGTGGCGGGGCGCGGTGAATCAGATTGGCTCGCCAGTCCGGCGGCGTACCAGATTCCGACCTATGTGGCGGATATGGTGACGTTGTTGGCCCGGTTGGATGTGGACTGGGTCGATTGGGTGGGGACGTCCATGGGCGGGCTGATCGGCATGGGGCTGGCGGCGCTGCGGGGCGGCTCGGCCACGCCGATGGTGCGACGCCTGGTGTTGAACGATGTCGGCCCTCAGATTGAGTTTGCAAGCCTGCAACGCATTGGCGCTTATCTGGGGCAGAACATGGCGTTTGACAGCCTGGAGCAAGGGCGCGACTACCTCTTGAGCATCTCAAAAGGTTTTGGCCCGCACAGCGCCGAACAATGGGCGGCCTTGTCGGCACCGATGTTCAAACATGATCCGGCCTCGGATCAATGGCGTCTGCACTATGACCCGCAGATTGCGCAAGCATTCAAGTTGGTCACCCCTGAACTGGCCCAGGCCTCATCGGCCGCGCTGTGGCAGGTTTATGACGCCTTGAGCTGTCCGACATTGCTGCTGCGTGGAGCCGAGTCCGATTTGTTGACGTCGCAGACCGCTCAGGCCATGGCGCAGCGCGGTCCCTGTGCACAAGTGCAAGAATTGTCTGGCGTTGGTCACGCGCCAACACTGGTCCAGCCCGATCAGATTGAACGGGTGAGGGCATTTCTTGGAGCGGTATGAAGACGGGTTTGAGTGTGTTGCAAGGGGAGCAGGCGGCCCCCATCGTGGCCTTGATGGAGGTGGATTTGCGCCCTGTCGGCTTGCCCGAGGGGACGGCGCATGAGGCAAGCGCATCGCAGGCTCCGCAAGACCCGATCGCGCGTGCGCGCGCCTTTGCAGAGCCTTTGTTGGCTGGCCAGCCCCTCGATACGGGCGAAGATGCCTTGCTGCATGCCGATGGGGTGTCGGCCATCTTGGCTGGCATCGGGGCGGCGCCCGCCATGCAGGCGGCCGCCTATTTGGTTTATGCCGGCGACTTTCTGAACAAGCCCGAGGAAGTGGTGACCAAGGCGTTCGGTGAGTCCTACGCCAGTTTGGTCATGCATACGCGGCGCTTGGTGCAGATTCAACGGGCGGCCCGAGCGGGCCGTGAGGCGGAATTGGATGCGGGGCGCCGTAGCGAACAGACCGAGCGCGTGCGCAAGATGCTGTTAGCGTTTTCGCGTGATTTGCGGGTGGTGCTGTTGAGGCTGGCTTCGCGCTTGCAGACCTTGCGCTACTTTGCCGCAGCCAAGAAGCCCTGTCCGGTCAGCTTGGCTGCCGAATCGCAGCAGGTGTTCGCGCCGCTGGCGAATCGACTCGGGATTTGGCAGATCAAGTGGGAGTTGGAGGACCTGTCTTTCCGCTTCTTGCAGCCTCAGGTCTACCGCGACATTGCCAAAGCCCTGGATGAGACCCGGGTCGAGCGCGAGCAGAGCATCGAGGCCGCCCGCATGGCCTTGCAAGAGGATCTCAAGGCGCTGAATCTGGAGGCGCAGGTGCAGGGGCGACCCAAGCATTTGTACAGCATCCACAAAAAGATGCGAGGCAAGCATCTGGCCTTGGAGCGGGTGTTTGATTTGCGCGCCTTGCGGGTGATCGTGCCGGCGCTTGCCGATTGCTACGCGGTGCTGAGCCGCTTGCATGAAAAATACACGCCCGTCGACGGTGAGTTTGACGACTACATTGCCCGACCCAAGCCTAACGGCTATCAGTCCTTGCATACCGTGGTCTTGGGCTCGGATGGTCGTGCCATGGAGGTGCAGATCCGTACTGCCGCCATGCATGAACACGCAGAGCACGGGGTTGCGGCGCATTGGGCCTACAAAGAGGCGGGTGCGCGGGGCTACGCCGGCGTGAGTGCAGCAGGCGAGTTCGAGGATCAAGTCGCACAAGCCCGCAAGGCGGTTTTGCGGCAATTGCTGGCCTGGGAGCGCGACTTTGTCGAAGGCGATGTGCAGGCGCAGAGCTCTGACGCATCGGCAAGTGGGGGCTCGGCGGAACCCGCGACGCCGATGTTTGATGAGCGCATCTATGTCTTCACGCCTCAGGCCTCGATCGTCGAGTTGACGGCGGGAGCGACCCCCATTGATTTTGCTTATGCGGTGCATACCGATTTAGGGCACCGTTGCCGCGGCGCCAAGATTGATGGCGTGATGCTGCCTTTGAACACGCCGCTGAAAAGCGGACAGACCGTGGAAATCAGTGCCATCAAAGAGGGTGGGCCTTCGCTGGATTGGTTGAATGCCGAGCTCGGGTTCTTGCAAAGTCCGCGCTCTCGCACCAAGGTCCGGGCTTGGTTCAATGCACTGGCCCAGCGGCAGACGATTGCGCGTGGACGCGAATCGGTTGAGAAGTTGCTGCAGCGGGAGGGGAAAACCGCAATCAAGCTGGAGGACCTGGCGGGGCGGCTGGGCTTCAAGAATGCCGATGCGTTGTTTGAGGTGGTTGGCAAGGATGAGTACTCCTTGCGCAATATCGAGTTGCTGCTGCGCCCACCGACACCGGAGCCTGACAACGATGAACTGCTGGCACAGCGTAAGACACGGGCCAGCAGCAGTGCACCGCGCGGCGGGGTGTTGGTGGTGGGTGTTGATTCACTGCTGACCAATCTGGCCCGCTGCTGCCGCCCAGCTCCACCCGATGCAATTGGCGGTTACGTGACGCGGGGGAAAGGGGTGGCCATCCATCGCCTGGACTGTGTCAACTTCCGCCAAATGGCCGAACGCGCCGCTGAGCGTGTGATTGACGTGGAGTGGGGGGGGGCTGTTTCGGGCGGAGTGGGTGACAAAGGTCAGCCCCGAGGTGCCGCCTTGTATCCGGTGGATGTGGTCGTGGAAGGTTCTGACCGACAAGGCCTTTTGCGCGATGTACTGGAAGTGCTGGCCAAAGAAAAGATGAACGTGATTGCGGTCAACACACAGTCCGTCAAGTCGGCGCGCAGCGATACCGCCTGGATGAACTTCACGGTGGAAGTGGCCGATTCAGGGCGCCTCGCCCAGGTGCTTCGACTGCTTTCCCAGATCAATGGCGTGCGCAGCGCCAGAAGAAAATAATGAAGTTTTCATCAAAGTGTAGACACCGCCAAAAAATGCGTGCTATACTGCGAAGCTCTTGAGGCGCGTAGCTCAGCTGGTTAGAGCACCACCTTGACATGGTGGGGGTCGTTGGTTCGAGTCCAATCGCGCCTACCAAATTAGGTAGGCGTTACCTTCAAGTAACGTTGAAATAAGAAGCCCGGTAGATCGCAGATCTGTCGGGCTTTTTGCTTTGCGGGCAACGATTTACGTCAACTTCTTTGTATCTTCCCACGGTGGCGCCTGAGGCTCAGGCACTGTCCGCCACACTGTCCAACAGTGGGTGAATGCTGGGTGTGTGTAGCTCCGCAGCGGGGGCATGTTGGATCACCAGTGGATCAACTGTCAAGCATTGATCCAGTGTGCAGGCGTGAGATTGCCTTCGCTTGGATTCACCGGTCCCGCCATGGGCAGCGACTGACGTCAGGCTCGGTGGCATCGTCACGGACCCATGCTGCCCGGTATGTCCCTCGCCCTGCCTCTCATGGCCTGCGAGGCAGGGGCGGCCCACTATGTCACTAGCTCACTGACGGGGTGACTTCGTGCACCTTTGTTTTTGCCAGGTTTGGGCCAGGTGGACACTGGAAAATTTTCAGGGTTGGGAACTTTGAACGGGGGTAGCCACTGGCCCTACTTGCTGCGCTCTACCGCAACTGGAGACTTAGATTTTTCCGTTACCCAGGGTTTATGGCGCGCTCCAAGATATCCAGCCTTCCTTGACGCGGTTTCGCAATGCCTTCCAGTCCTCGTTCGGCTGTGCCGCTTCGGTCCAGAACTCGCACGCACCCCAAGTTTCGTGTGATGCGATGCGAGCACCAGACCGGCCGATGACTTGGTAGAGTGCAAGCTTCTCTAGCGTGTCCAGGCCGTCTCGAACACATCCACTTAGGCGTTCAAGGGTCAGCCAAGATTCGTCGATGGCTTCGCTCGCACGGCGGACCAATTCGGGAAGTGATGCGATGTACGCGATGTCTGGGAGAACTCGCAGGACGAAGTCCCGGCTGTTCTCGCACTTATTTAGCTTCTTCAGGGAGGCATTAAAGATTTTCTCCATGGCCGTGAACGGCTTCCCTGCCATCCATGCTTCGAGGAGCGGTAGAAGTCTCGGAATGGCAAATTCCCCTCGCTCCTCCGGTGTCGTCAGCGCAGTAAACTCGCTGCCGAACAAGGTTTCAAGACCTTCCTGACGAGTCATCTCAATGAAGGCCCTTGGTTCCGACTTCAGCCAGTCGAAGAGCCATCGAGTCCAACCGTTTACCGAAGTGTCACTCGGCGGTAACTGGAGGTTTGCTTCTAGCGAGCGAAGCGTGGAAGCCTGAATGCCGAACTTCGCTGCGAGCACATTCGACCAGTCGGAATCTTCATCTGGGTCTGCAAGTGCCTTCTTGGCCGCGATTGCTGTGTGCTGGTCAAGTTTTTTCGGACACAGCGATAGGTTGTTTGATTGCCGATTG
>NZ_JBMLSK010000073.1:0-1521 GCF_049240545.1 Roseateles sp. | reverse complement strand
ATTCAAAACGGCTGGCTCACCCGCAACGAAGCGCGTGTGGCGGAAAACCTCAACCCGCTTGAAGGCCTGGACGAGCCCTTGCGACCGCTCAACATGGTGGAGGAAGGTGATGCCGAAGAGGCTGAGCCACCTGATGCCGCGGCGGACAGCGAATTGGAGTCGCAGGCACCTGTCGATGAGGAAACCAATGCGCGCTTTCGCGCCGTGCTTGCAAGCGCGGCTGACCGTTGGGCGAGGCGCATCAGCCGCTCCGGCGCGATTGACGAAAAAGAGATCTGCCTCATTGCAGAAGCCTTGGCCGTACCCGTGTCAGTTGCCGAGAAATGGGCGCAAGAACAAGACGGTCGGACTCTTTCAGAGCCAGACCTTCGCCAATCACTGATCCAACTGGGAATGAACTCATGAATCACCAATTACTGGTCGCCGAGTTTCTGGCGACTCCCTGGGCCTTGATGCCCGAACGACTCAATGCCTTGGCGGCAGTGGTCATGCGCTGGTCTGCGGGTATTCCAGCCGAGTCCGAGAACATGATCCGCATTCAGGCCGACCGCGTAATCCGTGAATCGCGCCGCCAAACTGCGGCGGTACAGTCCTCGGGCGGGGTCGCGGTGCTGCCTCTTTATGGGGTGGTCACCCAGCGCGGGAACATGGTCGACGATGTTTCTGGTCCGGGCAGCACCAGCACCCAGCAGTTTTCTACGGCGCTACGCCAATTGATCGCTGATGACACGGTGGCCCAGATCTTGATTGACATCGACAGTCCAGGGGGCAGTGTTTACGGCGTCGCAGAACTGGCCGATGAAATTCAGAGCGCCCGTGCTCAGAAACCTGTGATCGCGGTGGCCAATTCACTTGCAGCGTCCGCCGCCTACTGGATCGGTTGCTCGGCCTCCGAGTTCTATGTCACTCCTGGTGGTGAAGTCGGCTCCATCGGTGTCTGGCAAGCACACCAGGACTACAGCAAGGCGCTCGAAGATGCAGGCGTAAAAACCACCCTGATCTCAGCGGGCAGATTCAAGGTTGAAGGTAACCCCTACAGCCCGCTGGATGCAGAGGCCCAGTCCTTCATGCAATCCAGAGTGGACGATTACTACGCTGCTTTCACCAAGGCCGTGGCCCGTGGCCGCGGGGTGCCGATCTCCCAGGTCCGCGAAGGCATGGGCCAGGGGCGCGTTCTTGGTGCCGATGCCGCACTGGCTCAGAACATGGTCGACGGCATTGCCACCCTGGATGACGTCATCAAAAAGATGCGACGCAACGCTCGGCAACTGAGTAAGCCAGGAGCTACGCGCCTGAGGCAAGCCAGGGACGCCCTGGCCTTGCTTTAACCCAACCCCGGGGCTGCTCCATCGAGTTGTCCCAGGTCCGAATACGACCCGAAGGTCGTTACCTGTTTCATTCCATCCGAGCCGCCACACCGCGAGGTGTCAGGCGGCATTTTCATTTCTGGAGAATTCAAATGAGTAAGCAACTCCGCGAACTGCAGGCCCGCAAAGCTGGCCTCATCAAGGAAGCCCGTGC
>NZ_JBMLSK010000072.1:0-1919 GCF_049240545.1 Roseateles sp. | reverse complement strand
TACCCGTGCTGACCTGTTGCCTCACGTAGCTTGTTACCCGTCGGATGGGCCGGCGGGGACAGCGCAACGTGACGAGGCAAATCAGCATGGCGACACGCAAGGAATTGATCGAGGCACTGCGGCTGCGATATCGCAGCGCGGCGCTCGGCGATCGAGTCAGGATCCTCGACGAGTTCGTGGCCCTGACCTGCTACCACCGCAAGCACGCGATCCGCGTACTGCGCGGCGAGTTCAGCCAATCTACCGAAGTACGACTGCGCAACCGGGTATACGACGAGGCGGTGGCACAGGCCTTGACGGTGTTGTGGGAAGCTGCCGATCGGGTGTGCGGCAAGCGCCTGAAGGCGCTGATTCCCATGCTGGTAGATGCCATGGAGCGGCACGGGCACCTCGACCTGGATCCTGTCATCAAGACCAAGGTCCTGCAGGTCAGTGCGGCAACCATCGACCGCGTTCTGGCCGCCACACGAGCCCACATCGACGGGCAGCGCAAGCGGCGCAAGGGCGTGGGCGCGGCGATCCGTCGCAGCATCCCGGTTCGCACCTTCGCCGACTGGCTCGATCCGCCGCCCGGGTTCTTCGAGATCGACATGGTCGAGCACTGCGGCGGTCCCAAGGCGGATGGTGACTACGTCCACACCCTCACGCTGACCGACATCGCCACCGGCTGGACCGAGTGCGTGGCCCTGCGGATGCGCGAGCAGATGCTGGTGATCGAAGCGTTCGACAAGGTGGCCGCCGAGCTGCCGTTTCCCATGCTCGGCGTGGACTCGGACAACGACAGCGCCTTCATGAGCCAGAGCGTCTTCGACTACTGCAAGGGGCATGGTCTGGTGCAGACACGCTCGCGGGCTTACAAGAAGAACGACCAGGCGTGGGTCGAGCAAAAGAACGGCGCCATCGTGCGGCGGCTGGTTGGCTATGGGCGCCTGAGCGGGGCCGCCGCTACGATGGCCCTCGCGAAGTTGTATGCGTCATCACGCCTGTACATCAACTTTTTCCAGCCCTCGTTCAAGTTGAAGTCGAAGACGCGCGACGGTGCACGCGTGCACAAGGTCTACTTCAAGCCGGCGACGCCATGTGATCGGCTCCTTGCCCACAGCAAAGTAGATCCAGCTATCAAGGAAAAATTGAAGGCTCACTTCCTGACCCTGGACCCCGTGCGGCTGTTGCAAGAGATCCGGCTTGCTCAGCAGACGCTGAGCGACATAGCGTCCCACGGTACGAGCGCCGACGTGGTGGCAGGCACACCGGCCATCACCGAGTTTGTAGCCAGCCTGGCGTCGGCGTGGAAGGACGGGGAAGCACGGCCAACACATCGCAAACAGCCCAAGGCCAAACACTGGTGGAGGACCCGGGTGGATCCCTTCGCCGATGCGTGGCCGGTGGTCGAGGGGTGGCTGCTTGCCGAGCCGGCGGTCTCGGCCAAGGTGTTGATGGAGCGGCTGGCCACCGTGATTCCCGACATGTATACCAGCAAGACACAGCTCAGAACCTTGCAACGCCGGGTAAAGGCCTGGCGGGCCGAGCGCGCGAAGGACATGGTTCTGGGTCGGCTGCGCATGCAGGATGCCAAGCTGGCTGAAACCTGAGGCGGCAGTTCAAAAACGCAGGCGCCGACGGGGGCCGGGCGCTTCGCGCCCGGCAGGCCATGGACATGTGGACGATGCGCCTGCGGCGCACCGGCAGCGACCGTGGACAACGCGCCGCTACGCGGTTGCGTTGCCCACCGCCGCCGCCTTCGACCACATGCCCACAGCCTCCGAGCATTGAAAATTCAAAGAATGAACACAGAGCGACAACAACCTGGCCAGTAACATTCCCTGGTGAGGCAACACGGCGGCCAGGATAGTTGACGCCAGCCATCAACCGGCTGTGCGACCCGGAGTCCAAGCTGGGGGTGCTGCGTTGGCTGCAAA
>NZ_JBMLSK010000071.1:0-4223 GCF_049240545.1 Roseateles sp. | reverse complement strand
TGGTGGCGCACCTGGACGTCAAAGACAACATTTACCCACGCAAGGAGCGAGCAGAAAACAAGATCGACGGCATCGTGGCACTGATCATGGCGCTCTCTCGGGCTATCAAGCCCGGGGAGAACGTGGTGCTGGGATCCGACTACGAATTGATGCTGCTCTGAGCGAGCTGGCTAGGTCGTTTTCTGACATTCACCAATGGGACTACTGAACTTCTTCGAGCGATTTCGTGCATCGAGCGATGACAGATCCAGCTGGGGAGACTTTTGGTTTGAGCCGGTCTCGATCCGGTCGGCAACGGGTCTGCGCGTCTCGCCTGATGGGGCGCTTCGCCTTTCGGCGGTGTACGCCTGCGTACGCATCTTGTCGGAGACGATGGCATCGCTTCCGATCGTGCTGTATCGAAAGCGCGAAGACGGCGGCAAAGACCGGGTGATCGATCACTGGCTTTACCGGCTTTTGTGCCGGCGGCCCAACCGCTATCAAAACCCATTCGAGTGGCGGGAGATGCTTCAGGGCCACCTTGCGCTCAGAGGCAATGCCTACTGTCAGATCATCACCAACCCCCGTGGCGAGATCACCGAGTTGTTGCCCATCCATCCCGACCGGGTTCGCGTTGAGGTGATGCGCTCAGGCGAGTTTCGGTACCGAATCACCGATCGCTTTGGCGATGAAACTGTCCTTGTCCGAAGCGCCGTCTGGCACCTGCGAGGGCTATCGTCTGACGGTGTCATGGGCATGAACCCGATTGAGCTTGCACGTGAAAGCCTAGGGATCGCGCTCGCTGCGCAGGACTATGGCGCTCGATTTTTTGCCAATGATGCAAAGCCATCGGGCGGCTGGATTGAGTTTCCGGGCTCCTTCAAAGATCCCGAGGCTAAAAAGGTCTTTCGCGAGTCCTACCAAGCGGCCCAGTCAGGTGCCAACCGCGGCAAGGTGCTGGTGCTTGAGAACGGGATGAAGTTCCATGAGGTGGGCGTGACCAACAAGGACGCCCAGTTTCTGGAGCTTAGAAAGTTCCAGATCACCGATATTGCCCGGCTATTTCGGGTGCCGCCCCACATGATTGCCGACCTGGACCGCGCCACGTTCTCGAACATCGAGCAGCAGTCGCTCGAGTTCGTGATGCACACCATGACGCCCTGGGCCGAACGCTGGGAGGCATCGATCGAAGCGGAACTTCTGCTCGATAACGATCCGCTGGAGATTGAGTTTGACTTTGCCAACCTCATGCGCGGTGACGCAGCCAGCCGCTCGGCCTACTACCAAAGTGGAATTCAAAACGGCTGGCTCACGCGCAACGAGGCTCGGATCGCCGAGAACCTGAACCCCATTGACGGCTTGGACGAGCCGCTTCGACCGCTCAACATGGTTGAAGAAAACCACGCCGACAAGGCCGACCCCGAAATCCTAACGACTGGCCAGCGTCCAAATGACACGTCCGAAACCGACTCAGACGCCTCAGACGCCTCAGGCGCATCCGATACCCCGATCCACCGAGGAACCTACCCATGAATCCATCCCTGCTGGTCGCTGAATGTCTGGCCACCCCCTGGGCGCTGATGCCAGAGCGCCTTCAGGCGCTGGCAAGCATTGCCACCCGCTGGTCGGTGGGCAATGCGGCTGACCCCGACACCCTCAAACAAATCGAAATTGACCGCGTTTCCCGCGAGATCCGCCGCGCATCCAGCGCTGCGCCTTCTCCAGGTGGAATCGCCGTTCTTCCTCTTTACGGGGTCATCACCCAGCGCGGCAACATGGTCGATGCCGTCTCGGGCCCAGGGATGACAAGCACGCAGCAGTTTGCTGCGGCCTTGCGTGAACTCGTTGCCGATAAGAGCGTCAGCCAGATCCTGATCGACATCGATAGTCCTGGCGGCAGTGTCTATGGGGTCTGCGAACTGGCCGACGAAATCATGGCGGCGCGGGCGCAAAAGCCCGTGGTGGCCATCGCCAACTCACTGGCCGCCTCTGCGGCCTACTGGATTGGCTGCGCCGCCAACGAGTTCTACGTCACCCCTGGGGGCGAGGTCGGGTCGATTGGCGTGTGGCAAGCACACCAGGACTTCAGCCGAGCACTTGATGAGGCCGGTGTCACCACCACACTCATTTCGGCAGGCAAGTTCAAGGTTGAGGGCAACCCCTACAGCCCGCTCGACTCAGAGGCGCAATCGTTCATGCAGTCCCGGGTGGACGAGTACTACGCTGCATTTGCCGAGGCCGTCTCGCGTGGCCGGGGGGTACCGATTTCGCAGGTCCGGGATGGGATGGGTCAAGGCCGGGTTGTAGGCGCGCAAGTCGCTCTTGAGCAAAACATGGTGGATGGGGTTGCCACGCTTGAGGACGTGCTCAGTCGAATGCAAAAGCGCGATAGACAAGGCCCGCCCGGTTCGAGGTCGCGTACTGCTCAGATCGATCGCGCGCGTGCGGATCTTGTACTGCTGGGATAAACGACCATGATCAAGGCTGATATGCGTGGTGCGATCGAGCGTAACTGCGGGCCTCCGCGCATGGTTGCTTCAAATGAGTAGCCCCTAGGGGTAATCCTGTCGATTCATTTTTGCCGCCACACCTGTGGGTGTTGGGCGGCTTTGTTTTTTTCTGGAGATCCAAATGAGTAAACAACTTCGTGAACTGCAGGCTCGCAAAGCGGGCCTGATCAAAGACGCCCGCGCGCTCACCGATGCAGCAGCTGCCGAGCAGCGGGATATGAATGAGGAGGAGATGAACGCCTTCGATGCCTTGAAGCTTCGAATCGAAGCGGCATCAGCGGCCATTGACCGTGAGTCGGCGCTGATTGCGGAAGAAGCCCGAATGGCCATGCTGCCCGACGATTCGGCGCGAGGGTTCGTGACCGTCACGGACAACCGGGAGGCAGACCCCCGCCACGGATTCAAAAGCGTGGGCGAGTTCCTCAAAACGGTCTGCCATGCGCAAAAGCCTGGCAATGGCATCGATGAGCGCTTGCTGATCGGCGCTAACCGGGGTGCTGCGGTTCCTGCCAACTTCGGAGCCGAGGGCTCGGGCCAGGACGGCGGCTTTCTGGTGCCGCCGCAGTTTGCGCAGGAAATCTTCCAGCTTTCTTTGGGGGAGGACTCCCTCTTGCCGATGACCGACAACGTCGAGATCACGGGCAACACCATGGCGTTTCCCAAAGATGAGACTACGCCCTGGGGTACCAACGGCATTCGCGCCTACTGGCAAGGCGAGGCAACGCCTGCGGCAGGGACCAAGCCGGTCCTGGGTCTGTCCAGCCTGCGCCTTAAAAAGCTGATGGCCTTGGTGCCAGTGACGGACGAACTGCTGGATGACACCAACGCGCTTTCAACCTATCTGCCCGACAAGATCGCCACCTCGATCCGCTGGAAGACCAACGAGTCCATCCTCTTTGGCTCGGGCACTGGTGTGCCTATGGGTTGCATGAGCGGTGGCTCGACGGTGACGGTGGCCAAGGAGACCGGGCAAGCCGCACAGACGCTGCTTGCCCAAAACCTGGCCAAGATGATCTCGCGCCTGCCCCCAGGATCGTTTTCCAAGGCGGTCTGGATCGTCAACAACGACGTCTTGCCCGCGCTCTTTACGCTCACCTTGGGCAACTACCCGATCTACCTGCCCGTTGGCATCAATGTCGGTGGCATCCAGGTCTCGCCCTACGGCTCTTTGCTGGGCCGGCCGGTCTTCGTCTCGCAACACGCCAACACCTTCTCGGGGCAAGGCGATGTGCTGCTGGCAGACCTTTCTTATTACCAGACGATTACCAAGGCCGGCGGCATGCAAACGGCAACGTCTATGCATCTGTATTTCGATGCCGATCTGACGGCTTTTAGGACCACCTTCCGCATGGACGGGCAGTCCAAGCTGGCAGCACCGATCTCGCCAGCCAAGGGAAGCGCTTCGCTTTCTCCCTTCGTGCAACTCGGTGCCCGCTGATCGGTAGCCGTCAACTCGTTTCAATTCTTCAAGGAGAACGCTCATGTTTCCCAATGCAAAGGGCAGTGAACTGCTCGCCATCCTCGCTACGCTCGATCCCTCCAGCCAAGCGGCCGGAACCGCCACCACAGGCTGGATCTCAGTGGCCAACCACCACGGCCTTCTGGCCATTGTCCAGACCGGCGTGCTGGGCACGGGCGCAACGGTCGATGCCAAGCTCCAGCAGGCCCAAGATGCCTCGGGCACCGGCGCCAAGGACATCACTGGCAAAGCGATCACCCAGATCGTCAAGGCCA
>NZ_JBMLSK010000070.1:0-1576 GCF_049240545.1 Roseateles sp. | reverse complement strand
GTCGGACTTGCGAAATTCATTTCGGAAGCTCTGGACCCAATGGCGGGATTCGTGGCGGCATCCAGTCATCGGGGTGTCGGCTTAAGCGCCGGCTGAACTAGGTTTCTCCCGCTGGCGCCGCCATGCAGGGCCAGCGCGAACAAGGCCAACAAGAGGCCTGGCAGGCCCAGACGCGCGATCGCGCGCAGCAGCCAGCGGATGTTGAAGCCCGCCGCGCACAGCACCGCGTGTAGCGCGTCGCCCGCGGCGCCCTTCAGCCAGCACCGGTCCATGCGGTGATCGGCCTTGGTGTGACCGATCAGCGGCTCGATGGCCTGGCGCCGCTTCAGCCACGTCTTCTGTTGGGGCGTGAGCGACTTGAACTTGCCGCGGTGAATGACTTCCACTGGTGCCAATTCCTTGTCCACACCTCGGTAGCCCAGGTCCACGATGGCGGCCGTTGGCTTCACGCCGATGTCCTGCAGCAGCGTGTTGGTCTGCTCGATCTGCGCGGCCAGTGTGTGGCCATCGTATGGGTTGCCGGTGAAGCTGCGTGCGCCCACCATCAGCCCGTGCTGGTGCGTCACGGCCAAGCTGACCTTTACGCCGAACTCGTACGGATTCCGGGCCTTGCCCTTGCCGATGCACTCGGCCTCAGGCGCATGCAGGGCGTACAGCTTGTCTTTGTCCTTGGGGCGCTGCGTATGGATGCGCTCGGCGCGCTGCACCCAGGTGTCCAGTCGCGTGCGGGCATCGTCGGTCAGACCGGCCATCTTGCGGCGCACTTCGCGCAGCAGCCGCCCCAGGATCGTGCGCTGCCGCTTGAGCACACCGCGCAGCCGCTTGAACTGCTTGGCATGAGCATAGCCGCCAGCCTTGCGGCGCAAGGTCTTGCCTTCGCGCTCGTGGGTCTGCTTGAGCTGGATGCCGGCGCGCTTGGCCAGCCTGGCGACCTTCTCGCGCGCCACCTCCAGCAAGCGGCTGTCGGTCGGGTGGGCGATGGCCTTGCTCTGCACGGTCGTGTCGACGATGACGCGCTCGAACTCGGTCTTCTTCACAGCGCCCATCGAGACTGCCGCCTCGATGGTGGTCTTGAGCAGTTGCTCGACACCTGCCTCACCCAGCACGCGGCGAAAGCGGCTGATCTGGGCGGGGTCGCACGGCAGACGCGGCTCGAAGTAGACCTGGCCGCTGAAGAACTGGAAGTACACGTCCTGCGCCCAGCGCTCGACCAGAGACTCGTCACTCTCGTTGTAGGCGTGCTTCAAATACAGCAGCGCCACCATCAGGCGAATGGGCAGCCGCGGCCGGCCTGCGTTGCTGATGCCGGCACCGGCCACAGCAACGGTCGGGCCGAACATGTCCGCGCCTTCGACCATCCGCCCCTTGCGGTCGCGGTGCGCCAACACTGGCGCCAACGCCGCCTCGATGTCAGTCCACGGCATGCGCGTGG
The DNA here is from genome assembly GCF_049240545.1 of Roseateles sp. GTDB lineage: Bacteria > Pseudomonadota > Gammaproteobacteria > Burkholderiales > Burkholderiaceae_C > Paucibacter_A. Next base: position 144 of record NZ_JBMLSK010000070.1, on the reverse strand, counting down.
CAAGTACCGACAGCGGATGGCGCAGATCGATCATCTGATCCAGACGGGCTCGAAAGAAGTCGTCGGTGGCCATCGGCAGCGGTCCTCAATCTCCCAGGAACTGCCGCTCATTGAATTGGAACTCGGGAGTTCTGAACATCAGAA
>NZ_JBMLSK010000069.1:0-2431 GCF_049240545.1 Roseateles sp. | reverse complement strand
CCGGCAGTAGCCGCAGCTCATCTCGCGCAACCTGTTGACCACCTGCCGAGCGCATCGACCGCTCGACGCACCTTCCAGGTGCGCCTTCGGGTCGCTGCGCTCGCCATCTGGTTCAACATCTTGCGCGATCTTTCGCCGGGGCTACTGCCGGATCTAGCGACCACCCCGGGGCGAGCCCGGACAAAGCAGCGGAGTAACAAGGGACTGACAGCGCCGGGGCGAGTGCGGCAAGGTGGCGAAGACGTCACCGTGAGAGGCAAGCGAACACCGGCTTATCCTTGGTGCTGCGGCTTCGGCCGAGCCCGTAATCTAGCGTGGTGCCCTTGGCGCGCGTCCAAACCCGTGGTGAGCCCCGCCCCGCCTTTAAAGTCGGGCGGGAGCATCCCGTTTGAGAGAGTGCGGATTGTCCTTCGCGCCAAGGGGCCGCCTTGCGGCGACGTCGCCACCCTACGTCCATGCCCAAGACGCGCAAAGCCAAACCCGCTCGGGTGCAACCCGTGCTCAACCCCCACGCCGCCGGCGCCGACATCGGTGCGCGCGAGATCTACGTGGCCGTGTCCGCCGACGCCGCCGACGCCCCGGTGCGTCGCTTCGAGACCTTCACCGAGGACCTGCGCAAGCTGGTCGCCTGGCTCCAAGAGCACGGCGTCACCACCGTGGCGATGGAGGCGACCAGCGTTTACTGGATACCCTTGGCCGAACTGCTCGAAGAAGCCGGCGTCGAGGTCTGCCTGGTCAATCCGCGGCACGTGAAGAACGTGCCGGGCCGCAAGACCGACGTGGCTGACTGCCAGTGGCTGCAATACCTGCACTCCGTCGGCCTCTTGCGCGCCGCCTTCCGGCCCGCCGCGCATGTGCGCGGAGTGCGCGCTTTGTGGCGCCACCGCGACGCCTTGGTGCGCCACAGCGCCTGGCACATCCAGCACATGCACAAGGCGCTCGACCAAATGAACCTCCAGATCCACCACGTCATCGCGGACCTCACCGGCAAGAGCGGCACGGACATCGTGGAGGCGATCCTGGCCGGACAACGCGAGCCGGCGGCGCTGGCCGCGCTCGGCGACAAGCGCCTGAAGGCGAGCAAGGCGACCCTCTGCGCCGCACTCACCGGCGACTATCGCGAGGAGCACCTCTTTTGCCTGCGCCAAGCCTACGAGGGTCACGGCTTCGTCGTGCGCCAGATCGCGGAAGTGGACAAAAAGATCGCCGGAGTGCTCGCCGCTTTGGAGCCGGCCGAGATCAAGCCCGAGGCGGCCGCGCAAACCGCCACCGAGGGAGAGACCGGCGCGAAGACCAAGGGCAAGCCGCGATCCGGAGGAGCCAACCGACACCAGCCCGCCTACGACGTGCGCGGCGAGTTGCTGCGTCATCTCGGGGTGGATCTGACGACGATCCCGGGCATCAACGTCACCACCGCGCAAACCCTGTGGGCGGAGCTGGGCGGGGACCTCGGCGCGTTTAGAAGCGGCAAGCACTTCGCCTCGTGGCTGAGCCTGTGCCCGGACAACCGGGTGAGCGGCGGCAAGCTGCTCTCCGCCCACACCAAACCCAGCGCCAACCGCGCGGCGCGAGCCCTGCGGCTGGCGGCGCAAGGGCTGCACCACGCCAAGAACGAGCTCGGGGAATTTTACCGCCGCATGCGTGGCAAGCTCGGCGGAGCCGCGGCCTTGGTGGCCACCGCCCACAAACTCGCGCGCATCGTTTACGCCGTGCTGAGCACCAAGCAGCCCTATCGTCCGCAGCTTCACGCCCAAGCCGAACAACGCCGCCTCGCCCGCACCCTCAAACAACTCCGCTCCAAGGCCGAAACCCTCGGATTCCAACTCACTCCCATCCAACAGACTGCATGATGTTACTTGAGAGGTTCAGCCCATGCCGAAGGCTCGGCGCAGCTCGGCCAGCGCCTCGTCGGGCATGGGCACGAGCGGGCCGAGCGGGCGGCTGAGTTGCAGCGCCTCCGCCGTCGCCTCGAGCACTTCCAGTCGGTCGAAGGCCTCGAGCAGCGTGCGGCCCACGATCAGCGCGCCCTCGTTCTCGATCAGCAGCACCGGACACTTCTTTAGCGACATGCGCGCGGCCAGCGCCTCGGCGTCGTTGACCACGCAGGCGAAGGGCACCTTGGGCGCATCGCCGAGCACGAGGTAACTCTCCGGGATGGTGCGCGAGGAGAAGGCCGCGTCCGTCATGCAAAAGGCGCTCGCGCACATCGGCTGCGCGTTGATCACCACGCCGACATCGGGATTGGCGGCGTAGATCAGTCCGTGCAGGCGGCTCGTCCGGCTGGCGCGTTTGCCGGTCTCGGCCGCGAAGCGCGTGGCGCGCACCAGGCTGGCGGGCTTGAGGTCGAGGCGGTCCCGGCGGCGCGGGGTGATGACGAAACGCTCGGCGTCGAGCCGGCCCGAGATCGCGCCGGCCGTGCTGATCATCAGGC
>NZ_JBMLSK010000068.1:0-1298 GCF_049240545.1 Roseateles sp. | reverse complement strand
AGTCGATCGCCGGCAAGATCGGCTGCACGGCCGAGACGCTGCGCAAGTGGGTGCGCCAGGGCGAGCGCGACAGCGGCGTGCGTCCCGGCGCGACGACGGCCGAGCAGCAGCGGATCAAGGAACTCGAACGCGAAGTGCGCGAGCTGCGCAAGACCAACGAGATCCTGAAGCTGGCCAGCGCATATTTCGCCCAGGCGGAGCTCGACCGCCATCACAAGAAGTGAATGCCTTCATCGACGAGCATCGCGCTCGGCAGGGGGTCGAGCCGATCTGCGCAGCGCTGCAGGTCGCCCCGTCGGCGTACCGGCGTCACACGGCACGCCAGCGCGATCCGGCGCTGCTGCCCGCGCGGGCGCAGCGCGACGCGCAGTTGATCCCTCAGGTGCAGCGCGTGTACGACGCGAACCTGAGGGTCTATGGCGCCGACAAGGTGTGGCGGCAGCTCCTGCGCGAAGGCGTGACGGTGGCGCGCTGCACGGTCGAACGTCTGATGCGCCGACTCGGGCTGCAAGGCGTGCGCCGCGGCAAGGGCGTGCGCACGACGGTGCCCGATGCCAAGGCGGCGTGCCCGCTGGACCGCGTCAAGCGCCACTTCAAGGCCCGGCGGCCGAACCAGCTGTGGGTGGCGGACTTCACCTACGTCTCGACCTGGCAGGGCTTCGTGTACGTGGCCTTCGTCGTCGATGTCTTCGCGCGGCGTATCGTGGGCTGGCGCGTCAGCAGTTCGATGCAGACCGACTTCGTGCTCGACGCGCTGGAGCAGGCGCTGTATGCGCGGCGCGCCGAGCGCGAAGGTGACCTCGTGCACCACAGCGATCGAGGTTCGCAGTACGTCTCGATCCGCTACAGCGAGCGTCTGGCCGAGGCCGGCATTGAGCCGTCGGTGGGCAGCACGGGCGACAGCTACGACAACGCGCTGGCCGAGACGATCAACGGTCTCTTCAAGGCCGAGATCATCCACCGGCGCGGGCCATGGAAGACGCGCGAGGCGGTCGAACTGGCGACGCTGGAGTGGGTCTCGTGGTTCAACCACCATCGCCTGCTCGAACCCATCGGCTACATCCCGCCGGCCGAAGCAGAGGCAAACTACTGGCGCGAGCAGGCCAAGGCATCCACCACCAAGCCAGCTTCGTCGGCAGCGCCGCAGGAGGGTTGAACCATGAATACATGGCCCAACCGGGGGGCCTCCGGCGGCCCCTGCGGGGGGCTGAGAAAGAGAATGCCTGAACCCAAGAACCGTCAGACCGGGCCGGTCTGACTCAAGCCAACAGGCCTCCTCGATACCCGGTGTGGTTCAG
>NZ_JBMLSK010000067.1:12450-37991 GCF_049240545.1 Roseateles sp. | reverse complement strand
TATTCAGTCGGCATTACGTGGTTTAGCTGGTCAGTTTTCGGTCGGCATCAACAATTGGCTAGACCAACTGACCTTTGCCGCGTGCATACGTCATGAACTGACGAGTATTGAACCGCCCTACATTTTTTCAGCCTGAAAGCCCGGTTTCCAAGCCGATTTCAGGGTTCGCCTTTTTCGTTTCGCAGCGCTAGAAAGTCGTTTGTTGCGCAGTCGTTCTGTTAGATACTAGTTACCGATCACTTTAACGATGCTTGTGTCTGGGTGCCTTGGGTAGCCCTTCCGTCGACTTAGGTCGCCAAACCTCATGAACGGGCCCGTGTCACGCGGGAGTACTGCATCAATTCAATGGACTCCATGAAGGCTTCATCTCGCTCGAAAGCTCGGTCGGAAGGATCCGTCACCGTTCACGATATTGCTGCGAAGCTTGGCGTATCTGCTATGACTGTATCGCGCGCGCTGAGCGGCAATGGCACCGTTGCTAAGGAGACGCGAGCCAAGGTTTTGGCTGCGGCTGAGGCCATGGCTTATGTCCCTAATTTGTCAGCCAAGGTCCTGAAGAACGCTCGCACCCAAGTCTTGGGCATGCTAGTTTCGGAAACACGTTCTCCGCATATCGCGCAGGTGATTTCTGCGGTCAGTCAGTGCGCGGTGCGTGCCGGCCAGGACTTGGTGATATTTTTGGTGGCAGACGAGCCGGGTGTGGAGTCGCCGCGGGTACTGAAATTACTGGGCAGCGGCATTTGCGACGGCCTAATTGTGGCGGTGCCCAAAGCAACGAAAAACACGCTTGATGCCATCGCGCGAGGCAATATACCTGCCGTGTTGATCAACTATGGCAAAGGGGGCGTGCAACTCCCCGTCGTCAAGGGTGATAACTACGACGGTGCACGGCAGGCGGTTCAGCATCTGCTGGACTTAGGACACCGGCGCGTCGCATTTGTGGCTGGTAGCACTTTCTCGGGTCAGTCGCCGGAACGGCAACGCGGTTATTCCGATTGCTTGATCGAGGCAGGGCTCGAGATTGACCCAACGCTGATTGTTCAAGGTGAGTTCCATCCAGCCCAAGGCTACGAGCAGACGCTTGCACTGTTGTCGCTTGCGAAACCGCCGACAGCGATCTTTGCCGCCAACGATGAGATGGCCATCGGGGTGCTGGATGCGGTTCGCGTACGCGGACTGAAAATTCCCGAAGATGTATCGGTGGTCGGCTTTGACGATATTCCTGCCGCTAGCTTTGTCCCACCCGGTTTAACTACGGTGCGTCAGCCGCTCGAAGATATAGCCCAAACGGCTGTCAGCTCCGTGCTGAACCAGTTGGACACCCGCGCCAAAGATGTCCGCCGTGTGGAGTTCCCAAGCCGACTGATTGTGCGTGGATCAACCGCGCCCCCTGCAGTCGCCCGGGACCTATCGGGGCGCAATCGCAAAAAGAACTAGTCAGCTTGCGCGTAGTTCGCGATATAGCTCGACCGGCGGGATAGCGCCACGATAGGCCAGTTTCGCCGCAGCAAGGTGGTTGGCAAACGCAGCGGCCTTGTCGGCACTGCGTTTCTCCATCAGCTGATAGATGAAGCTGCCGTTCCACAAGTCTCCTGCACCGGTCGTGTCCAAGACCTGCGTGGCCTTGGCGCCGGGGATGATTTGCAGACCGGTTGCGGTGCTGACGATGGCCCCATCTGCGCCGCATTTGAGCGCAATGTTGGGGCAGTACTTGGTGAAGCCTTGCGCAGTGAAGAAACCGGCGTCATTGCTGCTGTTGAAGCTATCGCCCAGCAAAATCGAGTCGGCCGGATGGCTGGGCAGCAGCCAATCAGCGTAGGGCGCAATCTCCAGAAATGCAGCTCGGGCCGCGTCTATGCCGCCTTGTTTGTCCCAAAGCCGAGGCCGATAGTTGGGGTCATAGGCCACTTGCACGCCGAGGCGTTTGGCGATGCGTGCTGCCGCAAGCGTGGTCACGCGCGCGCTCTCCGACAGCGCTTGCGTGATACCCGACAGGAGCAACCACCGCGTGCTCTGTAGGTAGTCCTCGTTCAGGCTACCCAGATGCAGTTGAGAAGCTGGCGTACCTTGGCGACGGTAGGTGAACTCACGCTCGCCGTCGCTTGCCACTGAAATGAAATACATCCCGTTGTCACCTGCGATTTGTGGGGCGTGGTCGCAGTTGATCCCTTCGGCTTGCCAGGCTTTGAGGAGCCCATCACCAAACGGGTCGTTGCCAACTTGGGTGATGAAGCCGCAGTTGGCCCCGAGCCTGGCACAAGCGACCAAGGAGTTCAGGACATCGCCACCATAGGCGCGAGTCAATGAGCTTGCGGTGCTCAGTGGTGCATCGGAGTAGAACTCCACCATACATTCGCCAATGCCAAGCAGGTCGAAACGCGATCGCTCAGCCTCGCCGCCCTGGGCGGAGGCTGCGGCCTGAGCGGCTCCCTGTTCTTTTGATGTTTTCATGTTCAAACTGGCTTGAAAGAGTTGGCCGAAGAATTGTTCACAAACTGCCGCTCAAATAGACAGTTTGAAAGCCCTGGACGTGGAATGGAAAACGCAGGCAGTTCGAAGTTCGACCTGCCTGCGTGGGCGGGCTCTCTTGTTGGCGGGGCCAGGATGCAAGAGCCTATAAAGCCCTCCCTCAATGGGGAGCGCAAGCCGCCTTAGAACTTCATGTCGAAACGTGCGCCGTAGTAGCGGAAAGCATCGCGCGCCGGGTTCCATTGAGTCACCAGCGCGTTGTTGATCACGCCACTGCTGTTGTTGTACAGCAGGTAGTTCGTGTACTGCTTGTCGAACAAGTTGTTGACGAACAGGTTCAGCTTGTATTTATCTTGCTGGTCACTGAAGCCCACGCCGACGTTGACGATTTTTTCCACCGGCTTAATGAATCGCGGATCTTGGTTCAAAGCCGTCTGACGTTCAGAGGTGTAACGAAGGCTAGCGGTCAAGAAGGCCTTAAAGGGAAGGCTGCCGGTGTCGATGTCGTATTGACCACCAATGTTGAACTTGATCTTGGGGGCATTCAGCAAAGCGCGGCCGTCGAGATCTTGGAACGCCAACCCTGAGTTGTAGGCCGCTACAGTGTCACCAAGTGGACCCGTCGCCTTGCCGGGATATGGCTTGCATTCAACATTCTTGCCAACCACGGAACCATCCGCGCCCATCGCCGGGGTCTTGATGACCGTACTGGGGGTGCCGTCGGCCTTTGCATAGTAGGTCGCCGCCACTTGCTGGACATTGCTGGTGTCGTTGTAGCAACTGCTGCTCAGGTAATGTCCGTACTCCGCCTTCATCAAAGCAATGCCGAAATTCAAACGCAAACGCTGGGCCACCACTGCAGCCATATCGAGCTCAATGCCTCTCGACGTGACCTTCGGAATGCTCATCAGCTTGGTGCTTGATAAGGTCATGCTTTCTTCGTCGTACAAAGAACCGCGTTGTTGCCAGTTGGTGAAGATCGAATTGAAGGCCGCAAAGTTCACTGAGAGGGTGTTTTGCAAGAAATTGCCCTTCAAGCCCAACTCGTAGTTCTTTGCATGTTGAGAGGCGACGGGATCCTTGAAGGCCGCCGTGAGCCCGCTGGTGATGTCATAGGCCAAGCCCTTGTAGCCGATGCTGTGCAGCAAGTAGGCGGACATGTTCTTGTCGATTTGGTAGCGTACGCTGAGTTTTCCGGTGACTGCGGTTTCAGCGTTGTTCTGGCTTTCCACAAACACGGTCGGCGCAAATACGTCGGCAGGGCCAGCCGCGCGCTGATAGCTGTAGCCGGAAATTTCCTTGTTGATGCGCAGTCCGCCTTCGAGGGTGAATTTGGGCGAAATATCCCAGTTGGCGTTGCCGAACACCGCCAAATTGGTGGTCGGGTTTTGTACGTCCATTTCAACCGGGCTGGTCTGAGACAGCAGCGCATTGCCGCGCCAGAAATGACGGTGTGTGTTGAAGTACGAGTGCCAGAGGCCGCCAACGAAACGAACGTCGCCTTCATCGGAGGAGGTGAAGCGCAATTCTTGGGTGACCGATTTGCTGTCGTAAAAACCGCGCTGGGTCAGGCCCTCATTGATGCCGTAGACCTTGCCGGAAGCGGTCTTCATGTACTGAGTCACCGGCACGTCAAAACCGTCTTGGTCCATGTAGTCCCAAGACAGCGAGCTTTCAACGCCGGCTATGTAGCTGAGCGAAGCGCCGTTGTCGGCACGGCGGTTGATGCGCAGGCCGATGCCCTTGGTCTCGGTGGTGTTCGGGGGCAGGTAGTCCTTGCGAATATCGACGTTCCGAGGCCCGACATTGATGCCATAGAGCGCCGATCCCGGCACGCTAGGGTCACCCAGCAAAGAAACGGGTTGGTTGGACTGATTCGGCACGGCCGCGGGCAGTCCTGGCAGCGACGATGAGTTGTACATCACGGTGCCAATACTGGGTTGCACACCGGTGGTGGCGTTGAATTTTGAAGGGTCCGGTGCAATGCCGTTGAACGCCACCGTGCTGGTGCCGAAAGACCTGTTGTAGCGCGGCGAGAGTTCAATGTCGAAATCTTGCGTGGGTGACCACAGGAAGCGGCTCATAAAGGTCTTGGCGCCTTTGCCGTTGACCTTTTGGCCAGTCGTCAGATTGTTGACGTTGCCGGGGAAGTCGGTGACCGAGGCTGCGACGCGGAAGGCGAACTCATCATTGATGCTTCCACCATAGCCAGCCTTGACACGACGCTCGCCGTCGCTGGTGATCAGCGTGCTTGCGCTGCCGCCCAACTTGCCGGCGGCGCGCTTGCTGGTGATGACCACGGCACCCGCAATCGCATTGCGGCCGAACAAGGTGCTCTGCGGCCCTTTCAGGATTTCAACCTTCTCGACGTCGGCCAGATCCTGGAACGCGCCGGTTTGCAGTACCACGGGGATGTCATTGACCACAATGGCCACGTCCGGGGAGGTGCCCATGCCGTACTGGATGGTGCCGATACCGCGCATATTGATGCTGCTGGTGCCAGAGCCAGGCGCTGGCGTCAGGGCGATTGACGGCGAGAAGTCCACCACATCTTCAAAGTCTTTGATGTTGTTGCGTTCGATGAAACGCGAACCCATCACGCTGACCGATGCTGCCACGTTCTCGACCAACTCGGCACGCTTGTTGATGGTTACGCTCACGCGTTCGAGTTGAGCAGATTCGGGCTTGTTGGCTTCCTTTGCCTTTTCGCCTTCTTGCGCATGCGCAGGCATCAGCGAGCCGAGCAGGCTCAGCAGACCGACCGCGGACGCGACTGGGGTCTTGGCCCAGGTGGATGTGAACTTCAACGACATATTGTCTCCTTGCCCTCTGGGCTGCATTTGGGGTCCATTGAAACGGACTGGGTTCGCAGAGCTAGCTTCGGATGGTTGGCTCTGCGATGCATTCTTTGAATACTCTTGCGTCAGGACGGGCAAAAAATGCGGCGGACTTGGGGCTTGGCTGCCGTCGCTGTTATATACATTCGCCAGGGTGATCGCTTCGACGGTTGCCTCGACAAACGTCAAGGCAACAGGTATCGATCTGAACTTGTCCTTTCTTTTTAGCCAATGGACCCACACTGAAGCGGGACATCAGCATCAGAAAAGAACCGAACAGACTCAATAAAACTTGCTGCTGCATCTCACCCTCGCTGGCTTGTTGGCCTTGTTCAGAGCCCTTGTGGGGTTTGACCGTGGCGCTGACTTTGCCGAAATTTCGTGCCTCCGGCGATTGCGAAAGTTAGCAAGCCCCTTGATGTTTCTTTGCTATCGAAGCGTTCTCAATGCTGAATCAAATGCCAAACACTGTTTGCGACAATCCACGCCTGCGCTGCGGTCCGTCGCCATTGCGTCTTTGTAGGTTGTCTGTCGAGAATGGGCTCAGCGGGTCGTCCCCAAGACCGCCTGTTTACAGCAGGAAAGTCCTTAACTTCGCGTATCGAGTGCCGTGTGCTTGTTGCAATCTTGCAGCCGGCGAGGCGTGGCGAGCTGTTGCTATTACGACTTGCTAAGAAGCGAGTTCACAAAGCGCTGCACAAAGCGTGCATTACTTCACGCTTTGTGCAGCATGGAAGCGGTGCTTTGATCTTTGGGGGAGAGTGGGACTGCGCGTTGCTCTATCGCCCAATGTCCGGATGAATCGCGCACGAGGCCTGCTCCCGCATCGCCTTGAGGAAGGCAGAATGCGTCGGCTTTAGGCGATGTTTATGGCCTTGACTTTGCATCCGGCAGTGTTTTTTGCTGAAGTGACTTGCGAAGTTTTGTGGTTATCGCCGCTGTGTCGCCGGCTTCAATAGACTAGGTCCTCACGAATCAAATCAATGATGTGGGGTAACTGTCGATGAGTATCTGCTTGTTGGGTTGGCGCCGCTGGGCTGGGTTGGCACGCATCGGCATGCTGGCGGCTGGCCTGCTTGCGGGTTTGGGCGGCGCTCAAGCCGTTGCCGCGCTTGAGGTGCCGGGCGAGCTCTTGCTGAATGGCGGCTTGTCGGCCTTGAAGCCTTTTGGGCCCCAAGAGGGCGCGCCTCAGCTGAAGACGGTCGCTGTGGATGCGCAAGCCTTTGACAGTGCCATGCAGATGGACAGTTATGGCGCAGCGCTGGGTAAGAACAAATTTGGACTCGCCGCTGATCTGAAGACCCCGCTGCACAAGGGTGACGTGCTGTGGATCTCCTTCAAAGCGCGCTCCTTGGCCAGTCTGCGTGAAACCGGGGAATCCTTCGTTGAGGTCAAACTAGATCAACTGGTCAATGGCAAGTCGACCTGGCCGGCCTTTGTGGAGCGTGGCGTCTCCATCGGTAAGGACTGGACAGAAACTAGCTTTGCTTTTGTCATGCGCAAGGATGCCAGCCCCGCTGACATGCGCTTTGTGATCAATTTCGACCACTACCCGCAGCGATTCGAACTGGGGCCGGTCAGGCTCATCAACTACGGACCGGGGGTCCAACTCAGCGAACTCCCGCGTACCGTGATTCGCTACGACGGCGATGCGCCCGATGCAGCCTGGCGCAGCCAAGCTGCCGAGCGCATAGAGCGCTTGCGCAAGGGCGATATGGAGGTGCAGGTGGTCGATGCCAAAGGCCGTCCGGTGAAAGGGGCCGAAGTGTCCTTGCGCATGAAGCGCCACGCCTTCAATTGGGGCACGGCGGTGCAGTCGTCCTGGATTCTTGACCAGCATAGTGCCGATGCTGAAAAGTACCGTGAGGTGCTGTCCAAGTACTTCAATCAGGCGGTCTATGAGAACGAGTTGAAGACCAAATATTGGGAGCCGACTCGCGGTGCCGGAGCTAAGCGCGCCAATGTGTGGCTTCGTGAAAGAGGCTTCAATATTCGTGCTCATGTGATGGTGTGGCCCTCTTGGCGGCAGACGCCACCCTTGGCCGCGTTCAAGGAGCAACCGGAGGCCTTGCGCGCCAAGATTTTGGGTGACATCGCGACGCAGACTTCGGCGCTGCGCAATGAGTTCGATCAGTGGGATGTGCTGAATGAGCCCTTCGCCAATCACAATGTGCAGGACATGCTGGGCTACGCCGAAGAGGTGGCCTGGTTCAAGGCGGCGCGAGAGGGCGCGCCCGGCGTCAAGCTGTTCCTGAACGACTACACCTTGTTCCAAGGGAAAGGCGAGGGGTCGCCAAGCCAGGCCTTCTTCAACAATGTCAAACGCCTGAAAGAGCAGGGAGCACCGATTGACGCGGTCGGCGAACAGGGGCATATCGGCGGCACGCCGCCTAGCATTGACTATGTGCTGGAGCGTCTCGATTTCATGGGGTCATTGGGGCTGCCGATCCAGATTACCGAGTTCGATATCAATAGCACTGACGACGAATTCAAGGCGCGCTATCTGGATGACTTCATGACGGCGGTGTTCAGTCACCCTTCCACTATTGGCTTCGTGCAGTGGGGTTTCTGGGCCGGACTGCATTGGTTCCCTCATGCCGCACTCTGGGATGAGAACTGGAATTTGCGCGCGCATGGCAAGACCTATATCGAACGCGTCACAAAGACCTGGTGGACCGACGTCGAGTTGCGCAGCAACAGCGCCGGCCAAGTGCGGCAGCGCGGATTCTTGGGTGACTACGAGGTGACCGTGCGGCTTCGTGGCAAAACAGTCAGCAAGACGGTGAGCCTGCAGGCCGGGCAGGCTATGCGCCTGAAGGTCAAAATTTGAGCTTGCGGCAGGAAATGGGGCTTGTTCGCAGAGTCAAGCCTTGTTGCTTCCGAATGTGCCTGCTGGCTCGCGCAGGAGCCGGTCAGGCTCGAATCTGTGGCGAGTATTGGGCTATGTAGTTGGTCGCCAAGCTCATCCAAGGCTGAGCAATGAAGGCGCTCTTGTAGGCCGTGCGCAGATTGAAAAGATTAGCGTGTACAAGTTCACAGTCCCGACACATTTCAGTTCAGCGAGGGTGGTATCGTTACCAAGCAATGATTAAGCTAGCAGGTATGAGCACAGACGGCACTGTGCTTTGCTCAAGCTGCCATGATGCCTTGCAAACTCGCGCTAAGCGGCCTTGACCTTGAGTATTGCGAGCAGAACCGCCTTTTTCTGTGCTGGCTCAGATTCGAAGGAAGGATTGATGATGTTTGACCTGTCCGTGTTTGACTTGCCTACGACAGCGCCCGCCGGCCCTGTGACGCCCCTGCCTCAAACCCGGCCTGCCTCGAACATGGCTTGTGCAGACGGGCTCGAGCCGCGGCAACTGATTTTTGCTGCCTTTTTTCGACCATTGGACGTTATCGATAACCATTCGGCCGCGCCAAGGAGCACAAAAAACCGTGTCGCCGAGACGGTGCCAACGTGGCTGATGGCGTCGGCTTACTGAGCTCAGGCCGAATACAGCGTGACAACCGGTCGTATCTCCACACGGCTTTGTTGAAAGAAACCGAAAGCAACAAGCAAAAACACCAAGGTGCAGCAGGGCGCACCGGTGAAGTCCTAGCGGCTTGGCTTGCCCAGCCTAGCCGTTTGCCCTGCAAACCAAAAACAAAAATCGGTGTTGGCCGCACCAAGGGATTCATTCAGTAAATGCTCGTTGGAGACATAAACATGACTGGCAGTATCTACAAGCAAAAGCGCAGCACGGCTGCCGTGTTGTTGGCCCTGGCATCCTTGGGTGCTGGAGCGGCCCAAACTGACAATATCGATCTCGGAAAAAAACTGTTTGGTATCAACTACTGGTACCACAATCCGGGCAATTGGAATACCAACACCAGCTCGCTGCCTTTGCCATCCTCGACGACCCCATGGCTGGTCTCGAATACGGCAGGCAGTTGCTACGAGAGTTCAAGCTCGGCTGCGGGCAGCAACGACTGCTTCCTGTCTTATAGAGACAAGGTGGTCGCCAACGGGGTGACGTTGGTTCGCATTGGCGGGACCAATCTCAACAACCAATTTCTCTCGGAATCGGCGATCAAGGCGATGGTTGAGCCCTTCTACACATCTGCCACCGGCGTTGTCGATAAGGGCGGTGTTGATGCCGCCGTGGTGGCCGCGCGAGCAAACCAAGTTGCCAGAATTCAGCCGATGATGGAGCGCCTGGTCGATCGCGTGAAGGCGTCATCCGGCCTTGAGCCCTTGGTGCAGCTGCCGATCAATATGCCGGCCGATGATCGTTCCGCCTGGATCACCATGCTGTATGGCCGGGGGGTTAAGTATTTTTCTATCGGCAACGAGCCGGATCTGGCCAGCCGTTTAAGCCCCAAATTCGCGCAGACGCTGACGGCCATTCCCACGGTGTGCATCTCCAACTGCAGCACGCCCGCCACGGCCAAATACATCAAGGCGGAAACCGTCTACAGCGGCACCACCAACAATGTCCTGTCGCGCTGGTATGCCGGGCAAACCGCCAGCACCACCATGACGGTGACCTTGAAAAAGGGGCGGGGTGGAACCGTGGATGCCACCAAAGTCATCGGCCCAACGACGGGTGACGTGGCGCTCACCATCGACGGCAATACCTATAAGGACTTCCGTGACAAATTTGTGGCTTGGGCAACGGCCGTCAAGCAGGCTCACAGTGATGCAACGATCGTCGGCCCTGACTTTGCGACCGCGTTTGGCTATGACGCCGCCTCGACGGCATTTCAGCCGTTGTTGAGCCTGCATAAATGCTTCATCAGTGATGTCGGCAACAAGCGCCTGAACGGCAATGGCGTGCCGCTGCTGGATGTCTACAGCGTGCATATGTACGCCAGTTGGAATGAGAGTGAGGCGAATCGCCGGATGACCGTGCTGCAGGACCAAATCACGCGCTTGAACAAGGGCTCAAGCAACCCCGCTTCCGATTGCGATAGCAGCCACCAATATGAGGGCGCTTCGGCAAACACCTCCCGGAGTTCCGATCCATTGACTCTGGCGGTTACCGAGGTGAACGGTACCTATACCTCAGACCACGTCAACACCAGTACGGCATTCTCCACGAGCACGGAGACCACCACGGCGCCGAGCGACTTAGACATGGCGAGCAAATACGCGATGGCCGACGGCGCAGCGTGGCATTTCGATGCGGGGCAATTCCAGGTGACGATGCTCAAGCAGATGGCGAAGCACAGCGGCTTTGCTGCTGTGCCTTGGTCCGTCTGGGCCGGCGAGAGCGCGAACACGATCAACTCAACCAATTTGTTCAATAAGAACGGTACGCCGCGCTCTACGGCCGCACACCTGAAGGCACTGGCCAAAAACTCGCGTGCCAAATACATGCCTGGTTGGGCCCAGCTTGATGTGCTCGATGACAAGCTGGTGCAGTTTGCGATGACCGACGAGAACGGTTCTACCGTGATGATCATGAACACCACAGGCGGAACCAAGCCAGGTGTCGGCGGATCAGCAACGACCACAGCTGCCGTTGCCAGCGCGCAAACCTTGAACTACATCGCGCGCTTGGATGGCACCTATTCAAATACCAATCTTTCGACCAGCAAAGACGCCGTCAATCTGAAGTTCACGGACTATGGCATTGTTACAACAGTCGATGGCGCTGACGTTCAAACCAGCAGCAAGGTGCAGTGGAAAGGCAGCGTACCGGCCAAAACCACCCATATGTTCACCTTCGACGCAAATGGCAAGCGTTTGCAGAAGTGGGTCTATAACAAGGCCGACCATGACTTGGCTTTGGTAAACGGCCAAGTTGACACCAGCGCGGTGAAGGATAAGGCGGTGGGCACGACCACCGATCTGGCCATCGGTGCCAAGGTCACCGCCACGAGCGGGGAGTTGAAATTCAGCGCCGTGCCGCCAACCGTGATCTCGCCCGTGAAGGCGGAGCCCAGGACCAAGTACGAGTTCTTTTTTGATGGCGTTTCGGTCGGTAAAACCGAGGACGCCAACAAGAAAGATGCCGCCGGGAATGAGATCTTGGATGCCAAAGGCAAGCCCATCCTCGTGCCGGCCGAGCTGGACTTCAAGTTCCCCTACACCGGCACGTATGTGGCCGGCGAACACGATTTGGTCGTCAAGGCCACCGACAAGGACGGTAACGTGGATGAGTCGCCCGCAAGTTGGATCGACGTCACAGACGCTATGGGCTTCGTGCAGCCCACGAATTTGACCGTCTACAGGGGCAGCCCCGTCCAATATGGCGGAACCTACAGGCTGATGAACAACGGCCCGGCCTTGGGCAAGGTGCGTGTGACGCTCACCGGCCTGTCCTCAACCAGCAATTCAACGACCCTTTTGTCCGCGAAATACATCGACGAGAACCGGCGGATGAACGACTACTGGGCGGGCGATCTTAAGGTTGATTTGAAGAACAACACCATCCTCGTGCCCCAACTGTGTGCCAATTGCGAACTGCTGGTGATTACCAAGGTGCGCACCAAGGCGGGCAATGAAGCCGTGAGTGCTTCATATGTGCCGAATAGCGCGTCGTCGCCCGCTTCCTACAAGCTCAAAGTCATGGTTCCGGTGGCAACGCCCGTTGCGGCAGCGAGGTAGGCGCAGCGCGCGTGCGAGACGCATGCGGGTCCTGACCGTTGACGGGACTTCAGTTCTGTCGGCGGTCAGGGGCAAGGCTGCAGTGATGCACGCCTTGCCCTGCGGCAAGAGGCGAAGACTTCTGCGCGCCTGCTTCGCAAGGCCACTGTCACGTCGGCAAGTCCCGGGAGGGGCTGACATTGAGCCCAGCCGCGGCCTCGGATCAAGTCGTGAGGGCTTTAGCCCGCAACTGATTCAGTGCGTAGCTCGACGCATAACTTGGTATTGGATATGAGCTTCGATTGACTTGAAGGTCAAGCCGCAACGCATTCGAGCGCAGAGGATTCTTCACCGCATGCCATCGCTTCAAATGTATTCACGGCAATCCCTAGCCGAACGCTGACCCGTTATTCACACGGCTCGGCAGGGGTGTCCGCGTTAACGATCGCAGCGCACCGTCGAGCTTTTTAGCCCATTGACAAAGAATTCACGCTGGCGCAGCAGGGCGCAACAGCGATGTCTAAGCACGCAGCCTGGTGGCCAAACCAGTTGTTCATGCCCTGCACACCATAACGACAAAAAGGGGTGATTGGCGCCCCGAAGAAGCAAAGTCATTCTTGATCGGAGACAACGAAATGAAGACACTACAACGCCAGCGCTGCGCCGCCGCGGTGCTGCTGGCCTGTTGGCCATTTCAGGCGTGCCGGCAGCTGCCGCCAATATTGACCTGAACGACAAGGCCTTTGGTATCAACTACTGGTACTTCAATGCCGGCACTTGGAACAAAAATGACAAGCAGAGCACGGAGAGCGGCTACATGCCGTTACCGTCCGCCCTCACGCCATGGTTAACCCCGTGATGCTGGCACCGGTGAAGGATCTGACGGTTCGTGCGCGAGATTTTCTCGATGGCGACCACAAACTGGTGATCAAGGCCTATGACCGCGACGGCCAGGCCGACGCCACCTCGACCGTGCTCTTCAGTACCAGCAACTGGAGCGACCTTGCGACCTCCTCACAGTTGCAGATGAGCGCAGGAGACACCATCACGGTGTATGGCTATGGCGCCTCCTCGAAGAAAGTCAGCGCCGGCACTACAGTGAAGCTGCTCAATCTGGGGCCTAGCTTAGGTCCTGTGCGAGTCCTGCTGAGCAGCCTGCTGCCGGCCGGTGCAACGGTCACGGCGATGCGTACCGAATTGGTAGACAAGAACGGCAAGAATTTGGTCGCCTATGCCAAGGAGGATGTACGAATTGATTTGGTCAATGGCTACATTGAGGTGGCATCGGTTGCAAGTAGCAGCCAATTGGTGATCCCGGTCACGATCAGCTACATCTCGCAGCAGGCCCCGGTGAACGGCAGCAGCTTCAAGAATGACGGCAGCGGCCCGGCGTGGCTTAAAAGCCGATTCTTGGGTTTGAAGGGGTAAATCACACAACAAGGCGATCCAGTTGGGGCGAGGCCAGTGTTTGCCACAGTATTTTTTGATGGACGAGCGAATTAAAGTTGCTATCGATAACTAGCTTATTCGCAGGCTGCATGCTGGCCCCAACAGGACCTCAGGTGTAGCGTGCTCTCCGACAGAGCCGAGCCCAAGCCAAACAAGGCTGCAGAGTGGGGGAGGCAGGGTGCAATTAAAAGGCGTGTCAGGCGCCACCTGATCGACTCCCTCCAAA
This sequence comes from Roseateles sp., assembly GCF_049240545.1. Taxonomy (GTDB): domain Bacteria; phylum Pseudomonadota; class Gammaproteobacteria; order Burkholderiales; family Burkholderiaceae_C; genus Paucibacter_A. The sequence continues at coordinate 24,439 of NZ_JBMLSK010000067.1, read as the reverse complement.
TGGGATGAATGTCGGAAAGGTGCGTGGCGGCAAGCTTGGTGACCGTTGCAGCCGGCGTAACAAGCGAGCAAGCGCAGCGAACGCAGCAAAAAAAAAGCCCGGACAAATAGCCGGCTCAATGGGTGCCCAAAACCTACCGTCAAAAGACAAGCCAATCCTCATTGGAGACAAGACCATGTTGAAGCGCCGAATCTATAAGCAAACCCGTTGCGCCGCAGCGGTTCTATTCACCGTGTCTGCGTTGGGCGCCACCGGCGCGGTGCAGGCCGAAAACATTCCCTTGTCCGACAAATTGTTTGGACTCAATTACTGGTACTACAACTGGGGTGCCAACAATACCTCCGGCGGTGCGACGGCAACCCCAATGGTCTGGAGCTCGTACGCCTCTACAGGGAGTTGCGCCGTCCCTTCGCCTGCCGCAGGCGTGCCTAACACCAATGACTGTTTTGAGGCCTACAAAAGCAAAGCCCAAGCAGCCGGTGCTCAGTTGGTGCGAATTGGCGGCACCACGCAGAACGTCCGCATTCTGTCGACGGCCGAACTGACGGCGCAGCTCGGTGCCGGCTTCAATGCTGCGGCCTTAAGCCAGGCGCGAAAGGATCAAGTCGACAGATACCTGCCCGTCTTCCTTTTGCAGATCGATCGCATCAAGGCTGCGGGCATGGAGCCGCTGGTGCAAATGCCAATCAACTTGCCTGCCGAAGACCGCTTGAATTGGATCACCCAGGTTAAGAACAAGGGCGTCAAGTACTGGTCAATCGGCAATGAGCCGGACCTGGACTCGCGGCTCTCGCCAATCAATGGCACCGTCAGTACCGCGACTTGCAGCAACAGCAGTTGCTCGAGCGGCGGGAATGGCTTGATCACCACGACCAGCACGGTCACCAGCAATGCCAATAGCTTTTTGTCGCAATGGTATGAAGGCGGCACGGTCAGCCCGACCAAGACAGTGACCGTGACGGTCAAGAACGCGGCGGGTGTCGTCCAGGGCACGCCGACCACGACAGCCACCGCCTACAGCAATGTGCCGATCACGATCGATGGCAATACCTACCGGTCCTTCCGCGACAACTTCGTTGACTGGGCCAAGGCGATCAAAACCAATGCCAGCGACGCCGTTGTCGTTGGCCCTGAGTTCTCGACCGCTTTTGGTTATGACACGACCAGTACGAGCTTCCAACCCTTGCTGAGCTTGCACAGGTGCTTCATCAGCGATGTTGGCAACCTGCGTTTGAATGGCAGCGGTGTGCCGCTCTTGGACATCTACAACTTGCACATGTACGCCAGTTGGAACGAGAGTGAAGCAAATAGGCGCCTCGGGCTCATTCAGGGCTATATCGATCTGGTCAACAAGGGTCAAAGCAATCCGGCTGCTGAGTGCAACAGCACCCACCAATACGGCACAACGCAGGGTGCACGCGGCTCGGACAAACTTGTCATGGCGGTGGGTGAAGCGAGCGGCACCTACAGCTCGGACGCAGTGACCGCGCTGACTGCTTTGCCAACAACAACGCCGTTTACTTTGGCGACTCTGCCGTCGGACGCGGTGTTGTCAAACACCACGTCCGCCAGCGGTGTAGGTTACGGGATCAAGGACGGCGCTGGCTGGCACTTCGATGCGGGGCAGTTCATGGTGGTCATGGCCAAGCAGCTCGCCCAGTTCGGTGGCAAATACTTCATCGCGCATAACGTGATGGTCGGCAGCGGAACTCCCGCGACCTCCATTCCCTCCACCAACCTTTGGCAAAAAAATGGCACCCTGCGTTCGACGGCCGAGCATTGGAAGGCTCTGGCCACAAATGCCAGAACCCACTTTATGGCCGGCACTGCTCAGACCACGAATCTGGATGACAAGCTGGTGCAATTCGCCATGACCGGTGCGAGTGGTTCCACGGTCATGATCATGAATACCACCGGCGGCACCAAGCCGGGCGTGGGGGCCGCGGCTACGGTCGCGCCGGCAGAAACCCTGCGCTATAGCGCTCGTCTCAACGGCAGCTATTCACTCGATGCTTTCAGTTCGGCGCAAACTGATGCTGTCAACTTTGCCTTCGTTGATGCGGTCGGCAATGACAAGCAGTGGAAGGGAGCGGTGCCCGCCAAAACAACCCATATGTTTACCTTTGATGCCACAGGAAAACGCCTGAAGAAGTGGGTTTACAACAAGGCCGATCATGACCTGGCGCTGCTCAATGGCCTGATCGATACCGATGCGGCCCGGGCCTTGTCGCCGGGCGGCAAGGCCACCGATCTAACCCTGCGTGCGGATCAACCGGCCGGCAGCAGCGGGAACATCACTCTGAAGGTCAATATGCCTGCGACCTTGGCGGAGTACCGAAACAGGTTCGAGTTCTTGGTCGACGGCAAGTTGGTCGGCAGTACGAGCGAGACGAATGGCGCTGCGCCACTTACAAGCTTGACCGTGGACTCGACCAAGTTGACGAATGGCCAGCACACGCTGGTGATCAAGGGCTATGACAAGGACGGCAGCGCCGACAGCACTGACCCGCTTACCTTCAGCACATCCAATCGCTTGGATGTGAGCGCCAAGGTCACCTTCTTCAGCACTGGCCTGGTCTACAACCGTGCGACGCGCACCTACAACGGCAGCATCAAGATCAGCAATGCCGGTGCAACAACTCTGTCGAGCTTGCAATTGCAACTCAATGGCTTGCCAATGGGTGTGACCTTGCAAGGCGCCAGCGGCAACAGCAATGGCGCGCCCTATATCAACATCTCGGCCAGCATTGCTGCCGGAGCAGCCGTGACGGTGCCGCTGGTGTTCGACAACCACGGCGGCATGACCATCACCTACAAGCCAGCGCTCTATAGCTTCAATTGAAGCGCCAACAACGGATCATCATGAATAAGTTTTTCACCGTTTCCTGGCCGCCGCGCGCCCTGCTTCTGAGCGCCGGACTCTTGCTGGCGAGCCTGTGCCAGGCCGGCCCGCTTGTTTCTTCCAGCAGTGCACTCAACTACCACGTCGTGGTCAACACGGCCGACCTTCCTAACCCTGGCTCAACCGGCTGGCTAGATCTGCAATTCAATCCCGGGCTGGACACGGCGCCGGCTGCGAGCGCCAAAGTGAGCAACTTCGCGGGCGCGCTCAAAGCCGGTGTAGCCGCCATTCCCTTCGGCGCGGTCAGCGGTAGCCTGCCCGGAACGCTGTTGTTCTCCAATGCAGCGGGTTGGAACGACATGTTTCAGGCGATTGTGATGGGCGGCGTGTTCAGTTTTGACCTGAGTTTCGGGGGGGCATTCGCGTCGGCCATTGGTGCCGACGCGGGCAGCACCTTTTCCTTGGCCTTATATGGCGAAGATCAGGCCACCGAACTGGGCTCAAGTGCAACGAGCGGCAGCCTGTTGAGCTTCGACTTGGCAAACGACCTGACCATGACGAACAACAACACCACCTTGGCTGAGGTTAGCCCGGTGCCCGAGCCGCAGGGTTGGCTCTTGGCGTTGACGGCCTTGGTCTTGTTGCGAATGGTCAAGCGCCCACTTGCAGCCAAAGCTGGCTTAAGTTGAGCATTGCTGTCATTGCTGCTCGGCAGAATAGGCCTCAAGCAGACTAAGCGCTGTTTTGCTACGCCAGTGGGTTACGCCCGTGCTGGCGTGGCTTGATTCACTCCAGCGGGCCTCGGAGGCGATCGACTCTTGCGATCAACCAGACCGAGGACTGCTTCACTGCCCGTCCCATGACAAAACCTGTCCATGAACTCTCAATGACCGTGTTGATGACCCCCGACATGGCTAACTTTTCCGGCAATGTCCATGGCGGCACGGTGCTCAAATTTCTGGACCAGGTGGCCTACGCTTGCGCCAGCCGCTATGCGGGCCGCTATGTGGTGACGCTGTCGGTCGATCAGGTGATGTTTCGCCAACCTATTCACGTGGGCGAGTTGGTGACCTTCTTGGCGGCGGTCAACTACACCGGCACCTCGTCGATGGAGGTCGGCATCAAGGTCTTGGCAGAGAACATTCGCACCCAGGTGACGCGGCATGCCAACAGTTGCTTCTTCACCATGGTTGCGGTCGACGCGGACCGCAAGCCGGTGCCGGTGCGGCCGCTCAGTGTCGAAACGCCCGAACAACATAGGCGGCACGCGGCCGCCAAGGTGCGCAAGCAATTGCGCCAGGAGTTCAATGCCCGATTCGAGGCATTGCGCGCGCCATCATCGACCGTGTGATGGGCATTTAGGCCTCTATTCGGCCAGCATGGCGGAGTGGCGGATTTACTCCCAACTGTGTTGGTGACTATCGGGGTCATCTTGGCAAATTTCGTAATTGCCGCGCGATCGACGGCCGCCGATCATGACTCTTTCTTAAGGCAAGTTCGGGCTCGCCATGGGCTCAAAAAAGAAGTCGGATGAAACATGACAGACAAGAAAAATGCCTTCTTTCGCGCGCTCGTCCTACCCTTGTCGCTGCTGCTGGCGGCCTGCGGCAGCACGCCGCAGAACACCCCCCGGGCGCCCGGTGGCTACGACGTGGTGCTGCTGGCCGGGCAATCGAATATGGCGGGCCGAGGTGCCATTCCAAGTCCGCTTGATGAAGATGGTCAGCCCGACCCCTCCATCATGATGTGGGACCCCGTACGTGGCATCGTGCCCGCCAAGGACCCCATCATTCACACCGAGTTGGGCAACAAGCCCACGGCGGTGGGCATGGGCCTGACTTTTGCCAAGGCCTACCTGGCCGACGCCAAGCGCCGGGGCGAGCCCGAGCGCAAGGTGCTGCTGGTGGGGGCCGCCTGGGGCGGCACCGGTTTCAGTGAGGATGTGCCGCAGTTCCACCACCGTTGGGTCGCGACCGACGATCCCGCCATTGGCGGAGACCTCTATCGAGCCGCGGTGCAGCGCGCCAACGCAGCCATTCAAGCGGCTCAGGCGCAAGATTCCAGCAGCCGTTTTCGCGGCATTCTTTGGCATCAAGGCGAGAGCGACGCCAACAAGGCCGGCTCAGCGAACTACGCCCAGCAGCACAAGGCCTTGATGAACGCCCTGCGAATGAACATCAGCGGCGCCGTGGGCACTCCCTTGGTGGTGGGCGAGATGACGCCTTGTTTCATGGTTCACTGCAACGCGCCCTCTGGCAAGGCGGGGCCAGACGCCTACCGTCGCCAGGTGTTTGATTACATCCACGATATCGCGGCCCAAGTGCCCAACTCGGCTTGGGTGAGCAGCGAGGGGCTTGCCAGCAATGGACCCAAAGACGAGATCCACTTCAACACGGCGTCGCAACGCGAACTGGGCCGGCGCTACGCGCAAAAGTTCTCCGAGTTGTTGCAGTCCGCTGCGGCCAAGCGCTGAATCAAGGGCCGCATGGCGACAAGCGGCGCCTGCTTACGGTTCTTCTCATTCGTTTGTGCTCATTACGAAGCAGAGTGCTTGGTCGGCGCCAACATTGCCGCAGAACCTTAAGTCGTTACAGCAAATTTCATAATTGCGACAAGATGCTCGACCGGGCAGTTTCGGTGTCACTGTGCTGTCGTCAATGAAGCAGTGGCGCCGAGCATCCTCGGCATTGGTTCGGGCCATGATCTGGGGGCAGATTCCATGCAACTCTCCGACTTTCGTATCTCAACGAAGCTGATTTCCGCTTTCACCTTGGTCGCCGTGATTGGTGGCATCCTCGGCGGCTATGCCATCTTCAATATGAAGCGCATCAATGCCGCAGAGACCTTGCTGTATCAGCAGGAGTTGGTCGGACTGTCTCTAACCAAGGAATCCAACGTCGAGCGATTGAAGGCCTTGCTGAACGTACGCGAGGCTCTGCTTGCCGTCAGCAAGACCGACCGAGAAGCCGCCATCGAGCGGGTGGCTGGTCACCGCCGCAATGCGGCCGAGCTCTTGGACCAAGCCGGGCGCCTCTACGTCAGCGAACAAGGACGCGCCGACTTGACGGTGCTGCGCGCTGAATGGAGCAAGTACCAGGGCCTGCTGGATGAATCGCTGAAGCTGATTGCCGCAAGCGAGATATTGCCGGAGACCCCAGCACTGAAGCACATGAGCGCAGAGTTGTCGCCGCAGGCCAGTGTGGTCGGAAGGGTGTACACAAGCTTGTCGAAGCTGAAGGAAAAAGAAGCTGCCGCAGTGGCGCAGCAAAACGACCAGCTCTTTCAGCAGAGCGTGTTCGCGACAACAGTATTGGTGATGCTGTGTATGTTGCTGGGCGCTGGCCTTGGCGTGGGAATCAGTCGCCATGTAACGCGGCCGCTGGCCGTGGCGGTCAAGGGCGCGCAAGCGATGAGTCAAGGTGATATGACGGTACGGCTGTTTGTCGAAGGGCACGATGAAGTCAGCCAATTGATGCGCGCACTCGACAATATGCGAGACGGTTTAAGCCAGATCGTGCACACAGTACGCGGCAATTCGGAGAGCGTGGCCACCGGCAGCAGCCAGATCGCCATGGGCAACGCTGACCTCAGCCAACGTACCGAACAGCAAGCCAGTGCCCTCGAGCAAACTGCGGCCACCATGGACCAATTGGCCTCGACCGTTGGCAACAATGCCGAGAACGCCAAACAGGCCAATAACTTGGCCAAAGGCGCGACCGACGTAGCCAATCAAGGCGGCTTGGTGGTCAGCCAGGTGGTCGAGACGATGAAGGGCATCAACGACAGTTCGAAGAAGATTGCCGACATCATCAGCGTCATCGACGGGATTGCGTTTCAGACCAATATCCTTGCATTGAATGCGGCGGTGGAAGCTGCCCGAGCTGGTGAACAGGGGCGTGGTTTCGCGGTGGTGGCCGGGGAAGTGCGCGCCTTGGCGCAGCGCAGTGCCGAGGCCGCCCGAGAGATCAAGAGCCTGATCAGCACCAGTGTCGAGAGGGTCGAGGAGGGGACAGTGTTAGTCGACAAGGCCGGGGTGACGATGAATGAAATCGTTACGGCGATTCGGCGTGTCAGCGACATCGTCGGCGAGATCAGCATGGCCAGTGCACAGCAGGGCTCGGGCATTGCGCAGGTCGGTGAGGCCATCATGCAGATGGACCGCGTGACACAGCAGAACGCGGCCTTGGTCGAAGAGAGCGCAGCCGCCGCCGAGAGCCTCAAGCAACAGGCTGACCAATTGGTGCAGGTTGTAGCGGTGTTTCGCCTGAACTGAGTTCATTGGCTGATCGCATAGATCACGCCATTTGCGCGAACTTAAAAACGCAGCCGGCCCAAGACCACCTTCGCATGCATGTCCGCATGCCGAGGTGATTTTTTGCCGTCAAACCTTCAGGGGCGGCTGGAATAGCGGGAAGACAGCTTCGCATGTTTGCCCCGTTCTGATCTGCGGCGAACTCCGTAATGCCAGAAGTCAATTTCCGCAATTGCAGCGGCCCAGGCCTAAATCCATCATGACCGTACTCGGTCAACGCCTTGTTCGGTATGAATGCAAGTCGCGTCAAGTTCGGCTTGTTGGTGTTGCGATGAGCAGGGGTGAATGAAGCCGCGGTGCACAAGGAACGGTCCACAGTCCAAGCCGGGTATCTAGAGATGCCGCCAATGTTTCATACAAAGACAGACCGCAGATGCCAGGACGCACAGAGCCTTGCACAGTGCTCACAGCGGGGAGATGCCTTGCTCGAGGCGCTGGTCGCCATCGTCTTGCTTGGTGTGATCGGGCTCGGTCAAGTCTATGCCGTGGGCCGATCAATGGTCGCGCAAAAGCTGCAAAAAGCTCAAAGCCTGGCCGTACAAGGGATTCGTGCTGACTTGCAAGGCAAAGGGGTCGCGATCGGGTGCCCAAGCAGTGGTAGCGCCACCGTCAACAATGATCTGAACTTGGGCGCCGATTTGCAGATCACCGGCGTGCAAAAAACATGTACGGTGACGGGGTTCACGGTCAGCCTCAATGGTGCCAGCAAGCCGGTCAACCTGCCGATAGTTCAGTTCGCCGTCAATGCACAAACGCTGCTGGGCCCCGGCATGCTGACGCTTGGCCACAACTGAGGCGTGGCGGCAATGAGACTTGTAGAAGCGCAGCTGAGCCAGCGTGGCCTGAGCTTGGTCGGCCTGATGGTGGGCATGGTGATCTCCTTGGTGGCGGTGTTGGGCGCGTTGGCGCTGTACCGCAGCAGCAGCCAGACCCTCTTCGGTGACGGCGGCCTAGTGCTCAGCGCCAAACAAGATGCGCAGTTGGCATCAGGCTTGCTCAGTGCACAAATCGCTTTGCAGGAAGCCGGATACGGCATTACGACCCCAAGTCCAACGACGCACTTTGTCCTGCTTTCCAACGCGCTCTTCGATGTCAATACGCTGAAACTGAGTGGTAGCAAACTGAGCCTCGGTAGTACGGCGACACAAGGCAATGCGGTGCTTTGGGCGGCCAACCGAGGCCTGTCCAACTACACGACGGATTACCGTTGCGCCGGCCTGTTGGTGGACAGCAGCAGTCGGGCCTTTTATCTGCTGCAATCGACGGGAGCTTGCTCGACCATCTCGACGCAATGGAGCGCCATCACCTGGCAGCGCAGCACCTTGGTGGCCCACGACCTATTGACCCAGGCGATAGGTTTGAGTGCGCGCGTGAGCAGCAACTGCTGGCCGCTGGGCACGGTGCCGCAAACTATCAGCAAGATACAAGCACAAGCCGGTGATTTGCAGGTGCGACTCAGCTACGGCGGCAGTGTTGCCGGGAGCGACAACACCTACAGCAGCTGCCTGGTGAACTATGTGGGCTCGCTGTCCTTTGGCGCAGTAGCCTCGCTTTGAAACCGCCGCCGCGCCATATTCGCGCTGAACCAGTGCTTCGCCGGCGCCTCCCAAGCATCCGGCGGCAACGCGGCATCTCTTCGGTGCTGTTCATGTTATTGAGTGGTTTGTCGCTGGGGGCGATGGTTTTTGGGGCCATCTACTATGTGCGGGGTCTGCAATCGCAGGCGCTAACGGTGCATATCCAGACCCAGGCGCAGTTGCAAGCCTGGACGGGTGTGGAGGCCTTGCGGCAATACCTGGGGCAGCAGGGGGCGCTTGAAGCGGCCAAACTGTCGCTCGATCAGCAGGTCAATTTCGGCAATCTGAGTGGGGTCAGTGCCACGGTGTCTGCCGTGGCTGCAAACGACACCATGAACTGCCCTTCGGGCGGCCCGACGACGCGCGTCGGCTTCAATGTCACGGGCAGTAGCGGTGGAGGCAATTCGCTGTTGGCGGCTCACTTCTGCGTGCTTGGCGCCAGCAGCGGAAGTGGCGCAGTAGGCGCCCCCGCGGCCATCACGATCAAGGGTGATTTGGACTTGGGTGGGCAGTTGGATGTGCTGGGTGACACCTCCAGCAAGATGGTGGTGGATGGCAACGTCAACGGCAGCGGCAGCCTGAATGGCATCAACAATCTTTACGCCACTGGCAATATCAGCCTGGGTGGCGCTACGAATTTGGATGTCTTGTTTTCTGAGGGCAACATCGCGCTCAGTGGCAGTGGGCTGTTCAGTAGCGTGCAGGCCATGAAAGCCGTGGCGCTGAGTGGGACCGTCGGTGTTTCAAGCTTGATCGCCAATGGCGCCATTACCCTGGGAAGCAATACAGTCGATTCCCTGACCAGTTTTGCCGGCCTCACGATGCGGGCGGCGTCGATTGGCGGCATGTCGGTCAAAGGCAATGTCATGTCGACCAATGGTGCGGTGAACGGGCTGGCCGTGGTGGTTGGGAGCTATCGGGAAACCAGCAATGGTCGCGTGGCCTCAGGCTTCTATTCCGGCACCTTGACCAAGCCAGGCTCTAACAATCAGATTCGCATGAGCAAGGTCAGTTTCTTGTCGATGTCCACGGCAAAGCTCACCGCCAGCACCGTGGCGACGCCACAGTTCGATGCCTATGCTTATCGATCAATAGCTAACTATGCATTCACACGCATAGGCAACGACACCCAAGTTACCGTGCGTAGCGTGAGCGGCATCGCCGATGGCAGCTACTACTTGACTGGCAATGGTCCGAATCAGGACTGGCTGTGTAGCAGCAACACCTATAGCCCCAGCAACTGCGTCGCGAAGATTTGCAAGGGCTGGAGTGAATACAACAGCTGCTTCTCTTATGGCGGTGGTAAGTGGACGGTCGCGGGCACGACCATGGCCCCCGGCACCTTGTGGTTCAACGGCGACGTCAGTGCCGCCTCGGGCACCTACTACAACAACTGGTTGGTCACAGGCAATATTGACACGGCCGGCAGCAACCTGACGCAGGCCGTGAACTACGCCGGTTATGCCAATGTGTGCACGAACAGCGACTTCCCAAGTTTGGTGCCGACCAATTTTTGCGCCACCGGCTCTAACGCCTTGACGCCGCTGAGTCACGGCAATATCGCCTTCGGCGCGGGCGCGGCCGTGGGCGGCGTCTATTCGGGCGGCAAGATCAGCTTGGCCGCGTCGAATGAGGTTTATGGCTCGGTGTTGGCTGGGGACATCTTGCTCACCACCGGAAATACTCTGGTGCATGGCTACGTCTCTGCCGCGCGTCAGGGCAGCAATGTGGGCAACAGTAGCCTGGGGTCCAGCACCAAGATTGATTTGCGCGATTTGCCGGCCGGCTTCGATCCCGGCAATACGGCCCCGCAGACGACTTGGCCCATGTCCGCCAAACTGCTTTGGGTGCGGCATCGCTGAGCAGAGCTCAGTAGCACCTAGCGCCGTTGTCGGTCGAGACTTGTGCGCTGCCGGTGTAGGTGGGGCCGATGTGTGTCTCGGCTGTGAACTGGAAACAAGTCGTAACTTGGAATAGTAAGTTTCGCAATTGCTGCAAAAAGTCCGCGCCCGCAACATGCCAAGCATGGCTGATGGCGGAGATTTCTGGCCCTAGCCGGCGTGCGAAGGGCTGAGCCCGCGACCTTGTTTCACTAATTTTCGCAACCCAATCGCTGTTCTTTGGCGTTTGTGTGCGAACTCGGGTTCTTGGCTTGAAAACCATGGCTGACTCTCAAAACATTTCATTGCGAACCGAATTACCCATGCCCCTGAGTGAAGCCACTGGGCTCCATATGGCCGCCGGATCCTGCCAGATTTCGCGCTCGTATGCTGAGGACCTACCATTGCTCGAGCGCAGAATCGGACTCAAGGGCTACACCATGCTACTCACCGCTGAAGGCTGCGGGCAGGTCCGTATCGGCACGACAGAACACCGCGGTGAGCCGGGCAAGCTGATGCTCATTCCTGCCGAACAAGCGCATCGGCTGACCTTGGGACCGGGGCAGTCGCATTGGTTGTTCCACTGGATCTATTTTTGCCCGCGCGGCTTTTGGGCACCTTGGCTGAACTGGCGGGCCCACACCAGCGGCGCAGCCGTTGGTCGTCCGCTGGGTCAAGTCGATGTGTCGGGCACAGAAAGCCAGCAGGAGTTTGAACAGCTGTTTCAGAAGATCGCAACGGTGCTTCACCAAGCGCGCAGCAGTTCGGAGCACCTGGCCATGAACTTGCTCGAGCAGCTGTTGATCCTGTGTGATGAGGTGCGGCCGGACGCTTGCAGCCGTGCGCTCGACCCGCGGGTGCGCTCGGCCTGTCAGTTCATCTCGGACCATATCGACAAGGACTTTGGTCTTGAGGAGATCGCCAGGCACATCTGCTTGTCGCCATCGCGTTTAGCGCATTTGTTCCAGCAACACATTGGAATCAGCATCGTCCGTTGGCGCGAAGACCAGCGCGTCATGCTGGCCAAGCAATTGCTGCGCGGCCCCGGGCTGCCGATTTCATCGATTGCTGCGCAGGTGGGGTATCAGGACCAGGTGTATTTCTCTCGAGTTTTTCGCAAGCGTGTAGGGCTCAGCCCGACCGAATTCCGTAATGGCGGCGCCACTCGCCGACTCGGCTGGGGCTTGCAAGCCTGAGCCTTTTGCGTCGGCGGGTGTGGCGCGATGGGCTGCAGTCTGACTGAACCGATCTGGTTCAGTGGATTCAGCGGCGTCCATGGAGCCACAGCCGACGGCGACCAAGCGCTTTGCTGGGGCGATGTCAAGAACTCGGTGAATTCCTTAACGTTTTTGTCATTTTTGCTGAAAAACAGTTATCG
>NZ_JBMLSK010000067.1:0-12350 GCF_049240545.1 Roseateles sp. | reverse complement strand
AGCAATCGCTGTGGAGTAACCGACAGCGATTGCTCGGTGCGCTGCAGTGAAGAGCGTAGAACCCGGCGGGGCCCCTTGCCCAGCCAGTCCGATAGATCGTGATTAATAGGTGAGATTCGATCATGAAGATGCCGGCGACCCACAAGATAGCTCTGCTGTTCAATGCCAACAAGATTTACGACCGAGAGGTCATCTCTGGCATTGCCTCCTACCTGAAAAGCACACGCGCCGCCTGGGACCTTTTCATGGAGGAGGACTTTAGGTGTCGCCTCAATGGTATCGATACCTGGGTGGGTGATGGCATCATCGCCGACTTTGATGATCCGCAGATCTGCGAGGCCTTGGCCGACATCAAGATCCCGGTGGTCGCGGTCGGCGGCTCTTATGAGGATGTGCGCAAATACCCGGCGGGTGTGCCCTATGTGGCGACCGACAACGAAGCGCTGATCCGCATGGCCTTTGATCACCTGATCGAAGGTGGCTTGAGAAACTTTGCCTTGTTTAGCCTGCCTGAGTCGGGCGAGAACCGCTGGGCCCAAGAGCGTGAGAGTGCTTTTTGCCAGTTGATGCAAAAAGACCGCCTCTGGGCTGAGATCTACCGCGGTCATGCCACAGCCGCCCCCACTTGGGTCGATGCAGAGCAGAACTTGATTCAGTGGGTGCAGCGCTTGCCCAAGCCGATTGGCATCATTGCTGTCACCGATGCGCGCGCCAGACAGCTGCTACAGGCCTGCTCAATTGCCGGCATCCCGGTGCCCGAGCAGGTCGCAGTGCTGGGCATTGACAACGACCCATTGACCCGCGTTTTGACGCGCATCCCCTTGAGTTCGGTGATACAAGGCGCGGTAGAAATTGGCCGCACCGCGGCCCAGTTGCTGCACCAGATGCTGAGTGGAGGTCGGGTCCGTGACTCGCGCGTTTTGGTGGCCCCGGTGGGCATCAATGTGCAGGCCTCCAGCAGCCACCAGTCGCTCAGCCATCCGAGCGTCATGCGCGGCATGCACTTCATCCGGCAGTACGCCTGTCAAGGCATCAAGACCGAGCAGGTGGCGGATTATGTGGGCGTGTCCCGGTCGTCGTTGGATGCCCATTTTCGGCGCGAATTGGGCCACAGCGTGCACACCGAGATTCTCAAATACAAGCTCAAGGCCGCAACCAAGATCCTCGCCAACGAAAACACGCAGATTGCCGACGTCGCCGTCAGTTGCGGCTTCACAACCGTGCAGTACTTGAATGCGGTATTCCGCCGCGAACTTGACTGCACCCCGCGCGAGTACCGCGACAAGGCATCGGTGAGCCGCGAAAGCTCGCAGTTTGGTGCGCTCGCGGCCTAGGGCGGCGCAGACAAAGCACTGTCGGCGAGTCCCCTTGCGATACGGATTCGGCGCAAGTCGCAAGGCCGAAAAGCAAGTTTCGTAATTGCCACCCACATTCCCGGCTGGCACCATGCCTACAAGGTTCTCGGCTCGGTGAAAAACGAAAACCACCGAGAACAACGGCCCGATTCAAGGACCGGAAATGCAAGCTTGATTTTTGAGACGGTCGAGCGCCATGGACCTCTCGAGTGGGTCTCGACCGAGTTCCCGACGTCAACGAGCAGCGGAACGACCTGAGATCGAATTTATAGAGCGGCAAGACATCAGGTTCGGCGAGGCCCTACCGACTGTGCTGCATGGATTCGCCGCGTGGCGATTGATTAGCTTAGTGAGAAACACAATGGTTGAACTGTTTTCTATCGAAGGTAAGACCGCTTTGGTGACCGGCGGGACCAGCGGCATCGGCGCCGCCATTGCTGCCGCCTACGTCAAGGCGGGCGCCAAGGTTGCAGTCACCGAGCACACCGAAACGGCCGGCGCAGATGCCGTCACTCGCGTCCGCGAGGATGGTGTGCTGGTGGTGAGGGCCGACTTGGCCGAACCCGCTGGTGCGCAGTGGGTAGTCGATGCGGTCGAGAAGGAACTTGGCGCCTTGGACATCTTGGTCAACTGCGCTGGCACTATTCGCCGTGCACCGGCCGAAGAGTTTCCTGAGTCTGACTGGTCTCAGGTGATGGCCGTCAATCTCGACGCAGTCTGGCGCTTGTCGCAACTCGCAGGGGCAAAGATGCTGAAGCGCGGAGAGGGCGGCAAGATCATCAACATCGCCTCGCTGTTGAGCTTCCAGGGCGGCATCCGAGTGCCTTCCTATACGGCCAGCAAGCACGCGGTGGTGGGCCTGACCAAGGCCTTGGCGAATGAATGGGCGGCGCGCGGCGTCAATGTGAATGCCATCGCTCCGGGCTATATCTCGACCGCCAACACGCAGGCCTTGCGCGAAGACGAGCAGCGCAACCGTCAGATTCTGGAGCGTATTCCGGCCGGTCGCTGGGGTCAGGCCTCTGACCTGGCTGGCGCGGCCATGTTCTTGGCCGCACCGGCTTCGAGCTATATCCACGGCCATGTCTTGGTGGTCGATGGCGGCTGGCTGGCACGCTGAGTCGGCGCCTCGCCTCCCTCACTCATTCGAACTCTAGTTTCAGCATCAATCATGAGCCCATCTCTATACTCGACCGGGAGTCTCCAAGACCGGGTGCGGCGCGCCTTGGATACGGCCGTCGAGCAACTGTTTGCCAACCGCGAAAACTTCCGGGACGTTTTTCCGGGTGACAACACCATCGGCAATGTCTATCGACCTCATGTGCAAGAAGGCTTTGCCGATGGCTCAAACGTGGGTTGGACAACCGGCCTGTGGACCGGTCAGTTGTGGATGGCTTATGAGTTGAGCAGTGGCGAAGGCTTTCGCGATGTGGCCGAAGACCATGTCAAGAGCTTCGCGCGCCGCTTGGAATTGCGTGAAGACCTGGCAACGCATGACCTGGGCTTTCTGTACACGCCGTCTTGCGTTGCGGCGTATCGCCTAACCGGTAGCCAATTGGCCAAGGACAGCGCCTTGCAGGCTGCCGATGAGCTGATGAGTCGCTACCTGCCGGCGGCCGGGGTGATCCAGGCCTGGGGGGACTTGAATGATCCCGCCCAACGTGGCCGCATGATCATCGATTGCTTGATGAACCTGCCGCTGTTGCGTTGGGCCGGCGAAGTGCGACAGGACCCGAAATACAAGGCTGCGGCAGACGCCCACTGCGCCAAAGCGCGTGACTATCTGGTGCGCCCCGACGCGTCGACCTTCCATACCTACCACTTTGACCCGGCGACGGGCGAGCCCGAACGGGGCAGCACCCACCAGGGTGCATCGGACAGTTCTTGCTGGGCGCGTGGACAGGCCTGGGGCATCTATGGCTTTGCGCTGAACCACAAGCACGCGCCAGAGCTGAACTTGCTGGATACCGCGATCCGCGTGGCCGACTACTTCCTTGAGCACCTGCCCAAGAATGGCGTTGCCTACTGGGACTTGAGCTTCGGCGAGGGTAGTGGCGAAAGCTGGGATAGTTCGGCATCGGCCATCGCCGTTTGCGGTCTGCTCGAGTTGTCGGAGCAACTGCCGCCGGGCGCGCAAAGCAGTCGCTATCGCGCCGAGGCGCTGGGCATCTTGGACGGCTTGATGGCCAATTGCGTCGGCGATTTGTCCTTCACCAAAGCACTGCTCTTGCACGGCGTCTATCACAAGCCGCATGGGCGTGGTGTCGATGAAGCCAACCTCTGGGGCGACTATTTCTACCTTGAAGCGCTGGCCCGCGTGGACCGGATTCATTGGACGCCACATTGGTGAGTTGCTAGGCTAAGCGCTGACTCTGAAGAAGCCAATCTGGGGCAAAAAACCAGAGCCCGAGACAAGCATCGACTTCAGTCGAGCAAGGGCACAACAATTCGAAAGCGTGCTACATCATGACACAGTCATCAGCAAACTCTGGGGCGAAGGCCGTCCCGGTGCCCCTGCAATCAGCGCTTGAAACCTCGAGCGTTTCAAGCCAGAACCGCGTTGCAGGCACATTGGTCTACACGGCCGGCGGCTTGTTGATCCTGTTCCTTTGGCTCTTGTTTGGTGACTTTGCGATCGCGATGCGTGAGCGGGCTGCAGTGCCGAGCGTGATGGAGTTGCTGCGCCAGCACCACGCCTCGGCGACCACCATGTCCATTCTGGTGGTAGCTTTTCCGGCCATCATTGGCCTGCTGCTGGTGCCGGTGGTGTCCTTCAAGTCGGATCGCTATCGTAGCGACCGGGGTCGCCGTATTCCCTTTCTGATCATCCCGACGCCCATCGGAGCGGCGGCCATGGTCGGCTTAGGTTTCACGCCCTGGCTGGGCACGCAGTTGCATCACTTGCTTGGCCAACTCTCGCCCGGGCTGGACTTTTGTGTGCTGAGCTTTTTCTGCGTGTTCTGGACGGTCTTCGAGTGCGTGGCGGTGCTGACCTTGGCGATGTTCACAGCGCTGATCAACGATGTGGTGCCCAAGGGTTTGCTGGGTCGGTTTTTTGGCCTGTTTCGCAGCATCAGCCTTGGCGCCGGCATCATCTTCAATTACTGGATCTTCAAGCTGACCGAAACCCATTTGATGGAGATTTTTGTCTCGATCGGTCTGTTTTTTGGCCTGGCCTTTACCTTGATGTGCTTGATGGTCAAGGAGGGCGAATATCCTGCGCCCGAGGACACCGCCGACGATGCTGCGGCTCAGGGCTTTGTGGCCGGCGCCAAGACCTATTTTGTCGAGTGTTTTTCGCAGCGCTATTACCGCTGGGCCTTTGCGGCCATCGCCATCGGCACCTTGGCACCCAGCCCGTTCAACACCTTCTACCAATGGTATGCCGGCAACTTGGGCATGCCCAAAGAAACCTTGGGCAAGCTCTCGGCCTATTCCTATGGGGTGTCGATCGGTCTGGCCTATTTCATTGGCTGGTTGGTTGACCGCTTCAACGCCTTGCGGGTGGCCACCGGGGCCTTGCTCGTCTACATGACGGTGATGTTGTGCGGCTACTTGATGATCCACGACGTCAACAGCTTCGGCGTTTTTTACGTCCTGCATGTGGTGATCTCTGGCGCCTACTTCACCTCGGCGGCCTCGCTGCCCATGATGCTTTTTCCACAAATGAGGTTCTCTCAATTCGCCTCGGCCGCGGGCATGGTGACCGGCCTATCGACCCTGGCTGTGAGTCTGGTGCAGGGCCCGGTGCTGGACCTGAATGGCAACGACTACAAGCTGACCCTGCTGGGTAGCAGCATCTTTGCTGCGCTGGCGGTGTTGCTCAATTTTGTGGTGCTGCGCCATCAGGCGCCAGAGCCGCTGAGCGCGAACGCCAACAAGCTCACCGGCAACCCCTCCTTGAACAACGCGGCAGCAGAGGCCGCTTGACCATGAATCATCAATTGTTAGGCATCGATGAGGGGCGGCAGCAGTTGTACCTGATCGATACTGCCAAGCCGGACTTCGGATGGACCCTGGACCTGGCTGACTTCCCTTGTGCAAGAGATATGCAGCGGATTGGCTGGGACCGAGCACTGGTCGGCTTTGAGCGCGGCTTCTTTGAAGTCAATATCTTCAGCGGCAAGGTGTTGACCGTTTGCGATCGTTGGAGCGGCGTTACAGCAGTGACGCGCCGTCCCGACGGTAGTACTTTGGTCACCGGCATGAATCTAGACGGCACTGACGGCGTCAATGTGTTGACGCTGAACCGTGAGTTCGACGTGCTGAAAAACGCCCGGCGTGATGGCAACTATGTGCGCCTGATGCGCCTGACGCCGCAGGGCAGCTATCTGCTCTCGACCAATGATCGGATCCTGGAAACCGACACTGACTTGAATCTGCGTCGCGAGTTTGTGGCCGATGGCTTCGAACATGCCTGGCTGGCGCAGCGCATGCCTGACGGCAGCACCCTGGTGACCGCCGGATACGGCGCTTGCTTTGCGCAATTTGACGCCGACGGAGGTTTGATCCGGCGCTTCGGCACCGCCGAACAGTTGCCATCCCAAGTCGCGCCGTTTTTCTACGCCGCCTTCCAATTCCTCCCCTCAAACACTGTGCTGGTCGCCAATTGGCAAGGCCATGGGCCAGACAACGGGAACAAGGGGCAGCAGTTGCTGGAGTTTGGCCTTGACGGAGAACTGCTGGCCACCTGGTCTGACCCTGCACGAATCTCATCATTGCAAGGCATTTTGGTGCTGTCTTGATGGGCGTCGCCTCCGCATCGAATAACGCGCCAAATCGACGTGCTAAGCGCGTCGTCTGAGAATTACTTTTTTCTAGGAATTTGCTCATGGAAATCCGCAACCCCATCCATCCAGAACACGCCAAACAACTCGACACCGCCGGTCTGCGCCGCGAGTTTTTGATCGAGAAACTTTTCGTTACCGATGAGCTGACGCTGACCTACAGCCATATTGATCGCATCGTGGTTGGAGGTGTTCAGCCGGTGACGAAGTCGGTGGGCTTTCCTGACAATATCAATAAGTTGATCGGCAGTGACTTCTTCTTGGCGCGTCGCGAACTGGGTTTGATCAATATCGGCGGCGCAGGTTTCGTGGTCGTTGATGGCGTCGAGCATGCGGTCGGCCCGCGCGATGCCCTGTACATCGGCTCGGGTGCTCGCGATGTGCGCTTCACCAGCCAAGATGCCAATCAGCCCGCCAAGTTCTATCTGAATAGCGCCCCGGCGCATATGTCCTACCCGACACGACTGGTCACGCTGGAGCAGGCCAAGAAGGTCACGCTGGGCGAGGCACGCACCAGCAACCGCCGCACCATCAATCAATACCTGATCCCCGGCGTGGTCGATACCTGCCAGTTGGTGATGGGTTTGACACAGTTGGAAGAAGGTAATCTTTGGAACACCATGCCTTGCCACACCCACGAGCGGCGCATGGAAGTCTATTGCTACTTCGACATGGCCGATGACGCCCGTGTCTTCCACATGATGGGCCAGCCCAGCGAAACCCGCCACATCGTGCTCGGCAACGAGCAGGCTGTGATCAGCCCGAGTTGGTCCATCCATTCGGGTGTCGGCACCCAGGCCTATACCTTTATCTGGGGCATGGTGGGTGAAAACCAAGTCTTCGGTGACATGGACCACGTGGCAATGGCCGACTTGAAGTAGTCCCGGAGGCTGGGTCCGAGGTGCCGGCGGCAATGGCTGGCGGCACCGCGAGGAAGCTACAGGAGCCATCGAAATGAAGTGTTCCCTGCTTGACGTGTTGTTGCTGGCCTGCGGGCTGATCCTGGCTCCTCATGTTGTGCACGCCACGGAGGCGGAGCCCACCAGGGTGGTGTATTCCGCCGGTGAAAATGCGGAAGGCTATCGCTATGACGATGTCAGGGAAATACTTCGGCTTGCACTCGAGAAGACCGAGCCAGAGTACGGGCCCTTCGTCTTAGAGAAGTCCAAGGTATTTACCAACGGACTGCGCGACCGGCGAAGGCTTGAGGCAGGCGAAATTCAAGTGCTCTGTTACACCACTTCGATGGAAATGGAGCACAACTTTGTGCCCATTCGAATTCCGTTGCGCAAGGGATTGTTGGGCTACCGAGTTGCCCTGATCCGCAAGGCTGATCAAGGCAGGTTCGCGCAGGTACAGAGCGCCGAGGATTTACGCAAGTTCACGGTCGGGCAGGGCGTGGGTTGGGACGACGGCAAGGTATATGCGGGCCATGGCATTCCGGTGATGGAAGGCCAATTCAACAACCTATTGAAGATGCTGGATCATCAGCGCTTCGACCTGCTGCCGCGTGGCCTGGGGCAAGTGCAGTTGGACTTGAGCCTGTACGGCAAGGAGTTGCCGCAAGTGGCCATCGAAGAAAAGCTACTGTTCCACTACCCCTGGCCGTACTATTTTTTCTTCGCCAAGTCGAATATGGCGCTAAAGAACCGGGTCGAGTTGGGCTTGCGCAAGATGATGAAAGATGGGAGCTTCGATGCCATATTTTGGAGATACAACCGCCTCGCCATCGAGTCCTTGAACCTGAAGCAGCGCCGCGTCATCGAGTTGCGCAACCCCTTGCTGCCGAAAGAAACGCCGCTTGACGACGCCTCCTTGTGGTTCTCCCCCCAGCTGAAATAAGTCGCCTTCGCCGCCACCCAACAGCAACCACGGGCCTTTCGATACGGCCCGGTCCGCAGCGTCTGGTACGGCCGTTTGAACCCCTTACTTCCATCGAGATCAATTCATGGCACTCGTTTCCATGCGCCAGTTGCTGGACCATGCGGCCGACCACGGCTACGGCATCCCCGCTTTCAACGTCAACAACCTAGAGCAAGTCCAGGCCGTGATGGCCGCGGCCGACGAGGTCTGTGCACCGGTGATCTTGCAGGCCTCGGCCGGCGCGCGCAAGTACGCGGGTGAAGCCTTCATCAAGCACCTGATTCAGGCCGCTTTGGAGGCCTACCCGCATATCCCTCTGGTGATGCACCAAGACCACGGACAGACACCGGCCATTTGCCAAGGCGCGATTGATCTGGGCTTCAGCTCGGTGATGATGGACGGCTCATTGATGGCCGATGGCAAGACACCGGCCAGCTTCGACTACAACATCGACGTGACCCGTCAAGTGGTGGCCCTGGCGCACAAGGTTGGCGTGACGGTCGAGGGCGAGCTCGGCTGCCTGGGGTCTCTCGAAACCGGCGAGGCCGGCGAAGAAGACGGCATCGGTGCAGTCGGCAAGTTGGAGCACAGCCAGATGCTGACAGACCCCGAGGAGGCCGAACGATTCGTCATGGCCACCGGCCTGGATGCGCTGGCCATCGCCATCGGCACCAGCCATGGTGCCTACAAATTCACCCGCAAGCCCACCGGCGATATGCTGGCCATCGGCCGGGTCAAAGAAATCCATGCTCGCATCCCCAATACCCATCTGGTAATGCACGGCTCCTCCAGCGTGCCACAAGAGCTATTGGCGCAGATTCGCCAGTACGGCGGGAACATGAAGGAGACCTATGGTGTGCCGGTCGAAGAGATCCAAGAAGCCATCAAGCATGGCGTTCGCAAGATCAATATCGACACCGATATTCGCCTGGCGATGACCGGGGCGGTGCGCAAGTTCTTGTCCGAGAACCCCGAAAAATTCGACGCTCGCGAATGGCTCAAACCCGCCCGCGAAGCCGCCAAGGCTGTCTGCAAGCAGCGCTACCTGGAGTTCGGCTGCGAAGGCCAGGCCGGCAAGATCCAGCCCCGTCCGCTGGTCGAAGTGGCCGCAGCCTATGCGCGCAGCGAGCTTGCGCCCGCTTGCCGGTCAGTGCACTAAGAATTGCTGCGGCCTCGCGGCTGAATTTTTGCGATGCAAAGGCACGGCTGAACAAATCCGCGCTGCACGGGAACTTCTTCAATCTTGCACTAAGGACTGGCCGCGAACAGGACCTCGACCTGAGGCGGCCAGATATCTTTGGCAGATGCCGTCTAAATTTGACGTCATGTCAAAAAAAATAACACGGCCGGCCGGATCGGATTCAAATCAATTGCCCGGCAGACGGCTGTTTCCCGCGTCGCTATGCACCGCACATATGCTTCAATTTCTCCGGCCGCCGGGCCTGGGTCGCGGGACATAACAGGCAAAGACAAGGACTATTCTGCTAAGCCTGCACGACTTAGGGGGCAACCCGTATCGCCGTCCGTTCGCGTTGCCCTACAAACGAGCCTGGGCGCACAAATCGAGTGCGATCTGCCAGCAAGACGCACACGCAGCCCCGCCGAACCATAGGCCAAGATGGGCGCAAATTCAGTTGCAAGTCTGCAAACTTCTTCCCTTGATGCAGCCTTGTTCTTCGTTGATTGCTTAGGAGTCCAACACCATGAATACCAAGAACCTCGGCGCAAAGCCTGCGCTCATCAGTCTGCTTGCCGCTGCCGCCATGGTGGCCTGTGGTGGGGGCGGCGGTGGTCTGTCTCCCTACGAAGCGCCGATGACCATGTCGATCTCTGGCTCTGCCTTCAATCTGAGCGGTGCAGCCATTGCTTCCGCACCGGTCAATGTGAAGTGCGCTGGGGCTAAGGCGTCTGGCACCACGGCGGCCGACGGCTCCTTCTCGATTCCAGTTGCGGGCGGCGCTCTGCCATGCATGTTGCAAGTGCAACTGGCCGACGGTTCGACACTTTACTCAATGAATGATGGTTCCGGCGTCGGTGGCGCACGCGCCAACATCACGCCCTTGACCGACATGGTCGTGGCAAAGGCGCTGGGTGTTAGTAACACCCCGGCTGCCGCCTTTGCAAGCTACGCTCCCGTGGCCTCCGCTACAGCTGCAACGGGCATCAGCAACGCACAGTCGATCGTGACAAATGCCTTGAGCGGGCTGCGTCTGAATGTAGGTACCGAGACCATGGGGGGGGCCATCAGCAGCAGCGACATCAGGGCCCTCGGCGCAGCATTGAGCACCGCGAAGGTCAGCTTGGCACAGTTGGAAAACGCGATTGTTGTTTCACAACAGCTCTCGGGCCCGACGACCTCATCTGCCTTGGTCTCGAATTTGATGACCTCGCCCTCTACGTCCTGCCCAACGGCTCGTAACGGCAGCTATATCGTCATCGACCAACGCGGCAACGCATCAACGGTGACATTGACGTGGAGCGGCAACAACGGTCTGTGGACCAGTGGCAGCGTCACGGCCGCGTTGACGGCGGTGGCCAACGATGCATGCCACTTCACCGGTACCGGCAGCGACACATTGGCCATCGACCTGGTACTCAGCTCGATTGAAAACATCGCCAGCTATCGCAAGACGTCGACAACCGTGAACGACTCGACCATCGGCCTGATGATACCGAACCCCATTGGCAACACGGTGGCCCTGACCGACTTGGCCGGTTCCTGGAACCGAGCTCGATTTGTTCGTGCCTCGGGTACGGCCATGTCCAACTTCAATGTTTCAGACGTCACCATTGCGGCCGATGGCGCGTTTACCAACAAGGAATGCACCAGCGTCGCAGGCACTTTTGACTGCAACGGAGCCGCCACCGGCAACAGCAGCACCGGAAAATTCGCAGCCGACTCGGCCAGCGCTTCCTTCAAGTCGTCAATCGACAGCCAACTGGCCTACCCAGTTCGCACTTCCGATGGCGGTTTGATGCTGGTGAAGGCGGGCGCCGGTTCGAACGGTATCGAAGTGCTCAGCAAGCGTACGGCCTTGGTCCTGCCTGGCGTCGGCAAGGCAACGGCAGCCTGGAGCAACTCCGGCAGCGTCAGCTCCGCCAATTTGGCGCTGTTCACATCGACCGCCATGGCCGCCGCCAAAACGGTTACCGTGACTGCCGCTGACGCAGCAGCCAATAGCTACACCAGCGACGACGGCTTCAGCCTGTCGATCAACAAGCCCTTGCCAGGTAATCGCTATCGCCCTGTTGCCGGCGCCAGCAAGTCGCAAGTGCAGATGCGCGCGGGCGGCATGCTGACGGTGTTTGGCAGTGAGAAGACCACCACCGACACGACAGCAAGCTTCGGCTTCTCGATTGACAAGTAAGTCAAAAGTTAGTCCCGCAAGGCCGGTGTCGCGGGATGCGACACCGGCTTTTTTGTTGAGCCAAGGACTTTTCTATTCACTTGTTCATTCTTTTCTCTGAGTCCTGAATCGTCGTAACGCCGATCTTCCAGACAAGGGCGGGGAGGCGACTTTTCGAGGCATCACGTCTAGCGCATGCGCTCGGGCAGATAGGCTGTGCCGTGCAGCCGATACAGCCTCTTGTGATTGACTCGGGGAAGCCTCGGATGCAGCAGCTTCGTGCATTCACCGATGGTCGATGCGCTGACGCACAAGCGCGATCACTAAAACCTTGGCTTGCGGCTCCCCGGCGTCGCGCCGGGCGCCAGAACGAGAAACCGGCTTTGCCGCGAATCTCAGTCACCTCTTTGGCGCCGTCGGCCCCCTTGAGGAACCCTTTGAACCGTTACTTGGTGAAATTGCGTTTCGTTTTTCTGCAAAGCGGAGCGCTACCAGTCCTCCTTGCTACGCCTGTAGAGGAGTAGATCAGCTCTGATCCGCGGAGATCGTTATCAAGGTCTCTTCCCCGTCTACCTTCAGCAGCACCTGAAAGGGCAGGGCACCTTCCGGAATATTGCTGGCAGTAAAGCTGCCAGAGCGGGCATCA
Organism: Roseateles sp.; assembly: GCF_049240545.1. Taxonomy (GTDB): domain Bacteria; phylum Pseudomonadota; class Gammaproteobacteria; order Burkholderiales; family Burkholderiaceae_C; genus Paucibacter_A. The sequence continues at coordinate 352 of NZ_JBMLSK010000067.1, read as the reverse complement.
AAGCGCAACCAGGATGGAAGTGCAGCACCATCGAAGCTCATAGCGCTGGGCATGCTTAGGCTGCTTTCGATGGCCCTTAGCAAGGTCCCGGGCAAGGAAAACATGAAACCAGCTTTGGGCAGGTTTGTGAGGGGCGGTGCCACCACCTTGATACTGGCCTTCGGGCTCGCCAAAGTTTGTTTATCAGCATTAAGTGCCACATCGCCTGTTGTGCTGTTGGTTGTAGGTGCAAGCACAGACACAGACACCGACACAGGGCCTGGCGCCGGAACTGGAACTGGAACTGAAGCCGGGGCGGGTGTGCTGGTCAAGTTTTTTCGGACACAGCGATAGGTTGTTTGATTGCCGATTG
>NZ_JBMLSK010000066.1:0-1978 GCF_049240545.1 Roseateles sp. | reverse complement strand
TGGCACACGATCTCGAGCTTTGTGCTCAAGGGTCTGTGGTTCTCGTTCCAGCTAATGATAGTGGCCACCATTGGCGGCATCATTCTCGGCACCTTGCTGGCGCTGATGCGGCTTTCGGGCAAGCCGTTCCTGGTGCTGCCGGCCGCTGCCTACGTCAACACCATGCGGTCGATTCCGCTGCTGATGGTGATCTTGTGGTTCTTCCTGCTGATTCCGTTGCTGATCGGTCGCCCGATGGGAGCCGAGGTGTCGGCGCTAATCACCTTCACGCTGTTCGAAGCGGCCTACTTCTCCGAGATCATGCGAGCTGGCATCCAGTCGGTGCCCAAGGGGCAGGTGCATGCGGGTTATGCGGTGGGCATGACCTATCCGCAGTGCATGCAGCTGATCGTGTTGCCGCAGGCGTTTCGCAACATGCTGCCGGTGCTGCTGACCCAGAGCATCATCTTGTTCCAGGACACGTCGCTGGTCTATGCGATCGGCGCCTACGACCTGCTCAAGGGCTTGGAGATTGCCGGCCGCAACTTCAACCGGCCGGTTGAGACCTACCTGGTAGCTGCGGTCGTGTACTTCATCATCTGCTTCAGTCTGTCGATGCTGGTGCGTCGTCTGCAGAAGAAGATCCAAATCATCCGTTGAGTCGAGAGCGCAATGATTGAAATCAAGAACGTTTCCAAGTGGTACGGCAGCTTCCAGGTGCTGACCGACAACACCACCACGATCAAGAAGGGTGACGTGGTGGTGGTCTGCGGTCCGTCGGGCTCCGGCAAGTCCACGCTGATCAAGACCGTCAACGCGCTCGAGCCGTTCCAGAAGGGCGACATCATCGTCGACGGCATTTCGGTCGCGAACCCTAAGACCGACCTGCCGAAACTGCGGGCTCGCGTGGGCATGGTGTTCCAGCACTTCGAGCTCTTCCCCCACCTCACCGTCACCGAGAACCTGACGCTGGCGCAGGTCAAGGTGCTAGGCCGCAGCGCCGAAGAGGCCAAGACGCGCGGGTTGAAGATGCTCGATCGCGTCGGGCTGGTGGTGCACAAGGACAAGTACCCGGGGCAACTGTCCGGCGGCCAGCAGCAGCGCGTGGCGATTGCCCGCGCGCTCAGCATGGACCCGATCGTCATGCTGTTCGACGAGCCGACCTCGGCGCTCGACCCAGAGATGGTGGGCGAAGTGCTCGACGTGATGGTGCAACTCGCCCAACAAGGCATGACGATGATGTGCGTTACCCACGAGATGGGGTTCGCGCGCAAGGTCAGCCACCGCGTCGTCTTCATGGACGCCGGGAAGATCGTCGAGGACTGCACACGCGATGAGTTCTTCGGCAATCCCGATGCGCGGACACCGCGTGCCAAGGACTTTCTGTCGAAGATTCTCCAGCACTGAGTGTGGTGGCTGACCAAGAACACGGCCAACCAGGTGATGCGGTTAGCGCTGAGCAATATGCGGATGGCGCGCAGGCGGCTTTTGGATATGGATATGGCCCAGGGATGATCGCGCCCGCAAACGGCCAAAGGGCCGTGAAGAGGGTCGAAATCTACCTTCAAACACCTTGCAAAGCGCGGGAGTTTCCGTCATTTGAAAAACTGCGTGTCAGCGCCCGTTTCGGCGGGTGTTGCGCAGACCTTCCCTAAACGTGCCTGAAGAGTTTTTATATGAGGAGTTTCTAGTATGAACGGAATCTTGACGAGGTCTGCAATCCATAGCACCAACTGCGAATCTATCTGTCCACCTGGCGGGCATTACGCTCACGTATGCACAGCAGCCGGAGTTGTGTATGTCTCAGGTCAGCTCCCTATCGAACCAGATGGGACACCAATGACAGGTCAATCATTTGAGATGCAGGTACGTCGTGTACTTGCCAACATCGATTACTGCCTGGACTGTGTTGGGCTGGATACTAACAGCCTAGTCCAAGTACGTGTCTACCTCACTGACATTAAGAACTGGCCCCAATTCAATCAGATGTATGCGGAAT
>NZ_JBMLSK010000065.1:0-1960 GCF_049240545.1 Roseateles sp. | reverse complement strand
AGAACGTCTCTGGCCGCAAGAGCGATGTGCTGGATTGCCAGTGGCTGCAGCAGCTCATGAGCTTTGGCCTGCTGAGTGGTGCCTTCCGCCCGGCCGACGAGGTCTGCGTGCTGCGCGCACTGACCCGTCAGCGCGCCATGATCCTGCGCTCCAAGGCTAGGTTCGTGCAGCACATGCAGAAGGCGCTGACGCAGATGAACATCCAGCTCGCCAACGTCATCTCCGACGTGGTTGGCGAGACCGGGCAGAAGATCCTGCGGGCCATCAACGCAGGTGAGCGTGACGGACTCAAGCTCGCACAGCTCAAGAACTCGCGCATCCACGCCAGCGCCGATGAGATCGCCGCCAGCCTGCAGGGCAACTGGCGCGCCGAGCACCTGTTCGCGCTCAAGCAGGCGCTGGACGCCTTCGACTTCTGCGTTACCCAGTTGGGTCAGTGCGACGCCGAGATCGATGCGCAGCTCCAACGCCTTCATGCGCACGATGGCGATCCGGCCAAGGGCAAGAAGCGCGGCCGGGCTCGCAACGCGCCCAAGTTCGATCTGCGCCGCCAGCTCTTCCAGATGTGCGGTGTGGACCTCACGCGCATCGACGGCATCGACGTGACCACGGCACTGGTTGTCGTCAGCGAGACCGGCACTGACATGAGCCGCTTCCCCAGCGACAAGCACTTCGCTTCCTGGCTGGGCTTGTGCCCGGGCACCAAAATCACCGGCGGCAAGGTGATGAGCGGCAAGACCAAGCGGTGTGCCAATCGGGCGGCTCAGGCCTTGCGCTTGGCGGCGGCAGCGCTGCGGTCGAGCCAGTCCGCGCTGGGTGCGTACTACCGTCGCCTGTGCGCCCGCATGGACAAAGGCAAGGCCGTCACGGCCGCCGCGCACAAGCTCGCCAGGCTGATCTACGCGATGCTGAGCAAGGGCGAGGAGTACACCGATGCGGGGCAGGACTACTTCGAGGAACGATACCGCGAGCGCGTACTGCGGAACCTCACCGAACGGGCCAAGAAGCTCGGCATGCAGATCATCCCTGCGGCTCAACCCGCCTGAAAACACCATTGCAGATCAACTACTTGGGAGGTGTTTCTTGAGAGCGGTGTGCCAATCGGGCGGCTCAGGCCTTGCGCTTGGCGGCGGCAGCGCTGCGGTCGAGCCAGTCCGCGCTGGGTGCGTACTACCGTCGCCTGTGCGCCCGCATGGACAAAGGCAAGGCCGTCACGGCCGCCGCGCACAAGCTCGCCAGGCTGATCTACGCGATGCTGAGCAAGGGCGAGGAGTACACCGATGCGGGGCAGGACTACTTCGAGGAACGATACCGCGAGCGCGTACTGCGGAACCTCACCGAACGGGCCAAGAAGCTCGGCATGCAGATCATCCCTGCGGCTCAACCCGCCTGAAAACACCATTGCAGATCAACTACTTGGGAGGTGTTTCTTGAGAGAGGCCCTGGCATTCTCGAGCTCCCGCTGAACTGACTGAAGGCACTCCGCGTTCCGACCGAACGAAAGCAGAGAAACTGCTTGTTCGTATGAACACCACCGATATGCCTTGTGCTCAACTGAGAGCACTGGGGCGACTGCATTCGGAAGGACCGAATAGAAAACCAGCTCAGTAACCTCCGAGGAATAGCCGCCATACGAAGCTCGCCACTCCTGCCTGATGGGAAAGCGATGTTCAAACCCACTCGGACGCGCGCCAGGGATGGCGATGCAAGTCTCCTCTTCCACCTCGCGAATGGCGGCTTGCTCATAGGTCTCGCCAACATCGAGGGCGCCGGTTACTCCTTGCCAGAAGTCCGGCAAAGCCAGATCCGGCCGCTCGTTCCGTTGAAGCAACAAGTACGACAGACCAGATTCACCACGAACGGTCAAGAAGACTTGGACGGAGAAGGGGCGACGCATCGAGGGGTCTAACGTTTGAGCTGAGTGGACGAAACTGGCTGGCTGCGTGAAGCGATGATCAAC
>NZ_JBMLSK010000064.1:0-11236 GCF_049240545.1 Roseateles sp. | reverse complement strand
GAGGCTAAAAACGAAGGGGCTTTGTGACGCCAGATTAAGAAGCTATCCAAAGATATCTTTACTAGAGTAGTTCAAGGATGAATCGGGCTTGCGAAGCCGCTGAATTGAAGAAACTAGCAGCGCTCCCGGCCACGAAACTTTGCAAATCAATGTATGCATAGCGGCCCACCACCACAAACCATAACCTGTTGTAAACATTGGATTATTTTCAGTTTTACAACAAACTATGTATACATAGGCAGTATTAGCAGCGATGAATGCGGGCAAGTCCACGGCCTTGCTGCAAGTGGCCCATAACTACGAAGAACGTGGACACCAAGTCCGCCTGTTCTCTGCGCAAGTGGATGATCGCTACGGACTGGGGCTAATCACTTCTCGCCTCGGACCACAACGGGAGGCGGAGTTGTTTGGGCCAGACACCGACTTCTTGGCCTTGAACGCGGCACGTCCGGGCGCCGCCTGTTTTCTGATCGATGAGGCTCAGTTCTTGAGCAAAACCCAGGTCTGGGCGCTTCATGAACTGGCTCATACGCACAATCTGCCGGTGATTTGCTATGGCTTGCGTACCGACTTCCAGGGCGAGCTCTTCCCTGGATCGTCCTGCCTGCTGGCCCTGGCCGATGAGATGGACGAGATGAAGACCATCTGCGATTGCGGCCGCAAAGCCACAATGAATATGCGCGTCGATGCGAACAACCGCAAGGTCACGGTCGGCGACCAGGTAGAGATCGGCGGCAATGCCCGCTACCGAGCGGTCTGCGGGCGTTGTTTCAGGCAGGCCTGAGGCGCACCCACAAAGAAAAAAGAAGCCCGGAGGCTTCTTTTTTTGTAGGTCTGCTTAGGGCTTGGCCAGCTGTTCGTCGAGTTCCTTGCAACTCGGCGCGCAAACAGGCTGTGATTTGCCCAAAAGCTTCTTGGACTTCAGCATCGCACGCGGGCGATGCTTGCCGCACAAAAAGCAAGACATGGTTGCTGCACCAAAGGAAGAGGTCGCCGCGAAAGGCGAGCCCGGTGCTTTAGAGCGGTAGCGAAGACCATCGGCTTCGATGGTCGTTTTAGTACTGTCCTTGGCCACGTCGGTCCTGATAGTGAGTTAGTAATAGCTCGCCGCACAGCCTCGACCTTTTCACGGGATCAAACGCTGATGCAAAACGGCGGATGCGCTATTTTCGCCTATTTGCGGGCCACTCTCCCAACTGATGCATGGGCCAGCCCCCGAGAGAGAGGGAGGGGATTCCCTTATTCTCAAACGGCGCGCCAATTTTTCGGGGTCTCATGCCTGGGCATCGCTCCAGATTTAAGCGCCGACAAACTGGGGTGGGCGGCGGGCTTGCCATGCCGCAACGCCCTCCGCCAAATCGATGGAGGCGTTGCTGCGCGCAATATCGCGCTGCAAGGCCTGGATATCCAACTGCCCGCGCGCGATCGCATTCAGGTGTTGCTTCATGCCCAACAGCGCCAGCGGCGCCATGCCCAGCAGTTCACCCACATGGGACTCGACGGCTTGATCCAGGGACGAGGTATCGTCCAACAACTGATCCAGAAAACCCGAGTCCTGCATTTGCCGAGCAGTCAAGGTGGCGCCCGCAAGGAGTACCCGTTTGGCCCACTGCAGGCCTAAACGGGTCACATAGCGCTCCAACCCGCCTTGGTAAAAATGCAAGCCCAGTCGCGCCGCCGGCACAAACATTTCGCAGGCCTGCGTGCCTAGGCGGAAGTCGCAAGCCAAAGCCAGATCGGTAGCGCCGCCGTAGACCCCGCCTTGGATACGCGCCACGGTGATCGGGCGAGCCGCCTCCCAAGCATTGCTCAGACTCTCAAACAGGGCACCGGCATCGACGCCAGGCACCGCATCGATGTTGAAGCCGCTGCAGAAATGCTTGCCTTCGCCGCAGAGCAGCAAGACCCGCACCGCGGCGTCTTCATTGACTTGCTGCAGTTGCTGCTGCAGGGTTTGCAAATCGACCAATTCCAAACGATTGGCCAAGCGCGGCCTGCGCAGGGTGATGCGAGCCAAAGCGCCGTCGATATGCAACAAGGGGGCAAGACCGGGCATGTCAGTACCGAACATTCAAAGGGCACTCAGTCTAGTCGCAGACCACCGCCAGACCGAGCCGACGTAAAACAAGCGAGAAGCATCTCGGGTCATGAGGCCCTGCTACCCTTGTAGCCCAAGGAGGCTCCTCATGAAGCGCATCTGGATTGCATTGCTGGCCCTGAGCAGCATCAGCAGCGGCATGGCCGCAGACACCGTCGGCGAGGTCGACACCGTGTTCAAGTTCATCGGACCGGATCACAAGATCGTGGTTGACGCTTACGACGACCCCAAAGTCGCCGGGGTGAGTTGCTATGTTTCGAGAGCCAAGACCGGCGGGATCAAGGGTGGGCTGGGGCTGGCGGAAGACAAATCAGAAGCCTCGATTGCTTGTCGCCAGACCGGCCCCATCAGCTTCGCCAAAGCGCTGCCAAAACAGGAGGAAGTGTTCAGCGAGCGCGCCTCACTGATCTTCAAAAAGCTGCGCGTGATTCGCATGGTCGACGCCAAACGCAACACCTTGGTGTATCTGACCTATTCGGACCGGGTGATTGAAGGCTCGCCGCAGAACAGCGTCAGCGCCGTGCCGGTGGAGCGCAGCCAGCCCATCCCATTGAAATAAAGCTCAGGCGCCGCGGCCACAGCAATCGCCGGCGCCTCTTGTAAGCCAAGGCCGCATCCTCTACGCTGAGAGTTCAGCCAAGGAGCGCGCCACCATGCCCCACTCGAGCGACCTCACCCATGAGACTCCGGCCGGGCGCGCTGCGCTTGCGGACCTTGTTGCTGCGAAGCGCAGCCTGGCGCTGATCGGCCCGGCGGGTGCCGGCAAGACTTTGCTGCTGGAAGCGCTGCTGCAGCGCGCCGGCAGCATCAGCACGGCCGGCAGCATCGAGCGCGGCAACACCGTCAGCGACCATGACCCGCTGGAGCGCAAGCTGCAGCACTCTCTGTATGCCTCGGTCGTGCATATGGATCACCAAGGCCTGCGCCTGCATGTGGTCGACACGCCCGGCGCGCCGGATTTCATCGGCCAATCGCTGCCGGCGCTGGAGGCGGTGGACACGGCGGTGCTGGTGCTGAATGCCCAGCACGGGCTGGAGATGATGGCCAGCCGCATGCTGGAGGCCGCCGGCCAGCGCGGTCTTTGCCGCATGATCGTGATCAACAAGATCGACGCCCCCGATCTCGATTTGCCGGCCCTGCTGGAACAGATTCGCAGCGCCTTTGGGCGCGAGTGTCTGCCGCTGAACCTGCCCGCCAACGGCGGCAGCCAGGTGCTGGACTGCTTCTACAACATCATCGGCCAGGCCGATTTTTCCTCGGTCGGCCTGGCCCATCAGGCCCTGGTAGAGCAGGTGGTCGAGGTAGATGCCGCGTTTGTAGAGCGTTATTTAAACGAGGGCGATGTCGACCCGCGCGAATTGCATGCGCCCTTGGAACAAGCCTTGCGCGAAGGGCATTTGATCCCGGTCTGCTTCACCTCCGCGCGCAGCGGCGCCGGCGTGGCAGAGTTGCTGGACGTGATCGAGCGTCTGCTGCCCAATCCTGCGGAAGGCAATCCGCCGCAATTCCTGCGCGGCGAAGGTGCCGAAGCGCAGCCACTGCACGCCCGGCCCGACCCTGCAGCTCATGTCTTGGCCCATGTGTTCAAGATCATCAGCGACCCCTATCTGGGCAAGATGGGCGTGCTGCGGGTGCACCAGGGCACGCTGACGCGCAACAGCCAGCTCTTCATCGGCCATGCACGCAAGCCCTTCCGGCTGGGGCATTTGTTCCTCTTGCAGGGCGCCAAGCATGTGGAGGTGGATCAAGCGCTGCCGGGAGATATTTGCGCCATTGCCAAGGTCGACGAACTGCACTTTGATGCGGTCTTGCATGACGCGCCGGAGGATGAGCACATCCACCTGAAAGCGCTGGACTTCCCGCAGCCGGTGCACGGCTTGGCGATCAGCCCGGCGCGCCATGGCGATGAGCAGCGCTTGTGGGAAATCTTGGGCCGCTTGGTGGAGGAAGACCCTTGCCTGCGCATTGAGCACAGCGGCCAAACCAAAGAGACCGTCGTCTACGGACTGGGTGAGTTGCATCTGCGCATGCTGCTGGAGCGACTGCGCGAGAGCTACAAATTCGAGGTGCTGACGCAGCCGCCCCGCGTGGCCTATCGTGAGACCGTGTCTTCGGCCGCCGAAGGCCATTACCGCCACAAAAAGCAAAGCGGTGGCGCCGGTCAATTCGGTGAGGTCTATCTGCGTGTGGAGCCGCTGCCGCGCGGCCAGGGCTTTGAGTTCGTCGATGCCGTCAAGGGCGGCGCGATTCCGGGCCAGTTCATGCCTGCGGTTGAGAAAGGCGTGCGCGCCGCGCTGGAGCGTGGCGTGGTGGCCGGCTATCCGCTGATCGACCTGCGCGTAACCGTGTTCGACGGCAAACATCATTCGGTGGACAGCAAAGAAATTGCCTTCGTCACCGCCAGCCAACGCGCCTTGGTGGCGGCCGTGAAAGAAGCGCGCCCGCAAGTGCTGGAGCCCATGGTCCATATTGAGATCAGCGCGCCCGAGCATGCGGTGGGCGACATCACCGGCGATCTGGCCGCCCGGCGCGGTCAAGTCAACGGCACCGCCAGCGCTTTGCCAGGCACGCTGATCGTGCAAGGCTTGGCGCCGCTGGCCGAGTTGGCCTGCTATCAAACACGTTTGAACGCAATGACAAGCGGCCAAGGGCGCTACACCGTGCAGCTTTCGCATTACGAGGCGGTGCCGCCCAACACGCAAAACCAGCTGATGGCTGCCTACAAGGTCAGCGACGAGGAGTAGTCGCCAAGGCCCTCCGGAACTCGCCGGATCAAGGGCCCTTTATCATTGGCAAATGTTATCCGCCCCCCTGGACGTCGCGCAGGTCCGTTTGGACAACGCGCTGCTCCTGTTCGAAGAGTTCGTCACCGCCACCGTCAAGCAACCCGATGCAGCCACCTTGCGGGGGCTGGAGCGGCGCTTTGCCGAGCGCCTGCAGATCCAGCCCAGCTATTGGAGCCAGATCAAAGGGCGCTCGCGCCAGATCGGCGAGCGTCTGGCCCGGCAGTTTGAACAAAACTGCCACAAGCCCGCGGGCTGGATGGATCAGCCCCATACGACGGCCGCCGCCAAGCCCAATGCACAAGCACGGGCCGAACAAGAAGCCACGCCCAGCGTGCCGCAAGACGACGATGAACGCTTCATCGTGGGTCTGGTCCTGACCTACTACCGCCGCCACCCGCAGCGCGCCCGCACGCGATTGCTGGACCTGCTCGGAGAAGTGCTGACGCCACCCGCTGCGGCAGCAGCAGTGCCAGCACCGGCGCCGACAAGCAAAGCGCCGCAGAAACAGCCCCTGCTCCAGCCAGGCATGGCCAAAGCGGCCACGGGCCCAGCCACAGCCAGTCAGGGTGGGGCCGCCGAGTTGGATGAATGGCGACGTCTGCAACAAGGCATTGCCCCCTTGAAACCGAAGAAGCGCTGACGACAGCGCGGCTGGACAGCAAGACCTCCCCCTAGTTTCTTTATCAAAGCTTGATAAAAGCACTTGCGCAAGATAAACAATCGTTTATCATTTGCGCAAGTCGCGGCGTTCACCGCCACGGCGAAACCCGCGTCATCAATGCCTCAACCGGGCGCGAGCGCTAGCACCAGGCCCATCGGCGCCTGAGCAGCGAGTGCCAAGCCCAGCCCACCCGGTCCCGCCGGGTCTGATTCCCAAAAGTCGCAGTTTGCTTACCCGTCGGGGCACCGGCCAGGTGAGCCGCTGCATGCCCAAAACGGCCGCCCCAGGGCCATCAACGTTCCCGTCCGCCGCCAGGCTATTTCAAGCTCGGCGGTGAAGCCGCAGCATGGCTGATCGCCACCGCGCTGTCCACTTATTCAGGAGTTTCTTATGCCTCAGTTCACCGCCCCGCGCCCGTCCCATCTGAATCTGCGCAAACCGCGCAATCCCCTGGTGGCCCACGCCTTGATGCGCCAAGCCGGCAAGCATGGCCAGCAAAAGCTGGGCAGCTCGCAACGCCAAGCCGCCAGGCGCGACCTGCAAAAACAAAGCCAGGAATTGATGCTGCCCGACCGCAGCGCATGAAATGACCGGCCCCGCGGCAACGCCCGGTGGCCCGCACGGAGAACCATCATGAGATTGAGAGACTTGCACGGCCCCCACGACAGCCGGGCCGAATTCGAAACCAGCCACCTGCTCTGGCGCTTGCGCCTCAGCCATTGGCTTTTGCGCAGCAGCGCCTTGCTGACCCGGCTGGCCGTGCGCCTGAGCCTGAGTCGCAGAAAGGCTCCGCCGGAGCTGGAGTTTTACGCCGAAGCCGGCGCGCCCGAAGGCGCCCTGTATGCCGATGGGCATCGGGTCGGCACCTTGCCGGGCATCCAGCGACTGTGAGTCCAAGCCTGCGCCGGCATGCCATACCGTGAATGGTTAGGCATTGCCGGCGCTTTTCACTGGACTGAAGGCCTTGCACTGGTACTAGGATCAGCCTAAAGCCGAGCTTACCAACCATGTCAGCCTCCATTGCCCTCATGCCCATGCACCAAGCCCCACCGGACTTGGCCAGCTGGACGGCCTTGTTCTGCAATGCCGAGATCCCTGTTTTGGCCGAGACGGCCGAAGCCTTGGAGTTGCTGCGCGAGAACGAGGACGCGACCGACGCCAACAGTTTGGGCGAAATGATCGCCACCGATCCGCTGATGACGCTGAAGGTCTTGGCCTATGCCGCCAATCACCGTTCCAGCCGGCTGCAGACCGATGCTGAAACCGTCACCGCCGCCTTGGTGCTGATGGGCATCACCCCTTTCTTCCGGGAATTCGGCGAGCAACCCACGGTAGAAGCCAAGTTGGCCGCTCAGCCCTATGCGCTGGACGGTCTGCAACGCGTGCTGCGCCGCGCCGATCGGGCCGCGCGTTATGCCCTGGCTTTTGCGGTGCACCGGCTGGACCCGGATGCTGCCGTGATCCACAGCGCAGCGCTCTTGCACGATTTCGCTGAGATGCTCTTGTGGATCAATGCGCCTGAACTGGCCCAGCAGATCCGCCTCCGTCAGCTGGCGGATCGCCATTTGCGAAGTGCTGCGGCTCAACGCGAGATGCTGCACATTGAGTTGGCCGATCTAGAGCAAGCCCTGATGCAGGCCTGGCATTTGCCCGAATTGCTGCGCCACATCACCGACGACAAACGCGGCAATGATCCGCAGGTGCAGTGCGTTAGGCTTGCTATCCGGCTCGCACGACACACGGCGGACGGCTGGGACGACGAAGCCGTGCCCGATGACTTGTGCGAAATCGCCAGCCTGCTGAATCTGAGCGCCGAAGCCACGCTTAAACTGCTGCACGAATTCGACTGAACTCGTCGCCACCAGCGTCGCTGACGCTCACCCAAATTCTGCAATGGCCGGCCCTACCCAAGATTTCTGGCAACAACGCTTCACCAGCGGGCAAACGCCCTGGGACCGCGGCGCACCACATCCGCAACTGCAAAACTGGCTCAGCGAAGGCCTGATTCAAGCGGGCCAAACCGTGCTGGTGCCAGGCTGCGGTCAGGGCCACGAGCTGCTGAGCCTGGGAAAAGCTGGCGCTCATGCCCTGGGGCTGGACTACACCCCTGCAGCCGTCGAGCTAGCGCGCCTGCGAATCTCCCAAGCAGGCCTGGCTTCAGAGCATGCCCGCGTCGAACAAGCCGATGTGCTGGCCTGGCAGGCGCCGCAGCCCTTGGACCGGGTCTATGAGCAAACCTGCTTGTGCGCCCTGCACCCCGACCATTGGCGCGCCTATGCGGATCAACTGCATGCCTGGCTCAAACCTGGCGGCTTGCTGCTGGCGCTCTTCATGCAAGCCCGGCGCGACAGTGCCGGCCAAGGCTTTGTGGAGGCCCCCCCCTACCATGGCGACATCCAAGCCATGCGCGCGCTGTTCAGCAGCGACCGTTGGGACTGGCCGGCCCCACCCTACGCTGCCCAAGCCCACGGGCAAGGCTGGTACGAATTGGCGGTCGTCTTGAAGCGGCGCTGAGGCAGCTTTCGCTCCGCCAAAGATTCAAACCGGCACGGCGGTGGTGTTCTTCAGGCGGTCCAAGACAAAGCTGGTCTTGCAATCTTGTACGCTGGGGTGCTTGAGCAAGGTCTCGGTGATGAAGCGCGCATAGTGCGCCATGTCTTGCACCACGACACGCAATAGGTAGTCCATATCGCCGGTCAAGGCCGCGCACTCCACCACCTCAGGCCAGGCCTGCACGGCAACACGAAAAAGCTCCATGGGGTTGCGCTTGTGGCTTTCAGTGTGCTTTTCTAACCGCACATTGATGTAGGCCGTCAAACCCAGACCGACTCGCTCCGGTGGAACCAAGGCCACATAGGCGGAGATAGCCCCAGACTCCTCCAAGCGCCGCACCCGCCTGAGCACGGCCGATGCGGACAAGTTAACTTGGGCCGCCAAGGCGTCATAAGTCACACGCCCATCGGCCTGCAACGCCCTCAAAATGCGCCGATCAATCGTATCGAGCTGGATTTCGTTTCCCATACCGAAAATTGTCGCAGTATTCCTGCGCATTCAAGCCATCCGACGCCAGACTTCGCATGAATCCTGCGCAGACGAACGCCTACAGTGTTGACCCATCGCAAGACTTTGTTGGAGAAATCATGGCATTCACCCCCTGGGAAAATCCGATGGGCACCGCTGGCTTCGAATTCATTGAATTCGCAGCCCCCGATCCGGCCGAACTCGGCAAGCTGTTCCTGACCATGGGCTTCACCGCCGTGGCCAAGCATCGCCACAAGAACGTCACCCTTTATCGCCAGGGCGGCGTCAACTTCATCATCAATGCCGAGGTCGACTCCTTCGCGCAGCGCTTTGCGCGTCTGCATGGCCCGTCGATCTGCGCGATCGCCTTCCGCGTTCAAGACGCCGCGTTCGCCTACAAGCGCGCCTTGGAATTGGGCGCCTGGGGCTTTGACAACAAAGCCGGTCCGATGGAACTCAACATCCCAGCCATCAAGGGGATCGGCGACTCGCTGATCTACTTCGTCGACCGCTGGCAAGGCAAGAACGACGCCGCTGCGGGTGACATCGGCAATATCAGCATCTATGACGTTGACTTTGTGCCGCTGCTGGACGCTGAGGGCAAGCCGGTGCCAGCCAACCCGGTCGGCCTGGGCCTGACCTATATCGACCACCTCACGCATAACGTCTTCCGTGGACGCATGAAGGAATGGGCAGACTTCTATGAGCGCTTCTTCAACTTCCGAGAAGTACGCTACTTCGACATCGAAGGCAAGCTGACTGGTCTGAAAAGCAAGGCCATGACCAGCCCTTGCGGCAACATCCGCATCCCAATCAACGAGAGCAGCGATGACAAGAGCCAGATCGCCGAGTACCTGGACACCTACCACGGCGAAGGCATCCAGCACGTTGCCATGGGCACCGACGATGTCTACGCCACTGTCGAGCGCATGCGTGACTCGGGCGTGGATTTCCAAGACACCATCGACACCTATTTCGACCTGATCGACAAGCGTCTGCCCGGCCACGGCGAGAACGTTGAAGAGCTGCGCCGCCTGCGCATCTTGATCGACGGCGCCGCCCATCTGGATGCGCCTAACGAACTGTTGCTACAGATCTTCACCAAAGAAGTCATCGGCCCGATCTTCTTCGAGATCATTCAGCGCAAGGGCAATGAAGGCTTCGGCGAAGGCAACTTCAAGGCCTTGTTCGAGAGCATCGAGCTGGACCAAATCCGCCGCGGCGTTTTGAAGGATGAAGCCAAAGCTTGATCAGGCTCGTCCCTCGGTCAACCTAGCGAAAGCTACCTTGACCGAGGGTGCCGAGCCGCTTCAACTTGATGCCATGCATCAAGTTGGAGTCAGACCGTAAGCTCATCCACCAAGTAGACAACCGAAATCAGAGAATGCGGCCCAACCCGGAAGGAGAAGGCCGCTGAGGAAGAGCAAATTCACGGAGAGCCAGATCGTGGCGATCCTCAAGGAAGGCGAGGCAGGCATGCCCGTGGCGGAGGTGTGCCGTAAACACGCCATCAGCGCGGCGACGTATTACGCGTGGAAGAGCAAGTACGCGGGCCCGACGGTGTCGGACCGGACGCGCATGCGCGAGTTGGAGACAGAGAACGCGCGGCTCAAGCGCATGTACGCGGATCTGGCGTTGGAGAACACGGCCATCAAGGACGTACTGTCAAAAAATTCTAACGCCGTCCGTGAAGCTGCAGGCGGTCGAGGTCATGGTGACCGAGCACCGCTTGTCGATCACGCGAGCATGCCACGCCGCGGGCTTATCACGGGCGGCGTACTACAAGGTGCCACCGCTGCCACAGGAGAAGGATGCCGAGGTCATTGTTGCGCTCAACGGCATCGTCGAGCGCAACGGTCGCTGGGGATTCTGGAAGTGCTTTGACCGGCTGCGCCTGGATGGTCGGCCATGGAACCACAAGCGGGTCTGGCGGGTGTATTGCGACTTGGGTCTAAACATTCCTCGTCGCACCAAGCGCCTTATCCCTAAACGTGAACCCGTGCCTCTCGCTGCGGCATCGTTCGTCAATCAGGGGTGGGCATTGGACTTCATGCATGACGTGCTCTACGACGGCCGGCGATTCCGAACCCTCAACGCCATCGACGAAGCCAATCGCGAGGCCCTGGCGATCCTGGTGGCCAAATCACTGCCGGCTTCGATGTTGATTCGAACAATGGACCGTCTGGTGGATTGGTACGGAGCGCCGCAGTCGATTCGCATGGACAACGGCCCCGAGATGACCAGCCGTGACTTCGTCGAATGGGCCCAGCGCAAAGGTATTGCCTTGAACTACATCGAGCCTGGCGAGCCCAACCAGAATGCCTACATCGAGAGATTCAACAGGACGCACCGAACAGAAGTGCTTGATGCCTAGCTGTTCAACTCAATCGAGCAAGTACAGGCTATAGCCGACGATTGGCTGACCCAATACATCGAGTACCGACCGCACGACGCGCAGGGCGGCGTGCCACCCAAACATTTCATGCCCAGATTGATCTTCACAACCGCCGCAAACTCTAGAAATCAACTGTCTTCTTGACAGGTTAGCTTACGTCATGGCCCAACTCAGAAACTAAGGTGGACTTAATCAAAAGCAAAACGCCCCTGATTCACTCGAATCAGGGGCGTTTTGCATAAATATTAGCCTGACGATGACCTACTTTCACACGG
>NZ_JBMLSK010000063.1:0-1133 GCF_049240545.1 Roseateles sp. | reverse complement strand
CCTGGGGTGCACGAGGTCACCGCACTCGCTCACAACCCGAGCAAGTTCGATGCGATTGAAAAGGGGCTGGCATTGCAGCCCCGCTCGATCACCGTCCTGTCGGATATGCCACCGGCACCGACTGGGCTCTCCATGCAAGAGAGCCTGTACCGGGTCAAAGACCAGGCGCAGGTGCTGGTTCAGGTGTCCTGGAACGAGGTGCAGACCGCTGTTGCGTACCGGCTCTCCTACCGGGTGGCAGGCGGCAACTTCGTGAGCCTTCCGCTCACCAGTGCCAACTACGTCGAAATCCGGGATGCGCAAGAAGGCGCGTATGAATTCAGCCTGCGTGCGATCGGGATCACGCGCAAGGAGAGTGTTCCTGCGACACTGAGCACAACGGTTCTGGGCAAGACCCTGCCGCCGTCGGATGTCACGGGCTTTTCGGTCCAGCGCCGAGTCTCCGATCTGCTGATTTCTTGGGATGAACTCCAAGATGCAGACCTTTCGGGCTACGAGGTCCGTGTAGGAACTGGCTGGGATAACGGCCAGTTGGTGGCCAAGACCGCGGGCACGCAGATGGTCCACGACCAGAGCGCGGCTGGCCTTTACCCGTATCACATTCGGGCCTACGACACTTCGGGCAATTACAGCGCCCACGTCACAACCTTTGTGCTGAGCCTACAAGCGCCCTCGACCGTGCGTCAGTTCGATGTGGTTCAGTCGGCCAACCGGCTAGAGTTTCGGTGGCAGCCCAATCCTGAACCCGAAGTTGTCGGGTATGAGCTTCGTGAGGGCGCGGCCTGGGATGCCTCGCTCTTTGTGGCTGAGGTCAAGTCCACCAGCTACACGCTGCCCTCAGGGTTTGACGGAGAGCGCAAGTTTTGGATCAAGGCGATTGCGTCCCCAGGCATCTACAGCGACACGCCGACCTTTGTGTCGACGGTGGTTGCCCAGCCGCAGAACGCCAATTTGATCTTGGCACGTGATGAGCAGGCGCTGGGATTTCCTGGCACTAAGCACTTCGCTTCGGTCGTCTCGGTCAACGGTCGAAACGCCCTGCGTATGAGCACCGGTGCCCAGACGGCTGAGTACCTCTTTGAGGTGGATCTTGTTTCACCCATCCGCGCCCAGAACACGCTGCTCAATAGCCT
>NZ_JBMLSK010000062.1:0-2245 GCF_049240545.1 Roseateles sp. | reverse complement strand
CGGGGCTCACAGCTTCGCAACACTATCGTTAATTTACGCAATTAGACACTAGCAGGAACGTGTGAAGCCACCGTAGGCCCTGGGTGGCGAAGCCATTGCCCCAGTGTTGCGGACCGTAGAGGAACGCGACCTCGGCGACACCCGTATGGATCGTTGCTTCCAGGCGCCCGACAAGGCGATCCGAAGCGTTCTCGCGCACTGCAAAGTTGATCCAGGTCTCACCCAGGCGATGCGCCGGTGGCCCGGCCAAGGCCCTTGCCATGCCCAAACGAAAGCGCTCAAGCGTCGGAGGTTCGCCCCCGATATGGCGGTACACCGGTTCGTTGAGGAGTAGAGCAGCGAGCTCGTCAGTGTGATCGAGCGAGAGCGGCTCGTATGTGAACTGCGTAGACACCTCGGGGGTAGTGCTTGTGCTGCCTAGACAGAATGGCTTCGCAAATTCGGGCGGCCCGTCCCCTGCAATTACGTAGGTTGCACGCCGGGGGCGTGCCGAGCTACACCAATGCACCGGACCGATGGTCGGTCAGGTCGTTGCGAATTTGCAAGGAGACGGGCCATGGCGAAATCTAGCACTCTGTACGTCGGATTGGATGTTCACAAGGACAGCATCGACATCGCCACAGCGGACGCCGGGCGGGACGGTGAGGTGCGCCATGTGTGCAGCATCGGTGGGGATCTCGTCGGGCTGGACAAGGCGTTGCGCAGGCTGGTCAGCAAGGGGCGCCGACTGCATGTGGTCTACCAGGCCGGCCCGTGCGGGTTCGTGATCTGGCGACACTTGAGCACGCAGGGCATCGACTGCGAAGTCGTCGCGCCGGCGTCGATTCCCAAGCGATCGGGGGACCGCGTGAAGACCGATCGGCGCGACGCGATGATGTTGGCGCGGCTGTCCAGGTCGGGGGGTCTCACCGCGGTGCGTGTGCCCGGCGCAGCCGACGAAGCCGTGCGCGATCTGGCACGCAGCCGCGAGGACGCCGTGCGCGAATGCCGCAACGCGCGCCACCGTTTGAAGGCGCTGCTGCTGCGCAGCGGCATCGCCTACGCCGGCAAGAGCGCGTGGACGGCGGCGCACCTGCGCTGGCTGGCCACGCTGAAGATGGAGCACGCGGCGCAGCAGATCGCCCTGCAGGAGTACCTGCACGCCGTGACCGAGGCCACGACCCGCATCGGCAGGCTCGAGCAGGCGATGCGCGACACGCTGCCCGAGTGGGGCCTGGCGCCGGTGGTGCAGGCGCTGCAGGCCATGCGCGGGGTGCAACTGGTCGCGGCGATGACGCTGGTGGCCGAGCTGCAGGACTTCCTGCGCTTCGACAACCCGCGGCAACTGATGGCCTACGTCGGCCTGGTGCCGGGCGAACACTCCTCGGGCCCGAAGCGGCGTCAGGGCAGCATCACCAAGGCTGGCAACAGCGCCGCGCGGCGCATGCTGGTGGAGGTGGCCTGGCACTGCCAGCACAGCCCGCGCGTGAGCCCGATCATCGCCAGGCGGCACGACCAACTGCCCAAGGCAGTCACCGACATCGCCTGGAAGGCGCAGCTGCGGCTGAACGCGAAGTTCAAGCGCCTGGTGGCGCGCCGGGTGATGAAGAACAAGGCCGTGGTCGCGGTGGCGCGCGAGCTCACGGGGTTCGTCTGGGCCATCGGGCGCGAGGTCCAGACCTCGGGCTGGCAGGGCACCAAGATCGAACCTGCGGGCAGCAGCGCAGCCTGAGAAGGCTGAAGACAAATACCGCTGACCAAGGGGAAAGGACAGGAGGTGCGCAGAACCAGACACTGACTCAGATGCCGGAGGGGGAACGCGGCGCAGCCGCGGCCACTGGGGAACCCTCGAAAACGTTATTGCAGCGCCAGGCGTGTGGCAACGCATGTCGGGCGATCTCAGACCCTAGAGCGAAGGCAGCCCCGCGACGTAAATCTGTCTTGAGGTAACCAACCCTCGCATATCAGCATGAACAACCGTCGCACATCCATTACGGGTGGCAACCACAGGCTCCGTCGCGTTCCCCGTCCGGCAACGGGATCAATGACATCTGTCATTGCAGAGGAATGCGTTCGGCCTCTTGACAGAGAGAAGCCATATCAACGTTCGAGGTGAGGCGGGGCCGACGGCAAGGCGACCCGCCCGCTGGAAGGATGATACGCACAACCTGGAAGCGGGCGGGTTGGCTTGCCGTTGGGCCTCGCCTCGACCGAGGGGTTAATGTGGAAGACACCTCTCCGCAGGCGTGACGGCGCCTGACCTGAG
>NZ_JBMLSK010000061.1:0-1617 GCF_049240545.1 Roseateles sp. | reverse complement strand
ATGCATATCAACCACGCCGTCAACAACCACGAATACTTCTTCGCCTTCATTGATGTGCCACTTGTAAGGCTTGTCTGTCCAATGAAGTCTAGTTGTTATGCCACTCATGCTGGCTATGGTCATTGCGGCCCACGCCCGGTCAGCCTTGAAGTCGCGACTACGGATTACACTCATAGGTTGTTCCTAGGACTATTGCGTTCGATAGAGGCTTGGCGGCTTCCGACATCTTACGCTCTGCAATAGTGTGCAGGCCCGAGCGTGCCGCAATCCTTGCTCTGACGCCTAACAGGCCGTTGAAATACCAATCGACGCAGCGCGCCTGACAGGCGAGCATCCGGGCATAGATCGACCAAGGGCGAGTGGGTGATGCGAGGCGCCGACAGCTACAGCGAGAGCCTGTTCACCACGGTACGCCTGGAGGACTTCGTGCCGGCGAACCACCCGCTGCGGCCCATCCGCACCTGGGTCAACCAGGCACTGGCGGCGATGGACACGAAGTTCTCGGCCATGTACGAGGCGGACGTCAAGGGCGGCCGCCCCAGCATCGCGCCCGAGAAGCTCATGCGGGCGATGCTGCTGCAGGTGCTGTACAGCGTGCGCAGCGAGCGGCAGCTCGTCGAGCAGATCCAATACAACCTGCTGTTCCGCTGGTTCGTGGGCCTGGCCATCGAGGACAGCGTGTGGAACCACTCGGTCTTCAGCAAGAACCGCGACCGGCTCATCGAGCACGACGCGGTGACGGAGCTGTTCAACGCCACGGTGGAGATGGCTGACAAGCGCGGGTTGCTGTCGGGCGAGCACTTCAGCGTGGACGGCACCCTCATCCAGGCCTGGGCCAGCCACAAGAGCATGCGGCGCAAGGACGGCTCGGACGATGGGCGACCGCCCGAGGACTGGCGCGGTGAGCCCCGCAGCAACGACACGCACGAGTCCACGAGTGACCCCGAGTCGAGGCTGTACCGCAAGAGCCACGCGGCGCCGGCGCTGCCGAGCTACCTCGGCCACGTGCTGACCGACAACCGCCATGGCTTGGTGGTCAACGTGCAGGCCAGCCTCTCGGACGGTACGGCCGAGCGCGAGGTCGCTGCGCAGATGCTGGCCGACCTCGCCATACCGGGCCAGCCGGCGACGGTGGGGGCGGACAAGGCGTACGACACCAAGGGCTTCGTCAAGGCATGCCGCCAGATCGGCGTGACGCCGCACGTGGCGCAGAACCTCAACCGCATCGGTGGCAGCGCCATCGACGGTCGCACCACCCGGCACGCCGGCTACGCGGTCAGCCAGCGCAAGCGCAAGTGCATCGAGCAGTGCTTCGGCTGGGGCAAGGTGATCGGCCCGATCCGGCAAGTCATGGTGCAGGGACTGGACAAGGTCGACCAGCTGCTGACGCTGACGATGGCAGCCTACAACCTCACGCGGCTGCGGACCTTGGCGCAATTGCGCCCGCAGAGCGCGTAATGAGCGGCGAGGAGGTCGAAATGACCGCCTTCCGGCCCTCGAATGCGCCTGAAATGGGTCTGCGCGGGCGGCTGCAACGCGACCTGCGGGCTGTATGACCTCGTCGGACCCAATCAAGGTGGCGGAACCTGCGTCTACGGGTGGTTCTTCAACGGCCTG
>NZ_JBMLSK010000060.1:0-1003 GCF_049240545.1 Roseateles sp. | reverse complement strand
GCCAGGTGACGTAGCCTGAGTTCCTCTACCTGCAAGTGGAGTTGCCCATGTCCAGAGGTCACCTGACCCAAGCGGAACGATATCAGGCGCACGCGCTGCGCGAAGCAGGCTTGAGTCTGCGTGCGATCGGCAAGCAGATGCATCGATCCGCCAGCACGATCTGTCGCGAGCTCAAGCGCAACCGGTGCCCTTCGGGGTACGCCCCTGATCCAGCCCATAGGCGAGCGCGACAGCGACGCCATCAGGCGGGCAAGCGCCCCCGGATCGATCCGTCGCACTGGCCACGCATCGAGGCGCTGCTGCGCGAGGACCACAGTCCCGAGCAGATTGCCGGCGCGACGGGGCTGGCAAGCCATGAGCGGATCTACCAGCACATTGCCGCGGATCATCGGCGTGGCGGCTCGCTGCATACGCTGCTGCGGCAGAGCAAGCCACGCAGGAGGCGCCGCTGTCGTCCGGATCGTCGCGGCCAGATCAAACACCGGCGCGACATCAGCGAGCGTCCGCCGGTGGTGGAGGAGCGCAGCCGCATCGGCGACTGGGAGCTGGACACCATGGTCAAGGCCAACGGCGGCCAGGTGCTGGTGACCCTGACTGAGCGGCACTCGCGACTGCACCTGATTCGGCGCGTGTCGCAGCGGACCGCAGAGGCTGTGAGCCGCGCCATCATCGGCACGCTGGCACCCATCAAGCACCTGGTGCACACCCTCACTGCGGACAACGGCAAGGAGTTCGCCGAGCACGAGATCATCGCGATCGCGTGCAAGGCCGACTTCTACTTCGCCGAACCCTACGCGTCGTGGCAGCGAGGCTCGAACGAGAACGGCAACGGACTGGTTCGCTACTACCTGCCCAAGGGCACCGACTTCGCGACAGTCAGTGACGAGCGGCTGCAAGAGATCGAGCGCAGGATCAACAGCCGCCCGCGGAAGACGCTAGGCTGGCGTACCCCTTACGAGGTCTTCGCCGAAGCCCTCAAGAAGCGTGTTGCGATTCGGAGTTG
>NZ_JBMLSK010000059.1:10233-13613 GCF_049240545.1 Roseateles sp. | reverse complement strand
CCTGGACGCTCAGCTTCGAAAAGCAAGGGCGCCAGAGCAAAAGCGGTCACCAAAGCGGTCATCAAGACCGGGCTCAAGCGCTCCAGTGATCCCCGCAAGATCAATTGCGTGTTGAAGGCCTCTCCTTCAAAGCGCATGAGGTTGATGTAGTGGCTCACCTTCAGGATTCCGTTACGCACGGAAATTCCAGCCAGTGTGATGAAGCCAATCAGTGCTGCAACCGACAGGGGTTGCCCAGACAGCCACAAGCCCAGCACAGCGCCTACCAGTGCTAGCGGAATATTCACCATGATCAGCCCCGAGAGCACGACGGACTTGTAGCGGCTGTAAAGCACCACAAACATCAAAACCACGGAGATCACGGACAACAGTGCGATCAGTCGAGAGGCCTCCTCTTGCGCCTGGAACTGCCCGCCCAGGGTGATGAAGTAGCCCTCGGGCAAGCGCGATTCAGAGACGACTTTGCGGATGTCGACAATGACCTCCGACAGCGGACGACCTGAGGCGTTAGCAGAGATCACGATTCGACGCTTGCCGTTGTCGCGGCTGATCTGGTTGGGGCCATCGGCATCCTCAATCAAGGCGATCTTGGACAGTGGCACCCTGCCAGAAGGGGTCTCAATCAGCATTTGTCCCAGACCTTCGAGCGATCGTGCAGACTCAGGCAGTCGTACCACCAGTGCAAACCGTCGTCCGCCTTCCATGATCTGGGTGACTCTTTCACCCTCGACCAGCGATTGCAGCGTCGAGAGCACTTGCGAGCCGGACAAACCATATTGAGCCGCAGCCGCGTAGTCCACCCGAACCTTGATCTGGGGTGCAAGGACCTGTTTTTCGATTTGCAAGTCCGCAATGCCCTGAATGTTGGCCAGTCGGGATCTCAGTGCATCCGCCTGGCCCCGCAGCACATCCAGGTCTTCGCCAAAAATCTTGATGGCGATTTGAGATCGAACTCCAGAAAGCATGTGATCAATCCGGTGAGAGATCGGTTGCCCCACTTCAATAGATGCAGGCAAGTTGACCAGACGCGCGCGGATGTCCGCCCGGACTTCGTCCATCGAGCGGGTCAACTCTCCGGCGGGCTTGATGCCCACGTCCAACTCGCTGACATGGACGCCTTCGGCGTGCTCATCCAACTCAGCGCGCCCACTGCGTCGACCCACATGAACAACTTCAGGCACCTGCTTGACCAGAATTTCGGCCTGGCGAGCCAGGGCTGACGACTCCGTCAGGGTGACGCCCGGGTTGAGACGCAAGCCCACCAGAAGCGTGCCCTCATTGAAAGGGGGCAGGAATGTGGTGGGGAAGAAGGGGACCGCAACAGCCGCCAAGACCACGGCGGCACCGGCGCTGGCCAGGGCTGCGCGAGGTTTGTCCAGAACCAGTTGAAGCCCACTCTTGTACCGATTCTTGAGCCACGCCAGGACCTTGGTGTCGCCATGGTCCAGATTCTTCATACGGGGCAGCAAGTAGTAGCTCAGCACGGGGGTCACCGTGACCGACACCAGCAAGGATGCCAGCGTGGAGACAATGAAGGCGATGCCCAGTGGCACAAACAGTTTTCCCTCTAGGCCCGGCAGCGCAAACAGCGGCAGAAACACCAGCACGATGATGACCGTCGCGTAGAGGATGGCGGAGCGAACCTCCATAGATGCCTTGGCCACGAGTTGCAGCAAGGGCAGACGGTTATTGGCGTCCTTTGCACGATCCTCTTTCAAGCGGCGAAGGATGTTTTCCACATCCACCACGGCATCGTCCACCAGACCGCCGATCGCGATCGCCAATCCCCCCAGAGTCATCGTGTTGATCGACAGGCCAAAATACTTGAACACCAGCGCGGTAATGAAAATCGACACCGGAATGGCGGTGAGCGCGATGATGGTCGGGCGAACTGTTCCCAGAAAAAAGAACAGAATCGCCGCCACAAATACCGACGCGCCTATCAGTTTGCCTTGCAGCGTGGAGATTGACGCCTCGATGAAGCTGGCCTGACGGAACGTGACGCGAGGAGCTTCCATCCCTTCAGGCAACGATGCCTTCAGGCCGACGATCGCCTCTTCAATGGACTGGGTGAGTTTGGTGGTGTCTGCAGTAGGCTGCTTTTGAACCCCCAGGATGACAGCCGGTTTGCCCTCGTATCCCGCATCGCCACGCTTGATGGCTGGGGCAAAGGTCACCTCCGCGATTTGCCTGAGCAAAATGGGTTGCCCGTTTTTGGCGGCGATCGCCAAATTGCGCAAATCATCAAGCCGGGAGGTTCGCCCCAGGTTGCGGATGAGGTACTCACGGCCATTGAGTTCAAGAAAGCCCCCTGACGTGTTGGCCGAGAAGCTGCGCAGCGCGGCTTCCAACTGGTCCAGCGAGATTCCGAGGTCAGACATGCGCGCAGTGCTGGGCTGCACTTGAAACTGCCGCACTTCGCCACCGATGGGGATGATTTGTGCGACGCCCGGAATGGTCATCAAACGGGGACGCAGAACCCAGTCGGCGTATTCGCGAACTGCCATCGGCGAAATCTTTTGCGGATCGACCGGGATGGCGATCTGCATGATTTCGCCCATGATAGAGCTGATCGGCCCCATGCGAGGCGTGACGTTCCCAGGCAGACCTTGCTCCATGGCAGAGAGTCGCTCAGACACCAGTTGGCGCGCCCGGAAAATTTCCGTGTCCCAATTGAAGGTCACATACAGGAAGGACAAGCCAGCAGACGAGGTGGAGCGGATGGACTCCACCCCTGGCAACCCGTTCATCGCTGTTTCCAGCGGGAAAGTGATCAATTGCTCCACCTCCTCGGCTGCCATCCCTCCCGCCTCGGTCATGATCGTGACCGTGGGCTTGTTGAGGTCGGGGAAGACATCCACAGGGGTTCGCGTGAGGGTAAATGCCCCGTAGCCCATCAGCACTGCACCGGCAATGAGTACCAGCAAGCGATTGGCCAGACTATTTTCGAGAAGCCACTTGAACATGTTGTGGCTCCCTTAGCGAATCTGATTGATCAGAGTGGCCCCTTGAGTGGCCACACGATCTCCTGATTTCAGGCCGGAGGTCACGGCCACTCGCGTGCCATCCAGAGGCTCCAAAGTCACTGTACGGGGCTCAAACTTCTCGGGGGCCGTCTTGACCCAGACCACCGTTTGGTTGGCGGCGTTTTTCATGAGTGAAGACAGTGGTACAGGGATGCCCGAAGTCTTTTGCTTGGACTGCACATAGACTTTGACTGGCTGCCCCACAGCCAGGCCCAGCGCTTGCGGGTTTAGTGCCTGAAAGTTCAGGGGCAATGCCTGTTCACGCAAGCTGCGTGCCGCGCCGATGAAGCTCAAAGGAACGTGCTGCTCACCGATGGCCAGCGACGCACCACCAATGTTGTTGGCCAAAGTCCC
>NZ_JBMLSK010000059.1:0-10133 GCF_049240545.1 Roseateles sp. | reverse complement strand
TCGGCCAGGGACTTGGCAGCACGCAACTCGGCCAATTGAGCCGACTGGCTGGCCCTCTCTAGTGGTGCCACCGCCGGGACCACATAGGCCAGCACATCGCCCTTTGTCACTGCTTGTCCGGCAGTGGGCAATCCCTTGGGACCCGGTTCAATCCGTCCGGCGTTGATTGGCTGCACCTTCCCGCCCGCATTGGGGTCCATCAAAACCCGGCCATTGAGTTCGAACGAGCGCGGTACATCGGCAACTTCCACTGCCAGTGTTCTCAAATTGAGCTGTCGCTGGGCTGGTTTGGGAAGAAATACGCTGCCATCGGCCATACGCTGCGGACCATTTGCGTTTGCTAGTGCAGGCGCCGCGCCGTGGTCATGACCTTCACCAGCGAAAGACGGCATTCCTGCGCTTGCGAGGCTCAAAGTTGTGCAGAGCGCCAACCAGCGGAGTTTGTTCGAAGTGTTTTTGAGTTTCATGTGGATTCCCCCTTATGCGCGACGAGCTTGGTGACGAAAGCGGACGATCGCGCCCAGCGCTATCATGGCCAGCAAACCGGCACCGATCCACATGGCAATAGCTTTCCATGCATCGCGGATGCCTGGCGCATCTGCATCTGCGTGCAAATCAAGTTCGGTGGCAAGCAAATCGATCAGTTCGCCCGCGTTGATCGTTGCGGTGATTGCCATCACGCCAGGTTTAAGCGGTTCTTTAAGAGTGACCTCGTATTCGCCATCGGCATGCTTTTGCGCTTGGTATTTGCTGCCAGCGATATCAATTTCGATTTGGGCGTCGTTGACCGGGCTGTTGTCTTTAAAGCGGTCCAGATAAAGCGTGATCAGCTTCCCATTGACGATGCCGACCAGTTCCAGATCCTCTGAGACTGCAGTGAAGCGAGGCAGCGCGGAACTTGTGGCTTGCGGGGCTGTGTCGCCATGGTCGTGTCCAGGGCCTGCGATAGCCAATGGGATAAACAGGGTAAGTAACAGTGCCAACAGAGTGGCCGCTGTTGAATGAATGAGCTTCATGGTGTTCCTTGAGTTTTTGGGGGGCGTCAACGTCACTGGGGCAGCAAGCCCAAGGACTGCCGCCACGCTGAGATGGCGCTGGCCAGATCGATTCGGCTGCGGGCCTCTTGGCGTTCTGCTTCGACGGCCTCAGCCTCGATGCGCAAGCGGGTTGGCAGATCGGTCTCTCCAAGCCTGAATGACTTGTCAAAAAAGCCACGTGACTCTCTGGCCAGCCTGGCCCTTCGCTGGGCGGCGTCGAGTTGTGTGCGAGCGGCCTCCACGCGTGACGCAGCTCCGCGCTGATCGGCTTGAATGCGGTCCCTCTCGAGGGTGAGTTGGGACTGCACCTCAATGGCTTCGGCCTGCGCCGTCGCGACACGAGCGTCATACCTGGGGCCTGCGCCAAAGGGAACTCGAACGCCGATAAGCACAGTCTGGCCGTACCGCTCTCCAAAAGCTCCTCGGTCTCGCGTGGTGGCGACCGTCAGTTCGGGGTTGGCGCGCTTTTGGGTGCTGATCAGATTGGCCGTGCGCTCGGCAACGGCGATGCGGTCTTCCAACTCTGCAAGCAGCGGATGACGGGCAGTTTGAGACGGAACAGGTGACGGTTCACCTGTTCCGTTGTGGATCGAGTCAGGCGCAGCGACCCCACCCGTGAGCGCAGCAAGCTGTGCAGACGCAACGGCTGATGCAGCCTGTGCCTGAGCGGCAAGCGCTTCAGCCGCAGCCACGGCGCCCTCTGCCTGGTGCTGGTCTGACCGTGCCAGGTCACCTGCCTGTGTCCGCTTGGCAACGTCAGCGGCCAGTCGTCTGGCATTGGTCAACTGCTCGCGCGCCAGCTCTGCATCGACCCGAGCACGCTGCCAGCTCCACCAGGCGTCCCTGACCGAAGAGGCAAGCCGCAATTGGGAGGCAAGGACTCGGCGCTCAACAAATGAGATTTCAGCCTGAGCCAACTCGGCACTGGCCGTGCGCTGCCCGGGTAGCCAGATGGGAACCGCGATACCGATCTCGGCTTCACGCGCGCCGTTGTTGCCAGTCGTCCGGTCCGATCGCTGACTGATTTCCAGTGAGGGTGCCTCAGGCGAGAGCAGCCCAGCGGCTTTGGCTTGGGCCTGCGCGGCGTCACGGCGCGATTGAAGTGCGCGTGCCTCGGGTTGCCTCTGCCAGGCTGTCTCGAAAACTTCCTTCAATGACGCTGCGCCACCAGGCGCAGCATCGGTATGGCCTTGTGCATGGGCGCTCAGGACTCCACAACTCAATGCAATGGCCGACAGCACCAATCGAAGGGGGGCTGTCTTTTTTTCACTCAAACGCATGACTCATCTCCAATGGTGAAAACAACCAGGGAGATCAGCGAGCGGCGACGCAAAGGTCGCGGGCTTTAGTGCACAACGCTCAATGCGTCACGCGCGTCAGCGCACAAGGGATTCGAAAAAAGGGAAGTGGAAACCCGAGGCTCGCCGATCAGGCAAGCCTGGGCCATTGCGGCCGTTCGGGGCGCTCGGTATGGGCCGGAGTGGGGTTGACGTGGTCGTCGGATCGATGGTCCTGACCCGTTGCCGCTATGGGCGTCTTCAGATCACTGGTCAGCGCAGCTGCGCAACCCAGATGACATGTCGCACAGTCGTGGTGTACCCCAGTTGATGCAGTGCCATCTTTGCCAGATTCGTGGTTGTCAGCTGCTTGATGGTCGTGGGTGTGGTGTCCAGGGTGGTTGGCAGTCACACCGGCCTCATGTTGGCAATAGCCAGCCACTGCTGCCCAGCTGAACTGCAAGGGCAACAGAACCAGCAAAAAGATTGCCAAGAACTTTTTCATTCCTGATAGTGTAGTAGCTTTAGGCTTCGAAGGCCACTTGCCAGGTCCTTGACCTCATGATTCCTGAGGCCACTGCAGTTCGATGGTATCCGGATGACAGCACTCATTTGACTGCCTTGAGAAGACGCAGTCCGTTGAAGACCACCAACAAGCTCGCACCCATGTCAGCGAATACA
The DNA here is from genome assembly GCF_049240545.1 of Roseateles sp. Taxonomy (GTDB): domain Bacteria; phylum Pseudomonadota; class Gammaproteobacteria; order Burkholderiales; family Burkholderiaceae_C; genus Paucibacter_A. Next base: position 7,138 of record NZ_JBMLSK010000059.1, on the reverse strand, counting down.
GCCATCCACATGGAGGCGTCATCAAAGATAGCCATCAGTAGGAACACCGCTTTGATTCCCAAAGCGAGAGTGATGTTCTGCCACAAAATGACATGGGTCTGCTTGGACAGGCGAATCGTCTCGGGCAATCTGCGCAGATCATCGTTCATGACCACGATGTCTGCGGCCTCCATCGCTGTATGGGTTCCAGCCGCACCCATTGCAAATCCGATGTTTGACTTTGCCAGTGCAGGGGCATCATTGATGCCATCGCCTGCCATGGCCGTCACGCCGTACTGACCCTGAAATTCTTCGATCGCCTTGAGTTTGTCTTCTGGCAGCAAGTTGCCCCGGATTTCAGAAATTCCGGCCTTGTGTCCCACCGTCTTTGCTGTCAGCGCATTGTCTCCCGTCAGCATGATGGGTGTGACGCCAAGCGTCTTCAATTGAGCGATGGCCTGTGTCGACGATGTTTTGATCGTGTCCGCCACCGCGAAGAGTGCGATCACCCGATCTCGATTTGCCAGAATGGTCACGGTTCTTCCTGCGCCCTCATGTTCAGCGAGCCGAGCTTCCAACTCTGGAGAGCATTGATTGCGCTCCTCGATCCAACGGTGGTTGGCCAGGATGTAGGGGTGCCCGTCGATAACGCCTTGGACCCCACGACCCGCAACGGCTTCAAACGAAAGGACCTCTTGAGTAGATTCAGTCAGGCCCTGGGCAATCGCTTTCGAGACGGGGTGATCCGAGCGTGAAGCCAGACTCTTTGCCAAACGCTCAAGGCGTTCTCGGGGCTCATCCAAGGCAATAGCCTCAAATGCCACAAGTTTGGGCTTGCCCTCGGTGATGGTCCCTGTTTTGTCCAGAGCCACAGCTTTAATTTTGCGTGCTTCTTCCAGATAGACGCCACCTTTGATCAAAATACCGCGCCGTGCCCCGGCGGCCAGCCCACTCACCACCGAGACAGGCGTGGAGATGACCAGCGCGCAAGGACAGGCGATTACCAGCAAAACCAAGCCTTTGTAGATTGCCTGCAACCATGTGACTCCTGCGACCCAAGGCAGCAGCAAAGCGACCAACAGTGCAAGAGCAAAGACAGCTGGCGTGTAGATTGCAGCAAATTGATCTACGAAGCGCTGGGTTGGCGCGCGGCTGGCTTGGGCCTCTTCGACCGCTTTAATGATCCGACTGAGTGTGCTGTCAGAGGCCAGAGACGTGACCCGGATTTCAAGGGCTGCTGCTTGGTTGATCGTCCCGGCATAAACCTCGTCGCCCGGCGTCTTGTCTACGGGCAGACTTTCTCCAGTCAAGGGCGATTGGTCCACTGCACTTTGACCGACGGTGATGGTGCCATCTAGTGGAACTCGTTCACCCGGAGCGATGCGAACAACCGAGTCCAACGAGACCAACTTGACGTTCATCCGAATCCATGTGCCGTCGTTTTGCCGAACTTCGGCCAACTCGGGGGACATGGCAAGGAGGCTCTTGATTGCGCCACGCGCGCGATCGACTGCGCGCGCTTCAATGGCTTCTGCAATGGCGTATAGCGCCATGACCATGGCGGCTTCTGGCCATTGGCCAATCAAGAAAGCGCCGGTGACGGCTACCGTCATGAGCGCATTGATGTTCAACCGCGCCTGACGCAGGGCTGCCAAGCCTTTGGCGTACACGCCAAACCCCGACAAGAAAATTGCACCTAACGCCAAGACCATGCCGATGGCGGAGATCCATTGATTGGTCGGAAATGCAAATGCAATCGCTTCGGCGATCAGCGCTAAGCCGAGTGCTAGGATAAGTTTCCCCCACGATGACCAAAACCCAGCAGGGACTTGATGGTTGCCTGTTTCCTGGGGCAAGGGCTCCGGCTTGAAACCAGCTTTCTTGATGGCCTCCAGAGCTGGTGGGATGGCGACCACGTCGGCACTGATCGTCAGGACGCGCTCCCCAAGATTGAAATGTAGTCCATGGATTCCGACAACTTTGTCCAAGGCTCGTCGGATCTCCGACTCTTCTGACGAGCAGTCCATGTTGGCGATTCGAAATCTGCTCCCGACCGGCGCTGACGAAGCCACGCTGGGGTCTTGAACGGGCGACAACGCAGAGGCGCAAGTTGACTCTCCGCAGCAGAACGTGCTGGCGGGGGTCTGCTCCGGTTGGTCTGCGCAGGGGAGGATGTCTGATCTTTGGCTCATGTGGATATTAGAAACCCTGTAGCCACTTTAGTGTCAAGGGGCTAGAATTTTTCCAATTCTGAGCATGTAGCAGACCAAGGGGTTGTTATGAAAATCGGAGAACTGTCCAAGGCAACTCACACGCAAGTGGAAACCATCCGGTACTACGAGCGCGAAGGCCTGCTGCCGCAAACCGACAGGACAGAGGGCAACTACCGGGTTTACGGGCCAGCACATGTTGAGCGCTTGTCCTTCGTACGCCACTGTCGTCGCCTGGATATGACATTGGAGGAGGTCCGCACGCTCTTGCGTTTCAAGGATTCGCCGCCCCACGACTGCTCGGTGATCAACGACTTGGTCGATGAGCACATCAAGCATGTGACGATCCGCATCAAAGAACTGAAGTCTTTGCAAAAGCAATTACTCGATCTTCGAAACAGCTGCGCGGGTGTCGGTACGGTTGAGGCGTGTGGGGTCCTGTCGGGGCTGTCGCGTGCTTCGCTAGTGGAGCCAGCAATTCAAGCACTTGGGGAGCACCACGTAAATGGACCTCATAAAGCTTCTGGGCAGCGCAGATCCAAATGATCACGTTATCAAGGGGACCCGGATCACATCGGTCACCCGCGATTTGCTTAATGTTCGCGGCTTTTCGAAGTTAAATACAAAGCAGTGCCCGCTGCTCATCCCACAGTAATGGCGTGCCAGAAGCCAGATCGAACAAGGTGACGTGGTCCGGCAATGACTCGTCCAGGATGGCAGCCACGATGTCAGGTGCCAGCGTGGTGAGGTTCATCATCCGACTTACGTACGCCCGGTCCATCCCTTCCATCTCGGCAACCTCGGCCAGATTCCTAGCCTTTCCGGACTCCAGGATGGCCAGCCACCGATGCCCACGGACCAACGCCATTTGCATCGGCGTGGGCTGGTTGTCCCAGGCGCGCGGTTGCACGGCAGTGCCGTCCGGCAGGGTCACGGCTTTGCGCCGGCCGCGTCGGATGATCTTGATCGGGATGGTCACGTTCATGCTGCCATTGCTGGCGCTGACCACATCGGCTTCCCCGGTCGCCTTGATCGTGATCTCGTTCATGCGGCCACCTCAACTGCTTCTTTGGGGGCAGGCAGATTCAATTCAGCGGCTAGCCGCTCCAGGCCATTCGGCATGAACTGCACTTCGATGTTGTGGGGCGTGACCACCACTTTCTTGATCAGCAGGCGGACGATGCGCTCTTGCTCTGCCGGGAACAGCTGGTCCCAGATCTTGTCGATCTGCAGCATGGCAATGCATACGCTGGCCTCATTGACCAGCGGATCCCGTGCGGTCATGTATTGGGCCACCCGGGTTTTGAGATCGGGCGCGCGCAGGATGCGGCGCATCTGCGCCACCACGTTGGCCTCCAGCTCGATTGCGGGCAGCCGTGGCAGACCGGACGCACCGGCATGCTCCTTGTTCTCACGGGTGTGGATGTAGTACCGGTACAGCTTGCCGCTGCCTTTACGGCTCCAGGCCACGGTCAAGGCCCGCCCATCTGCGCCCTGAACGATGCCCTTGAGTAGGAATGGAATGGTGGCCCGGGTGTTGTTGCCCCGGGTGCGAGGGCTGATTTTGAGGACGGACTGCACGGCCTCCCAGGTGCTGGGCTCGATCAAAGGCTGGTGCTCACCCTTGAACCATTCTTCCTTGTGGCGCAATTCGCCAAGGTACGTCCTGTTGCCCAGGAGTTTGTAGATCAGCCCCTTGTCGATCAGCTTGCCCTCGCGGACGTTGCCGTCCTGGGTGGTCCAGGCCTTGGACGTGACGCCGTCCATGCGCAACTCCTTCATGAGCTTGGTGGTGGAGCCCAGTTCAACGAACCGCGTAAAGATGTGCTTGATGATCTTGGCCTCCCGCTCATTGGGGATCAGGCGCCGGTCCTTCACGTCGTAGCCCAGCGGCGGCACACCACCCATCCACATGCCCTTGCGTTTTGACGCCGTGATCTTGTCGCGGATGCGCTCACCCGTGACCTCTCGTTCGAATTGCGCGAAAGACAGCAGGACGTTGAGCATCAGCCTGCCCATGGATGTGGTGGTGTTGAACTGCTGGGTGACCGAGACGAAGGACACACCCGCGCGCTCGAACACCTCGACCATTTTGGAGAAATCGGCCAGGCTGCGGGTGAGGCGGTCGATCTTGTAGACCACCACGATGTCAACGCGGCCGTCCTCGATGTCGGTCATCAATCGGCGCAGGGCGGGACGCTCCATGTTGCCGCCCGAGAAGCCGCCATCATCGTAGTCGTCGGCCACCGGAATCCAGCCTTCGCTGCGCTGGCTGGCGATGTAGGCATGGCCGGCTTCCTTCTGGGCGTCGATGGAGTTGAAGGATTGGTCCAGCCGTTCGTCACTGGAGACCCGGCAGTACACGGCGCATCGCTGGCGGCGTTTGAGAACCTCGCTCATTTGCGTGCTCCCTTCTTCGCGGCTGGCTTGGACGGTGCGTTGGCCTTCAGTCCAAAGAAAACGGGGCCGGACCATGCCGTGCCGGTGATCTCCTTGGCGATGCGCGAGAGGCTGCGGTACGGGCGCCCCTCGAATTCATACTGGCCGTCGACCGTGGCCATGACCTGGTATTCCTTGCCCTGGTACTCGCGGGTGAGGAGCGTGCCAGCCATCAGATGGAAGTCGCGTTCCAGTTTCTTGTTCTGGCCCGAATCCATGATCGCCTGGATCCGGCGCTTGTTGCGGTCGACCATGTTGCGATCGATCTTGCGGAACTCGATTTCCTGTAGCCGGAAGGCCAGGCGGCGCTCCAGGAACTGGCGGTTGTGGGTCGGCGTGTCTTTGCCGAACAGATCTTTCCAGAGCGCTTTAATGTCGATCATCGACAGGTCGGGCAATCCGGCGATTTGCGCCAGCACCGAGGGCGACGTGACGTAGGGTGATTGCGTGGTGGTCATTTGGACTCCGTGACTTTGGTTGACGGGTCCGTATGAACGCTCTGGTGGCCGGAATAGCCAAGTCCTAAATGGCTCTTGGAGGCCGCATTTGCGGACTTCGCGACAGATTGATCCCACACACGGGAAATGCCCCTTGCCAGCAGGGCAGCCACCTCATCCATGCGCTCTGAAACGGTTATGGATTCGGGCGGGCGGCGGTTGATTTCTTGCATTGGTTGCCAGTCCTTGATGTTCAACGATCGAAGGAAAAAATTGTCTCCAGGGGACCATGGCAAGGCCAGCAGGAGGTTTCGGACAGGTGCGGAAGGTTGAGGGCAATTGCCAAAACCAGACCAAAAGTTCACTCCGAATGCCATCGGTTGCATGGAGAACGAACGTTCTCTACAATGGGTGCCGTGAAGAAAGCTATCAACGACCACGAACACCTCGCCACGCTGCAGGGCTACTACGCCGAGCATCGGGTGTTGCCGTCCTACGCCCGTCTGATGAGCCTTCTGGGCTTCGCCTCCAAGTCGGCGGTCAAGAAGGTTCTGGAGCGGCTGGAGGGCACGGGCATGCTGGAGCGCACCTCCGATGGGGACTGGGCGCCGAGCGAACGATTTTTTGATCGTGCCATTGCAACCCAGCCCGTGCCGGCCGGCATGCCAATTTCGGCCGACAGCGACGTTCATGAACAGATCACCATCGATCGCTTCCTGATTCAGCAGCCCAACAAGACGGTGCTCATTCGCGTCAAAGGCGACAGCATGGTGGACGCCGGCATTCATGACGGCGATCTGGCCGTCGTGGAGCGCAAGACCGAAGCCACGCAGGGAGATATCGTGGTCGCGGTCGTTGATGACCAATTCACTCTAAAAACACTTGCACGAGACAAAGACGGATATCACCTGTTGCCTGCCAATCCGAATTACCCAGTGATTCGGCCCAACGGCAAGCTCGAGATTTTTGGCGTCCTGGTTGGCCTTGTGCGCAAGTACCAATGAGGACCCATCACTTTGAAAATCTTTTCTCCAGCCCACTTTCTGCGCCATGTCTCGATGCCCACGCTGCGCGAGTTCACAGACGCGCATCCGATTGCCCCCCGCCTGACCATTGACTGGGATAGTCCGCCCGAGACGTTGCCTGCCATGGTCAATGCGGCTATCGAAGCGCTGCATGCGTCGATGGGTGCAGACGGCATGTCCGACGAGGAAATGTCCGCGCTTGGGCAAGACTTGCACCTTTGGCATGACGACCTGCGACGCGTGCATCTGCTGTCCAACGATCTGGCCAGCAATGAATTTCATACGGCGTGCGCTGCGGATCAGGAGGCGCTGGATGCTTTTGCCAGTCGGGACCCGCGCGAACAGGCGCTGTGGGTGTTTCACGCCCGTGATCACTTGTTCCGTGACGTCGAGTTGCATCTGGCCTTCCAGGCGAAGGCCAACGGCAAGTATTGGAAGAAGCACCGCATCGAGGCTGGCCTGGACCTGACCAACGAGCGGGAGAAGTTGGAGGCGTTCAGCCATGAGGTGGCCAAGCTCTTCGAAAAATCTGGCGCGGGCAAAAGCACCCACATTGAGCAGAGCGTCCATGCTGCTGATGGCAGTGTGCAGCTGACCATCTATGTGGAAGGTCCGATCACGGCGCTGGCGCACTTCACCGAAAACAAGTTCAACCGGCAGACCACTCGCATCGCCTTGGAAACGGCGGTCGTCTACCAGCCGGCTACCGGCGTTATCGAGAGCGTGGTCAAGGGCGGTTCCAAGAACCACCAGACCGTGCTGCAGTTGTTCGGCAAGCATGTGGTTGGCCGTGAGATCCAGCCTGAGGAAATCGAGAAGACCCGCTTCAAGCTCAATGAACTGCGCGAAGGCCTGGAGACCTTCGATGATCTGTCGTCCCTTGGGGTCGAGAAAATCCGTCTGCGCCGCGCACAGTTCCGGCCACGCGGCAGCACGGGCGTTGCCCTTCGTATTGAGGCATCGGCAGAGCAGGATCAGGATGACGCGATCGAACTGGCCCGCAAGACGCTCAAGATCCAGCATTCATTCGAGACCGAGTACAACCTCG
>NZ_JBMLSK010000058.1:0-1755 GCF_049240545.1 Roseateles sp. | reverse complement strand
TGTAGTCCGCCCTGAACAACCCCAGAACCCCCGCCATTACTAGCTTTCCGGGGGATGGCCGATGGTGCGAGTTGCAGGATTGAGGCCCAATACCCCTCGGTTCCTTGCAAACTGCGCCGAGGTCGCCGATGGGTCCGAAGTCCCGTGTTGATGTCGCCGAACAGGACCTGTTCCGGATGGAGCTGGTCAATCTGATCGATCAGCGGCACGAACTCGTCAAGCTCGCCTCGCTGATCGACTGGTCGGCCTTCTCCGAGGCCTGGGGCCCGAAGTTCGAGAGCACGACTGGCCGCCCGGCGCTGGACACGCGGCTGATGGCCTCGCTGCTGTACCTGAAGCACACGTACGCGCTGTCGGATGAGGACGTGGTCGAGCGCTGGATCGAGAACCCGTACTGGCAGCACTTCAGCGGTGAGCGCTACTTCCGGCACGAGCTGCCCTGCGATCCGTCGAGCCTGGTGCGCTGGCGGCAGCGCATCGGCGAGGAAGGCTGCGAGTGGCTGCTGGAGCACAGCATCAAGGCGGCTGTGTCCGCTTGCGTGATGAAGCGGCAGAGCCTGGACACCGTGATCGTGGACACCACGGTGCAGCCCAAGGCGATTGCGCACCCCACCGACAGCCGTCTGCTGAACCGGGCGCGAGAGCAGCTGGTGGCCGCGGCGCAGGAGTGCGGCATCGAGCTGCGCCAGAGCTACGCGAGGGTTGGCAAAACCGCCGACGCTCAGGCCGGACGCTACGCCCATGCCCAGCAGTGGCGCCGCATGCGCCGCGAGGTGAGGAAGCTGCGGACTTGGCTGGGCCGTGTCATCCGCGACGTGCAGCGCAAGGCAGGCGAGATCACCGGCGCGCTGAAGACCCGGATCGAGACGGCGCAGCGCCTGCACGCCCAGCAGCGGGACTCCAAGAACAAGCTGTATGCGCTGCACGCCCCGGAGGTGGAGTGCATCGCCAAAGGCAAGGCCAGGACGCCGTACGAGTTCGGTGTGAAGACCTCGGTGGCCGTGACGGCCAAGGAGGGTGTGGTGGTGGGCATGCGCTCGATGCCCGGCTCGCCCTACGACGGCCACACGCTGCACAGCCAGCTCGAGCAGGTAGAGATCCTCACAGGCGTGCAGCCCAGCCTGGCGCTGGCCGATCGGGGCTACCGCGGCGTGCAACCGCCCGAGGGCACCCGGCTGCTGATCAGCCACACCCGGGGACTGCCGCCTGCACTGAAGAAGCTGCTCAAGCGTCGCCAGGCCATCGAGCCCACCATCGGGCACATGAAGACCGACGGTCTGCTGGCGCGCAACTGGCTCAAGGGAAGCGACGGCGACGCGATCCACGCAGTGCTGTGCGGCGCCGGGCACAACCTGCGGCTGATCCTGGCGCACCTGCGGGTGCTTCTCTTGGCCTTGATCGCCCTGATCGCGCTTGGCCAGACTGGCGGTGCGCCGCCTCGGCTGACGCTCAGAACAGCGGCGTAGAGCGGCACGCGGGTTGTTCAGGGCCGACTATCTACATCTCGGCGGCGCTGAAACTGCAAATGCTCAACTTCTTAGAGAGGATTGCATGGAGCTATCACGAGCGCTGCATAGCGAGAGCGCCCTTGGTATCCGCCATCATCAAAATCGATGCTCCAGCTTCTTTCAATAACAAATACTTGGCAAGAAGCCTTAGCGTCAATTTCCAGAGAATGCACGTCACTTCAGCCCAGTCGCGTGCGGCCTAACCCCTCGCTCAGCCCCCGACCCGCTACGGCAGGCGTTGTAAGCC
>NZ_JBMLSK010000057.1:0-1119 GCF_049240545.1 Roseateles sp. | reverse complement strand
ACCATACGCGTAAGAGGGTGCATGATCGCCTCATCGAAGCTGGCCTTCGAATACGCCGAGACCACGGTGCTGGCCAAGGCTGGGCGGATGCCGTCGGTGGCGTAGGTGTCCAGGAATACCTGCATGGCCAGCACCGACAGGCATAGCGCATCTGCCGGAAAGGCACGCCGAAGCGTGACGAGACCGCGGGTGGGTCTCGGGGCCGTCATTGCCAAAGCTTCCACATCTTGATTTCACCACAGTGTGTCAGTGGTGCCGGCTTGGTCAGAGACGATCCCGGAGGAGATAACACGTCCTCATCGGCATGCGATCCGATGCCGGCTGTTGCAGCAACTGCCGGGCGAGAACTTCGATGGGGACTGACATGGTGTTCTCTTGGACGTTCACCCGAATGGCTTGCCGCAAGGCCGATCGCAGGTCATCTGCCAGGCCAGATGATGGCCCTCGATGAGCGAGGGCCATCAAGAGTGTGATGAGCAGGTACCTCATGCCACCACGCGGACCCGTGGCCATCGTCGAAGGTATTGCTTCTGCTTCACACGTTGGAGATAAGTCCGGGCGCTGGCCCGGATGGGGTTGCGACGTACCACCATGCTGAAGAGGTCGTCCAGACCCCAAGGGGAGATGACGTCGATGTTCTGCGCACCGTCAAGCGTGACGCCGACGCAGGTTGCGTACTCGGGCCAACTGGCCACAGCTTCATGGAGGGAATGCAAGGGCGCCACTGGCTGACCGAAGCAGCTCTCGAACCACAGATGCACGCCGGCCTGGTTGGTGACCTCCCACGGCAGATCAGGCATCAGAGACTGCAGTGCAGACTGCAGCGCCCCTTCCGCCTCGGAACTCAAGTCCTGCGGATCGAAGTACGCGACATCCAGGTCCGGCAACCGCGAGGGCTGCGTGTACCCATGAAGATGGTCCCAGACCAGATTCCGCACGGCGCCTGCGCCGATGCACCAGGATCCAAGCCGGAGGGACGCTACCGCTCGCAGCGCATCCATGCACCAAGGCGAACCCTTGACGATCTCGACAAGAGCGAGGCGATACGCGTCCTCGTGCAACCCTCACCCCCCCTGCCACGCCACCCCATCTTCATTCAGGATCACATCCAGCGGCACG
>NZ_JBMLSK010000056.1:0-2925 GCF_049240545.1 Roseateles sp. | reverse complement strand
TAGTCGGCCCTGCAAAACCCCTCACCACCCACACCGCTCATAGGAGCGCAGCCCTGGATTCAGGGCCATCGCCAATAGCCAGAACTCCCAGCTTCAATTCCACTACCCCTCAATTCCTGGGAGTTTTGGAGCAGCTTGGATGGCCACCGACGACTTCTTCCGCGCCCGTCTGGAGAACATGATCGACCTGCGCCACCCGCTGGCGGTGCTGGCGCGTCGCATGCCTTGGCAGACCCTCGAAGCTGTCTTGGCCCCGTCGCTGGCCCATCGCGACCGCAAGGGCCGTCTCGTCCAGGGCGCTGACCTCTTCGGCCCCTCCGCGCAGCTCGTTGGGGCTGGGGTCAGCCCCGCTGGCCGGCCTCGCCTGCCGGTGCGCTTGATGGTGGCGCTGCTCTACCTCAAGCACGCCTTCAACTTGAGCGATGAGGAACTCGTCGAGCGCTGGGCCGAGAACGTCGTCTGGCAGTTCTTCAGCGGCATGGCGTACTACCAGCCGCGCCTGCCTTGCGACGCCACGCAGATCGGCCGCTTCCGGCGCCTCATCGGCGAGGCCGGCGTCGAGCAGTTGCTCAAGACCACCGTGGAGACTGCGCTGGAGATCAAGGCCGTCAAGAAGGCCGAGTTCGAGCGCGTGATCGTCGACAGCACGGTGCAGGAGAAGGCCGTCGCGCACCCCACCGACAGTCGCTTGCTGGAAGCCGCAAGAGCCAAGATCGTTCGTCTGGCCAAGCAGGCCGGCATCGCGCTCAAGCAAACCCATGAGCGCGAGGGCAAGAAGCTGCGCCGGCGCGCCAGCGGCTATGCCCACGCCAAGCAGTTCAAGCGCTTGGCGCGGGTGCTGCGGCGCCAGCGCACGGTGCTCGGGATCGTGCTGCGTGAGGTGAGGCGCAAGATGAGCAGCCTCAGCCAAGGGGCACAAGCCGTCCTGGCCCCCTGGATGGAGCGCGCCGGGCGCATCCACAGCCAGCGCCGCCAAGACAAGGGCAAGCTCTACGCGCTGCACGCCCCCGAGGTCGAGTGCATCGGCAAGGGCAAGGCCAGGAAGCCCTTCGAGTTCGGCGTCAAGGTCAGCGTGGCGGTGACCCACAAGAGCGGCTTGATGGTCGGAGCGCGCAGCTTCCCCGGCAACCCGTACGACGGGCACACGCTGGCGGCGCAGTTGGAGCAGACGACGACGCTGCTGCAGGACCTCGGCGTCAAGCCGCTGACGGCGGTGGTGGATCTGGGGTACCGGGGCGTGGACGCTCAGGTGGCGCCGGTCGAGGTGATCCACCGGGGCAAGTTCAAGAGCTTGACGGCAGTGCAAAAGCGATGGCTCAAGCGCCGCCAGGCGGTGGAGCCGGCCATCGGACATGCCAAGGCCGATCACCGCATGGATCGCTGCTGGCTCAAGGGCAGCGAGGGGGATGCATTGCATGCGGTGCTGTGCGCGGCGGGCTTCAACCTGCGCTGGTTGCTGCGTGCAATTGCCAAGCAGGCCAAGGAGGCGGCACGCAAGGCCCGGCGGCGGCTTTTTGCGCTCGCACCGAACTGGGTCTACACGGTGCGTCGTGTCTTGGACCGCGCCCGCTCGGCGATCGGTGCTTCTGCGACGCGCTTCGGCCCGCTCGGTTCAATGCGGCTGGCACCGGGATGAATTTCGCAGGGCCGACTACTTAGATTTGACTAGCCCTACGTGAGCGAAAGTACTGGCTTTCGCAGTAGTCGGCGGGGTCTATCGCTCCCAACTCCTGCTGAGCTTTACAGGCGAAATAGAGCTCTTAGCCGGGGCACCATTTCGAGCGCCTTGGCGTGCTGCGGGCTACCGGGCGGCAAGTCGTAGAAGGATAAGTCGAGCTCTTCGAGCTTTTTTCCACAAGCCCCAACGGCCATGCAAGCGGCGAGCTCGCGAAGGCTGCCTCCTGGTGCAGCCTCATCCATTTGTGCAGCATGAGAAACCAACTCGATCAAGCCGTCGAACTGGCGCTCACTGGTGAATGTGGAAAACTCTGACATGTGCTGCCTAATCAGCGCCAATCGCAGCACATAGTCGGTCACTGGCACCCCTTGTGCCTTCAATGCTTCATTAAACCGATTCGCAGTTTGTTCGGTGTAATTTGACGCAAGCATGCTGACAAGCAATTTTCCGTTCGAATCACCTGGATTCGGGCTATCGAAGCGATTGTGTTCTTGACCTATCGGAGTGCATCTTGTTTCAATCTGCTGCAAAGCAGTTATGCGCTGCGCGTGTATAGCTGGCGTGGTTTCAGAGGTTGGAGGGGCCTGGCCGTTCGACTGCATCGATGGAATGGTCAAAGTGTTGCCATTGAGCAGGCCTCGCTCCTTCGCATAATGGGCAAGCTGACCGGCAAGAGAACATTCGGCTCTTATATGTCGGATTACTTCGTAGTCGCCCGGCCTACCGCGCTGATAAAGGTAAACCAACAGTGGATAAGGCTGCTGCGAGTTCGCCAGTTGTTGCAACATCTCCGCTGGCGAAGCGTCTACAAATCTTGTCGCTTGGGCGGCGACAACGTTGGTCCTCGGATCCGACTCAACTGGCTTTTCGGCAGCGGTTTGAGTCACAAACCTCGGTGCTGGCGAAACGCCAAGACTGGTGACTTCGCCCTCAGAGAAACCCGCTTGGGGCGAAGACCAAAGAAGAAAAAACCTCGCCCCAATTGCAAACAGGACGCCGATGACGGCTAGGCAGAAGAGGCGCCTGGGCCACCGCGAAGTCATCCGAACCTGAGCCTTCATTTCATCTGATCCTGATTTTAACTCCGTAGCTCAGCAACTAACGGCACTTTGGCTCGCCCTCGGCGCCAGCCTGCTTGTGGTTGGCCCAAATTTGGGGTCCTCCGGTGTAAGTAAAGGAAATAATGAAGGTGTGAATAGCTCCATCTGAATACTGAACTTCAACAGTATCTCCATTGCGAACGTCAG
>NZ_JBMLSK010000055.1:10286-14170 GCF_049240545.1 Roseateles sp. | reverse complement strand
CGGCTCCACATATTCGGGCCGCGCAAGGCGCGGGTGCGAGAGACTTCCATGTTTGAGCTTCCTCTGGAATCGGTTTGTTTGGCGCTGATGTGTATCGGGCGGGTCGGGAGGATGAGCACTTTTGTAGCGAGCGGCTGTCAGGCTAGGCGGCCGGGCAGTAAAAAGTTTTCATCCTCAGGCGGCCAGCTCGGGGACAAAGGTGTCCATGCCTGCAGAGATCAGCTCCGGGGAGATATTCATCGCCCAAGCGGTCGCGACGGCGGCCAGCACGGTGGAGGCATCGATCTCGCTGTCGGCCGCATTGGCGGCGGCTGCGAAACGCTTCAGCAGCGCATCGACATTGGCGCCCACCGTTTCTGAGGGGCCATCGGCCAACACCGCCGCCCCGCCTTGCAAGAAGACGGCGCGACCACCCGTGGCGCGGTGCTCGGCCAAGGCTGGCAGGCTGCCGTCCACGGCGTAGAGCAGCACATCGCCGTCGCTCAGCTCGGCCATTTCCAGCAACTCCGGCTCGGCCGCGTTCAGCACGGCCACACCTTCGGGCAAGACCACATCGACCTGGGTGCGCAAGACCTTGAACAGTTGTGCATCGGTTTGCACATCGAACTCACCCAAACCGGCGATGCCGCCCATATCGGTGACCACGCCAACCTGGCAGCGGTCATAAGCCAAGCCATCGCGCAAGATGGAAGAGGCGTTGTTCTCGATCACGACCGCATCTACCGTGCGGTTCATCAGCAGGCGGTGCGAGGCGTCCCAGTTGTTGGAGGCGCGGCGCTCAACCCGGCGGCTGCCCAGGAACAGGCCGTCGCGGCAGGCCAGGCCTACATGGCGGCCATTCAGGTGCAGCAACCAAGCCACCAGGCGCGAAATGGTGTGGGTGCCGCGCGAGCCGGCCACGCCCACCACCGGGATGCGGCCCGATTCGTCTTCGGCAAACAAGTGGTCGATGATGGCCTTGCCCACGGGCTGCGGGCTGCCGCCGGCGGGCTTCAAGTGCATCAAGAGGCCGGGGCCGGCATTCACTTCCACAATCGCCGCGCCGGTTTCGTTCATCGGCTTGCCGATGTCTTCGCTGACCAAGTCGACGCCGGCGATGTCCAGGCCGACCACACGGGCCGCCAAGGACACGGCATGCGCCACATCGGGGTGCACCTCGGCCGTGCAGTCAATCGACACATTGCCATTGCGCTGAATCAGCACCTGGCGGCCAGCCTCCGGCACCGCCTCGGGCGTCAGGCCCTGGCGCTGCAGGTCCAGAATCACCACCGGGTCTTCGCCCAGGGTGATGCGGTTGAGCGGGAATTCTTCGGTCAGGCCTCGGCGCGGGTCGGTGTTGATCTGGTGATCCACCAGTTCGCGCACCGTCTGGCGGCCATCGCCCACCACCCAAGCGGCTTCGCCGCGTGCGGCGGCCACCACCCGGCCACCCACCACCAGCAGGCGGTGCTCGTTGCCGCGGATGTAGCGCTCGACCAGCACTTCCGAGCCTTCTTCATCGGCCACCTTGAAGGCGGCTTCGACATCGGCTTGGTTTTGCAAGTCCAGGGTCACGCCACGGCCATGGTTGCCGTCGCTGGGCTTGACCACCACCGGCAGGCCCAGGTCTTGCGCCACTTCCCAGGCCTCGGCCGGGGTCTTGACCGCCTGGCCCTCGGGCACAGGCACGCCCACTGACTTCAGCAGGGTCTTGGTCAGGTCTTTGTCGCCCGCGATGCCTTCGGCAATCGCGCTGGTCATGTCGGTCTCGGCCGTCCAGATGCGGCGTTGGCGGGCGCCATGGCCCAGCTGCACCAAGTTGCCATCGTTCAGGCGGATGTGCGGAATGCGGCGGTCGGTGGCGGCGGCCACGATGGCGGCCGTCGAGGGGCCGAGGTAGCAGTCGTCCAGCTTGTCGCGGATGCGGGCCACGGCGGCGTTGACGTCAAAGGGCTCGCTGTTGATGGTGGCCATCAAGAGCGCATGGCCTTCGGCCAGCGCGCTGCGGGCGACTTGCTCATCGCGGGCGCGGAACACCATGCGGTAGACGCCGTGCTGGCTGGTCGAGCGGGTCTGGCCAAAGCCGGTGGGCATGCCCGAGAGGTTGAGCAGTTCGATGACGATGTGCTCCAGCACATGGCCGCACCAAGTGCCTTCTTCGAGTCGCTGCAAGAAGCCGCCGCGCTCGCCGACGCCGCAGTGGTGCTCGATCAAGGCGGGCAGGGCCGCCGTCAGCCGCGGGGTGAAGCCGTCCAGCTTGTTGGTGGGGAAGTCTTCCAGCTCACCCAAGTCCAGCCAAACCTCCAGCACGGGACGGTAGGTCCACATATTGGGGCCGCGCAGGTAGTTGATGCGCAACAGCTTGATGTCTTCTTTCTTGCTCATGGATGGCGGGCCGTTTGAGGGCCGAATGCTTTGGGCTGAAATGGGGCTGCAGCAGATGAAGGGTGATGGATCACCGGGCGTCATCTAGCGTGGCAGGGCGCAATTGTGCGCCCAGTTGAGCCTTTGATCCGTGATGGCCTGTGTGCTTTATGTGACTGTGCAGGTCCGGGGTGTTTTGCCATGAAGTGCTCAATTTGAAGGGGAAGTCCTGCATCTGGGTGAAAATCCGGGGTTAAACCTTGCCTGCGACCACTTTTGGTCTGCGGGCTTATCACGAGAGTGCACCCTCACATGTCAGTTGAAGTGTCCTTGCAGCACCCGAAATGGGCGGAGTGTCAATCGCGGCTGCTTGCCCAGGAGAACGTCCTGGCACCGCTGGAGGTTGACCTGGACTCGCAGCTGCGCTTTGCCAGCTCACTTTTGGTGCTGACGAATCGTCGTTTGCTGGCCTGGGATGCGGCCACGGCCCAATGGGCCGAGTGGTCCTTGCAGGCCGATATGGCGATGCAGATTTCCGACCATGCCGGTGTTGGCGCCTTGGAGTTGATCCAGGGCCAAGGTCGATTGGCCATCTGGCGCTTTACCTTGCAGATCAATTTGCAGGCGCAGCGCTGGCAGGAGATGTTTCAGCGGCGTATCGAGCAAGGTGATGTGCCGGCGCGCGAAACGGCGGAGGACTTGGAGTTCTGCCCGAGTTGCCAGGCGCCGCTGCCGCCCGAAAGCGAGGAATGCCCGACCTGTGCCCGCGAGTTGCATACGCCGCCTTCCACTTGGGTGTTGCTGCGTCTGGGGCGCTTTGCCAAGCCCTACCGCAAGCAACTGCTGGGTGGTTTCGCCCTGATGCTGGGTTCGACCGCGGCCACGCTGGTGGCACCTTACTTGACCATTCCCTTGATGGACCGGGTGTTGATTCCGTTCCAGAACGGTCAGGAGATCGACCCCTGGTTGGTGGCCTTGATCCTGAGCGGTTTGTTCGGTGCCGCTCTGGTTTCTTGGCTGCTGGGATGGGCCAAGACTTATCTTTTGTCATTGGCTTCTGAGCGGATTGCAGCGGATCTTCGCACCGCAACCTTTGACCATTTGCTCAGCTTGTCCCTGGAGTATTTCGGCAACAAGCGCACGGGCGACCTGATGGCCCGGATCGGTTCGGAAACTGACCGCATCAGCGTGTTTCTCTCGCTGCACGCACTCGACTTCATCACCGATGTGCTGATGCTCTTGATGACAGCCACCATCCTGTTTTCGATCAACCCCTGGCTGGCGCTGGTGACCTTGCTGCCTTTGCCATTTATCGCCTGGATGATTCATCTCGTGCGTGATCGACTGCGTACCGGTTTCGAGAAGATCGACCGGGTCTGGGGTGAGGTCACCTCGGTGTTGGCCGACACCATTCCCGGCATTCGGGTGGTCAAGGCCTTCGCTCAGGAGAAGCGCGAGGCTCAGCGTTTTCGCGAGGCCAATGCCAACAACTTGAAGGTCAATGACAAGCTGAACCGGACCTGGAGTTTGTTCACGCCAAC
>NZ_JBMLSK010000055.1:0-10186 GCF_049240545.1 Roseateles sp. | reverse complement strand
TTGCAGATCCATGACATCGGTTTCCGCTATGGCAACCGGGCGGTGATCCGGGGCCTGAGTCTGGACATCAAGCCCGGTGAAATGATTGGTTTGGTCGGCCACTCTGGTTCCGGCAAGAGCACGCTGGTGAACCTGATCTGCCGGTTCTACGATGTGACCGAGGGCAGCATCCGTGTCGACGGCATCGATCTGCGCCGCATCAAGGTGGCCGATTTCCGCAGCCACATCGGCTTGGTCTTGCAAGAGCCGTTTTTGTTCTTTGGCACGATTGCAGAGAACATTGCCTACGGCAAGCCGGATGCGACTCGTGAAGAAATCGTTGCGGCGGCCCGCGCTGCCCATGCGCATGAGTTCATCTTGCGCCTGCCGCAAGGGTACGACTCGCTGGTGGGTGAACGGGGCCAAGGCCTGAGCGGCGGTGAGCGTCAACGCATTTCGATTGCGCGCGCCTTGCTGATCGATCCGCGCATCCTGATCCTCGACGAAGCCACATCGTCCGTCGATACCGAGACCGAGAAAGAGATCCAAAAGGCGCTCGACAACTTGGTCAAGGGCCGCACCACGATCGCGATTGCCCACCGCCTGTCCACTCTTCGCAAGGCCGACCGTTTGGTCGTGATGGATCGCGGCCAGGTGGTCGAAGAAGGCCCGCACGATGAGCTGATGGCCAAGCAAGGCGCCTACTGGCGTTTGTATGAAGCGCAGGCGCGCCGTGTCGATGCCGATGGTGACGAGGTGCCGGCCTTGTTGCCCAATCTGAATGCCCACACGGCCCAAGCATGAGTGAGACCCAGACCATGGCGATTTTTCAGAAACTGACGCGCAATGCCCTGGGCCGCTTGGTGTTGACCGATCTGCAGGGCCAGGAGCATCGCGATATCAGCGTGGTCCGTGCGCACCCGATCTCGGCGCCGGATGAAGGCATCTCGCTGCTGGGCAGTGATGGTCATGAGCTGGCCTGGATTGACCGGCTCAGCGATTTGCCGGCGCCCGAGCGCGAACTGCTGACGGCCGAGCTGGCCAGCCGCGAGTTCGTGCCCATGATTCAGCGCATCAAGGAAGTCTCGACTTACTCCACCCCCAGCCAATGGACGGTGGAGACCGACCGGGGTGAGACTCGCTTCATTCTCAAGACCGAAGAGGATATTCGCCGTCTCGGCGAGGGCCGCTTGTTGATCTCCAGTAGCCACGGCCTGCAACTGATGGTGCAAGACCGTTTCGCTTTGGATCGCCCGTCGAAAAAGATCTTGGAGCGATTCTTGTAAATGGCGGGTTGAGGCTCAGCCTGGGATGAAATGCTGCGCCACGCTGACATACAGCGGGATGCCTAGCAAGATGTTGAAGGGGAAGGTCAGCCCCAGCGACATGCCGAAGTAAAGGCTGGGGTTGGCTTCCGGAATGGCATGTCGCACCACCGCGGGCACCGCAATGTAAGAGGCGCTGGCGGCCAGAACCATCAACAAGGCGGCATTCCCGGCGGACAGGCCGCACAGCATGCTGAGTACCAAGGCAATGCCGGCGTGCACCAAGGGGGCACCCAAGGCGTAGACGATCAGCAGTGGCGGTTGGCTGCGAAGCTTGCCCATATTGCGAGCGGCCAGCAGGCCCATGTCCAGCAAGAAGAAGGACAACATGCCCTTGAACAGGTCGCCGGCAAAGGGTTGCATGGCGGCCTTGCCCGCTTCGCCGCTGAGAATACCGACCAGCATGGCGCCGATCAAAAGCAGCTGTGCGCCATCGGTCAAGGCTTCATGCATGACCTTGGACAGCGGACCCGGATTGGCGACTTTCGTGCCTGAGGACTGCTTGCTGGCTTCGCGGCGACGCACCAGATTGGCCAGCAAGACGGCCATGATGATGGCGGGAGACTCCATCAAGGCCATGGCGGCAGCCATATGGCCACCGTAGGCGATGTCATGGGTGTCCAGGAACTGGACCGCCGTGATGAAGGTAACGGCGCTCACCGAGCCATAGGTTGCTGCGATCGCTGCAGCATCAAAGCCTGACAGCCAGCGACGCAGGATCATGTAACCCAAGGCTGGAACCAAGACGGCCAGGAACAAGGCCAAACCGAGGCTGATGCTGACTTCGTGGGTCAGGCCGGACTTGGCCAAGGCGAAGCCGCCCTTCAGCCCCAAAGCCATCAGCAGGTACAAAGACAAAAACCTCGAAATCTGCGGGGGGATTTCGAGGTTTGATTTGAGAGCTCCGGCCAGGATGCCGAAGACAAAGAAGAGGACCGCTGGATCTAGAAAGCTCTGCATCAATGTTCTTTCGTATTTTTTCTATGTGCAGAGCGGGATTGTCTCCTGTTTGGCGTTACATCATGATTCAAACGGGAAAGACCTGAATCCAGTCCCAAAGTTCGACACCCCAGAACCAGGCTGCGCCCACGACGGCGGCGCTGAACAGCACCGAAACACCGGCCATGATGCCCCCGGCCAGAATGGCCAGCCCGTCTCGGGCCACCAAGCCCATGCCGACCAGCATCAGGGTGAGTGCCGGGAAGAGATTGCCCAATGGAATGGGCAGGACGATCAAGAGCGACATCAGCGCCACTTTGGCTGCCAGCCAGCGCTGGGCACCGGTACCGGTCAGATGGGTCATGCGGGTTCGGGCGATGCGTCCACCGGCGGCGTAGAAGCGCGCCAGCAAATTCAGCACCCGAGCCGCCCACAAGCTGGGCAGATGGATGTCGGCCACGCGGGCGGGCAGGCTGGCGGAGGCGTCCAGGTCTTGCCGGCGCCAAAGCGTAATGGCGATGGCCAACAAACCCCAGCCCAACACCGACCCCACGCCAGGCACCGGCAGCACGCAGGGCGCGGCCAGCAAAATCATCAAAGTCCCTTGCGCGGCAGGGCCGTGGGCTTCGGCCAAGGTTTGCAAAGGCACGCGGTCTTGCGGCAAATCGGCGGCGGCGCCTCTCAGGCGTTCAGACAGGGCTTGGGTCATGGGGAATGGCTTCGGACAGGTGGGTTCAGTGGCTCAGGGCCGTCGAGCGCGCTTCAAGCAATGCAGGCTTCAAGCCCCAATGCTCGAGGGCGGCGAGCAGCACCAGCGACTCGCCGGCTTCGATGTGCTCATCCGCTTCGATGACCGAGACGCATAGCTGCAAGACTGTTAGGCGCAATTGCGGATCATCCACCTCGGACATCATCTCCCGCATGGATTCGGGCGCGATGGCGCAGATCTGCGCCTGAGTGATGCGAGCCTGGTCGAGCAGGTCATGGCACAGGTTGCGCATCACCTCTTGCATCTGGATCGGATGCAGACCCAGTTGGCCATAGGCATCGACTTCCTCAAGTGTTTCCACTTCGATGGGAGACAGATTGCCATCGGCCAAAGCCGCCAGGGACAGGATCCGGGCGGCGGCTTCTGGGCTGTTTCGGGGGTAAGTGCGCATGGCGAGATTCAAGGGTCAATCAAAAAAATCGTTCAACCAGGACTTCTTGCGTCGGTGCGATGGGCCGCTGCGGACTTCGTGGCCGCGGTGGCCTTGGTTGCCGTGGCGGCCCGAGGAAGACGAGGGGTAGTCCGAGTCTTCAAAGTCCTCGTGCCCCACCGACCGGCGCGCGGAGTGGCTGGCGTTATCGGCGGCGAACTCAAGCAATTTGTCGAGTTCACCGCGATCCAGCCAGATACCGCGGCAGTCCGGGCAGTAGTCGATCTCAACGCCCTGGCGCTCGCTCAGCACCAAGGAACTGGAAGGGCAGCGAGGGCATTTCATGGGGTACTCATTGCGGCAGTTGAAGGAGGAGGCGGTGTGCTCAGTCGTCCGAGCCACCGAAGCCGAACAAGGCCAGCAGGCTGGTGAACAAATTGAAGATCGACAGGAACAAGCCAACGGTGGCCATGACGTAGTTGGTCTCGCCGCCGTTGACGATGCGGCTGGTTTCGAACAGGATCAAGCCGGCCGACAGCAGGGCAACCATGGCGGACACGGCCAGGCCCAGTGCAGGGATTTGCAGGAAGACGGCGCCCAGGCCAGCCAGGATGGCAATCACCATGCCGGCAAACAAGAAGCCGCCCATGAAGCTGAAGTCACGCTTGGTCGCCAAGACATAGGAAGACAAGGCCAAGAATGTGGCGCCGGTGGCGGCCAGGGCCAGCATCACCGTCTGAGCGCCGCCTGGCAGCGACAGCGACTTGGCCAGCACCGGGCCCAGGCTGTAGCCCATGAAGCCGGTCAGGGCGAACACGGCCGGAATCGCCCAGCCGCTGTTTTGCAGTTTGTGAATACCAAACAGCAGGCCGAAGGTAGCGATCAGCGTCAGGATCAGGCCCGGTGCGGGCAGCTTGAAGGCCACACCAGCGGCGGCCACGGCGGCGCTGAACAGCAGCGTCATCGACAGCAGGGCGTAGGTGTTGCGCAGCACGCGCGCCACGGCCGGGCTGTGGCGCTCGCTCAGGCCGGCGCTTTGTTGGCTCGCCAATGCGGGGTTCATCTCGTAGTGAGAGTTGGCGGGATAGCTTTTGTTCGAGGTGTCCATGGTGCTTCTTTCAATGAATTCGGTGGTGTTTCGGTCGCTCAAGGGCTTCAGCGTGTTTCGGCCAACAAGCGCTTGTCGGCGCGTGGATGGCTGCGCGAGCGCTGCCAGGCTTTCACCAGCGCATGGGCGGCGCGGGCCAGGGCGGCTTCAAAAGCGGCGCGCCATGCTCGCGCGGTGGCCACGATGACCAAAGTGCCGGCGCCGTGGGTGCGCAGCTCCAAGGTGCAGCGCTTGTCGACGCCGCCGCGCGGGCCGTTGACATCGCTCATTTGCACCCTCGCCAGTGGCACATTCAAGGCCACCCGCCGCATGGCGAAGCGCAGGGGCTCGGCGGCCACGTCGCGTAGAGCCAGCGCCGTAGCGTCTTTGGATTCGAAATGAACTTGCATATCAAAACTCCTGGCGGGTTGAGGGTGCGCGAAGGATAGTCAGCCCCAGCCATTTGAAAAAGCAGATAATCATTTAAAGATACTTCCGAAAAAAATGAGTATCCAATTGAAGATCAATGGACTTTCCCCATGAGCACCAACTACAGCTACCGTCATCTGTACTACTTCTGGGTGGTCGCCAAGGAGGGCGGGCTGACCCGTGGCGCCGAGCGCCTGGGCATGGCGGTGCAGACCGTCAGCACCCAGGTGCGAGAGCTTGAGCGGGCCTTGGGCTTTGCTTTGCTCAAACCCGCCGGGCGCGGCGTGGTCTTGACAGAGGCGGGGCAGGCCGCTTTGCGGCAGGCGGATCAGATTTTTCAGTTGGGCGAGCAATTGCCGGCCTTGGTCCGGGATGCGGCCAGCACGCCCTCGGTTCGGCTGGCCGTGGGTATCTCCAACGGATTGCCCAAGTTGGCGGTGCGCCGTTTGTTGCTGCCCGTGATGGATGACCCCGGCCTGCGCTTGCTTTGCCACGAAGATCA
Source organism: Roseateles sp. (assembly GCF_049240545.1). Lineage (GTDB taxonomy): Bacteria > Pseudomonadota > Gammaproteobacteria > Burkholderiales > Burkholderiaceae_C > Paucibacter_A. The sequence goes on along the minus strand of NZ_JBMLSK010000055.1, from coordinate 4,786 downwards.
GTTTGAAGGCTTGCTGAGTGACCTGGCCCTGCACCGCTTGGATGTGGTGCTGGCCGACCGTGCGGCACCGGCCAACCCCAATCTGAAGGTCTACAGCCACTCCTTGGGAGCCTCTGCGATGGCTTGGTATGCGCCCAAGGTCTTGGTGGAAGCCGCCAAGAGGGACTTTCCGCAGTCGCTTGCCGAGGTGCCCGTCTTGCTGCCGACCACACATTCGGCCGTTCGCGCCGGAATCGACCATTGGTTCGAGCGGATTGGCGTCAAGCCGCGCATCGTGGGCGAGTTTGAGGACAGCGCCTTGTTGGCCACCTTTGGCAGCGGCGGCATGGGGGTGTTTCCGGCCACCGAGTTGGTCGAGGACAAATTGCTGTCACGTTACGACTTGATCCGCGTCGGCGCTTGTGAGGGCGTGCAGGAAAGCTTCTTCGCGATCGGCGCGGACAAAAAGGTCGCACATCCTTTGATTCGGCGGCTGCTCTTGGCCTGGCACTGAGGCTTTCAAAGCCGCCGGCCTTGCGATTAGAATTTCGACATCAATTGACGTTTACGTAAACGTTAATTGGCATCGGGGGCTCGGCGGCTTTACGATCGGCTCCGGCCGCCTTTGGCCGGGCTTCGGAAGGCGGCGCTCTGAAAGTGAGCGCGACCCGCCTCGACGCCCGAGTGAATAAATGACTCTGACCCCAATTTAGAGATCCTGGAGACACCCATGAATTTGCCCGGCCTGAATTTCCAACTTGGTGAAGACATCGACGCGCTGCGCGATGCGGTGCGCGACTTTGCGCAGGCCGAGATCGCGCCGCGTGCGGCCGAGATCGATCACAGCGACCAGTTCCCCATGGACCTGTGGCGCAAGATGGGTGATCTGGGCGTGCTGGGCATCACCGTCGGCGAAGAGTACGGCGGTGCGAACATGGGCTATCTGGCCCACATGATCGCCATGGAAGAAATCAGCCGCGCCAGCGCCTCGGTGGGTCTGAGCTACGGCGCGCACAGCAATTTGTGCGTCAACCAGATCAAGCGCAACGGCAACGAGGCGCAAAAAGCCAAGTACCTGCCCAAGCTGATCAGCGGCGAGCATGTCGGCGCGCTGGCCATGAGCGAACCCGGTGCCGGCTCCGATGTGCTGAGCATGAAGCTCAAGGCCGAGGACAAGGGCGGCTACTACCTGCTCAACGGCAACAAGATGTGGATCACCAACGGCCCCGACGCCGACACCCTGGTGGTCTACGCCAAGACCGAGCCCGAGCTGGGCGCGCGCGGCGTCACCGCCTTCCTGATCGAGAAGGGCATGCCGGGTTTCAGCATCGCGCAGAAGCTCGACAAGCTCGGCATGCGAGGCAGCCACACCGGTGAGCTGGTGTTCCAAAACGTGGAAGTGCCGGCCGAGAACGTGCTGGGCGCCGTCAACGGTGGCGCCAAGGTGCTGATGTCGGGCCTGGACTACGAACGCACCGTGCTGACCGGCGGCCCGCTGGGCATCATGCAAAGCGTGATGGACAACGTGATCCCCTACATCCACGACCGCAAGCAGTTCGGCCAAAGCATCGGAGAGTTCCAGCTGATCCAGGGCAAGGTCGCGGACATGTACACCGTGCTGCAGGCCGGCCGCTCCTTCGCCTACACCGTGGCCAAGAACCTGGACCTGCTGGGTGCTGACCATGTACGCCAGGTCCGCAAGGACTGCGCCTCGGTCATCCTCTGGACCGCCGAAAAAGCCACCTGGATGGCCGGCGAGGGCGTGCAGATCTTCGGCGGCAACGGCTACATCAACGAGTACCCGCTGGGCCGCCTCTGGCGCGATGCCAAGCTGTATGAGATTGGCGCCGGCACCAGCGAGATCCGCCGCATGCTGATTGGCCGCGAGCTCTTCGCGGAGACGATGTAATTGACCGAAGCCCCGCCTCACATCCCGACCTTGCAAGGGCAGCGCTGCCTGCTGCGCGAATTGCGTTTGGGTGACGCGCCGTCCTTGGCTGCGCACGCTGATGACATGGCCGTCTGGCGCAATTTGTTCGATGGCTTCCCGCATCCCTACACCTTGGCGGACGCTCAGGCCTGGTGCGGCGGCGGTTGGCGCGATGGCGGGCATGTCTGGGGCATCGAGGTCGATGGGCAAATCATCGGCTGCATTGGCTTTGAGGCGCAGGCGGGTTGGCTGCGCTGCAATGCCGAGATCGGCTATTGGATCGGCCAAGCCTTTTGGCGGCGCGGCATCTGCAGTGAAGCGCTGCGCCTGGTCACCGCCTGGGCCTGGGCCAACCAGCCCGATCTGAACCGGCTCAGTGCGGGCATCTTCGCTTGGAACCAAGGCTCGCAAGCGGTGGCGCGCAGCGCGGGCTACCTGCTGGAGGCGAAGCTGCCGCAAAGCGCCTTCAAGGCCGGCCATTTGATTGATCGGGTGGTGTGGGCGGCCTATCGCCCCGGGGTCGCGGCTGCAAGCTCGCCGTCATTCGATCCCCTGACAATCCAGCCATGAGCATCGAACTTCAAGAGCTGCTGGACAGCAACAAACAATGGGCCGCTGAAACCGAGGCCCGCGAGCCTGGCTTTTTTTCTCGCCTGCTGAAGCAGCAAACCCCGCAATACCTGTGGATTGGCTGCGCCGACAGCCGGGTGCCTGCCAATGACTTGGTCAACCTGCTGCCGGGCGAGCTGTTCGTGCACCGCAATGTGGCCAATGTGGTGGTGCATTCGGATCTGAACTGCCTCTCGGTGATGCAGTTCGCCGTGGACGCACTCAAGGTCAAGCACATCATCGTGGTCGGGCACTCCAACTGCGGCGGCGTGAAGGCGGCGCTGCATGATTCACGCACCGGCCTGGCCGACAACTGGCTGCGCCATGTGCAAGACGTGCGCAACCACCATCAAGAATGGCTGGACCAGTTGGACGCGCATCAGCGTGTCGACGCCTTGTGCGAGCTGAACGTGCTGGAGCAGGCGCGCAATGCCTGCCAAACCACCATCGTCCAAGACGCCTGGGCGCGCGGCCAAGACATCGTCGTGCACGGCTGGGTTTACGGTCTGCACAACGGACTGCTGGAAGATTTGCGCGTCACGGCAAGCTCGGCCGAGCAAGTGAACCCCGCATTTCAAAAGGCCTTGAGGGCCGTCAAGCAGCGCTATGAAGCTCAGCGGCTAAAGTCCCGCGACTGAACAACGCGCAAGCCTTGTCGCCGAGTACACGCCATGTTCCCGCAGAAGCTGACCGACACCCATGCTTTTGAGATCGCCCAGGCGATGTTGGGCGGCTTCAACCGGCATTACCGCTTGTTTCGCGCCACCAGCGCCGAAGCCAAGCGACGCTTCGAACAAGGCGACTGGCTCGGCCAGCAACGCGCTCAAGCACTGCGCATCGAGTTCTACGACCTGCGGGTCAATGAAGCGGTGCAGCTGCTGGAAGAACGCTTCCAGGCCAGCGGCTTGGCAATGGACGTATGGCAGCAGGTCAAGCTGCACTACATCGGCCTGCTGATCAACCACTATCAGCCCGAGCTGGCCGAGACCTTTTTTAACTCGGTCTGCACCCGCATCCTGCACCACAGCTACTTTCACAACTCGTTTCTGTTTGTGCGCCCGGCGGTCTCCACCGAGTACATTGAGAACGACGAGCCCGCCGCCAAGCCCACCTACCGCGCCTACTACCCCACCCGCGACAAGCTGCGTGAGACCTTGCGCCGGGTGGTCACTAACTTCCAGTTGGAGCGGGACTTTGAAGACCTGGACCGCGATGTCGACCGGGTGCTGAACGCCGTTAGCCTGCAACTGGGTGACTTCCGCTGGCGCACCAATTTCCAGATCCAGGTCTTGTCCAGCTTGTTCTATCGCAACAAGGGCGCCTATCTGGTCGGCAAGATCATCAACGGCTTCACCGAGACGCCGTTTGCCCTGCCCATCCTGCACAACGAGCAAGGCCTGCTGTGCATCGACGCCGCGCTGTTTGGCGAAGACGATCTCTTGATGCTGTTCAGCTTCGCGCGGGCCTACTTCATGGTCGATATGGAAGTGCCCAGCGCCTTTGTCGCCTTCCTGCGCTCGATGATGCCGCGCAAGCCACGCGCCGAGCTTTACAGCGCCATCGGCCTGCAAAAGCACGGCAAGAACCTGTTCTACCGCGACCTGCTCGCCCATCTGCGCCACTCAAGCGACAAGTTCCGCATCGCCCCCGGCATCAAAGGCATGGTGATGCTGGTGTTCGACCTGCCCAGCTACCCCTTTGTGTTCAAGCTGATCAAAGACTTCTTCCCGGCGCAAAAAGAAAACACCACGCGCGAACTGATTCAGAGCAAATACCTGCTGGTCAAGCAGCATGACCGGGTGGGGCGCATGGCCGACACGCTGGAGTTCTCTAACGTCGCACTTCCTCGTCATCGTTTTGATGAGGAACTGCTCGCCGAGCTGCAGCACTTTTGCCCCAGCCTGCTGGAGACCAAGGGCGACGACCTGGTGCTCAAGCATGTCTACATCGAGCGCCGCATGGTGCCCCTGAACATCTATCTGCAAGAAGCCACGCCGCAGCAGATGGAACACGCCGTCATCGAATACGGCAACGCCATCAAAGACCTGCTGGCCGCCAATATCTTCCCGGGCGACATGCTGTGGAAGAACTTCGGCGTCACCCGCCATGGCAAGGTCGTCTTCTACGACTACGACGAAATCGAATACCTCACCGACTGCAACTTCCGCCATGTGCCCGCGCCGCGCAACGAGGAAGAAGAAATGTCCGGCGAAGTTTGGTACCGCGTCGGCCCGCGCGATGTCTTCCCCGAGACCTTCGGCCCCTTCT
>NZ_JBMLSK010000054.1:0-1690 GCF_049240545.1 Roseateles sp. | reverse complement strand
TTCAGCACCACCAGCGGCACGGAGGCTACGATGTCAGCCACCACGCGGATGCACGCGTGAACGACGGGGTGGGCGTTGAAGCCCTGCACTCGGATCGTGCGACCATCGCGGCGGTACTCGCTCGGGTCCGCTGTACGGACCAACTGCATCTGCTGTATGCCGTTGGGGAAGTTGGGATACGTCACCGGCATGATGGAACGGGTGGACTCACCGCTCCCTGACAAGGCGCGTAGCGCATCGCTCACGCGCAACAGTAAGGACTTGCGATCGGACAAATGATGGCCCCGCGTTAGGAGTCTGCCACGCACAACACTAACGCGAAAGCAAGCAACGGCGCAACCCCTTACACGACAAACACCGACGGCCCCTTCTTGATAAGGGGCGCTAACGCATACCGCACGGCGTCCCAGACGTGATCGTTGCCGCTGACCAGATGCGGCAGAACCTCGTCGGTGCGGACGTCGGTCTTGTAGCGCCAGAGCCGCGCTTCCTCGATGGCTCGCTTGCAACGCGGGTGGATCACGATGTCGGTGTAGGAGCGGAGGTGCTGGATGCCGTCTTGCACCGACCCCGACCACTTGGGTGCGCCCTCGCATCGGAACCCGCGCTTCTTCATCTCGGCTATGGTCTCGGGCCGCGCCGAGTCCGCTCGGATGACAAAGGCCCGCGCATCAGGTACGCTGTCAAAGGCGCGGACAAGGGCGTCTGTATCCAACTGGATACCGCCCGCTTCGTGGTCGAGGTAGAGCCGGTTGTCGTGCGTGTAGCACTTAATGAGGACGGTCGGGTCGTGCGAGAAGCCCCAGTCCGCACCGAAGTACGGCCCCTGCCAGCCCTTCTCGGGCGCGAAGTCCATCACCCGCCACTTGCCTGCCAAGACCTGCGCGTCCGACCGCGCCCACGGCTTGCCGCCCCAGACGTGTTCGAAGGCTTCGGGATCGGCCTTGAGCAGAGCGTCAGCCTCTTGCTTCAGCACCGCAGGGAACCACGGGTTGTCCGTGTAGGAGACTTTGCGGACGATGGACCGCTCTGGCGTCTTGACGATGTAGCGTTGATAGGTGCTGTCCGATTCCATCGCCGGGTTGAACGTCACCCAGATCTCGGAGTTGTCCTTGCGGATGGTGGGGATGAGGGTGCGCCAAGACGTATCGCTCACGGCCTCGGCTTCCTCGACCCAGCAGATGTCAATGCCTTCGGTGGACTTGATCTGCGCGATGTCGCGCCGAAGGCCTTTGAACAAGAACTCGGTGCCATTGGCTCCGAGGATAGCCGACTCTTGCACCGTGTAGAAGTTGTCAAGGCCGAGCCGCGTCACTTGGTCAGCCAACACCCGATGCACCGAGTCGCGGATGGATGCCTGATACTCACGCGCACAGAGGATGCGGAGGGGCTGGGAGAGGCCGTGGACGAGCAAGGCGCGGGCGAACTGCCACGACTTGGCAGAGCCTCGACCGCCAAAGGCCACGCGGTAGCGGACGCCCCCGAGGGTCGGCGTGTAGAGGAACCCGAACGCTTTGGGGGTCTGGACGTTGAGTTGCGTCATCCGAACAGGTCAGGCTCGGCCCGTTGCGTCTGCCAATAGGCGATGCGACGGCGGGCGATCTCGACGTACTCGGCCTCAAGCTCGCACCCCAAGTAGCGGAACCCTTCAAGGACCGCCGCGCATCCGGTCGAGCCAGAGCCGTTGAAC
>NZ_JBMLSK010000053.1:0-18393 GCF_049240545.1 Roseateles sp. | reverse complement strand
AACATCGCCAAGGCCGCTGCTACCAAGTAAGCCCTGGCCGGCGCCAGCAGGCGCAGCCAGCTGGTCCGCGCGCGGCCGAGGTCGGAGGCGGCAGTCGTCACGACAGTCAGTCCAGATTGGCGGTCATCAGGACTTTCACGCCCGCACCGTTTGGCTTGCGTGAGACGTAGCCAATCGCGCCTGGCGTGCTTTGCACCAGGCGGGTCACTTCTTCGTCGCTGTCCACCTGGCGCGGCGGTAAGCCCATGCCGGTGAAGCTCTGGCGCGCCCAGAAGGCTCGCAGCTGGCCGGGGCTGCGACCGGTGACTTGGTCATAGAAAGCGCGGCGTAGGCCGCTGCCCTCGCGCAAGTCGATGGGCTGGATGGCCTGGCCGTCGGGCCAGTTTTGTTGTTGGCGCAGATAGATCTGCGTCATGCGCTCGGGGCTGATTTTGTCCAGCGCCACGTCTTTGTGAGCGATCACGACCAGTTCGTTGGCGGCCAGCGCAGGCTGGGATGTTGCAAGCCAGAGCAGGGCCAGCAGAGCAAGCAGGGTGGAGGGCGTGCGGGGCAACAAGTGTTTTGCGAAGTTCATGTCCATGCCCTCTTCAGAACACCAGGTCCAGCGTGACGCTGAACAGCTGGAGCTTGTTGTCGAAGGGCAGCTTGGGCACAGCCAGCGGGCCAGGCGTGTTGGCATTGGGCGTGCGCACCAGGTCGAGCTGGGTTTTGATCGCCATGTTCTCGCGCCAGTCCCAGCGCAGGCCGAAGCTGAGCGAGCGGCTGCTGATGTCGGCGAACTGCTGGGCCTGGTCAAAGCCCTGCTGCAGCTGGCTCAAACCGGCGTCGAGCTGCGGGCTCAGTCCGGTGGGGGCCAGCGCCGAGGTATTGAGTTTGGCGCTGGAGCGCTTCAGCTGGGCCACGTTCACATAAGGCGTGAAATCGCCGAAGCTGCGCGCCAGCGTGACGCTATAGCCTGTGCCCCGACCGACCAGATCGTTGCGCGGGTCCATCCAGGTCAGCTCGGCCAAGAGGCGCCAGCGCTGCCAGTTGCCGTCCAGGCCGACGCTGGTGTAAATCGGGCGGTTGTTGAAAGGGTTGCGCAAGGCGTCCAGTCCCTGTGCCTTGGCCTGCAAGGCGGCCGCCATCGCCGGAGGCAGCATGGGGTTGAGGGTCATCTGCTGCAAAGCGCCGCTGAGCTGGGTCAGGCCGCTGTTGAGTTGATTGACTTGATCGGAGCGCAGCACATAACGGTCAATCTCGGTGCGTGAGACGCGCAGGGTCAGGTCTTGCAGATTGGCGCTGAGGCTGAAGCCCAGCAGGCCGCGCAGGCTGGCATCGGCCGACAGGGCGGGCGAGAAGTTGTTGAAGCGATGGGTGTAGTCGTAGCGGCCGCCGAACACCTGCGCCAGCAGGCTGGCGTCGCCCAGGTTGAGGCGCCATTGCAGATCCGCACCGTCAAGGCTGGCCACGCTGTTGGTGAGGGCGTAGATGGCCGGTGCCGGGCGCGCGGTCAGGTTGGCATAGCCGATCTCGGCGATGCTGGAGTCAAAAAACAGCGGGCTGCGCATGCGGCCCAGGTTCAGGCTCAGGCCTTGGCCGAGTTGCTGGCGCAGGGCGGCAATGCGCAGGCGCGGCTGCATGTCCTCGCCCGCGCGGGCCACGCCCTGCACTTGAAAGGTGGTGCCGTTCAGTGGCTGCCATTCCAGCTGCAGGCCCAGCACCGTGTCCAGATTGGCCGACCAGCCTTGTTGCACCGGCTTGAGCTGCGAGAACGAGGTGATGACCCCGGCCGTGGCGTTGTCGTTGTGGGCCACGCCCAGGGTGCCAAAGCCCGAGAAGCGCAGCGGGCGGGCGCGGCTCTCGCTTTCGGTCGAGCTGCCGCTGCTCTCGTCGGCGGCTTGCGCCGTGGCGCTGGCCAGCAGGGCCAGCCCGGCCAGCAGCCAGGCGGCTGCGCGCCTGCGGTTTTCTTTTCTTGTCAGCATCAAAGCAATCCCTCGCTACGGCCCACTGCATGTTCGGCGGGCCTGAAATTAAGCGAGAGCTTGCCGAGCTAGCGTTGAATTTCCGTTGAAAGGCCGGGGGCACCGTTGAACAGGGCCTGGCGCTGGGCGGCGCTGCGCTGCAAGAGCAAGTCGGCCCCCATGGCTTGGCCGGCCTCCAAAGCTTCATCCAGCGCTTGTTCAATCTCGGCGTGTGGCCCGTCCAAGGCGGCCAGGGCCTGGGCACGCATGCGCCAAAGCTCGGGCAGCAGGTAAAACTCCTGGCGCTCGCGGGCCTTGGGTAGGCAGGCGTCCACTTGCGCCAGGGCTTCCTCGGCCTGGCCGAGGTTCAGCAGTCCCTCGATCAGGAAGGACAGGAAGGTCGCCTCGGTGCTGGGCATGGCCACGGCCGAGGCACCGGCCGCCTGACGGATGGGCAGCAGGCCGGCCGGGTCGCCGCCGGCTGCTTGGCTCCAACCCAGCACCAGCGCCCCCACGGCCTGCCACAGCGCCAGGCCATGACGCTCGGCCAGGGCCAGTAGTTCCAGGCTCAGGGGCAGGGCGGCCTCGGGCCGGCGCAGATGGCGCAGCAGCACTGCGTTCATCGCCAGGGCGAAGCCCAGCGTGTGGGCATGGCCGAGTTCGCGGGCCTGTTGCAGACCGAGTTTGCTTTGTGACAGCGCCTCGTCCACCCGGCCTTGCAAGGCCAGCGGCCAGCCCAGCATGGCGCGTGCGGCGATGCCGCCATGCTCACCAAAGCGCTGGGTCAGCTGGGTGCGTTGGCGGGCGGGCAGGCGTTCGCCCGCTGCGGCTGCCTCGGCCAGGGCTTCGCATGAGGCTTGCAAATGGCCCAGGAAGAACTGGTTATTGCCCAGGGCATAACGCGCTTGCACGGCGGCAGCGGCATCGCCGGTGTCGGCAGCCACGCTCAGCAGCTCCTGTGCCAGGTCCAGCACGGGGCGCTCGTCCGGGCCGCTGCGGCTGCCCAGCCACAAGCCCCAGAGCGCCTGGAAGCGCTGGCCTGGGCCACTGCGGGCACCGGCTTCGTCGCAGGCCTGCAGCGCCTGGCGGTAGCACTGGCGCGCGGCCGGCGAGCCGTAGCCTTCCAGGGCTAACAAGCCATGGCCCTGGCCCATCAGCAGGGGCAGGCGCAGGCGTTGCAGCAGGGCCGGCGTGGCCTCGGGCAACTGCAGCGCGGCCAGGCCTTGTTCGAAACCGTGGCGCGCCTCCTGATGCGCCGATTGGGCGGCGGCGCGCTCGGCCGCCTGCAGCCAGTAATGCGCGGCCACCGGGTCGCCGGCGGCGTGCAAATGCTGGGCCAGGGCCTCGGGTGCATCGGCGGCGAGGCTGGCGAAGGGGCCCATCAAAGCCTGGGCGGCGCGGCGGTGCAGGGCGCGGCGTTCGCCGGCGCTGAGGGTCTCCAGTGCTGCGTCGCGGATCAAGGCATGGCGGAACTGCCAGTGTTGCGGCCCGTGGGCTTGCAGCAGGTCGAGCCGCGCCAGCTGGGCCAACTGCTGCGCCAGCGGCCCGGCCGGCAGCTGCAGCAGCTCTTGCAGCAAGGCCGGCGAGCAGCTGCTGCCCAGCAGGGCTGCGCCCTGGGCCAGGCGTTTGGCCTCGGGCGGCAGGCGGTCGAGGCTGGCGGCCAACAGGTCCCAGAGCGTGGCGGGCACTTTGTCTTCGGGCCGCAGGCGCAGCGAGCGCACCAGCTCTTCAGCAAACAGCGGCACACCGCCGGCGCGTTGCAGCACTTGCTGGCGCTGGGCCGCGGGCGGTGGGCTGCCGTCGAGCTGGTCGATCAGGCGGCCCATGTCATCGGCGGGCAAGGGGCTGAGGGTCAGACAGAGGTCGAGGCTGGCGCGCAGGTCTTCGGGCGGCGCCTCGCGCGAGCTGAGCAGCAGCAGGCCCGGAGCGCGCTGAGCGGCGGGGCGCTGCAAATGTCGTTGCAGGTGCAGCTGCAGCAGCTCCAGCGTGGACGGGTCGGCCCAGTGCAGGTCTTCCAACAGTAGCAGCTGCGGCCGGCCCTGAGCCAGGCCTTCAAACAGTTCGCAGAGCAGGGTTTGCAGCTCGCGCTTGTGCAGCGGTTCGTTCGGGGTTGTGTCGGCCTGGGTCTGCAGCAGCAGCGGGCGCAGCAGGCTCAGCGCGGCAGCTTGCGCGGCCGGGACGATGCCGGCCTGCAGCAGCAGGCGGCCAAGGGCTTGTTCGGCCTGGGCTTCATTGCCCTCCAGCGCGGCCCCTAGGCGCCGGCGCAGCGTGGCGCGCACCGGCTGCAGCGGGGTGTGACGGTACTCGGGGCGGCAATGCAGCTGTGAGATGGGCGGAGCGGGCTGCCCGCTGTGACCCGGCTGAGCCGCGACTTGCTGGCGCAGGGCCAGCAACAGCCGGGTCTTGCCCAGGCCGGGCTCGCCTTGCACCCAGACCGTGCGCGCACCTTGCTGGGCTCGCGCCCATTCCTCTTGCAGCTGGGCCAGTTCGGCGCTGCGGCCGACCATGGGCTTGAGCGTGTCCAGGCGGCTGGCAGTTTGCGCCGGGCGTGCGCCCAGCAGCGCTGCGCTGCCCCCCGGTGTGTGGGGCATGGCGAAGCGGTGGTGGCGTTCGCTTTGCTGGCGCAGCTCCGCGCTGACGGCGATGTGGCCCGCCTCGGACTGCAAGGCCAGCTTGCGCGCCAGGCGCGAAAGCGCGCCGACACTGTCGGGAGAGGCCTGTTCGGGGTCGGCATGGACCCAGCCCACATGCAGACCCTGGCGCAGTGCCCAGGTCTGGCGGCTGCTTTCTTCCTGCGCGGTGGCCAGCTCGAGCGCGGCATCCAAGGCCAGGCGCGGCGCCTGTTCCTGCGCACGGGGGTGGCCGAAAAAGGCCAAGAGCTCGCCACCCTCGGCGCGCTGCACATGGGCGCCACGCGCCTGCAGCAGCTGGCGAGCCTGCTGTAGCCGAGCTTGCAGGGCGGCGGCCAGGGCCTCGGCTTCGCGGTCGGCTTCGTCGGCCGGGGCTTCCCATTCGCAGGCCAGGGCGACGACCCGGCGGCGTTCGGCTCTTGCGGTGGGGACCTCGGGGGCGAGCGATGCAGTTTGGCGCAGACCCTCGGCCAGGGCCAAGGTGGCGGCTTGCGGTTGCAGCTGCAGCTCGGTTTGCAGTTGTTTGCGGAATTGTTCGAACAAGGCCAGCGCCTCGCCGGCGGCTGATGGAGCCAGCAAGCGTATGCAACGGCGCAGGGCTGGCTCGCACCAGGGGTCTTGGGCGAGGGCGCGGCGCGCGCAGGCCAAGCCAGCTTCGACCTCGCCGGCGTCCTCATGCAGTTGCCCCAGTGATTCCAATACCTGTTGGGCCTGGCGCAGCAAGGCTTCGCGGCGCGGCTGCAGCCAGGCTTCAAAGCCGGGCGCCTCGGGCAATTGCAAGCCGTCCAGCAGCGGACCACGGTAGAGGCTCAGGGCCTGCTGCAAAGCCTGGCGGCGTGCCTCGGCATGCGGTGTGGCGGCGTCCAGCTGGGCGAGGGCGAAGTCTCGGCAGTCCAGCTGCCAGGCCAGGTCATCGCGCAGCTGCAATTGCTTTTTGTCGCTCAGCAGCGGCTCGAGGTCCGGCTGCTCAGGCCAGAGCTGGGCCAGCACCCGGCGCAGGTCAAACAGAGCGCGACGCAGATTGGCGCGCGCTTGCTCTAGCGCGGAGTCTGGCCACAGGGTTTCGGCCAGCACTTCGCGCGCCAGTGGCCCGGTCTGCAAGACCAGCATGGCCAGCAGGGCGCGCACCTTGTCGTAGGGCAGGGGTACGACCTGGCCCTGCGCGCTGCGCAATTCGAAGCCGCCCAGCAGACGCAGCTGAGGCGAGGTGTTGGCGGCAGGCTGCGGGCTCGCAGCGGGAGGGGCGGAGGCAGGGGACGCGAGGGACTTGGGGGGCATGGCGGTCAAGAATCTGGCGGCAGTATGCCCGGTCGATGTGACACCTGCACGGCGCTCTAGCTTCATGGGGAGGGCTTGGGCGTCAGCGCTGGGAGGTGGGTGGTAGGGGGGCTGGGGCAGAATCGCGCCCAGCCCTTTTTTCACCAGGAACTCTTGAACATGGCCTCAGTCTTGATCGTCGGCGCTTCGCGTGGCATTGGTTTGGAATGGGTGCGGCAGGCGCGCGAAGCGGGCGACCGGGTGGTGGCTACGGCGCGCGATGAGGCGGGGCTGCAGCGCCTGCGTGATCTGGGCGCGGTGGCGCTGAAGCTGGACGTCATGAACACGGCCAGCGCCTCGGGCCTGGCTTGGCAGATCGATGGCTATGCCTTCGATCAGGTGGTCTTGGTGGCGGGCGTGTATGGCCCGCGCTCTAAGGGGCTGCAAACGCCGACCGAGGCCGAGTTCAACACCGTGATGCAGACCAATGTCTTGGGGCCGATGCGGGTGCTGCCTCAGCTGCAAGACGCCTTGGCGCCTGGGGCGCGGCTGGCCATCATGTCTTCGTGCATGGGTTCGAACAGTTTGCGCAGCAATGGCCAGGGCTGGCTATACCGCGCCTCCAAGGCGGCGGTGAACTCGGTGCTGAAGGATGCATCGCTGTTGCTGCAAGACAAGGCGGTGTGCATAAGCGTCAACCCTGGCTGGGTGCGCACCGAGATGGGCGGCGAGGACGCGGACATCGAGGTGTACACCAGCGTAGCCGGTATGCGCGGCGTTATGGCGGCTTTGAGCCCGGCCGATCAGGGCAGCTTTATCAACTACGACGGTGAACGTTTGAGCTGGTGAGCGTTTGTCTTTGGCGCCACAAACCGGGTGTGCATTTGTTCCGCTTTTCAGCTCTTTGTGTTTTTAGTTTGAGCATGGTAGCGCCGACCCATTGAGGAAGTTGGTTTGGGTGTCAAGCCTCTAAAGGCCCGTGTTCATCGGTGTTTTCTGGGGATTGGCTTTCAAGAATGAGTTGGCGGACCCTGCTGATTCGTGAAAAGCTAACACCGTAGTTGAGGGGTGTGTCGCAGGGTCAGGCTTCCCATAATTCGCTCGTCAAACGTCATGACCGCCGCCCAGAGTAGGTGCGCAAGTCTGGCTTTGTCATCAACCAACTTTGATGAAAGACGCGAGGGAATCCAATGAAGCAAATCAACACATCGATGTCCAAGCTGGGCTTCGCAGCCGTGACCGTAGCGCTGTCAGCGCTGAGCGCCTCGGCGCAGGCCGGCGTGGTGGCGGCCTGGGACTTTGAGAACGCCACGCTGCGCCAGATCAGCGGCATTGCCGCTTCAAGCACGGCGGCGGGCGTGAGCAACGCCGTCTTCAACACCGGCAACAACGGTGTGGAAAAGTTCAGCGGCCCGACTGGACAGTTGTCGGCGACGCGTAGCTTCAACAACAGCAACAACACGCCCTGGCTGAGCTTCACTTTGGCGCAGGCCATGAGTGATCTGTCGCTGAGCTTCACTCATTTTCACAATCACAACCCCGGCTTCCCGACAGCGTCCGGCTATAAGTACGGTGTGCAGATCAATAGCGGCAATGGCTGGCTGAATCTCGCCATGGATCTGCTGGCTTCAAAGGACACCAACGGCTCGACCACAAACATTGATCTGAAGTCCGGTCTGAACGCGGGCACCCATTCGCTGCGCTGGGTGGGCTACGGCTATTCAAGGGGCGACAACTCTGGCAGCGAGTTCTTTGCGCTGAACAACGTGGTGTTGAGCAACCATGTGCCCGAGCCGGCCTCGCTGGCCTTGGTCGGCCTGGCATTGGCTGGCGTGACCGTCGCGCGCCGCCGCAAGCAGGCTTGATCAAGGCTTGACCAAGCCCTGAGCGAAGGCAGGCTTCGCCGGACGCGGTATCGTTCAGGTTTTGCCGCGCGCTTGATGCGCGTGGCGCCTTAATACAGACCTATCCGAGACAAACGCCATGCTGCTTTCCGACGACCACCGCGCCATCCAGGACGCGATCCGCGCCTATGTGCAAACCGAGATCGCCCCGAAGGCGGCGCAATGGGACAAGACCCATCACTTCCCAGCCGCTGAACTGCAAGGCTTGGCCGAGCTGGGGTGCTACGGCGTGGCGGTGCCCACCGAGTACGACGGCGCGGGCCTGGACTATCTGGCGCTGAGCATCATCTTGGAAGAGATTGGCGCCGGGGACGGCGCCACCTCCACCGTGGTCAGCGTCAACAACTGCCCGGTCTGCTCCATCCTGATGGCCTTTGGCAATGAAGACCAGAAGCAGCGGTTCCTGAAACCGCTGGCGCGCGGCGATATGTTGGGCGCGTTTTGCCTGACCGAGCCGCATGTGGGCTCGGAGGCTGGCGGCCTGCGCACGACCGCAGTGCTCGACGGCGACGAATACGTGCTGAACGGCGTCAAGCAGTTCATCACCAGCGGCAAGAACGGCGATGTGGCCATCGTCATGGCCGTGACCGATAAGGAAGCCGGCAAGAAAGGCATCAGCGCCTTCTTGGTGCCAACCACAACGCCCGGCTACGAGGTGGACCGCATCGAAGACAAGATGGGTCAGCACGCCAGCGACACCGCGCAGATCCGCTTTGAGAACTGCCGCGTGCCGGTGGCCAACCGTTTGGGTGAAGAAGGCCAGGGTTTGAAGATCGCCTTGTCCGGCCTAGAAGGCGGCCGCATCGGCATTGCCTCGCAAGCGGTCGGCATGGCGCGTGCGGCTTTTGAAGCGGCCTTGAAGTACAGCAAGGAGCGCACTTCGTTTGGCCAGGCCATCTTCAACCACCAAGCCATCAATTTCAAACTGGCCGATATGGCCACGCAGATCGAAGCGGCGCGCCAGCTGATCCACCACGCCGCCAGCTTGAAAGACGCCGGCCAGCCCTGCCTGAAAGAAGCGGCCATGGCCAAGCTCTTCGCCACCGAGATGGCCGAGCGCGTCTGCTCCGATGCGATCCAGGTGCACGGCGGCTACGGCTATGTGAGCGACTTCCCGGTCGAGCGCATCTACCGCGATGTGCGCGTCTGCCAGATCTATGAAGGCACCTCGGAAGTGCAAAAGATATTGATCGGCCGCGCGCTGGCTTGATCGGCTTCGGCCGTTATGGCCGCCATGGCCGTTTTGGCCGCTTGGGGCGCATGTTCTGCGCCCAAGCGGGGCATGTTCTGCGACTTGGTCGATTGCCCGGCGGGCCGGGCTGGGGCGACCGAGGCCCTGGCCTACCATTCGGCCTATGTCATCCCATGCCCTGAGTTTCAAGATCGCCGACCAGCCGGAAGAGTTCAAAGCCATTCATGGGCTCAACTACCGGACCTTTGTCGAAGAAATCCCTCAGCACGCCAGCAACGCCGAGCGTCGCTTGGTGGATCGCTTTCATGCCGAGAACACCTATGCCATCTGCCTGAATCAGGGCGAGGTGGTGGGCATGATTGCTGGCCGCTGTCAGCGCCCCTTTTCTTTGGACGGCAAGCTGGCCGAACTCGATCAGCATTTGCCGCCGCACCAAAAGGCGGTGGAGATACGGCTCTTGGCGGTTGATCCGGCGTTTCGCAAGCATGCGGTGTTTGCGCGCTTGGCCGGTGTGTTGGCGCGTTACTTCCGCGGCCAGGGCTGTGACCTGGCTTTGATCTCCGGCACCTTGCGGCAGACCAAGTTGTACCGGCACTTGGGTTTTGAGCCCTTCGGCCCCTTGGTCGGCACGGCCGAGGCGCCTTACCAGCCGATGCTGATGCGCCTGCCTGAGTACGCGGCGAAGGCGGCGCATCTTGAATACCTCTCAGATGGGCAGCACGCCAGCTTCTTGCCGGGGCCGATTGCCATCTCGCCGGCGGTGGCGCAGGCCTTGGCTGAGCCGGCGCATTCGCACCGCGGCGCGCAGCACCTGCAGCGTTTGGCGCGAGTTCGCCAGCGTTTGTGTGAGCTGGCCTCTTGCGACGATGCCTTGGTGTTCCCGGGCACGGGCACCCTGGCCAATGATGCCGTGGCGGGGCAGCTCTCGTTGTTGAACCAGCCAGGCTTGGTCATCAGCAATGGCGAATTCGGCGAGCGCTTGGCGGATCACGCGCGGCGCTGGCGCTTGCCGCACCAGGTCTTGAATTTAGGTTGGGGCGAGGCCTTGTCGGCGGAGCGCTTGAACCAAGCCATGGATGAGCAGCGCCCCGCTTGGTTGTGGGTGGTGCTGTGCGAAACCTCCACCGGCATGCGCAACTCGCTGCCGCTCTTGAAGGCGGCCTGTGCGCGGGTTGGCGCTCGGCTGTGTGTGGATGCGGTCAGCGCCTTGGGGCTGCAGCCTTTGGATCTGCAGGGCGTGTGGCTGGCCAGTGCGGTCAGCGGCAAGGCGCTGGGTGCGTATCCGGGCCTGGCGATCGTCTTGCACAACGGCGCTTTGCAAGCGCCAGGGCAACTGCCGCGCGCCATCGACCTGGGCGCTTTTGCGCAGGCGCAAGGTGTGCCTTACACCCAGAGTTCGAATTTGCTGGCGGCTTTGGATGCGGCCCTAGACATTGATTGGCCGGCCCGCTGGCAGTCGGTGTCTGAGGCGGATGCCTTCTTGCGGGAGGCCTTGGTGAACGAGGCGTCGGACGCGGGTGCCGCAGCGCCTTGGCAGTTGCTGGTCAGCGGGCCCGAAGCGATGCCGGGTGTATTGACCTTGGCGCTTGACCCTTCGCTGCGCGCCAGCCGATTAGGCCCTTGGCTCGAGCGCGCAGGCTTCAAGCTGGCTTGGCAAAGCGGCTATCTGCAAGAGCGCAACCAGTTGCAAATCTGTTTGATGGGCGCCTGGAATCAGGCGGCGCTCGATTTGCTGCCCTCCCAGCTCCGCCTTGGCGCGCTCAGGGCCTTAAAAGCTGACATGGCAATTTGACAGTGGCCTGGGGGAGGACAGAAGGACAAAAGAAAGGGATGTTCGGCTATGTACAAAACGTACACAGACAAGAATAGGGGCTATCCCTAAAATTCTGCCTCGATGTCAAAAGCGCCTCTCTATAGGAGGTGTCAGACCCAAGCATTTCGCCGCCAGGCCTCAAACCCAGCCTTTTTGAAAGCTCGTTAGGAACTTCCATGGATAAGCAAGCCGCTCTGATCAATACCAGCCCCCGACTTCGCCCATTGCTGGCCCTGATGTCTTTGTCAGCCGTAGCTTTGCTGAGTGCATGTGGCGGCGGCGGAGGTGGCGGCGACGTCACACCGCCACCTCCTCCCCCAGTGGATGTTGCAGAAGTGGCGGTCTTGGTGAAGCCTATCGGTAACCCCGTGGCTTCGAGCAGCGGCAGCCAGAAGCTGGCCACCGTCAAGCTCAGCAACGTCGGCAAGGGTGTGGCTGAAACGACGGACTTCAACATCACGGCCGATGCTGATCTGCAAGACTTGAAGGTGCTCAATTGCTCGTCTGATAACTCGGCCAGCGCATGCCCTGGCCTGGGTTCGCGCATGACCGTCAGCAAGTTGCAGCCCGGCTCTTCATTGACTTTCGATGTGGCGGGCGTGGTCAAGCTGGGCACCAGCAAAGTGATCAATGTGGGGGCTTCCGCCAGCACCACCAATGGCGGCCAGTCGTCCAGCAACAGTCAGTCGGTGGGCTTCAAGGTCTATAGCGTGGATATGGCCGTGCAAGTCGCGGGCCCTGGCTTGACCGTTCCGATTCCGGCTGGCGGCAGCTTCAACTACGTCGTCACGGTTAGCAACAAGGGCCCTGATGCTGCTACGGATGCGGAGTTGGGCATGGACATGCTGAGCAACCCCTCTGCCACGGCGCCGACCTTGGGCACCATCACCTGCAGTGCCTCTGGTGGTGCTACCTGCCCGAGCGTGTTGAAGATGGGCGTCATGGCGCTGCCGAATGTGCCCAAGGATGGCACCCTGGTGTTCACCGTGCCTTACAGCTTTGCGCCTGGCGTCACACAAGCCACGTTCTTCAACACCAGCGTACGGGCCAGCGCCGATACGGACAGCAGCAATAACAGCAGCCTGACCGGGACGCCCTGAGTTTTTTCGTCACTGAGCGAGGGCCAGATCGAAAGGTCTGGCCCTTTTTCTTTTCAGCGGCATCTCTGCAGCGATGGTGGTGGAGGACTTGCTCGCTTGGACGGGTGCGTCAGTCGCACCAGCCTTGTGGTGGCTGTAGTTTTGTGGGCGAATTTGCGCGCTTGTACGGCTGCACTTTTGCCCCGAAATGCACTACGGTGAAGCCATGCTTGAAACCACCTTCCCCGAACGTGCCGCGCAGGCCATGCAGCGTGGTCCGATCCAGTTTTATTTCGATTTCTCTTCGCCTTACTCCTATATCGCGTCGGAGTGGATTGATGCCGTGGCCGCGCGCCATGGGCGCCGAGTGCAGTGGCATGCGGTCTTGCTCGGTGCGCTGTTTCAGGTGGCGGAGTTGAAGCCGCCGGTGGCGTATCCGCTCAAGCGTGAATACGCCCTGCGCGACTTTGAGCGCTCCGCGCAGTTTGCCGGTTTGCCCTACCGCCAACCGGAGAGTTTCCCCATCCCCACGCAAAACGCAGCGCGGGTGTTTTGGTGGCTCAACAGCCAGGACCCCGCTCGTGCGGTCGCTTGGGCGCGGGCGGGCTTTCGAGCCTATTTCGCGCGCGGCGTGGCCTTGAATGATCCGCTTCAGCTGAAGGAATTGGCGCAGCAAAGCGGCTTGGACGCGGATGCAGCCGAGGCCGCCTGGTCAGACCCGCAATGGAAGGAGCGCTTGAAGGCCGCCAATGACGCGGCGATTGCCGCCGGGGTCTTTGGTGCGCCGTTTTTCATCATCGACGGCGAGCCCTTCTGGGGCAATGACAGGCAAGCGCAGATCGAGCGCTGGCTGCAGGGCGGACCCTTCAAGGGTTTGGCTTGAACCCTTGCCGGCGTCTTCTGGCCGGCTGTGGGGATGAATCAGGGCGCGGCCGACGCCAAGCCGGCCTCTTTGAGAATTCTCTGAAAGCTGCCGTCGGCCCGCATGCTGCGCAGGCCTTGGTTGAAGGCACTCAGCAAGGCTTCTTGTTCGGGGTGGTTCTTGGCGCAGGCTAGGTAGGTGTCTTTGCGTTCAAGGCCCGGCGGCAGCCATTGCACGGCTTCTTGCAGGCCGGGCTCATTCTTGATGGCGTACTGGCCGCTGTCTTTGTTGCCAAAGGCCAACTCCACGCGACCGCGTGCGAGTTTTTGCAAATTGAGCTTGATGCCGCCCGAGAGGTCCAGACGCAGCCCTGGTTCCTGCAGCGCCGGCGGCAAGTAGCTGCCGCGTTCGACGCCGATCAAGCCTTGTTGAAGCGCACCGGCCTCGCGCCAATCTTTGGAGATTGCATCGTGTCGGCCGAAAAAGCCCAACTCTTGCTGCAGGATGGACAGCGAGTAATTGAAGGTCATATCCCGCTGTGGATTGCGCCAGATCCCCAAGATGAGGCATTTCCGGTCTTCGCCTTCTTTCAGGATGCGGGCCCAAGGCATGAACTGGGTTTGCACTGCATAGCCCGCTCGCCGGAAGGCTTCGCTGGCGATCTCGATCACCGGCCCTTGCTTGGGCAGCCTGGGGCTGTTGAAGGGCGGGAAGTTGCCCACGCAAATCGACACCGGCGCTTTGGCCGTCGAGCCCGACGCCATCGCACCCTGCTGGCCAGCCAGAGCGCTGGCCATGCCGGCCCACATTGCGGCCCAAAGCGCGGCCCGCAACTGCCACCGCTGCAACGGCCCCAAGACTTGCTGAGATGAGATGCTGGTGTGCTGCACGCTGCAACGATAAGCCGAAGCTCGGGCTGTTGAAGTTCAGGCCCGGCAGGCGAGCTGTCGGCTGGACCCATGACATGTCGCGATTCTCTGTCACGATACTGTCATCAAGCGCAGCAATGCTGCAAATCTTCCCCTTGTTGTGACGACTCTTGATCTATGTCCAAAGACTACACAAGCATGGAGGACAGCAACCGCTCCTCCAATTCCAGCATTCATGACATCAGCGAGCCCAGCCGGCGCAACTTTTTGCGCGGTTCGGCCGCCATGGCTTTTCTGGCGCCGCTGGGCGGTCTGACGACTCTGGCGGGCTGCGCCAGCACCGCCGAAGTGGCTGGAAACGGCCCTTTGCTGGGCTTTGCCAGCATCCCCATCAACAGCATTGACACCGTGTCTGTGCCGCCAGGCTACACCAGCCAGGTGATCGCCGCCTGGGGCGATCCGGTGGGGCTCTCGGGCGAGGCGCCGGCTTTCAAGACCGACGGCAGCAATAGCGCGGCCGAGCAATTGGCGCAGTTTGGTATGCACCATGACGGCATCCACTACTTCGCCCTCGAAGGCTCCAAGTCCGGCCTCTTGGCGATGAACCACGAGTATGTGGATGACGGTCTGCTGCATAGCGATGGTTTAGCGCAATGGTCCGCCGAAAAAGTGCGCAAGGCGCAGGCCGCGCATGGGGTCAGCATCTGCGAGGTGTCTCAGGCGGGTGGGCAATGGCAGGTGGTCTTGCCTTCTCCGTGGGCGCGGCGCATTACGGCCAATACGCCCATGGCTGTCAGCGGCCCGGCGGCAGGTCATGCTTTGATGCAGACCGCCGCGGATGCCAGCGGCCGCCGCGTGCTGGGCACGCTGAACAACTGCGGCAGCGGCATCACGCCCTGGGGAACCTATCTCACTTGTGAAGAAAACTTCATCGGCTACTTCAATGGCCCGGATGCGCCCAATGCCCATGAAACGCGCTGGGGCCTGCGCAAGGGCAACCCGAGCGGATCGCGCTGGCATGAGCATGACGGGCGCTTCGACGCGGTCAAGCATCCGAACGAGCCGAACCGCTTCGGCTGGGTGGTCGAGATTGATCCGATGAACCCGAGCAGCACGCCCGTCAAGCGCACCGCGCTGGGACGTGCCGCCCATGAAGGCGCCACCGTGGCGCTGACCCGCGACCGCCGTGCGGTGGTCTATATGGGTGAGGATGCGCGCTTTGAGTACATCTACAAGTTCGTCAGCCGCGATGCGGTGAAGCCCGGCGGCGCGTCCGCCAACCGCGACTTGCTGGACCATGGCACGCTGTATGTCGCCCGCTTTGATGCCGAGGGTCGTGGCGCTTGGCTGCCCTTGGTGCACGGCAAGGGCGGGCTGGATGCGGCCCAGGGCTTTGCCGATCAGGGCGAGGTCGTGATCAAGTCGCGCCAGGCCAGTGATCTCTTGGGCGGCACCAAGATGGACCGCCCCGAGTGGATCGCGGTGGACAAGCAGGGCTGGGTCTATTGCACCTTGACCAATAACAGCAACCGGGGCGGCAAGGACCAGCCGGGGGTGGACGCCGCCAACCCGCGCGCCAACAACACCATGGGCCACATCATCCGTTGGAAAGAAGACGGCGACCATGATGGCCTGAGCTTCCAGTGGAACCACTTTGTCTTGGCCGGCGACCCGCTGAACGAGCGCGCCGAGGCCAAGGGCAATGTGAAGGGCGACACCTTTGCATGCCCAGACGGGCTGTGGGTTGATGGCCGCGGCGTGCTGTGGATTCAGACCGATATGTCCACCGCCAATATGGGCAAGGGTGAACTGGCGGTGATGGGCCAGAACCAGATGTTGGCGGCCGACCCGCAAACCGGCGAGGTGCGCCGCTTCTTGACCGGGCCAGTGGGCTGCGAGGTGACGGGGGTAATGATGACGCCGGACGGCCGCAGCATGTTCGTCAACATCCAGCATCCCGGTGAAAGCCCGAGCGAGCGCAGCGATCCGGCCAAGCCCGACCGCTATTCCAACTGGCCGGACAAGCGCCCGGGCGCACGGCCTCGCTCGGCGACCGTCGTGGTGCGTAAGGCCGACGGGGGCCTCGTCGGCACCTGATCAAGTGCTGGGCCGCGGCGCGTCAATTGCGAACGCGCTGAGCCAGCAGGCGCTGGCTTTGCCTAGCTCCTGCAGGCGCAGGACTCAGAGCTCGGCCACGCCCTTCACCCGCTGCGGCGTGGCCACCTGTTGTGCCACCGGCTCGGCGCTGCGACCGTGGAAGCGGTCCAGCAGCGCCTTTTGCTTGGCTCGGGCCGTCACCACGTTTGCATGTTTGACATGGCCGTAGCCGCGGATCTGCTCGGGCAGGCGGGCCAGTTGCAGGGCGATGTCTAGCTTCTCGGCGCTTAGCCCCGCCAGCAACTCATCGACCAGCGCTTCGTAGTCCTTGATCAACTGGCGCTCCATGCGCCGCTCTTCGGTCTTGCCGAAGATGTCGAGCGCGCCGCCACGCAGACCCTTGAACTTGGCCAGGATCTTGAAGGCCTTGAAGGTCCAGCTGCCCATCTCGATCTTCTTGGCGCGACCATCGGCGCCGGGCTTGGAGATCAGCGGTGGGGCCAGGTGGAAGCTCAAGCGCTCCCAGTTGTCGAACTGCGCCTTCATCGCCGCTTCGAACTTGCCATCGGTGTAAAGGCGGGCGACTTCGTACTCGTCCTTGATGGCCAAGAGCTTGGCGTAGTAGCGGGCCACGGCCTTGGACAGGCGCTCGGCCTTGCCGGCTTCGCCCAAGCTGGACTCGGCCTTGCGCACGCGAGCGACCAAGTCGGCATAACGCTGCGCATAGGCGGCATCTTGGTAGGCGCTGAGGTGCTGCATGCGGCGGGCGATCAGGCCGTCCGGCCCGTCCAGCTTGTCTTGGCCCAAGAGCAGCTGCACCTTGTGTTCGTTCCCGCCGCCACCGCGCAGGCGGTCCAGCGCCTCGGGTGCTGCAATGGCCAGGCGGCCCAGCGCAAAGGCGGTCTTGTTGCCTTCCACCGCCACGCCATTGAGCTCCATGGCGCGCAGCAAAGCGGCTTGGCTCAGTGGGATCAGGCCACGCTGATAGCAGGCGCCTAGCATGATGATGTTGCTGGGCATGGTGTCGCCCATCAGGTCTTGGGCGATGGCTTGCGCATCCAGCGTGGAGAGCAGGCTGTCATCGGCAATCGCATGGCGCATCTTGGCCAGCAGCGAGTCGCCTTGCAGGCTGGCATCGGGGTTGCGCACAAAGGCGGCGGTGGGCAGCTCGTGCGTGTTGGCCACGATGATGGTGCGACCGGGCTTGACGGTGCCCAAGGCATCGGGCGAAGCGCCCACCACCATATCGCAGGCCAAGAGCACATCGGCCTGTTGCGTGTCGATGCGCACCTGGTTGAGCAAGTCTTGCGTCGGCGCCACGCGCACAAAGCTCAGCACCGAGCCGCCTTTTTGCGCGAATCCCATGAAGTCCAGCACCGAGGCTTGCTTGCCTTCCAAATGCGCGGCCATGGATACGAGTGCACCCACCGTCACCACACCGGTGCCGCCCACGCCGGTGACCAAGAGGTCAAACGGCCCCGTCCAGTTCCAGGGTTTGGGCGTGCCGATTGCCGCGATCTCGCGGGCTAGGTCTTGCGCGGTGAAGCCGCCGCCCACGCGCTTCTTCAGCTGCGCGCCATGCACCGAGACAAAGCTGGGGCAAAAGCCATTGACGCAAGAGAAGTCCTTGTTGCAACTGCTTTGCTCGATGGCGCGCTTGCGGCCGAAATCGGTTTCCACCGGCACGACCGACAAGCAGTTGCTGGCCTGGCCGCAGTCACCGCAGCCCTCGCACACCGCCTCGTTGATGAAGATGCGCTTTGGCGGGTCGACGAACTCTTTCTTCTTGCGGCGGCGGCGCTTTTCGGCGGCGCAGGTCTGGTCGTAGATCAGCACCGTCACGCCCTCGATCTCGCGCAGCTCGCGCTGCACCGCATCCAGCTCGCTGCGGTCGTGGAAGCTGGTGCCCGGCGGGAACAGGTTCTCGTGGCCTTGGTACTTCTGTGGCTCGTCGCTCACCACCACCAGGCGCTTCACGCCCTCGGCCTCCACCTGGCGCGCGATCTGCGGCACGCTGGTGCTGCCGTCCACCGGCTGGCCGCCGGTCATGGCGACCGCGTCGTTGTAGAGGATCTTGTAGGTGATATTGGTCTTGGCGGCGATGGCTTGGCGGATGGCCAAATAGCCCGAGTGGTAGTAGGTGCCGTCGCCGAGGTTCTGGAACACATGCTTCTCGGTGGTGAAGCGGCTGTGCGCCGCCCAGTCCACGCCCTCGGCGCCCATCTGAATTAGGCCGGAGGTGCCGCGCTCCATCCAGCTGGCCATGAAGTGGCAGCCGATGCCGGCCAGCGCGCGCGAGCCCTCGGGCAACTTGGTGCAGGTGTTGTGCGGGCAGCCCGAGCAGAAGTAGGGCTGGCGGCGCACGCCGTCGGCCGCGTTGGACAGCAGGCAGGGGGTGAGGAAGTCCACCACCAGATGGCGGCGGTCCAGGGCGGGGTTGAGGCGGGCCAGCCAGTCGGCCACCGTGTTCATGATGCGCGAGGGGCGCAGCTCGCCAAGCGCCGACAGCACGGCCTGGCCATGCTCATCGGTCTTGCCCACCACACGCGGGCGCTGCGCATCGGGCAGGTGGTAGAGCAGCTCCTTGATTTGGCGTTCGACGACCGGGGCCTTCTCCTCGATCACCAACATATCGGTCAGGCCCTGGGCGAACTCGCTCATGCGCGAGGCTTCGAGCGGGAAGACCAGGCCGACCTTGTAGACCCGCACGCCGGCCGCGGCCAGGGCATTGGGGTCCAGGTCCAGGC
>NZ_JBMLSK010000052.1:0-4921 GCF_049240545.1 Roseateles sp. | reverse complement strand
GTCCAGCATCTGGGGCAGGCGCACGGCCAGGGAGTTGACGTTCCAGGTGGCAAGTCTCATTTTGAGAAAAAACCTTTACAAATCAATTGTCTAAACTACCTATTCGCCTTCTAGCTACACATCTAGCTACACGTTCGGGCGCCGATGCCTTGATTGTGCCGCGCGAGAGGGGCCGACTCAGAGAAGCCAGCCCATGCGACGCACGGCCAGGGCAAAGGCTTCTTCTCTGGCTGCCTCCAAGTCCCACAGGCGCCGCCGCAGTCTTTCGAATGTGGTTTGGTGCATGTGCTTGGGGCGTTGCCAGTGGCGCCCCAGCTTGGCCTCGATCTTGGCTTGCTGGCGCCAAAGGCGAGCGATCAGGTCTTCGCTCTGGCTGGCGTAGGTGAGCCGCTGGCAGATTCGGCAGGCGAAGCGCCCCCCGCGAAGGTGCAGCTTCGCCACCCGTCCGGAGCACTTTGGGCACTTGAACCATGCTCGCGAGCCGCCCAGCTTGCAAGGCGTTCGTGTGATGTCGATACGCTCGTTCATGCTCAGATCGCTTGTGGTGGGGGTCAGGATCATCTGCGTGGCGCCGCCAATGATTCCTAGGGCCGCGATGACTTCCTGTGTCTCGGCGTCGCGCCACTGCCATGCCCATGATCCGGGCTTGAGCATGTCCTCACGCTGAAAGCGGCGAATGTCGATGCTTCGACAGTGTTCGACCTTGCCATGCCAGCCCGGACGCCCAGCCCCGACCCTCAATCCGCCTCTAACCATTTCGCGACCTCACAGAAAACGAAATCAAGTGTGAGCTTTATCTGCATCGTCTTGCCTCCCCTGCACTGGCGTGCAGCTGCGTTGCAGCGCAAGGGGGTGGCAACAATGCAAAGGGCTACACCAAATGAAGCAAAGGGAGGATGGCGGCGTCTTCGACAGTCAATCCCGGAAAGATCAATAGCTATCGGGCCTAAACTCGATCTACGCCTGATGCCATTGCTACACCTTCCGAAGAAGAGAGGGGCGCACTCGTACATGCCGCGTACCGGCGATTTGCCCCTCTCGCTACTCCGGGCGTATTTGTTCAATACGCTAGGGGTAGCTACTCCGCGTTTTCGTCCATGCCTCCAGGCCGGGCATGTGCTGCCTTGATGGCTGCGCGCGCCTCCCCTAGGGTTTTGAACCTCTTCCAGTCGTTCGTGGCTTTGTAGGCTTTGACGCCAAGCTTCGGGTGCTCGAACGTTGGTTCGTCCGTGAAACGATAGAGGCTGCACACCTTGCTGCCATAGGCGATGCCGCCTTGCCGGGTCTTGGCGATCAGGCCGACGGCTTGCAGTGCCTTGAGTCCCTTGCTCAAGGTGGCCGGGCTGGTGATCCCGTAGTGCGTCAAGGTGCTGATCGTGGCTTCGATGTTGCCATTGTTGGTGGCCTTGAGCTTGCGCCTCATGGAGATGTAGAGCCCCTTTGCTACCCAGGACAGTGCGCGCCATGCCACTGAGTCGATCATGTCCCAATAGAGCCGCACATGTCCGCCTCGCCCGACTTCGGGTGTGAGCTTGCTCATTCACAACACCCTCCCTGCGATAGCCGCCAGCGAGTCGCCCGCAGCTTCAAGCGCTTTTAGGGCCGTCTGTACCGCACTCAAGCTTGCGTGGGGGCTCCCCCCCGTCAGGCATAGAAGTGAGCGCGCTACCGCGTGCGATGCGGCGTGCAGGGCCGTCGCTGCGGCTTCGGGGGTCAAGTCTTGTTGCGCGACAAAACACGTTTGGCGCGCAACAATCAGGCCGTGTTCCGCGACACAGCGGGACATTTCGATATCGCTCTGCCCCTGTGCGCCATTGGCGTCGGGGGCGTTCTTCTTGGCGCTGGTCATGGTCAGACCCTTTCCAGCGTGTAGAGGCCGACGCGATGACGCTTACCGGACTCGGTAATCACGTCGCGCATCAGGGTGATGACGCGATAGCCCGCCTTAACCAGTTCCCGCTTGCGTGCTGGGGGGTGATAAATGTCCAGATACCGGCTGGCCTCAAACGTGGTGACA
Source organism: Roseateles sp. (assembly GCF_049240545.1). GTDB lineage: Bacteria > Pseudomonadota > Gammaproteobacteria > Burkholderiales > Burkholderiaceae_C > Paucibacter_A. The sequence goes on along the minus strand of NZ_JBMLSK010000052.1, from coordinate 2,904 downwards.
TGCCCGAGGCGGTGGATGGCCTCAAGAAGTCGAAGGCGTTGCGGTCGCGCCGCCGTGCCGGGCACGGCTTCCCGAATGGCAATCAGGTGAGCGATGCGCCCGGGGGTGATGTCGTGATGCAGATTCATGACGCCCCCTTATTGCGCGGCCTGCGCCTTGATCCACGCACGAACGTCACCGACCTTCCAGGCCGTGACCCGCGACGATAGCTTTAGGGGCTTCGGAAACTTGCCGCACTTAACCATGCGCCACAGCGTCGGCCCGCTAAAGGGCAGAGGCGCGGGCGTTGTGGGGCGCTTAGAGTTTTGAACTAGTTGCGATTGACGAATGAAAGCACTATCGGGCAGTGCATCGAATGAAGGGATATTGAGTGACATTGCTTGCCGTCCTTTGAAGTTAGCGGAAGCAATGCTAGAAAATCAGTCGCTGTCGGTCACTGGCATTAATTTAACGACATTTCGTGTCAGTGGTGGAAGCCCTGCGGCCTCTCTGTCGATCAGTTCTTTCAAGTGTTCTAGATAGTCTTCATTTTCGAACTGAATTTGTGCAAGTTCCGGGGGGAGTTCGCAAGCATTGCGCAGCGTTTGGTTTACTGAATTGGTCCGCGCCTCCGCACCGGCGGCGATACGGATATTTCGAAGCGCGTGCTCCCATTTACGCTTACGGTTGCGCTCCTCCAGTGTGGTGCCGATGGCACTTTTGTGCTTCTCTACCATGCGGCTAATGTGCCGTACTTCTTTGTGGTACTTGGCTGAAAGCGCGGCAGTGGCTTCCGTGTAACCCACGCCCGAATCACGCATATCCCAGTAGGCGCGAGCAATCTGTTCTCCAAGTTGCACTGTTTTTTCACTTTTGGGGCGGCCTCGCCTCATGCTTGGCAAGGTGCCTGAAACAAACGAACGGGCAATAATTAGATTTACAAGACGCTGAAGCAAAGGGTCTATTTCATGGCCGCCGATAATTAATTCCCCAAATAACCGAAGGGCCTCCCACTCTGCGCCATTTTCCTCGGCGGCGACGGCTCTAGTGATTTTCTCGAACTCTGTTTCAGCTCTCTGAATTTCCACTTTGCGCCTGATTCCATGCTTTCCCCGGAGGTGGGCAAGAAGCTCCTCTTTGTCCGTCACCGATAAACTATCTTCGGTAGTTTTTGCCAATCCCGCTTCTTTAAACTTGTCGATAATATATTCTGGTGTGTTGCCAATTTGATTGGCAAACTCTTCCAAGGTGATTGACAGAGAATCACGTTCTTTTTCTAGCCAATCGTCGCAGGCCTTCAAATATTCAGATATTTTCGACATTCACCCCTCGCATGTCCCTGAAATGAAGTGCCAGCCAACCCGTCAGGGAAACGGGCCTTCGGGGATCAGCCTAGGACTGGCGAAATCAACTTGTGAGCGTCGATCAAGCCGCAGTGCGAAGCGGGATCACGTTGCCAAGCTTCCAGGGGAGCCCCTGCTCGCAAGCCTCTAGAAACGCTGCCCACGTGTCCAGGGCGGCGCGTCGCTCGGTCATGTAGTCGTGTTGGTCATACACCCCGACCAGCCCACCCAGCGAGTGATTCAGACAGCGCTCTGCCACGATCACGTTGACACCCAAAGCTGACAAGTGGCTACGTGCCGTCGATCTGAGGTCATGGGGCGTGAAGCGTCGCACCTTGTCCCCGAGCTTGTCGCAGAGCTTGTGCAGCATCGAATTGATCGCGCGCTGCTCGCAATGCACATCGGCGCCGCCGTAGTTTCGCGTGCGTCGCACTTGCCGCGCGGGCAGGACATACCGCGAGCCGAGAGCAAGGGGCTGCAGCGCCTTAAAACAAGCAAGCGCCGGGGCGCTCAGGGGAACAGCGAAGCCCTTGCCGGTTTTTGAGTTGGCATCGGGCACAAACCACTCGGCGCGGTCGAAGTCCACATGCGCCCATTCGGCACGGGTGAGTTCTCCGATGCGCGTGCAGGTCAATAGCAGTAGCTTGACGGCCAGTTCGTTTTCGCTGCCGATGCTAGGCAGCGCGGGCAGGATCATGCGCAGTTCATCCTCGGTCAGCTTGAGCCTGAGTCGCCTCGGTTCGACCTTGCCGCAAATGGCTGCAACCGATACGCCTGCGCATGGATTCGCGACAACGGCGTGCCGGGCCAGCCCATGCTTGAAGATTTCGGATAAGGCAGTGAACACCAATTCGGCCACGTTGCCCGATTTGGTTTTGCCCACGACCTCGATCAAGGCCACCACGTCAGCGGTGCTCACATCGCGCGCTGCGATGCGGCCCAGCTTGGGCAGGATCACGCCTTGAATGTGCTGCTTGCGCTGCTTCTGGGTGGATGTCGCCAAGGTAGGGAACACCTTGCCCATGTAGTCCTCGGCCAGTTGCGCAAAGCTCTTAGCCGCTGCGGCCTCAGCTTTATCCCGCTGGCGCGCTCGCGCTACGTCTATGCCCTTTTGAATGTCTGCGCGGGCCTCGCTGGCGCGTTTTCTTGCCGTCTTTAGCGAAACGTCAGGGTATTGGCCCAGCGTCAGTTCGCGGGGCTTTCCGCTAAAGCGATAGCGCAGCACCCATGCCGCAGTGCCCGCAGCTGAGAGCGTGAAGGTCAGGCCTCCTCCGTCAGCTTTGGCGACAGGCGCCTTTGCCTTGATCCATGCCCGAAGCTGCTGGTCTGACAGCTTGTCTATCTCTTTCGCCATGGTGCCCCCCGTTTGTGTAGCTGCTGTGGCTGGCTACGCATCTGGCTACACATTCATTATGCGCTTCTACGATGTTCCGTGATGTGAATTGAATTAAAAAAGCCCGCATTGGCGGGCACTTAGGTGAGTCTTGTGTGGCTGGCTGATGTCACATGAAACGCTGATTAAAGTTACAGGTGGCAAGTCTCATTTTGAGAAAAAACCTTTACAAATCAATTGTCTAAACTA
>NZ_JBMLSK010000051.1:0-2316 GCF_049240545.1 Roseateles sp. | reverse complement strand
TCTGTTGAATTTCGCCCGATCCCCTCTCCGTCAAGCCGACGGGGGGGAACATGGCTCTCAAAGAAGAGCAGGGGCTGGGCAATTGGGAAATTGCCACTGCGAAGAAGCTGGTCAGCGAATACCGGCGACGGCACAGGATCTTGCAGCGTGAGGAGTTCGACGACCTCATGCAGGAGTGCTTGGCGCACTGGATCGTCGTGCGGCGGCGAATACCGCCTGAGCCTGACCCACGACCACCCGTGGCCTACATGGCCCAGGTGCTCCGCAACAAGTTGACGGACCTGGTCCGTGAGATGACAGCAGACAAGCGCGCCGGTGACCCCGGCGCGTTTTCGCTTGAAGCGCCGATCGACGGTACCGAAGACGGCCTCACGCTCGGCGACGTGTTGGCCGACGAGCAGGCCGCGCCGGACTCCGGCGGCATCGACAGCCGCCATGCGCGCATCGACCTGATGCGCGTGTCCGCATTGCTGACACCGGCCCAGCAGCGCCTGTGCCTCCTGCTCGCAGAAGAGGGGCTCTCGATCAAAGAGGCCGCGGAGCGGCTCCGAATCCCGCGCGGCACGCTCTATGAGGAGATCAAGCGCATCCGGCGGATCTTCGAGCAGCAGGGGCTCGGCAACTATTTGAAGGACTGACCCGACACTTTTCGGCGCGATTCCGTATGCCTGATCACCGTCCTGATTCGACAGGGAATCGATGATCATCTTCACCATCGCGAGCACCAAGGGAGGCGTCGGCAAGACGACGCTCACCGCCAACCTGGGGGCGCTGCTGGCCGACATGGGCCTGCGCGTGCTCCTGATCGACGCCGACGTGCAGCCGTCGCTGTCGAAGTATTTCCCACTGTCACCACCACAACCCGTGGCGGGCCTCACCGAGGTCATCGTCCGCGGCGAGGTGGTCGCCGCGAGCATCACGCCCACGGTCTATCCGAACCTCCACCTGGTGGCCTCGGACGATCCGGAGGGGCGGCTGCCCAACTGGCTGCTCGGGCGCATCGACCGCGGCTTCCGCCTGCGGCAGGCGTTGCGTGCAGGCCTCGTCCCTTCGGCCTACGACTGCGTCCTGATCGACACGCCGGGTGCGATCGGCCCGTTGCAGGACGCAGCCGTCATGGCGGCCGACGTACTGGTTTCGCCGATCACGCCCGAGATCCTGTCGGCGCGGGAGTTCCGCGACGGGACGATGGAACTGCTCGAGCGGCTGGAGCCGGGCAGCGCACTGGGAGCGCCACTGGCGCCGGTGAAAGCCGTGATCTACCGGCAGGACCGCACAGCCGATGCCCGACTGATCGTGGCCGGCATCGCGCGTGAGCTTGCCCATCCGCATGACGAGCCCCATGACCAGCTACAGCCACGGGTGTCGCTGCTCAAGACCGTCGTGCCGCATGCCAAGGCCTACAAGGAAGCGGCCACCCTTCGCATCCCGGTCCATCAGCACGAGCGGCGGCGCGAGGGCACGATGCCGAGCGCCTGGTCGGTGATGCATTGCCTGGCCTGGGAGCTGATGCCCAGCCTGCGCGGCGTGCTGGCCGATGGCCGTCGCGTGCAGGGGGTGTCGTCGTGAGCGCCGGCAGGAATGGGCTCGACGAACGCAGTCGGCGGGTGGCCGAGTCGCTGTCGGTGGGCAACCCGGGCAACAACGCGCGCAGCCTGCCTGCGCAGGCCGGGCCTGGTGCCGATTGCCAGATCGAGCTCGGCATCGAGGAGATACGGCTCTACGAGCACAACCCGCGACGGACGAAGAACGCAAAGTTCGACGACATCAAGGAGTCGATCCGCGCCGGTGGCCTGCGCACGCCAATCACGGTGACGCAGCGGCCTGGTGACGCGCACTACATCGTCGAGGCCGGCGGCAACACCCGGCTGCTCGCCTTGCGCCAGCTCTGGGCGGAGACAAAGGACCCCCGGTTTCTTCGGCTGCAGGTGCTGTACCGGCCCTGGCAGTCGGAGCGCCACGTGCTGACCGCGCACCTGATCGAGAACGAGCAGCGTGGCGATATGAGCTTCTGGGACCGCGCCACGGGCATCGTGGCCCTCAAGGCGCGGCTGGAAGCGGAGCAGGGCAGGGTGCTGACGATTCGACCGCTGGAAGACGCGCTGCACGGCCTGGGCCTGGCGGTGAACACGGCCACCCTGGCGCTCTACCTGTACGCGACCGATCGTTTGCGTGTGCTGGGCGACGCGGTGCCGGACTTGGCCGGATTGGACGTGAAGACGCTGCAGCCGCGCCTGAACGCCTTGCGGCGCCATGCGCAGGCTGAGCCTTACACACACTTGACACACCGCATCAGGAGGAATCCTGCGCCGGCGG
>NZ_JBMLSK010000050.1:0-1708 GCF_049240545.1 Roseateles sp. | reverse complement strand
TGCTGGCCCAGTTCAAACCGGCGCGCGTGAACATCGACTACCACGTCGCCTTCGAAGGCCACTACTACTCGGTGCCGCACCAACACGTCGGCGAGGTGGTGGAGCTGCGGGTGACCGCCACGACGCTGGAGGTGCTGCTGCGCCGCCAGCGCATCGCCGCCCATGTGCGCAGCGCCCAGACGGGCGGCTTCACGACGGTGCCTGAGCACATGCCGGCGTCGCACCGCGCGCACCTGCAGTGGACGCCAGCCAAGCTCATCGCCTGGGGCGAGCGCATCGGCGCGGCCACCGCGGGCGTGGTGCGCTGGCAGATGGAGCGCAGGCCGCATCCGGAGCAAGGCTACCGAAGCTGCCTGGGCCTGATGCGCCTGGCGCGCGAGTACGGTAACGACCGACTGGAGGCGGCTTGCGCGCGGGCGCAGTCCATCCGTGCGCCCCACTACGGCAGCGTCAAGTCGATCCTGGCCAGCGGACTGGACCGCCAGGGCAGCAGCCTGCTCGGCGCAGAGCGCTCGGTCGCGCCGATGCCGCAGCACGACAACGTGCGCGGCGCCGGCTACTACGGGCACCACTGATGGCCTCAGCCGGCAACGACAACACCGACACCGACACCGACACCCTCATGCTCCAACAACACACCCTGGACCAATTGCGCGGCCTGCGCTTGGACGGCATGGTCGCCGCCCTGACCGACACCGCCACCCAGCATGCCGCCGACGCGCTGCCCTTCGACCAACGGCTGGCCTTGCTCGTGCAGCGCGAGCTCGACTGGCGCGACGGCAAGCGCGTGGCACGGCTGCTCAAGGCGGCCAAGCTCAAGGTCAGCTCGGCCTGCATCGAGGACATCGACTGGCGGGCCGGTCGTGGCCTGGACAGGCATCTGGTGACGGCGCTGGCCGGCGGGGACTGGATCCGCCACGCACGCAACGTGTTGATCACGGGCGCCACCGGCTGCGGAAAGACCTGGCTGGGCTGCGCTCTGGCGCAGCAGGCTGCACGACAGGGCTTCAGCGTGCTGTACACGCGCGCCACGCGGCTGCTGCAGGAGCTGCAGGTGGCCCACGGCGACGGCAGCTTCGGCCGGCGCCTGGCACAGCTCGCGCGGCTGGACGTGCTGGTGCTCGATGACCTGGCTATCGCGCCGATCGCTGCCCAGGAACGCCAGGACCTGCTGGAGTTGCTGGACGACCGCGTGGGCAGCCGCAGCACGCTGATCACGAGCCAGCTGCCCAGCAGCGCCTGGCATCAGTGGCTCAACGAGCCCACCATCGCCGACGCCATCATGGACCGGCTGCTCCACGGCTCGCACACCATCGCGCTGAAGGGCGAGTCGCTGCGCAAGGCCAAGACCCAAGCCTGACGGCAGCACTGGCGAGCCAACCTGCAAACGCTTCGGCCCCGCCTTGCCCACCGCGGCGGCCAGGCGTCGCATGCGCCGCCGCCGCCGTGGACAAGGCTGCCGAGCAGGTCGCCGGACGGAGCAAGCCGCCTTCGGCACCGGGTTGCCCATCCGGCGCCTGAGGCGCCGCGTGGACAACCCGGACGGCTCCGTTCCACAGCCATCGCGAACAGCGTTCCAAACTGATGGCGGACAGTTGGCCTACCATCCGCAGCGTCACTCAGGACACCTGCAACGGGTGTCCGCGATCGCCCGGAACGCTGTCCGCGATCAGCCTGGAACGGGTGTCCACGATCAGTGGAATGCGCA
>NZ_JBMLSK010000049.1:0-123971 GCF_049240545.1 Roseateles sp. | reverse complement strand
TCCCGTACACCATCGTGTACCCCAGCGCGACCAGCGCGTACATGCTGCCGAGCACCAGACCATTGATGATCTGTTGCAAAAATATTTCCATGGCTTGTCTTCCTTTGTGTGCGAATCTGATGTCGAACTGCGCTTCAATCACGCAAGCCATATGCCAAAACTCCGGGTCTGCGGGTAAGCACCGAGATCCCCTATGAGGCGGATGCCATCTGCTTGACCCCCCTCGCCCGATACGGGCGAAAGTCCGCACCACAAGTCTTGCTTCGGGGCGGACTTCGACACGCAGCACCAAGCCGAGCATGGGCTGCGGAAGCGGCAGTGGCAGCCGAGCGCAAAAACAAGCCGCCGGCATCGAGACAGAAGGCTCGGCATTGGGCACACTACGCAGCCCATTGAAAAATGCACCGACGCCTCTCTCGTATTTGAAGCGCCCAGTTGATCAGCGCCCCATGACCCCGCCCTCCAACAACTCTGCGCCTTCTCTCCCTGAAACGCCCCTCGCTGCGCCAACGGGTCTGCTGCAGCGGCTGCCACAGAGCTTGCTGCGCACCCGTTTCCTCGTCTACCTGACACTGCTGCTGACACTGGCCGGTATGGCACTGGGCCAACGCATGAGCGAGCGCACCAGCATGCAGCAATTGGCGGCCGTGGCGGCCGAGCGCCTGGAGCTCTACGCCGGCAGCTTGGAGGCCGAGTTGGCCCGTCACGCCTACCTGCCCAGCTTGATGGCCATTGACGCCGATCTGCAGGCTTTGCTGGTTTCACCCGAGGACACGACCGTGCGCCTGCGGGCCGACCGTAAATTGGCCGGCATCAAGGTGCGCTCAGGACTGAGCCTGAGCTTTGTCACCGATGCCGAAGGACGGGTGTTGGCCTCGAGCGAGCCGCAAACAGCTGCGGCCGAAGCGGTGGTGCGGCGGCTGGGCGCGCATCTGCGCTCCAGCCATGCCCACTTCTTCGCGGCCAATGAGCACAACGGCAGTACCGACTACTTCCTGCTGCACAACATCAGCCGCGCAGGTCGGCCCCTGGGCCAGATCGTGCTGCGCCTGAACCTGGCGCCGCTGGAAGCCACCTGGGTGGATCAAGGACTGCGCTCGCAAGGCGAAAAGCTGCTGGTGGTGGATGACAAAGAGGTCGTCATCATGTCCTCGGTACCAGCCTGGAAGTACCGCCTGCTCAGCGAACTCAGCGCGGCCGAGCGAGATGAACTGCAGACCTCGGGACGCTATGCGGGCCCCTTGCGCGGCGCCCTGAACTTGTTTGGCGACGACGGGCTTCACGATGAAGCCCGAGTGGTGAACGTGCCCATGCTGCAAAACCCAGCGGCGCCGGAGGCTTCATCACCCCCACCCGAGGGCAAGGCCGAATCGACCCAAAAACTGCTGGCGCAGCAACGTGCGTTGCTGCCCTTGGCCTTGCGACTGGTGACGCTGTCGGACCCCGCTGAGGTTTGGCGTCAGGCACGCTATGCCGCCTGGGGCGGTGCCGCGGTCGGCGCCTTGATCGGGCTGCTGGCGCTTTATCTGGCTTCGCGCCGCCGTGCCCACGATCAGCTCTTGCAAGCCAGCGAGGCCCTGCGCCTGGCCCACGCCCAGCTGGAGGCACAGGTCGCCGAAAGAACCCAGGAGCTGAGCCAGACCAACCAAGAGTTGAAGCGCCAGATTGCACAAAGGCTGCAAGCGGAGGATGAGTTGATGCAGGCCGCCAAGCTGGCCGTGCTGGGCCAAATGTCGGCCGGCATCGCGCATGAGGTGAACCAACCGCTGACCGCGCTGCGCGCCCTCTCTCGCAACAGCTTGCTGCTGCTGGAGAAAGGCCGCACCGACTCGGTCGGAAACAATCTACGCACCATTGACGAAATGGTCGAGCGCATGACGGGCATCACCCGCCAGCTGAAGAGCTTTGCGCGCAAGGCCGAGTTGGTGCAAGCGCCGGTGTCGCTGGCATCGGCCGTGCGCGGCGCCAAGCTCTTGCTGGAGCATCGTTTGCAGGCCGAGCAGGTGGACTTTGTGCTCAGCCCTGAGCTGGACCAAGTCTGGGTGCGCTGCGAGCCCAATCGCCTGGAGCAGGTGTTGGTCAATCTCTTCGCCAATGCCGTCGATGCCATGAAGGACGCGCCCCACAAGCGCCTGGCCGTCAGCTCCGCAGCCCTGCCGGAGAGCGACGGCCGGCGCGTCTTGCTGCGAGTCAGCGACAGCGGCGCCGGCATGGCGGCCGACCTGCTGCCGCGCCTGTTCGAGCCCTTTTTCACCACCAAGCCGGCCGGCCAAGGGCTGGGTCTAGGCCTGGTCATATCGTCGAAAATCATCCACGAATTTGGCGGCAGTTTGCGCGCCCATGTGCGCCCGGCCGATCAGGGCGGCGGCATGTGTTTCGAGTTTGATCTGGAAGTCTGCACAAGGGATGGCATCAATGTTTGAGGGATTCAAGGTCTTGTTCGTGGAAGACGACCCACCGGTGCGCGCCAGCCTCATGCAAACCCTGGAGCTGGCCGGGCTGGAGGTCTTGGCCTGCGGCTCGGCCGAAGAAGCCCTGCCGCATATTCAACCCGGCGCACAACTGGTGCTGGCCACTGACGTGCGCCTGCCAGGCATGGACGGCCTGGGCCTGCTCGACCATGTGATGGCCACCGATGCAGACATTCCGGTGGTCTTGATGACCGCGCATGGCGATGTGGCCATGGCGGTGCGCGCCATGCAGACCGGCGCCTATGACTTCATCGAAAAACCGTTCGCGCCGGAACGCTTTGTAGACGCCGTGGTACGTGCGCTGGACAAGCGGGTGCTGCGCGTGGCGGTGGACGAATTGCGCGGCCAGTTGCAGCGTCGCAGCGGCATGGAAGCGGTGCTCTTGGGCGACTCAGCGGCCATGCAGCAGGTGCGACGCCAGGTCTTGAACCTGGCCGACACCTCGGCCGATGTGATGATTTTGGGCGAGACCGGCACCGGCAAGGAGTTGGTGGCGCGCTGCCTGCATGACCAAAGCCAGCGCCGTGACCGCAACTTTGTTGCCATCAACTGCGGCGGCCTGCCAGAGGCCTTGTTTGAGAGCGAACTGTTCGGCCATGAGGCCGGTTCCTTCACTTCGGCCGGCAAGCGTCGCATCGGCAAGATCGAGCATGCCAACGGCGGCACCTTGCTGCTGGACGAAATCGAAACCATGCCGATGGCGCTGCAAATCAAGCTGCTGCGAGTGCTGCAAGAGCGACGCGTCGAACGGCTCGGCTCGAATGAAGAGCTGCCCATCAATGTGCGGGTGATTGCCGCCACCAAGGCCGATTTGCGCGCCCTCAGCGAGCAGCAAAAATTCCGTGGCGACCTTTACTATCGCCTGAATGTAGCCACCCTGAGTCTGCCACCGCTGCGCGAGCGGCGCGAGGACATCCCGCTGCTGTTCGAGCACTTCGTCGCCCAGGCCTGCAGCCGCTATGAGCGCAGTGCCCCAGAACTAACGCCGCAACGCCTGCGCGAGCTGATGGCGCACGACTGGCCCGGCAATGTGCGTGAGGTGCGCAATGCGGCCGACCGCTTTGTGCTCGATATCGTGGGGCATGAAGGTGCCAACGCCAAACTGGACCCCACAGCGACCAGCACCTTGGCCCAACAGATGGATCAGGTCGAGAAAGCGCTGATTGAGCAGGCTCTGCGGCGTTGTCAGGGACGCATTCCTGCGGCGATGGAGCTTTTGGGCACGGCCAAGAAAACGCTCTACGACAAGCTCAACCGCCACGGCATCGAACTCGATCGCTTCCGCTGAGCTCAAGCAGGCCGCAGAAAGCTACCAAGCTAGCGGTAGTGCCGAGCCTCAGCGGAATCACTGGGCTTGGCGATGACGCGCTTGAAAGCCTCGCTCATCGGCAACTGCAGGTTCTGACCCTTGGGTGGAATCGGGGATAGAAACCATTTGCGGTAGATCGACTGAATCTCACCCGAACGGTACAAAGCGCCAATCACTTGGTCCACCAACGCTTTAAACACCGGATCCCCCGCCGGCAGACCAATCGCATAGGGCTCGACCGAGAAAGCCTCCTCAGAGATCTGATAGTCACCCGGCTGCTTCGCCCCCAAAAGCAGCATACGCAAAAGCACATCATCCATGGCGTAGGCCGCGGCCCGGTCGGTTTCCAGCAGTCGAAAGGCGTCTCGGTCATCCTGGCCGACCAGAATTTTCAAGCCCAGTCCTTGATTCAAATTGGCTTGATGCAAGAACTGGATGCTGGTGGTGGCAATGGTGGATGCCACCGGCTTGCCGCGCAAATCGGCCAGTGTGCGCACCGCGCTGGCGCGCTTGGACAGCAGCCGGGTCTCGGCCACAAAAGTGGTCAGCGAGAAAGCCTGGGTTTTCTGTCGCTCCAGAGTGTTGGTGGTGATGCCACATTCCAGATCGATGGAACCATTGGCCACCATGGGCATGCGGGTGGCCGAGGTGACGGCCACCATCTTCAACTCCAACTCCGGCAAACCCAGAAGCTGCCGCACCGCTTGAACGATCTGCTGGCAGATGTCGACCGAATAGCCGATCGGCTTGAGTTGTGCGTTCAAGTAGGAAAACGGTGCCGAAGCCACTCTATGACCCAGCACAAGCACCCCGGTGTCTTGAATTTTGCGCAGGGTCGCCGAATCCCCCAGGCTTGATGAGGCCTGACCAGCCGCAGGCGCCAAGCTGGGCAGCTGTGAAGGGTTGGCAGACGCCGACACCATGAAGCTCAACGCAAGCACCAGACCCGCCCCCCACGTCGGCACCGAGACCCGGATGCAGGCCGAACCGCGGACAAGCAAGCGATGAAGAATGGACTTGGGAAGCAAGGGGCTTGGCAACACAGACATCGGACCTCGGCAGTGGGTGGGCGAGCAAGAGTGCCACAAGCCGCGTGCGGATTGTCGCCAGGCTTGCGATGCGGACAAGCGTAGAAGCACCAAGTCGAAAGGCTGTGGCAGCATGGCAGGCCCGTGACCGCCCGCCCCTTTTGACATACGCCACTCTCATGAGCCAGCCCGCAAGACCCATCCCTGATCGCACGAATCCGCCGGCGTCCGAGTCGCGTGCGGCCGCTGCCTTGCCAGAGTTGGATGAGGCGCTTGCGCGCCTGCCGCAGCGCAGCCGCGACTTGCTGGAAAGCGCTCAGCAAGCCTGGGATCGGCAACAGGGTTTGTGCTTGTTTGCCTATGGATCCTTGATCTGGAAGCCTGGCTTCGAACCAGCGCAAACCTTGCCGGCTCAGGTGTATGGTTACCACCGGGCCCTGCGCCTGCGTTCGCTGGTCAACCGCGGCAACAGCGCAGAACCCGGGCTGGTCTTGACCTTGCTATCGGGGGGCAGTTGTCAAGGCCTGGTTTACCGAGCCCAGCCCGCTCAAAGCGAGACGCTGCTGAACACCTTGTGGGCGCGCGAGATGGTGGTGGGTTCGTATGAGCCCCGATGGCTGAATTGCCACACGCCGCAAGGCCCGCTTCGCGCACTGGGATTCACCCTGTCGCGCCAGAGCCCCGGCTATGTGGGCTCACTCGGCGACTCAGAGTTGCTTCACATCTTCCAGCACGCCAGGGGGCGCTACGGGACCACGCTGGACTATCTCTTGCTCACCGTGCAAAGCCTGCACGAGCGCGGTCTTCGTGACCCAGATCTTGAACGGCAATGGCGCCTGGCTGCGCGCCATGGCCTGTACCCCCCACTGGCCACGAACAGTCTCAAGCCGGGGCCGGAAATTTAAGGCCCGCCCCTGCAGCGCACTCAGGCTTTCAAGGCTTGCTGCTGCAGCGCCTTGATTCGAGCCAAGTCCTCCACCGTGTCCACATCCATCAATACGCCCGGGTCATCCACCTCCACCGCTTGGGAGGGATAGCGGGCCACGATACGCCGCGCACCCTCGTCCCCCTGCAGCCCCACCAACTCGGAGAACAATTCAGCACTGAAGCCCACCGGGTGACCTTGGCGGCCATGGTGCTGGGCGTAGGCCACCGCGTGTTGATCCAATGCCGCAGCAACCGCCAGCATGCTGCTGGTTTGCAGGAGCGGCATATCGCCGGGCACGATCAACCAGCCATTGGCATCGCCGGAGGCGCTGACGCCGGCTGCGATCGAGTACCCCATGCCGACAGGCGCCGGCCGGCCTTGGCTGTCCAACTCGGGCAGCAAGATCACGTCTCGGGCAGCGACCAGGTCAAGCGACAAAGGCGCTAAGGCCTTGGTCGAGACCACCACGACACGCAAACCAGTTTCTATGGCGTGGGCGACGGTTGAAGCCAACACCGTGTCGTCATCGTCTGGCGTCCCCGGTTCCGTCAGCCGGGCCGCCTCATGCGATCCGCCAAGGCTTTGGGCCAATTTATGCCCCAGACCCAAGAAACGTGAACCTCGACCCGCCGCCAGCACCAGCACCGCTGGTCGCCGTTTCATCATGCCCAAATCCTTTTGTACTTCCCTCAATGTCGCCCGATCATTGCGTGCTGCTCGCCCTGCATGCACGCGGCCATTCAGCCTTATCGCCGGACTGGCATTTGTGCGCATAGCATGCCGTTTGCGCCTTGCATGCAACAGTGGGGCCTTCACCTAAGGTGAACTACCGCCGGGCAAGCGCCAGGATCACGCAGAAAGCGACATACTCGCGTCATGAACAAGCTATCCGACCTGAGAAAAAGTTACGAGCAAGGCGAACTCGACGAGAGTTTGGCGGCACAGGAACCGCTCGCCCAATTCAAAAACTGGCTGGATCATGCGCTCGCCAGCGCCGTGCCTGAACCCAACGCTATGACCCTGGCCACGGTTGGCCCAGACCAACGCCCCTCGACCCGCATTGTGTTGATCAAGAGCTTTGATGCGCGCGGCATCGTCTGGTTCACCAATTACGACAGCCGCAAAGGCCAAGAGTTAGCCAGCAACCCGCACGCCGCCTTGCAGTTTCACTGGGTGGAACTGGAGCGCGTGGTTCGAATTGAAGGTCGGGTGGAACGCGTCGACGCCAGCGAGTCCGATGAGTATTTCCAGTCTCGTCCCTTGGACTCCCGACTGGGCGCCTGGGCCTCGCCGCAAAGCCAGGTCATCAGCTCGCGCGCGGTGTTGGTGAGCAATGCCGCCAAGGCAGCAATTCAGCACGGACTGAATCCATCCCGGCCGCCCCACTGGGGTGGTTATCGCCTCCGGCCCGAGCGCTGGGAATTCTGGCAGGGCCGCAAGTCGCGCCTGCACGACCGCCTGTGCTACACCCTTCAAGCCGATGGCCAGTGGCTGAAGGAAAGACTGGCCCCTTAAGCCGCCAATTCAAGGCGGGGCAGTGGCACCCCAGCACTCAACGCTTGCTGATGCCTTGCCCATCCACCAGCCGGTAAAGCATGCCGTAAGCATCATCCGCCAAGACGGCAAAGGTGCCCTCGACCACCACAGGCTCCAGGCTGTAACGTACCGGCTCCTTGGTGCGGACTTCCACCAAGCCTTCAGGCCCGGCCGGCACGCAAAAAGAACAACTGGTAGGTACCGAGGACAGCAAGAAATGGCGCTGCTTGTCCCCTGGTTCGAGCGGCATCATGAAGCCCTGAACCCTGACCTTTTGCTTGTCCAAGGCCAAGACCTGCGCAGGGAAGCTAGGAATCAGCCGATTCTTCTCGGCCTTGGTCGTCACCGCCGAGAGCAAGCTCCAGGACAAGACCCCCTCACGCTCTTGCAGCGGTTTGAAGGGGCTGCGCGGATCGTGATAGCCCGGGCCGGTGCCGATCGCAGGCGCAGCCGAGGGCGGAACTTGCGCCCACAAAACGCTGGGCCCGAAAGCCAAAGCCGTGCAGACCCCAAGCGTCAACATCCACCCGCGACACAAGGCCGCAAAAAAATGCGAGCACCGGCAGTTCAATTTTCGATTCATCAGATTCACTTCCGTGGCGACGCGGGCTCAGCCCCGTGCGTTTCAGACCCCATTGTGACCGGGGTGGGCATGCCGAGCATGCCCGCAGCCTCTCATGGAGACATCTAGCGGGGCGCTTGCAGCAATTCGCTCACATCCAGTCGGTAGGCGGTCATTGCCGGCCACGCGCATGCCAGCAGGCTCAGCAGCACCGCGACCCCAGGAATCCAGAGCTCCTGAGCCACGAACCACAAGCCACTGACACGCAGACCATGGTCGGCCGCCAAGGCAAGACCCAAGAGCGCGGTCAAGCCATGGCCGAGCAAGACACCCAGCGCACTGGCCAACAAGGCGAGGCACAAGGCCTCCAGACCCACCAAGGCCGCGACCCGCCACGGCGGTGCACCCAACATGCGCAGCATGGCCAGATCGCTCTGACGAGCCCGCACCGAATGCAGCAAGGTCACCAGCACCGAACCTGCCGCAAGCAAGAGCAGCAGCAGGCCGAATCCGCGCAACACTTCGGTCCCCACACCCACCATGCGCAATAAGCGCGCGCTTTCCAGTGCCGGCGCTGCCGCCTGCAGCCCCGGCTGTGCATTCACCCAACGCGGCAGACTGACGGCCGCCAAGGGGCTGCGGTAGCTGAGCAAGGCCATGGTGATCTCGCGACTGTCCTCATGCCCGGAACGGGAAGCGTGGCTGGCGCTTGAACCCGGCGCGTGGTCGTCGCTTGATTCATGCTTGTCAACTGGCGGATTCGGGTGATGCGCCGCATGCACAGCCCATACTGAAGTCAGATCGGTCAGCACCAGTCGGTCCAGCACTCCGCCCGTCGCAGCGAGCACGCCGACCACGGTATAGGCTTGCTCCCCATGCGCATCGCCCTGCTCCCCAAGGCCGTGGCTGCCATGGAACTGTTGCCCCGGGCGCAAACCCAGATCACGGGCCACTTCAGCCCCCAGAACGGCTTGCAGCGGCGCTTGCCAGATGTGTCCCTCAGCCCATCTGGCGCGATACAAGTCGAGCAACTCCGGCGTGGTGCCAACGATGCGATAGCCACGCAGGCTATCGCCCAAAGACAGAGGTATCGCTCGCGCGACCAATGCTTGCGCTTGCAAATGCTCCAAAGTGGCGTACGGAATATTGCCGGTGGGCACATCCAGATGAAAAACGCCGGACAGCATGATCTGCATCGGGCTGCCCTTGGCCCCAACGACCAGATCGATGCCTGCCAAGTCGCGCTGCACCCCGGCCTCGATCTGATCACTCACCAGCAGCACAAAGCTGATCGCTCCAATTCCCAAACTCAGCAACATGAGGTTGAGGGTCGCCGTCAGCGGCTGCGCCCAAAGATAGCGCCAAGCCAAACGCAGCAAACTGTTCATGATGGAAGCGCAGCGCCGGATCGCGGACTCAGCTGGAACTCGCGCCAAGCAGCCCCGGTCGGACTGGCGGCCAAGTACTGCGCCACCCGCGCGTCGTGGGTGGCCAGCACCAAGCTTGTTCCCATCTCCTGGGTCGTTTCCAGCAGCAAATCGACCATCTGCTGGGTGCTTTCATCATCCAGATTGGCGCTGGGCTCATCCGCCAACAAGAGCTGTGGCCGGCGTATCAGCGCACGTGCCAAAGCCACCCGCTGGGCCTGACCCAGACTGAGTTGGTGCGGGCGGCGCCGCGCCAACTCGTCACCCTCCAGACCCAAACGGCCCAGCAGCGTTCGCGCCCGCCCCTCATCCGCGGGCAAACCGGCGCCGATAAATGGCAAGGCCAGGTTCTCCAGCACCGTCAAGGACGGGCTCAGGTGCAAGCGTTGCGGCACAAAACCCAGGTGAGCGCCGCGCCAGGCGTCGCGCTGGCGAGCACTCAAGTCCTGCAAAGCCACGCCGGCCATGCTGATCTGCCCCTGCTCGGGGCTCAGCAAGCCAGCCATCAAGGCCAAGAGCGTTGACTTACCGCTACCGGACTTGCCGCGCAGCAACAAATGCGCGCCCAATGGAAGCTCAAAATCCTCGAAGCAGAGTTCAAGCCCCTGGGCGTAGCGGTAGCGCAAACCGCGCCATGCCAACAACATCGTGGGCGCCTCAAGCGGGTCGAGTCAAGCGCGCAAAGGTGGCCAGAAACTTATCAACCTTGGCCGCCACCACAAAGGCGCAATAGCCTTGATCTGGATTGCGGGCGTAATAGTGCTGGTGATAAGGCTCGGCCGGCCAGTAATTGCGCTCAGGCAACAACTCGGTCACAACCTGCCCCCGGTGAGCGACCTGGGCTTCACCCAAGACCTGGCGGGCTACCAGCTCTTGCTCCGCATCATGGAAATAGATGCCAGAGCGGTACTGAGTCCCCACATCCGCGCCCTGCCGATTCAAGCTGGTTGGATCATGGATGGTGAAGAACACCTCCAACAAATCTCGCAGGCTGAGGACCTCGGGGTCAAAGTCCACACGCACCACTTCTGCATGACCGGTACTGCCTGAGCACACCTGCTCGTAGGCCGGCTGAGAAACATCGCCATTGCAATAACCAGACTCGACCCTGTGCACGCCCCGGACTCGCTCGAACACAGCCTCGGTACACCAGAAGCAGCCGCCTCCGAGGGTGATTCTTTCAAAGGTTTGGGCCTTGGATTCGGGACTGCTCATGATCGATTCGATAGGGATGTGGATCGCGGCGCCAGGGCCGCCGTCGGTGGGAGACAAGCATAGCTGAAGCCACACCCGTGTTCATCGCCCACTCAGCTTCAACTCCGCATAGGGCGCCCATGCCGCAGGGCCGGATGGCGTGGCGGTTTGCACCGCGTCAGCTTTGGCGCGAACCAACTGGGGCGCCCCCAAGAACAAGCGCTCATTGCTCAAGCCCTTGGCAATCAAGGCGTCGCGAGTCCAGATACCCCGATCCAAAGCCAACTGACGCACCTGCTCTTCACTGACCACCATGCTGTCCAGCAGCAAACGGCGCATCTCAGCCGTCGGAATGTCCTTGGCCATGCCCAGCACATTGCGCGGCTTGTTGGGCAGCTTGCTGCTGCCATAAACCACTTTCAGCAGGCGCGTGCTTTCAGCCTCACTCAAGGGCCCCAACTCACCGGACTCTTCCTGGGTGGCAGTAAAGGTCGAGGTGGTGCGCTGGCGCTGCAACTCGCGCCGACGCTCGGCCAACAGCGCCTCCTTCAACTGGCGCTCTTGCAAGGCCCCGCGTTCGGCGAGTGGGTCGGCCCATGCGGTGATGGTCAAGGCAAGCCCCGGTCGGTCAGCCAACATCTGGGCCACCTTGTTCAGACTTTCGGCCGAAGCCGCTTGCGCGGAGCCCGGCACAAACTCCAAGCGACTCAGATCCGTCTCGCCACTGCCCGACAACAAAGAGAAGGGCGCACTGATGGCCTTGCTGAACAAGTTGACGATGACCTTCCAGATCAAGCCGCCCACGCTGAACTGAGGGTCATTGATAGAGCCGCTGATGGGCAGGTCCACATCGATGACCCCATTCTTGTCCTTCAACAAGGCCACGGCAAACAGAACCGGCAGTTGGGTCGCATCTGGACTGTCGACTTTTTCGCCAAAAGTCAGCTGATTCAGGATGATCTGGTTGTTAGCACTGAGCGCACCGGCCGCATCCACCTTGTAATGCACTTTGCTGGACAGCTTGCCACGTTCCAAGGCATAACCGATGTACTTGGTCGCATAAGGGGACATGGGCGCCAACTCGATATCAGTCGCTGCCGCGGTGATGTCCAACATCAAGGGCTTGCCCAAAGGGTTCAACTGGCCCGAAATGTCCAACAAGCCCGTCCCAGCCACCCGCCCGCGCAGGTTCAGAGGGGCCAACTCGGCCTTGCTGGAGCTGACCGCGCCCAGACTCCCCTGAAGCTCGGTCAAGCGCGCGCTGTAATTGGGTCGCACAAAGCGGTCGGTAAAGTCGACGCGCCCTTTGTCGATCAGCAACTGGCCAATACTCAAGGAAACCGGAGAGGTCGGCGCGCTACCCGGCGCTTGCACTGCCGCTGTCGCTATCGAACGCTCCTTGGCCGCAGCACTTGCAGCGCCGGAAGCCGGGATTGCTGCAGGCCAAGCTGCGGCCTGAGATGCAGGCATCTTGCCGTCTGACTCGCCCGCCCCCAACTCGCGCAGATTGATACGCCCAGCCTCATCAATGATGATGCGTGCATAAAAGTCGCTCAAGCCGGCCTCGGCCACCGACAGCTGCGGTGCCTGTCCTGGCTGAACCCCGAGATTGAAGCCATTCAACTTCAAGGCCTGCCAGTCCAGCAGGTCTTCGCCGATGCGCAGCTCTCCGTCGACCTGACGCGCCTGTTGCAACTTAAGTTCAGCCAGCAGCACATCGCCACTCACCTGCGCCTGCAAACCGGCGGGCAGCAGCTTCACTTGCAATTGGCTGCGCAAGCCCAGCTCAAGTCGCTGCAAATGCAGACCCCAGGCTGGATCCAGATAGCCCCGCGCCAGTTGCAAGGGCATGCGATCCAATCGCAAACGACCCTTGGCACTCAAGGGCTCCAAGCTGACTTGCCCCTGCCACTGTAGGCTGCCCATGGCCTTGGCATCCACATCGGATTTCGACTTCCCCTCATCTTTAGAGCGCCCCGACTTAGTGCCCGCTTCGGAAAGCGCCCCTAGCTTCAGATTCAAACTGAGAGGCATGGTGCCACCTGAGGCCGGCCACGCCAAATCCGCCATATTCAGGCCGATCTGATCGATACGCAGGGCCACGACCGAGCTGGGTGCCGCCTCATCTGTGGCACGAACTGAACCCTGCTCCACCGTCAGGCGCTGCAGGCTCATTGACCAAGGTCGCGATGCCTTGCGCTCATTCACCGCCGCTGCGGATACAGGAACTGCGACCACAGGCTCAGACTTTGATGCTGAGTGGCGGCCATTGGTGGGCTCCTTCGGCAACAGCGATTGATAGCTCCACTGCCCTTGAGGGTTGCGCCAAAGTGCCAGGGCAGGCCGGACCAGCTTCAAGGTGCCGGCCTCCAAACGCTGCTTTCCCGGCTCGATGTCCAAGCGGTCCAGAGCCAGGGTCCCGAGGCGCAACAAGGCATCACGGCGATCCAGCTCGCTCAGGGTCAAGCCGCTCAAGGCCAGGTCACGCACACCCAACACAAGACGTGACGCCGGCTCGGCTTGCAGGGGATCGGCCAAATTCAGTTGAGCGGAGAAGCCGAGTCGTCCACCGAGTTGCGCCGCCGCATAAGGCCGCAGATACGGGGCAAAGTCCAGCAAGTCCAGCCCGGCCACCTGAAGAGACATGCGCAAAGCCTCAGGACCCACGCTGCCCTCACCCGACATCAGGGTGGGCTCGGGTGCGATGGCTAAAGCGGCCTGTTTCATGCCACTTGGCGCACGCTTCGCAGCGGCTCGGCTGGGAACCTTCGCACGCTCGTCCGCTTGAAGCGACCAGGACCACTCCATGGGCAGGTCCTTCTTCAGCGGCCAAGCACCGGCCCCGAGCTTCAAGCGCAGATCCGAGACGTTCAAAGCCACCGGGGATGGGAGCGCAGCGTCTTGCCAGCTGATGCGGCCCTCACTCAAGTCAAAACCGGTGAAGGAGACTCGCCAAGCCCCGTCTTCAGAAAGGCGCGAAGAAGCTGCGCCCCCAACCTTTGCTTCGTGCTTTTTCTGCGCAGCGAGCTCTGTTTGAGAAGCTTGTCGGACTGCTGAGCGCTGCTGACCTGATGCCGCTTGATCGCCCTGCCCTGGCAACCAGACCTGCCCCCGCGCGTCCCGCGCCATGGCCAAGTCGAGCCCTTTCCACTGAACACCCCCGAGGCTGACGAGGCGACGCAGCGGCTGAACATCCTGCAAATCGATGTGCAGCCCTCGCCACGCCAACCAGGGCTCGCCGCTGGGCTTGCTCCAATTGAAATGTTTCAAGTCCAGCGCCCCGCGGATTGCAAACCAAGGCGCCTCGCCGCGAGGCTGCTGAAACTGCATGGAGAGCTTGGCGTCGATTTTTCCCTGCTGCAAACGAAGGGGCAGGCTGTTCGGCATGTAGTCCACATAGGGCGAGAGATCAAAGCCCGCAAGCTCGAAATCCAAGCTGGCTTCACGTCGTTCAGCGAAGGGCAAGCCCTTGCCTTGGCCGCCGAAAGCAACCCCATTGAATCGCCCGGAGAGCTGCGGTTGCACCTGAACCTTGATGTCAGCATCCAAGGTGGAGATGAACGGGATCTCCAAGGAAAAGTCACTCAGCACATGCTGCCGCTCGACGGGTCGGTCATTGAAAATCACCTGACCTTGTTGAAGGCTGATGTTGTAGAGGGCGAGCTCAGCAGGCTCGGAATCCGGCTTCTTGGGTGACCCAGAAGCTGCAAAGCGCTGCAAAAGATCATCAATGTCGTACTGGCCGCCTGCCACGCGAGTCAAGCGCAGCACCGGGCGCGTGACGCTCAGGGATTCCAAAACCGGACTGCGAAACCAAAGCGAGCGCAGCGAAAGCGCCGCCTCAATACGCTCCACTTCGAGCAAGGGCTCAGATTGCGCCGAGGCGCCGGCGACCCTCAATCCCCCCACCATGACACCCAAACGCCAGGGCGAGAACTCGAACTCCGCAATGCTCACCGGCCGCCCCAAAGCCTCGGAAGCCATGCGAGCACCACTGCCTTGAACCCATTTCGGCAGCCAGAACCACAGGGCCAGCAGCAACAACAAAAAGGCAGCAAAGCCCGAAATCACCCAGACTGGCCAGCGCCGCGGCCTTGCATGCGCACGTGGGGAAGGTGTTGCAGTCATATTCAAAGTTAGCGCCCCGCCAATCTCAGTTGGCGGCATTATCAGTCGACCCCATGAGGCTGAAGACAAGGTGGCACCAAGGGACATCCCAGAAGCAGCGATGATGCCGCACTCACATCGCCTTGAATGGACCGCCGCTTGGACCTGACTTCCTTTCTTTACGCCCTGAAGCCGTTTGCACTCACCCTGGCCCTACCCCCTGTGCCTTTCTGGGGTCTGATGCTGCTGGGCGCCGCAGTGCTGCGCCAACGTCAAGCTTGGGGGCGCGGATTGCTCTTGATCGGCTTTGCAGGCGCTTGGCTCAGTTGCACCGAAGGTATGGGGCAGTTGATGGCGCTGCATGCGGTCAAGACACCGCCGGCTTTGAGTCACACGCAGATGGAGGCTTTGCGCGCTGAGGCCGCGACGCAAGTCACGCTGGCCGTGCTCGTCCTCGGCGGTGGGATTCGCCAGGACGTGCCGGAATACGGCAGCCCACGTTTGAATCCAATCACGCAAGAACGCTTTCAGTATGGCGTCTGGCTGGCCAAGCAACTGCAAGCACCACTGGCTTTCTCCGGCGGCATTGGCTGGACCGCCAAGCGGCAAATAGCCACCGAAGCCGAAGTGGCCGCCGCAATGGCCCGCGATGACTACGGGCAGCCCTTGCGCTGGATCGAAGGCCGATCGCGCGACACGCGCGAGAACGCGAGCCTCACCGTTCCCCTTTTGAAGAACGACGGGGTCAAAACCCTGGTGTTGGTCACCCATGACCTCCACATGCCCCGCTCCTTGCGAGCCTTCAGGGACGCTGCCGGACAAGACATCAAGATCATTGCTGCCCCGGTGGGTTTGCGGCGCGATGCGATGTCGCAGTTGCATGACTGGTACCCCAGCGCCTCGGGCTTTCAGCGGGTCAGTTATGCCACTTACGAGTTGATTGGTCTGTGGGCTGGCCACTGATCAGTGGCGCCATGCCAGGCTTCTGATCGTTGCAACTGGATCAATACAGATCGATGCAGGTCAAGGCGGATCAAAAGTCCTATTTACTCCTTGTCGACCGAAAAATCCACCGAATAAATGAGAAACCCCCCGGAGCCGGAGAGGCTGCGGGGGGTTGATGGCTTACGCCACCTTTGGGGCTCTAGGGCGATTTGCTCTAGGGCTCCTGGCGCGCAGAGACTGCGCCAGTAGTGTTGCCTGCTAAAGGCTTCTAGACTCTAGGCGACGCCAGCGACGCTTTCAAGTCCGGATTGAATCCGAAGCCGAGTTTGCAAACAGCTCAGTGAACAGAGCGTTGGCCTTGGCCTGCACATTCGCAGGCATGGTGATGGTCCGTCCCCACTCACGGCTGGTCTCTCCCGGCCACTTATTGGTCGCATCCAGGCCCATCTTGCCACCCAGACCGCTGACAGGGGAGGCGAAATCCAAGTAATCAATCGGCGTACCATCCACCAAGGTCGTGTCTCTGACAGGGTCCATTCGGGTGGTGATCGCCCAGACCACCTCCTTCCAATCGCGAATATTCACATCCTCGTCCACCACCACGATGAACTTGGTGTACATGAACTGGCGCAGATAGCTCCACAAACCGAACATCAGTCGCTTTGCGTGACCGGGATAGGATTTCTTGATCGAAATCACCGCCATTCGGTAGCTACAGCCCTCGGGCGGTAGGTAGAAATCAACGATCTCGGTGAACTGCTTTTGCAGTATCGGAACGAACACTTCATTCAGCGCCACGCCCAAGATGGCGGGTTCGTCTGGCGGCTTGCCGGTGTGTGTGGAGTGATAAATCGGGTCACTGCGACGCGTCAGGCGGCGTACCTCGAAGACCGGAAACCAGTCTTGCTCGTTGTAATAGCCCGTATGGTCGCCAAATGGGCCTTCCTGCGCATGCAGGTAGCCGCCCTTTTCCTTCACCGGAATGCCGTCTTCACTGAACCCGGTATAGCCGGCAGGCGCGGTCGGGATGTAGCCCTCCAGCACGATCTCCGCACTGGCGGGCACCTGAAGCATGCGCCCCGACTCACCCACGCCACTCTCGACCAGTTCGGTTCGGGAACCACGCAAGAGCCCTGCGAATTGGTACTCGGACAGGCTGTCAGGCACCGGCGTCACCGCGCCCAGAATCGTGGCCGGGTCAGCACCCAAGGCCACCGCGATGGGGAACTCTTGACCAGGATTGGCGAGCGCAAACTCGCGGAAATCCAAAGCGCCACCACGATGGGCCAACCAGCGCATGATCAGCTGATTCCGACCAATCAGTTGCTGCCTATAAATGCCGAGGTTCTGACGCAAGCGCGGATTCGGGCCCGATTGCGGCCCACGCGTGACCACCAGACCCCAGGTGATCAGAGGTCCGATATCGCCTGGCCAACAGGTCTGAATAGGTAAATCCTTCAGATTGACATCAGACGCTTCCAACACCTCTTGCTGGCAAGCGCCGCGTCGCTGCACATTCGGCTTCATGTCCCAGAGCGACTTGAGCATATGCATCAAGCGCCCTGCATCTTTCAAACTCTTGGGCGGCTCTGGCTCCTTGAGGCTGGCCAGCACATGCCCTACATCGCGAAGCTCCCGCAGGCTTTGCGCCCCCATGCCCAGGGCCACCCGCCGCGTCGTACCGAACAAATTGGTCAACACCGGCACGCGATGCCCGAGCGGCTTCTCGAACAAAAGCGCAGGGCCCTCTTGGCGCAGCACCAGATCGCTCAAGGCCGTCATTTCGAGCACCGGCGAAACCGCTTCTTGGACACGCCGCAACTCCCCCATGCCCTCCAAACCGTGGATGAATTCACGCAGATCTCGGTACTTCATAGCTATAAGTTATATCGAATTGTATTTATAAGCTTGACGGGTTATTTTTGACACCTAAAATCCGCCCATCCTGTTGATTCAGGGTTTACCCGTGTCGCCGCCTTGGGAGGGTGGTGACGCCCCGCTGCCGATGGACGGCGTTCCGAAGCAAGCCCCACCTCTGGCGGGCGCTGACTTAACGGACCGGCCCATTATCACTGTCGCACCGAAGACCCTGGGCTTCATCGCCCAATGGCTCGGTGCTGCAGAGAAGAAAGGAGTCGCATGACAGCGCGTCGTGATCTTTTGTCCCTGGCTCGCAGTACCGGAGCCGCTACATCTTTGTTCTTCAAGGATATCGGCCAAGGCCTGCTGGTGGTCAGCCACAACACCTTGGCCCTGCTTGGATTGGCCGTTGTGGCCGTCATTTTTACTTTTGTCAGCCAATCAGATTTGCGCCATCGTCTGGAAGGGCAGGCACTCGGTTGGCTGCATGAGCGCGAAGAAGCCCGCGCCTTGGCGCAAGGCAATACCCTGTTCAACAACAGCGATCCGGACGCCATTACTCGGGCAACCGCATCGAACCCGAAAGATTTGCCCCGCCAACAAGCCGCCGTCGCGCATTGGCTGGCCAACCGCTACAAAGTCGCGCCAGAACCTATCAGCCGCTTGGTACAAGAAGCCTGGGCGGTCGGTCAGCGCGCTCAAGTGGAGCCGACCTTGATTTTGGCCATCATGGCGATTGAATCCAGCTTCAACCCTTTTGCCCAAAGCACGATGGGCGCACAAGGTTTGATGCAGGTGATGACCCGGGTGCACAACGACAAGTACGAAGCCTTTGGGGGCAATCTGGCTGCCTTTGACCCGGTCACCAATCTTCGAGTCGGGGTTCAGGTCCTGAAGGAGTGCATTCAACGCGCTGGCAGCGTTGAAGACGGCTTGCGCTATTACGTCGGCGCCGCCAATTTAGGGGACGACGCCGGCTACACCGTCCGTGTACTGACCATTCATGAGCAAATGAAGGCCGTGGTTGCCGGCCGCCCCGTGCCAACGGCGCCGGTGATCAAGCCGCTGCGGGAAGCCGTGGCGCCCAGCCCGGGGATGATGCCTGTCGACCTGGAAACTAC
Organism: Roseateles sp.; assembly: GCF_049240545.1. Lineage (GTDB taxonomy): Bacteria > Pseudomonadota > Gammaproteobacteria > Burkholderiales > Burkholderiaceae_C > Paucibacter_A. The sequence goes on along the minus strand of NZ_JBMLSK010000049.1, from coordinate 105,483 downwards.
CGGCAAAGAAGATCAGCGCGTTGCAATGGCGCGTTGAATCGGACGCAGTCGGTCCGGCTGAGCGCTTCGGGCTGACGCTACACTGCAAACTTCGCGCGACTGGCGATGAAGGCTGCCCAGCTTGAAGGGTGGTCGGAGGTGGTTGACCACCGGGGAGCGCGAATCGCTGAGGTCCTGGTTCGGACCTCGGCGGTATCCAGCCGTTCGCCTGGGCAGCCCTGCGACTCACTGTGACCCAGCTGAGTTGTCACTGGGACTCCACACTTTGAGCACTGCCATCCACCATGTTTGACCGTAGCACTTCCACCCTCGCCCTTGTTGATCCCGATCTCTGGGCCGCCGTTCAAAACGAAAATCAGCGCCAAGAAGAGCATATCGAGCTGATCGCCTCCGAGAACTACACCTCGCCGGCCGTCATGCAGGCCCAAGGCAGCCAGCTGACCAATAAGTACGCCGAAGGCTATCCAGGCAAGCGCTATTACGGTGGCTGCGAGTATGTGGACGTGGTGGAGCAATTGGCCATTGACCGCCTGAAGCAGCTGTTCGGTGCCGAGAACGCCAATGTGCAGCCCAACTCGGGTTCGCAGGCCAACCAAGGCGTATTCTTCGCCCTGCTGCAACCGGGCGACACCATCATGGGCATGAGCTTGTCGGAAGGCGGTCACCTGACCCACGGCATGCCTCTGAACATGAGCGGCAAGTGGTTCAAGGTCGTCAGCTACGGCCTGAACGAGCGCGAAGAAATCGATTACGAGGCGATGGAGCGCACCGCGCGCGAGCACAAGCCCAAGCTCATCATTGCCGGCGCCTCGGCCTACAGCCTGCGCATTGACTTTGAGCGCTTCGCCAAGATCGCCAAGGAAGTCGGCGCCTATTTCATGGTCGACATGGCTCACTACGCCGGCTTGATCGCCGCGGGCGTGTACCCCAACCCGGTGCCCCACGCCGATGTGGTTACCTCCACCACCCACAAGAGCCTGCGCGGCCCGCGCGGCGGCATCATCCTGATGAAGGACCATGTCGCCAAGCAGATCAACAGCGCCATCTTCCCGGGTATCCAAGGTGGACCGCTGATGCATGTCATCGCCGGCAAGGCCGTGGCCTTCAAGGAAGCACTGACGCCCGAGTTCAAGGCCTATCAAGAGCAGGTGCTGAAGAACGCCGTGGTGCTGGCTGAAGAGCTGACCAAGCGCGGTCTGCGCATCGTCTCCGGCCGCACCGAAAGCCATGTGATGCTGGTGGATCTGCGTCCTAAGAACATGACCGGCAAGGAAGCCGAAGCCGTTCTGGGCCGCGCCCACATGACTTGCAATAAGAACGGCATCCCCAACGACCCGCAAAAGCCCATGGTCACCAGCGGCATCCGTCTGGGTACGCCGGCCATGACCACGCGCGGTTTCAAGGAAGAACAAGTCCGTTTGACCGCCAATCTTATTGCCGACGTTTTGGACAATCCCAACGACGAAGCCAATCTGGAAGCAGTGCGCGCCAAGGTTGCCGCCTTGACACGCGACTTCCCGGTCTACCGCTAAACCAACCCAACCCCCGACGCCATGCGCTGCCCCTTTTGTAGCCACGCCGAAACCCAGGTCGCCGAGACGCGGGAATCCGACGAAGGCGATGTGGTGCGGCGCCGGCGTCGGTGCCTGGGCTGTGACAAACGATTCACCACGTACGAGCGGGCGGAAATCGCCCTGCCAGTGATCGTCAAGAAAGATGGAACCCGCGCCGACTTCGACGCCAAGAAGTTGCGCGCTTCCATGCAACTGGCCTTGCGCAAGCGTCCGGTCAGCATTGAACAGATCGACGCCGCCTTGGCCAAGATCGAAGAAACGCTGCTGACCAGCGGCGCTCGTGAGTTGCCCTCAAACCGACTCGGCGAGTTGGTGATGCGAGAACTCAAACGCATCGACAAAGTGGCCTACGTACGCTTCGCTTCGGTCTATCGAAGCTTTGAGGATGTTGACGAGTTCAGAAAGCTGATCCGCGACATTTAGCCCCCCCCCTTTAGAGGGATCCCCGTCCCACCAGAGCGGGACAGCAAGCCTCGCCTGCCCCACCTAAATTGTGCTTAGACGGCAGCAAGCAAGGGGGCACCATGGCAAGCATTAACACTCAGAACCGCGGCTACAGCTTGATTGAGTTGTGTGTCTGCACCGCCGTATCCAGCGTCTTGCTGGGGCTCGCGCTCCCTTCGATCGAGCACATCAAGCAAAGGCAGCGCCTGGCTGCCGCAGCCGAAACCCTGATGACCGATTTACAAGAGGCACGAAGCTTGGCCGTCAGTCGCGCCGACTCGGTTCAAGTCCGTTTCAATCGCCACCCCAACGGATCCTGCTACATCGTTCACACGGGCAGCACCGGAGAATGCCAGTGCAACGCGAACGGGGAAACAGTCTGCAGCAACGACGACCGGGTACTGAAACGGACTTGGATTCCCAGCAGCCAAAAGCTGGAGTTAAGGTCCAATGTTTCCAGCTTCAGCTTCCAGGCTCGCCAAGGCGCGGTCACGAGCACGGGCAGTATTGACATCCAAAGCGTCGACGGCGAATCAATTCGCCACATCGTCAGCATCGCCGGTCGCGTGCGGACTTGCTCACCGAGCGGGGGCATCCGGCATTACCCTCGTTGCTGAAGACCGGACTACAGCCTACCCTCCGCCTAATTCAGTGGGTGCCGACCGGCGGCTTTTCGGCGCCGACCGGTGGCAGGGCGCCACTACTCGCCGCTCGACCGTTTTCCATAATCAGGCCATGAGATCAGAGGCTCAAAAGGACTGCCAGAGACACCGGGCTGGGCGGGGCGCCGCTCAGCCTGCTTTCCGAGCTTGCCGAGCTTGCCGAGCGTGCCAAGGCTTCAGCTTGATCGAGTTGGTGCTGGTCGGGGTGATTGTTGCCATCTTGGCCCTGGTGGCATTGCCCGCTTACCAGAAGCAAGTCGCCAAAGGTCGCCGGGCTGACGCCATCACCGCCTTGACCGCCGTCGTGCAAGCCCAGGAGCGGTGGCGCAGCAATCGTGGCAGCTACGCTGCGTCCTTGGGCGATGACGGGTTGAAGCTGGGTTCGCAGTCTGCCGGCGGCCATTACGAGATCAGCCTGGCAGGCATACGGCAGCCCGCAAGCTTCGCATTTGGCTACATTGCCAAGGCGACCCCCAACTCGAGCAGCGTACAAGCGCGCGATAGCCAGTGCGCAGAACTGTCGATCCGCGTCGATGGCGGCAACATCTTCTATGAAGCCAAAGACAGCGGCGCCGCCAATACATCCACCCAATGCTGGCCGCAATGAAGACTCGCTGGGCTTTCGGCGTGACACTCATCGAAGTCTTGGTTGTCCTGGCGGTTCTGGGCATTCTGACGGCCGTTGCTGCACCTTCGTTTGCTGACATCCTGAACCGCCAACGGGTGCAAATGGTGGCCGCTGAACTCAGCAATGATCTGGCATTCGCTCGGGCCGAAGCGGGCTTGGGAGGCAAACGCAACGATGTGATCGTTTCTTTCGGCCAGCCGGCGGGCATGAGTTGCTACACGATTCGCTACTTCGGCGCCAGCGGTGGCTGTGATTGCAGTCGCCCGCCCGGCAATGCCTGCACAGGCCAGACGGCAGAACTGCGCACAGTGCAGATCCCCAGCAGCAAGGGCGTGCACCTGCGTTTGACAGGACAGTTCGACCCCTTCGAGCCCAATAGCATTTCCTTTCAGCACCCGCGCATGACGAACTCCGTGGCCGGCTTTGCGGTCAAGGTGATCGGCCTCAGAGGCGCGCAGTTGCAGGTTCAGGTCAATACCATGGGCCGGGTTTCGACCTGTGCGCCCAGCGGCAGCACCATGAGTGGAGTGCCGACGTGCGCAAGCTCATAGACCGCAACTCCCGCAGCAAAAACCGAGGCATCAGCTTGATTGAGCTGATGGTTGGGATCACGGTCGGCATGGTGGTGGTGGCAGGCGCCAGTTTGATGATGACCGGACAACTGGCCGACCACCGACGCCTGATGCTGGAGACCCAGGTGCAGCAAGACCTGCGCGCCGCCGCTGACTTGATGTTGCGCGACTTGCGCCGAAGCGGGTCTTGGGCCGTACCGATGCGCGGCGTGTGGAGTCCGTCACCCAACGATCCCGCACCGCTCGCCAACGCCTATGCCACCAGCACCTTGACGCAAACTCAGACGGGCCCGGTGCTCGAATACAGCTATTCTCGGCACCAAGACCGCCTCAGCCCCGTGAACCCACCGGCTGTCTCCCCCGAAGACAACACCGTCAATTCCAGCACCGAACGTTTCGGCTTCAAGCTGGAAGGTGGCATCTTGAAGTTCCGCCTGGGCGATGTTTATCAACCGCTGACTGACCCCAACACCCTGCGCATCACGGCATTCAATGTTGTGATGAACGAGCAAACCCTGCCGCTGCTGGACTACTGCAGCAAACCCTGCGAGGTCGGGAATGCCAATTGCCCTCCCCAGCAAAAGCTGCGGCGTTTCGACATCCTGCTAACCGGGCAAGCGGCTCACGACGCCAATGTGGTTCGAACCCTGCGGCTATCCAGCCGGATGCGCAATGACCAAATCGTGGGGTCTTGCGAATGAAACCCAGCAACCATCGCCGGGTTTCGAGGCCGCCGGCCGAACGCGGCGCCGCCACCTTGGTCGTCGTCATGGTGCTGTTCTTGATCATGGCCATGATGGCCGCCTTTGCCAACCGGAACATGGTGTTTGAGCAGCGAATCGGCAGCAATTACTACCGCGCCGGTGTCGCACTTGAGACCGCCGAAGCAGGCGCCGAATGGGCCTTGGCCATGCTCAATAGCGACGCTGTCAATCAGGCCTGTTTGACCGATGCAGGCGTCACCAACAGCTTCAGGTCGCGTTACCTGAGCATCAGCGCCTCGACCCGGGTCGTCAGCCCGATTCGACTCGACAACAAGCCGGCCGCAGACTGTGTCCGCACCGAAGCACAAGGCTGGGTTTGCCGGTGCCCCACCACGGCCTGGACACCTCCCGCCGCCGCACCCGCTGCAGCTGCCCATATGCAGCCCAGTTTCCAAGTCACGTTCCCCAAACCGATTGTTGGCAACCGACCCGGCATCGTTCGCATCATCGCTACCGCCTGCACCAGCAGCACGCTGTCGGACTGCGAAGGTGTGGAGATTGCCCGTGACGCCGTGGTGGGCCAGTCGGTGGTCGCAGTGGATGCTGCCCTGGTCAGCGCACTCAAGGTGCCCCCCGCGATGCCGCTGACGGTCAAGGGCCAAGTCATTCTGGATGCCAACGGCATTGGCTTGCACAACAGTGAAGCCAAGAACAGCTACGGTCTGCTGCTGCAAACCGGGGATGGCGACATTCCGAATCTGCAAGAAAGCCGACTCGACAGCATCCCTGGCACGCCGGTCCATCAGGCGCTGCTCTTGAGCGACCCCTTGCTCCAATCCGCAGATGCGGCCCGGCTGTTCGGGATGTTTTTCGGCATGTCCGCTGCCCAATACAGCCAGCAACCGGCCATGCGAAGGATTCGTTGCGCCGGGGACTGCGGACCTCAGTTGGCCGCAGCCTATGCCAAAGGTGCACGCATGCTGTGGGTCCAAGGGCCAATGAGCATCAACACCACCACGGTGCTTGGCACGACCAGCAGCCCGATCGTGGTGGTCGTGGACGGCCCAAGCACCATTGATGCGGCACTGCAAATGAGCGGGCTGCTGTACGGCCGAGGCCCTGTCAGTTGGAGCAACACCAGCGGTCTGCAAGCTTTGTTGAGCGGTGCCCTGGTCGTTGAAGGCGACTTGACCATCAGCGGCAACGTCGACCTCTGGTACCGCTGGGACGTGCTGGAGCAACTCAAGAATGCCACCGGCAGCTTTGTGCGTGTGCCCGGCAGTTGGTGGAACTGACATGCGGCCCCAAGACCTTGTGCCAACACGCGCCTGGGCAGGCAGGCTCAAGGGCGTCGCACTGCTCGAAGCCCTGGTAGCGCTATTGATCATGGCCTTCGGCATGGTGGCCTTGGTCGGCCTGCAAAGCAGCTTGCGACGAGGCTCGGATCTATCCAAGCAAAGAGGCGAGGCGATCCGACTAGCACAACAACAAATGGAAACCCTGCGCTCCTATTCCTTGCTGACACACCCCGATCCCGCCAACCCCGCGGCCGGCGTCATGGCATTTAGCGACATCCAAACCATGGAACCCAATGCGGATGCGGGGGACGCCAACAGCAACGCCACCTTCATGCTGTCGCGCACGGTGACCGATACGCCTGCGGGCATTTCGGCGCTGGCTTCGGTACGCATTCGCGTGGATTGGAAGGACCGCACCGAGGGCGCTCAGTTTGTGCTGCTGGACAGCTTCATCGCCGCGGCCGATCCCAGCCTGAGTGGGTCTCTGGGCATCGCGCCGGCTTCCTTCACGACGCAGCGCCCCGGTGGGCGCGAAGCTTCGATTCCGCTCCTTGCCAAGGACTTGGGCGATGGCCGTAGCGCTTTTGCGCCCTCCCCGGTCGACACGGTCGCCTTTGTTTTCAACAATCTGACCGGCACCATCAGCAGCAAATGCAGCGTCGCCATGGGCAAGCCGAACGCTGAGATCGTGGCTACAGACTTGATCAATTGCCAATCGACCTTTGCCTACCTGCTCAGCGGCACCGTCAGCTTTGCGCTCAGCACGCCGCCCTACCCCGGCCAGCCGGCCTTGGCCTCGCTGCCATTTGCCCTTCGCCTCGCCAACTCACCGCAAAAACCGCCCGGAGCTGTACCGCCCCCCGCGCCAGCGCATGAGTGCTACCCGTTGGGTTTGAACCCGAGCACGGTCAAGCGGATTGATTTTCATTGCATCGTTTACCCCAACGCCGAAAACAACACCACGTGGTCCGCTCGACTGATTCTGCGAAACCTTGCCGATGAAGTGCCAGCACCGGCGAAACCAGTCGACCTGCTCGCCTCCCAATTGGTCTTGCGTTCGCCAGCGCAGCCGCCCAGCAGTCCCAACGAGCTCAACATCCCCATCACCGTTTGTCGCTACAGCGCCGACTACAGCGGCGATCGCAAGATCGACAATTCTGAGCATCCCCTGGACTACGCCCGAGTCAACGGTCCTTTGCTACGGCAGAATTTTTTAGTGCTGAGCGCATCGGCTAACTGCCCAATAGGCAGTGCGATCGATCCAACGCAAGGCATCTTCAGCAACAACGCCACCGCCTTGCATCAGCCCTTGGGCAGTGAAACGCCGATCGCGCAGTAGTCAACCAAGGTCTTGCTTCACTTCAGCGACCGAAGTCGTCCGCAAGCCTGAGACAATCCTCTTTTTGCCCGCCGAAACGAGACCAAGCGGCGGGCTCAGCGAGCAAGGATTGCAGTGTTCAAGAACTTGATGGTGTACCGGGTCGGGCCCGACTGGAAGTCCACGGTAGAGCAAATTGAAGACCAACTGGCCAAGACGGTCTTTGTCGAATGTGGCGCTACGCAGCAGCAATCCATGGGTTGGGCGCCGCCGCGCGGCATTGAGCACGCGCCCTTGATCGAAGACGTTGGCGGCCATTGGTTGCTCAAGCTGGTAATCGAGCAACGCGTGCTGCCCGGCTCGGTGGTGAAACGCAAGACCGAAGAACTGGCCGCACGCATCGAAGCGGAAACCGGCCGCAAGCCCGGCAAAAAGCAGACCAAAGACCTGAAAGAACAGGCCACGCTGGAGCTGCTGCCGATGGCCTTCACCAAGCAGTCAGCGATTCGCGTCTGGATTGCTCCCGCGCAACACCTGCTGATGATCGACGCCGGCAGTGCCAGCCGCGCTGAAGAGGTCGTAACCCTCTTGATCAAGGAATTGCCAGGCCTGAACCTGCACCTGATTCAAACCGCCGAGGCGCCTGCCACCTGCATGGCCGCCTGGCTGATGGACGGCGTGCCGCCCGAAGGTTTCAGCATCGACCGTGAATGCGAGCTCAAGAGCGCGGACGAAATGAAGTCGGTGGTGCGCTACGCCCGCCATGCGCTCGATATCGAAGAGGTGCGCCAGCATCTGACCGGCGGCAAGGCCCCGACCCGTTTGGCCATGACCTGGCGCGACCGTGTGTCCTTCATGTTGACCGACACGCTGCAGATCAAGAAGATCAGCTTCTTGGACCTGGTGTTCGAGGGCCGCGATTCGCCTGAGAAGGATGAAGCTTTCGACGCCGACGCGGCCCTGGCCACCGGCGAGTTGTGCAAGCTGATCCCTGAGTTGATCGACGGCCTGGGCGGCGAACACGACTTCTTGGCCGCTGGTGCTGCCTTGGCCGCTTTGCCTCAGCCAGCCGAGCTGACCTTGCCCGGTGCGGCTGCAGCGTCCACCAGCAGCTCCGCCGAACCGGCGCCCTGGGACTGAGGGTCAGCGCAGATGGCGCCTCGCGTTTTCCTTGATGACTTGAGCGCCATGCGCCATGCGCTGGCCCTGGCCGAGCAGGCCATCGGCCTCAGCGACCCGAACCCCCGCGTGGGTTGTGTGATCGTGGATGCTCAGGGGCAATTGCTGGGCTCAGGCCACACCCAAGCGGCGGGCCAGGCTCATGCCGAGGTGATGGCCTTGCGCGATGCGCAAGCGCGCGGCGCCGATGTGCGCGGCGCCACCGCTTACGTCACCCTAGAGCCCTGCGCTCACCACGGGCGCACACCCCCCTGCTGCGACGCCTTGATCGCTGCCGAGCTGAAACGCGTGATCGCAGCCAATGAAGACCCCAACCCCTTGGTGGCCGGCCAAGGGCTGGCGCGCATGCGCGCCGCCGGTATTGACACCGAACTGGGCCTGCTGGCAGATGAAGTTAGAGAGCTGAATCTAGGATTTTTCGCCCGCATGCAGCGCGGCCGCCCCTTTGTGCGGCTGAAAGTGGCGGCGTCCATGGATGGCCGCACCGCCCTGCTCAACGGCGTGAGCCAATGGATCACCGCCTCGGCGGCACGCGCTGATGGCCATGCCTGGCGGCGGCGCGCGGGTGCCGTGCTGACCGGCATTGGCACCGTCAAGGACGATGACCCGCGCCTGGATGTGCGGCTGGTCGAAACCTCGCTGCAGCCGCTGCGGGTGGTGATCGACTCTCGTTTGGAAACGCCCGCTGATGCACGCCTACTGGCGCCGCCCGGTCAGGTCTTGATTTACTGTGCGCTTGATACACTCAGCAAAGCAGACCATGCAGCCGCCCTGCGCGCGCAAGGCGCTGAGCTCGTGCAATTGGCCGGTCCGCAAGGCAAGGTTGATTTGGACGCCGTGATGCTGGACCTGGGACGACGCGGCATCAATGAGTTGCATATCGAAGCCGGCCACAAACTCAATGGCTCGATGCTGCACGAAGGCCTGGTCGACGAGTTGCTGCTGTATCTGGCCCCCAAACTACTCGGCCAAGGCCGCGATATGGCCGCATTGGGTCCGCTAGAGCATCTCGATCAGGCCCTGCAATGGCGCTGGATCGACACGCAAATGGTGGGTGAAGACCTTCGTTTGCGTGCCCGTCCGCTTTGAGTTGAAGCAAAGCCTGACCCCGCACCTCTACAATCGGGGTATGCCCATATCATCTGTTCCCGAGCTGGTCGCCGAACTCGCGGCCGGCCGCATGGTTATCTTGGTTGACGAAGAAGATCGCGAAAACGAGGGTGACCTGGTTCTCGCGGCCGAGCATGTCACACCGGAAGCCATCAACTTCATGGCCAAGTATGGCCGTGGCCTGATCTGCCTGACGCTGACCCGCGACCGCTGCGAACGCCTGCAGCTGCCGCCTATGGCCAGCCGCAACGGCACCAAACACGCCACCGCCTTCACCGTCTCCATCGAAGCCGCTACCGGTGTCACCACCGGCATCTCTGCCGCTGACCGGGCCCGCACCGTGCAAGCGGCCGTGGCCCGTGGCGCTGAAGCCCGCGACCTGGTGCAACCCGGCCACATCTTCCCGCTGCAAGCCCAAGACGGCGGCGTGCTGATGCGCGCCGGTCACACCGAAGCCGGTTGTGACTTTGCCCGCATGGCCGGCCTGGAGCCTGCTGCCGTGATCTGCGAGATCATGAAGGACGACGGCACCATGGCCCGCCTGCCGGACCTGGTCGAGTTCGCCAAAGAACATGGCCTGAAGATCGGCACTATTGCCGACTTGATCGAACACCGCAGCCGCAATGAATCGCTGGTCACCCGCGAGACCGAGCGCAAGCTGCAGACCGCCCAGGGAGAGTTCGATTGCAAGGTCTTCCGCGACCGCACCGGAGCGGTTCATCTGGCCCTGACCCACGGCAGCTGGACGCCCAGCGACGAGGTGCTGGTGCGCGTCCACGAGCCCTTGTCGATTTTGGATCTGCTGGATGCCAACCCTTCGGCGCACTCCTGGCCTTTGCCTGCGGCCTTGGCCGAGTTGAAGCGCGCCCCTTGCGGCGTCGCGGTGCTGCTGAACTGCGGCGAAGAAGCATCGACCTTGTTGTCTCAGCTGAAGTCCACGCCGGCGCGCCCGGCCTCGGCGCCGGCACCCAAGATCATGGATCTGCGGACCTACGGCGTTGGCGCGCAGATTCTGCGTGATTTGGGTGTTCAGAAGATGCGACTGCTGGGCAGCCCGCGGCGCATGCCCAGCATGACCGGCTACGGTCTGGAAGTGACAGGCTTTCAGGTGGCCGACTCGGCCGGCAAGCCCGAAACCAACAACAAGAACTGAAGGACAAAGCTCATGCAAGGATCCGACAAGGGCCATGGCAAGGCCCAGGCCTCAATGAATGGCGAAGAACTGCGTATCGGCATCGTGCAAGCCCGTTTCAACGACGCCATCACCAGCCGACTGGCTGAAGCCTGCATCACCGAACTGCAAGAACTCGGCGTGACCGATCGTCATATCCGCCACGTCACCGTGCCGGGCGCATTGGAGGTGCCAATTGCCTTGCAAGCCATGGCCGATAGCGAAGACTACGACGCCTTGATCGCCTTGGGCTGCATCATCCGCGGTGAAACCTATCACTTCGAGTTGGTCGCCAATGAGAGTGGCGCCGCGGTGACCCGCGTGGGGCTGGATCACAGCATTCCCATCGCCAACGCCATCCTGACGGTAGAAAACGAAGATCAAGCCTGGGCGCGTGCTGAGGAAAAAGGCCGCGACGCGGCGCGTGTGGCGGTCGAGATGGCCAATTTGATGGAAGAACTGCAGTGAGCACGAACGAGAACGCCCCGGCCAGCCCGAAGAACAAAGCCGCCACTAAGACCAAGCCTGTGGCCAAACGCAGCCAAGCCAAGTCGGCACGTCGGCGCTCGCGCGAGGCCGCACTGCAAGGCCTCTACCAGTGGTTGATCACCGGCGACGATGTCGCCACCATCGACGCCCACATGCGCGAGCAAGACGACTTCAGCAAGGTGGATCAAGCCCATTTCGATGCCTTGCTCAACGGCTGCATTCTGGAGGCCGCCGACCTCGATGCGGTGTTGGCTCGCCATGTCGACCGCAAGACCACCGACCTGTCGCCCATCGAGCATGCGGTGCTGATGATCGGCGCCTATGAACTCAAACACTGCATCGACATTCCTTATCGCGTCGCGATCAACGAGGCGGTGGAATTGGCCAAGGCCTTTGGCGGCACCGACGGTCACAAATATGTGAACGGCGTGCTCGACCGCGCGGCCAATGATCTGCGCCCCACCGAAGTTGCGGCCCGCAACAGCGGCAAAGACAGCGGCGACAGCAAGGCCAAATGAGGCTGGCCGGCCGGCTCGAGCAGATTGAGCCTTTCTATGTGATGGAGTGCGCCAAGGCCGCAGCGGAAATCGCTCGTGGCCCTTTGTGCGACCCGGCACAGGGTGGCCGGCGAATGATTTATCTGAACATAGGCGAGCCCGACTTTGTGGCACCCGCCGCGGTTCAAGCCGCGGCTCAGGCCTGCATCGAGTCCGGCCAAACCCAATACACGCCGGCGGTCGGCCTGCCATCGTTGCGACAGGCCTTGTCGCGCTGGTACGCCCAGCGATTCGGACTGGACGTCGCCGCTGAGCGCATCGTCATCACCGCAGGCGCCTCCGCCGCCTTGCAACTGGCCTGCTTGGCCTTGTTTGAGCGCGGTGATCAGGTCCTGATGCCGGACCCCTGCTACCCCTGCAACCGCCATTTCGTCGCCGCGGTTGATGCCGAGGCGGTCTTGCTGCCCTGCGGCCCGGAGCAGCGCTTCCAGCCCAGTTGCGAGCAAATCGAGTCCGCCTGGAATACCCACACACGGGGCGTGCTGCTGGCTTCGCCCAGCAATCCCACCGGGACCTCCATTGATCCGGCCGTATTGGCGGACATCGTCACGACCGTGCGCGCCAAGGGAGGCATCACCCTGGTCGACGAGATTTATTTGGGCCTGAGCTACGACAGTCGCTTCGAACACAGCGCCTTGGCGCTCGGCTCGGATGTCATCTCGGTGAACAGCTTTTCCAAATACTTTGGCATGACCGGCTGGCGGCTCGGCTGGATGGTGCTGCCGCCCGACTTGGTCGCTCCCATCGAGAAGTTGAGTCAGAACCTCTTCATCTGCCCATCGAGCATTGCGCAACATGCAGCCCTGGCCTGCTTCGATGCCGAATCCTTGGCCGAGTATGAACGTCGCAGACAAGCGTTTCGCGAACGCCGCGACTACCTCGTGCCGGCCTTGCAGGCGCTGGGTTTACCGGTTCCCGTCATGCCCGATGGCGCGTTTTACGCCTGGATCGATGTGTCTGGCGTGTGCGACAACAGCTGGGACTTCGCTTTCGAGTTGATGCACAAGGCTCAGATTGCCTTGACGCCGGGACGCGACTTCGGTCGAGCCGGCGCACAGCGCTGGATGCGCCTGTCCTTCGCCTCCAGCCTGGATGATTTGCGCGAAACCATCGATCGCTTGGGGCAGTTTCTGCAAAGACCATGAGCCAAGGACCGCATCGTTTCGCGCAGGAAATGCGCGTCTATTGGGAAGACACCGACGCGGGCGGCGTTGTGTTTTACGCCAACTACCTGAAGTTCTTTGAACGCGCACGCACCGAGTGGCTGCGCGCGCTGGGCTTTTCGCAAGAAGCGATGCGCTTGCAAACTGGCGTGATGTTTGTCGTCAGCCACACGCAGGTGAGCTACCGTCGCCCGGCACGGCTCGACGACTTGCTGCGCGTCACGGTCGAGGTTCGCGAACTCGGTCGCGCCAGCATGCTCTTGTTTCAGCAAGCCTTCTGCGGCGAGCGCCTGTTGGCCGAAGGTGAAATCCGCATTGGCTGCGTCAGCAGCGCAGACATCATGGGGTCGGCTCACGCCGATCTGAAGCCCACCCGTATTCCTGCCTCGCTGATCGAGGCCATCAACCAAGACTGTTCGGATTCATGAACCAAGATTTATCGATTGTTTCCTTGATCGCTCATGCCAGCCTGACCGTACAGCTGGTGATTGCAACGCTGGTGATCATGTCGCTGGCAAGTTGGAGCGTGATCTTTGGCAAGCTGATTTCGCTGTCGCGCATCAAGACCGGTAACGACACGTTTGAGCAGGATTTTTGGTCCGGCAAGAACCTGAACGAGCTCTACAACGGCGTGTCCACCAAAACCGATGGCGCACCGCTGGAACGCATTTTTGCCTCCGGCATGCGAGAGTTTCTCAAGCTGCGCGAGCGCCGCGTCACCGAGCCCGGCGCCTTGCTCGACGGTGCGCGCCGCGCCATGCGTGCCAGCTTCCAACGTGAACTGGATGCCATGGAAAGCAACCTCTCTTTCCTCGCCTCGGTCGGCTCGGTCTCGCCCTACGTGGGCCTGTTCGGCACCGTCTGGGGCATCATGCACGCCTTCGTGGGCTTGTCGAATGTGCAGCAAGTGACCCTGGCCACCGTGGCTCCCGGCATTGCCGAAGCCCTGGTGGCCACCGCCATTGGCTTGTTCGCGGCGATTCCTGCGGTGCTCGCCTACAACCGGTTTGCGCGCCAGATCGACCGCAGCGCCATCACGCTGGAGTCCTTCATCGAAGAGTTCTCCAACATCCTGCAGCGCAATGCCAGCCAGCCCCCGGCCGCGCCCGCAGGCTCGGTGCGCTGAAGAACAGGACTAGCAGATGGCCTCCATCAGCCCCCGCGGCTCAAGCCGTCGCCGCACCATCAATGAAATCAATATGGTGCCCTTCATCGACGTGATGCTGGTGCTCTTGATCATCTTCATGGTCAGCGCACCGATGATCACGACCGGCGTGGTTGACCTGCCCAGCGTGGGCAAGAGCCGCGCGCAGCCCGATCATGTGATTCATGTGATCGTCGGTGCTGACGAGCAGCTGAAGCTGAAGCTGGACAAGGAAGAAGCCCAGCCCATCGCGCTCAAACAACTGGCCGAACGGGTCAAACAAGCGCAAGGCGGCCAGACCAACACGCCGGTGGTGATCTCGGCCGACAAGGTGGTCAAGTACGAAGCCGTCGTCAAGGTGATGGACATTTTGCAGAGCTCGGGCGTGCAGCGCGTGGGTCTGGCAGTTCGTAACAGTGGCGGCTGATTGAATCGATGGCATCGACGCTTTTCCTACGCAAGGCCGATCCTTTTCGCCCGCCCGAAGCGCCCGGTTTGGGGCGCGGCTTGCTGCTTGCCCTCGTCGCCCATGCGGCCTTGCTGGCGGCGCTGAGCGCGGGCGTGCAGTGGCGCACCAAAGCGCCGCCCGCTTTTGAGGCCGAGCTGTGGTCGGCCGTCCCTCAGGCGGCCGCGCCCAGGGAAGTGATCCCACCAGAACCCGAGCCCGAGCCCGAACCTGAAGTGGCCAAACCTCAGCCCAAGCCGACGCCGCCGCCCGAAGAGGCGCAGGCCGAGCGTGATGCCGAGATCGCCCTGAACAAAGCACGCGAGCAAAAACTCAAGCGCGAGCTCGAGGCCAAGCGCCTGGCCGAAGAGGCCGAGCGCAAGAAGCAATTGGCCGCCAAGGAAAAGCTGGAACGAGAAAAAGAAGAGAAGCTCAAGCAAGCCAAGTTGGAGAAAGAAAAACAAGACAAGCTCAAACAGGCCAGGGAAAACAAGGAAGCCGAAGCCCGCCGCGAGGCCAAGCTCGAAGCCCAGCGGCAAGAGAACCTCAAGCGCATCCAGGGTATGGCCGGTGCCAGCGGCGGCGCCAATGCCACCGGTACGGCCTTGAAGAGTTCCGGGCCTTCAGCGAGTTATGCCGGCCGCATCATGGCGCGCATCCGGCCGAACATCATTTACAACGGGGCGCCCAGCGCCAACCCGGTGGCCGAGGTTGAGGTGCGCGTGGCACCCGATGGCAGCATCATCTCGCGGCGTTTGCTCAAGGCCAGCGGTGACACCGAGTGGGACAAAGCCGTGCTGCGCGCCATCGACAAAACCGAGACGCTGCCCCGCGATACGGACGGCCGGGTGCCACCGCTGATGGTGTTCAGCTTCGACCCCCGAGAGCAAACCTTGTAGCCTGCCTCAGCGGGGCGAAGAGCCAAGCCTGCGAATCCAAGCATCAAGCGACCACGCGCCCGCCCCCCAGAGCGCCACAAGCAGCAGCAGCACGCCCCAGAGTTGATGCCCAAGCAAGGCTGCGGGCGCGATTTCGGCCAAGCTCAAAACAGCCACCCCGTTGATCACCAACAAGCCCAGGGCCGCGAATCGCCCTGCCAAGCCAAGTGCCAGCAACAGGGGCAGCAGCAACTCCCCTGCCGTGCCCGCGTAGGCGGCCACTTCGGGCGAGAGCAAAGGCACTTGGTACTCGTCGGTGAACAAGGCCAAGGTGATGGACCAATCTCGAATTTTTGTCAGGCCCGACAGAAAGAAAACCTGCGCCACATAGAGCCGGGCCAACACAAGACCCATGGCTTGAGACTGGCTGAAGAGTTGCTGCAGCTTGTGCGGTGCATGACCCAAGCCCGGATCAGAGAAGGCTCGCCAAACAAGCACGGCCAGATTTTTCATAAGGTATCACTCATGGCGTGGGCGCCGGTCATTGAATGCATTGGGGCACCCTGCTGGGAAAAAGCCATTTCATGCACCGAATGCAAAAGCCCCGAGCGCAAAGCATCCTGAAGAAACAAAGAGAAGTCAAAGTCTGCGCCGGCTTGGGCCAAACCGTCTTCCAGGCTCAAGCCAGCAAGCATGGCCTGCAAGAACGCCATTTCAGCCGCCAACATAGGGCGAGACTGCACTCGCCAGCCCTGCCGCCAAAGGCAGACTGAAACGAGGCCCGATTCACACAAGCCTGACTCGTTTTGGCCCTGCCAGAGCGACCAAGCCTGCGCATCAACCCTCATCACCTGCATTGCCGGCTGAAAACGCCACCCCAGATTGGCAGGGTCACGTCTTGCCAGCAGCTGCCAAGACTGCGCATCGGGCTCGTGATCGGCGGCCTGCGCCAACTCATGGGTCGCCCACTCCAATCGCGCCAGATCGCTCAACCAAGCATCCATGCCCTCCTGTGCATCCAAGAAGGCGGCAAGACCTGATCCCCACTGGCCGAGCTCAGCTTGGACTGGCGGCGCACCGCACCAGAAAGTCCAGGCCATCGCACGAAAAGACGCCTCGCCCAGTTCTTGCTGCACACGTCCGTACACACTGCCCAGCACCTTGGCAGACATGATCTGCTGATTGAGTCGATACGCTTGCAGCCCCCGCGCCAAGCCGGGATCTCGCGACTGGTCCGCGTTCGGCGCTTGCACGCCGGGCAGCGCCTTCAAACCGGCCAACTCAGCCGGCCCCGTAGCCATCAAGGCAGCGACCAGGGCTTCTTGTTGGGCCTTCATGACGCAAGCCCTGCGGCATGAGGGCAGACTTCCGCCATCACGGCGCCCGCCATTTCCGCCTCCGACAAGAGCAGCGACAAGGCAGGCAAGTCGTTGTCCCACTCGATCAAGCTGGGCATTGGCCCAAAGCGCCGCAGCGCATGGGCATAAACCTGCCAAACCTCCGAAGCGACCCGGCTGCCATGGTCATCGATCACGATGCCCGGTAGCTCAGCATGCCCAGCCAGATGAAACTCACCCACCAAGCCGGGCCGCAAAACATCCACCCAGGCGCAGGCTTGATCGACGGCTCGCGCCCTCTCAAACCCCTGGTTGCGCGCATTGACGAAAAGATTGTTCACGTCCAAAAGCAGCCCGCAACCACTGCGCTGGCAGAGTTGACTGAAAAATTCCGGCTCGCTTAGGGTGTCGCCCTCCCAGGCCAGATAAGCACTGAGGTTCTCGACCAAGATCGGGCGGCGCAAACGCTCCTGCACCTGCTGAACATGGCTGACCATCAAGGCCAGACTGGCCTCATTGAAAGGAATCGGCAGCAGATCATTGGCATGTACAAAACCAGCGCCCCCAGGCCAAGCGGCAGCCACGCGCGCAAAACTGGCATGGTCGGAGACCCTGACCGGATCGACTTGCTCCACCAAGGCAGCCAGGCGCTCCAGGTGCAGCAAATCCAAGCCGCAAGCTGAACCCAAGGACAGGCCGACGCCATGCAAGCTGATCGGGTAAAGCTCGCGAGCCGCCATCAAGACCGCGGGCGCCGCCCCACCCTGAGCAAAGAAGTTCTCGGAGTGCACCTCCAAGAAGCCCAGCGCAGGACGGCTTGCCAGCAGTTCCTCATAGTGAGCTTGACGCCACCCAATCCCCAACAGGCTTTGAAGACCCGGGCCACCAAGGCCCAAGTCTGGCCAATGGCGTGAACGCTGCATCGGACTCCAAGCGGATCCCTGCGGCATCTGCAAAGACGCGGTCAAAGCCAGCACTGAATTCGCTGCCATACCTTGGGCTTTCATGCTTATCGCCTGATCTTCGTGCTGTCGTGGGGCAACAGCAGGCCTTACTTCTTCAACTTGGCCTTGGCTTCTTCGGCCGTCATGCCTTTCATGCTCTTGCACGTGCCCTTGCTCACATACTTCCATTCATCGGGTGCCATATCCACTTTGGACTGACCGGCACAGGAATGACTACCGCTCAGGCTGGCGCAGTCGTTTTGTCCGGCCTTGGCAATGCCGTAGCACTTTTCCTTGGCGCCAGACTCTTGCGCGGACACCCCGCCCATCAGGCCCATGGACAAAGCGGCAGCAACTGCGGAAGAAACAATGGTTTTTGAACTCATAAAAACTCCTGTGTAACAGTGAATGAACGCAAGTTTGAGACCCTCACCGACAAGGCCATCGATTGAACCTTGTCGGCCAGGCCGACGGATCATGCCGCCGACGAGGGGTCTGTCGCAAGACAAGCCTCAGTCCTTACACTGCGGGCTCAAAACTCCATCTTTTTTTCTCATGGCCGAATATGCCCAAGCCTTGAACGCGCTTCGCCCGCAACTGCTGAAATACGCACAGTTGCAGCTGCGCAATCGAGCATGGGCCGAAGATGCGGTGTCGGAGACTCTGCTGGCTGCGATTGAGAAGCCGCAGAGCTTCAGTGGCACCTCACAGCTGAAAACCTGGCTGATCGGCATCCTGAAGCACAAGCTGATCGACCAGATTCGTCGCAACTGCCGCGAAATGTCCACGACAGCTGAAGACGGTGAAGACTTGGACGAGGACCTTTTCACGCCCGATGGTCATTGGCGCGACAGCCCCAAGCATTGGGGCGACCCCGATCACTGCTTGACGCAGTTGGACTTCATGCGCGTGCTGGAGGCCTGTGTCGAACACCTGCCCGGCCAACAAGGGCGGCTTTTCATGATGCGCGAGTGGTTGGAACTGGACACCGAGGAGATCTGTAAGGAACTGCGGCTCAGTCCGACCAATCTCTGGGTCATGTTGCACCGCGCCCGGCTCAGGCTGCGTGAGTGTTTGCAACAGAATTGGTTTGAGCAGAATGCCCAGACTGCAAAAGTCGGAGCCAAAGCATGAGCCTCAAGAAGGTGTTTCCGAGTTGCAGAGAGATCACCCAACTGGTCCTGCAAGGCGAGGACCGGTCGCTGACCTTGGGCGAGCGCGTCAAGACCCGTGTGCATCTGCTGATGTGCAAGGCCTGCCCCGTCTTTGTCGACCAACTGGCCTTGATGCGCCAAGCCAGCCAGCGCTGGCGGCGCTATTCCGAGACCGATCAGGGCACTTGAACCCTCTGCGCTCCTGCGCTCAGTTCAAAGTACCCGCGCTTTGGCGCAGGTCGGTGCCGGTCGTCATGGCCAATGCCAAGGCCAAACGGACACCCTCCACCATGGTTTGCAAGCTCATGCTGGCTTGGCCGGGTTTGTGGCTGGCTTGCTGCGGCAAGAGCGGCACATGCATAAAGCCACTCCGGAGCCCCTGTCCGTGAAGCTGGTGTTGAAGGCCGAAGAACAGGTGGTTGCACACAAAGGTTCCGGCGCTGTGTGACACCTCCGCCGGATAGCCGGCCGCTTGCAAACCGGCCACCATGGCCTTCAAGGGCAAGGTCGAGAAGTAGGCGGTCGGCGCTTGCTGCAGCACCGGCTCATCAATCGGCTGGCGGCCTGCGTTATCGGGGATGCGCGCATCGTCGAGGTTGATGGCTACCCGCTCCAGCGACAAACTGGCGCGGCCAGCGGCTTGGCCCAGCGCCAGCACCAACACCGGCTGATGCGTCGCTAGCGCGGCGCGCAAGCTCTCCAGTGCCGTCCCAAACTCGCAAGGCAAGCAGTGCGACACGACCGAGGCTTCGGCCACGCGCTCACCCTCCAAGGCCCGCGCGATTTCCCATGCAGGATTGATGGACTCGCCGCCAAAGGGCTCAAAGCCGGTCAACAAAATCTTCTTGTGCTTCACAGATTACTCAGCAGATGGTTTTCAAGGCAATGGGCCGGACTCAAGCTCAGCCGCATGGCAGCTGCGCCTATTTGAACGGTGCGCCGCGCTCATTTCAAAGCAATGCGCGCCGCTGCGGACGTTAGCATGCGGGGAACGAGGAGTCTGCGCCGCGCTGCTTGGCCCTGCTCCCACGAATCCGGAGAACTGCATGCCCGACTTGTCCACCCCGCTGAGCTGGCCCTATGACGACAACAGTCCGTCAGCCAGCATGTACGCCCCGAAAGACGCCGCGGGCGCCGAGCACGGCTTTTGCTGGCCCCTGCCCCCCTACGCCGCCTATCCCCGCCCACAAGTGCAAACGGCCCCTGAGCCGGCCGAGGTGCTGGGACTGAACAACAGCCGCAGCGCGGGTCAGATCACCTTGATGTCAGCTGCTGAGCGATGCGCCCAGATTCTGGTGCCGCCGGCCCGCAGCGCAATGCAGCTGAAGTTCAGCCAGTTTCGGGCGCTGAAGCTGTTGCGCCCCATCATGGTCCCCCCACGGGAACCCGATACGGGCGGACTGGGTTTGCAACTCGACCACCGGCCACGCAGTGAGTTCAAGCTCTTTTTTGTCGGCGGTGGCGAGTTGAAAGGGATGACCATCGGTCATTGCCAAGACGATCTGGGCTTGTTCCTATTCCCCCCGCTGAGTGACACCGATGACTCGGTGTTGCGCATCTTTGTGCCGCGCGAGGTCTTGGCTCATTTCGAGATCGGCGAGCGCATTGGTGACTTGCTGGTAAAAGAAAAGCTGGTCACGCCGGAGCAGATCAATGAGGCCGCAACCGAGCAGCAAAGCCTGCGCAACCGGCGCGTGGGAGACATCTTGGTGTCTCAACAAATTGTCAACGCCGAGCAACTGGTCTTGGCCATTGAGCAGCAAGCCCGCATGCCGATGGTTCGGATTGGAGAGGCTCTGCTGGCGCTGGATCTGATCACGCAAGAGCAGTTGGACCAAGCGCTGGAGGTGCAGCGCAGCGACCGCTCGGTGCCTTTGGGCGAATTGCTGGTGCGCAGAGGTGTGGTCACGCGCCAGGCCCTGCAGTCGGCCTTGGCTCGCAAGATGGGCTACCCCTTGGTGGACGTGGAGCATTTTTCGATTGAGCCCGATGCCATCGCCAAGTTGCCGCATGCGGTGGCCAAGCGGCTGGAAGTGCTGCCCTTGCTGGTGCGAGACGGCCGCCTGATCGTGGCGATGGAGGACCCCACCCGGCGCGACGCGCTCGATGAAATCGAGTTCATCTCGCAGCTCAAGGTCACCCCCACGCTGACAAAGATAGGCTCTTTGCAGTTCGCGATTCCCAATGCCTACGAACGCTACGGCAATGATGCCGTCGGCCGCGACTTGCACAACCCCTCCTTCCAATCGGACTTCGCACTCGATCAGGCCGACAAGCTGATGGAGACGCTGGAGCGCGAGGGCCAGGAGTTGAGCCTGCGCGAAGACGACACACCGATCGAGCAAAGTGACAACTCGCTGGTGCGGCTGATCAACACCATGATCATCGACGCCAGCAGCCAAGGGGTGTCCGATATCCACATCGAAACCCATCCAGGTACAGAGAAGCTGAAGATCCGCTTTCGCCGTGATGGTGTGCTGAAGCCCTATCTGGAGCTGCCCAACACCTACCGTAACGCGATGATCGCTCGCATCAAGATCATGTGCGATCTGGACATTTCGGAGCGTCGAAAGCCGCAAGACGGCAAGATCAACTTCGCGCGTTTTTCGCCACAGCACCGCCTGGAGTTGCGGGTGGCCACCATCCCCACCAACAACGGTTTGGAAGATGTGGTCATGCGCTTGCTGTCGTCCAGCAAGCCGATCGCGCTGGAGAAGTTGGGGCTGTCACCCAATAACTTGAAGCAACTCAAGTACGCCATCAACCGCCCTTACGGCATGGTGCTTTGTGTGGGGCCGACCGGTTCCGGCAAGACCACCACTTTGCATTCCGCGCTGGCACAGATCAATACGCCGGAGCGCAAGATCTGGACCGCCGAGGATCCGATCGAAATCACCCAGAACGGTTTGCGTCAGGTGCAGGTCAATCCACGCATTGAGTGGACTTTCGCCAAGGCCTTGCGCGCCTTCTTGCGTGCCGATCCGGACGTCATCATGGTGGGTGAAATCCGCGATGAAGAAACCGCCGAGATTGCGGTTGAAGCCTCCTTGACCGGTCACTTGGTGATGTCCACGCTGCACACCAACAGCGCCGCCGAAACCGTCACTCGTTTGTTGGACATGGGCATGGACCCGTTCAACTTTGCCGATTCTTTGCTGGCGGTGCTGGCGCAGCGTCTGGTCAGAAGGCTGTGCCCCCAATGCCGGGTCAGCAACCCGCTGAGCGAAGCGGATCAAGACGAATGGGTGGATGACTACCTGCACATCTTCAGCGGCGAGCAAGCACCGACTCGAGAGTCGGTCTTGGCCGAATGGTTGGGCAACTACGGGGAAAACGGCCGGCTGATGCACTTTCACAGCCCAGGCTGCGAAGCCTGTGACTACTCGGGTTTCAAGGGCCGCGCCGGTTTGCATGAGTTGTTGATGGTCTCCAAGGGCGTGCGGCGGCAGATTCAAACCGGCGCCCGCGCCGAAGAGTTGCTGCAAACCGCCTTGCTCGAAGGCATGCGCTCGCTGCGCCAAGACGGGATCGTCAAGGTGCTGCAAGGCGTGACCACCATGGGCGAAGTGCGTGCCACCAGCAACGCTTGAAGGGTCATTGAGCCCGGGCTAGCCCGATCCGTGACGATCAGGCATTAGGGCAAATCTGGATCACAGGCCCCCTAAGTCCGCAAGCTTGGCGTTTGCCCCGGATGCTAGGCTCAAGACTCGACGGGGAGGAATGGATGATCACAACAAGCTACCCATCCAAGGGCGCAGCTTCACGACCTGCGGCAATGTCTGCCGTGCAAGGCAATAGCGACCATCAGCGCTTGGTGATGAACTCACACGAGCGCTGCCAAGTGTTCGGCCTCAGCCCGCATGCCAAAGCCGACTTGACTTGCCTGAGTCCCAGCAGTTTGCGAGACCTGCAGTCGCGCAATGAGCGGCTTTGCGCCCAGGCCTTGCCGGTGATGGACATGCTCTACCAACAGCTGACTCATTCCCACAGCATGGTGCTGCTCAGCGATGCCAGTGGCGTGGTCTTGCATGCGGGCGGTGATGCGGGCTTCTTGGCAAGAGCACAACAGGTGTCCCTGGCGCCGGGTGCCGTATGGTCTGAAGCGGCCAAGGGGACCAATGCCGTCGGCACCGCCTTGATGAACGAAGCCCCCACCGTGGTCAATGGGCACGACCATTTCTTGCGCGAGTTCCAGTTCCTGACCTGTTCAGCCGCCCCCATCTTCGACCACAAGGGCGGTTTGCTGGGGGTGATCAATGTCTCGGGTGATCGGCGCAGCTACCACCCCCACACCCTGGCCTTGGCGACCTTGTCGGCGCGCTTGATTGAAACCCAGTGGTTCAACGAGCAATTCAGACACAGCTTTCGCTTGCACCTCCATCCCCATCCGCTCAGCCTGGGCACCCTGCAAGAAGGTGTGCTCGCCTTGGATGAAGAGGGGCGTGTCCTCGGTGCCAACCGCAGCGCCATCGACATCCTGGGCGAGAACGCGGCTCAACTTCGTCGCACCGGTTTGCAATCCTTGTTCGGTGCCGACCTGAACCAATTGCTGCTTCAAACCCGTCAACAGCCCGAGCAAGCACTGCAACTCACCAAGATAGGCGCCGACATGCAGGTGCATGCCAGCCTGAGCTTGGGGCATGAGCGCAGGGCTCGGTCGACCCCGCCGTCTCCCCATCCAGGGTTGGCAGAAGCCGGCCATGAAGCGGTATCTGCCTTCACGACCCAGCACGGCCCGATCGGTTCACAAACCTTTGCAGCCCAAGAAGGCCACAAGAGCTCAGCCTATGCTGTGAGCCAGCCCATCCCTTCAAGCCAAACCGAAAAGCCCGTCAGCGCAGGTCTTGGCCCGACGGGACGAGGCTCGTGCGAGCAGACCGCCGAACTGCTCAGCCTCAGGCAAACCGAGTTGCAGGCCATTCAAGCGGCCGTGCAAGGTTGCCAAGGGAATCTGGCCCTGGCCGCTCGCAAACTGGGCATAGGCCGCAGCACCTTGTACCGCAAGCTCAAGAGCGCGACCGAGCTGAGCACGGACAACAAGCTGAAGTCCTCGCTTTAGTCGGCGAGGATTCGCTTCAGACTCCGCTGGCAGGGCTGCATCTCGAGCGGCCCTTCACCTGCGCTGGACCAAGCCCAGGGCCAAAGCCGTTCCGATCAGCACAAGACCACAGCCCGCAGCCATCTGCCCGGTGAACACCTCACCCAAGAACAAATAGCCCCACAGCACCGCAAAAACGGGAATCAAAAAGGTCACCGCAATCGTGTTGGTGGGGCCGATTCTTTGCATCAAACGGAAGTACAAGATGTAGGCCAGGGCCGAGCACAGCAGTGCCAAGGCCGTCACCGAAGCCCAAGCCTGCGCGCCTGGGGGCTCGGCCGGCCACATCCAAAGGGCAGGCAAGACCAGCAGCAAGGCGGCATAGCACTGGCTGCCGGTGGCCACCGTCAGCGGTGCGATATGCGCGGTGTAGCGCTTGCTGAAATTGGCGGCGAGACCATAACAAAAGGTGGCGCCCAGACAGGCCAACACCGCCCAGACAGCGCGGATCTCAGCCGCATGATCGGCCCCCGGCTTGAAGCCGGCCTTGTCCCAGGCCAGATACACCACCCCTGCAAAACCCAGAGCCAGGCCCAAGGAACGCAAGGGCGTCAAACGCTGCCCCAACCAGAGCCACGCGATCAGGCCACCCCAAAGCGGCGTGGTCGCGTTCAGAATGCTGGAGAAACCCGCTGTGATGGACAGCGCGGCAAAGCTGAACAGGGCAAAGGGAATGGCACTGTTGAGCAAGCCAATCAAGAGCAAGGCACGCCATTCGCGCCTCAACTCCTGCAAACCTTGGCGCATGGCCAACAAGGGCAAGAGCATCAAACTGGCACCGCCCACACGCAAAGCCGCCATGGCCACAGGCCCAAACTCATGCGCACCCAAACGCATGAACAAAAATGATGCGCCCCAAATCGCGGCCAACAAGAACAACTCACCCAGATCGAATGGTTTCATCGCGTCCTATGAATTTCATCGGCCCAATTCGGTGCCACAAAAGCAGCACAGCATAGCGACGAAACGGACGCCAAGCCTCAGCGGCAGCAGGACCAAGGACAGGCCACAATCTAACAATTGGAGGCACGACACTCCTGTCGCGTAGCTAGCTGCGTAGCTAGACAAGCCCCCAACAAACCAAGCCATTGATTTACAAAGAAAACTTAGCCCTATGCGCCTTGCCACTTGGAACGTCAATTCCCTCAATGTCCGACTGCCGCAGCTGCTCGATTGGCTTGGGGCGCATCCGGTCGACGCCTTGGTGCTGCAAGAGACCAAGCTGACCGATGACAAATTTCCAGTCGCCGAGATTGAAGCCGCCGGCTACCAAGTGCAGTGGTTTGGCCAAAAGACCTACAACGGCGTGGCGCTGCTGAGTCGCTCGGAAGCCACCGAAGTCGTGAAGAACATCCCCGGCTTTGTCGACGAGCAGGCCCGCGTCATCGCTGCGACCGTCGCCGGGGTGCGCTGTATCGGGGCCTACTTCCCCAATGGCCAGGCCCCCGACAGCGACAAATTTGTCTACAAAATGGCTTGGCTGGACGGGCTGCAGCGCTGGCTGGCCGAAGAGTTGAAGTCCCATGACAAGCTGGTCTTGATGGGCGACTTCAACATCGCGCCCACCGATGCCGATGTGTACGACCCGGTGGCCTGGGCCGGCCAGATCCACTGCACACCCCAAGAACGAGCGCATTTTCAAGCCCTGCTGGATCTGGGACTGATTGACGCGTTTCGCCTCTTCGAGCAGGCGCCCAAGAGCTGGAGTTGGTGGGACTACCGCAATCTGGCCTTCCGCAAAAACCAGGGCCTGCGCATCGACCACATTCTGGTCAGCCAGGCGCTGAAAGAGAGCGTTAGGGCTTGCAGCATCGACAAGCTGACGCGCAAGAACGAACGTCCCAGCGACCATGCGCCCGTGATTGTCGAACTGGGCTGAGAGCCCGGTTCGACCGCTCAGGTGCTTGACTTACTGGGTCGGAGCCGCCCCGCCACTGGCCTGCGACACATAGCGGGCCAGGGCCTTGATTTCTGCCTCGGTCAGCGACTTGGCAAACGAAGGCATGGCCCCCAGACCGTTGCGCAAGGCCTTGCCCACCCGTTCTGCGTCAGGCTTGATCTCATCCAAGATCGGCCCCACCGTGCCCTCTGAACCCGCATCGCGCAGGGTGTGGCAGATGGCGCAGGCCGGCACCGAGCCCTTGTTGAACAAGCGCTTGCCCAATTCCCATTCAGCATCCGCTGCCAAGGCAGGTCGAGCCAGCAAGACCAACCCCGCCAGCAAGACCCCCTGCAATCCCAGGACCTTCATTCGCGTCATGCCAGCGTGACCGTGACCGCATGATCGGCCCAGCTGTTGTTGTTGTAGCCGGCCACGTTCTCCACGCGCTGCTCGGGTTGCACATTACCGGCCATATCGGTGGCACGGCTGGCCAGCGTGTGGCTGCCGGCGGGCAGCTTCACCGCCAAGACGAACTGACGCCAGGCGTACTTGCCCAAATCAGGGCCGACCAGACGCGCGTCCTTCCAGCTCTTGCCACCATCGACCGACACTTCCACCCGCTTGATCGCATGCAGGCCACTGAACGCCACCCCATGGATCTGCACTTGACCAGCGCCCCCCGGCCGCTCGGGCAGCGGCGAGTTGATCCAGCTTTTGACGTTCATTTCCAGCACCGAGGGTTGGCTCGCATCGGCCTTGGTGCCGGGCGGAGAAATCCGGTACCCATGCGCCATGATCTTGGCGTCGGACTCTTGCTGGGTGAAGGCGAGGCGCTTCACATACTTGATTTGATTGACGCCCTGATAGCCCGGCACCACCAAACGCAAAGGCCCCCCGTGCGCCAAAGTGATCGGCACACCGTTCATTTCCCAGGCCAGCAAGGCGTCGCCCATGGCCTTGGCCGGCACCGAGCGTTCCACCATGATGCTCTTGGGATCCAGCCCCTCGGGCAAGACTTCACCGCCGGTACCGGTCATGAAATCGTGACCACGCAAGACGCCGCCCAAGGCCTCCACGACCACCCGAACCGGCACGCCGGTCCACACCACGCAACCCGCCGCGCCCACCAACCAGGGCGTGCCGCTCGGCTTGCTCGGGAAGAAACCGCGCCCATTGCCCGAGCACTGCAGCACCATCGGCGTGGTTTCCATCCCCAAGGTCTTCAGCTCGCGCAAGCTGATGCGGCGAGGGTTCTTCACCCCCTCGATGCTGATCTCCCATGCATCGCGGTCATCCAAGATGCTGGCAGGCGGCGCAGCCAAGTTGTTGCGCACATAGAGTTGCTCGGCCGGAGTGATCAGCCCTGCGCCAAAGGCTTGGCGTTTGGTCTCGATGGTGGAGCTACTGTGGATCACCATCGCTTGGCTGTCCTTCCAGGCCGCATAGGGCGGCAAGGTCTTGGCAGGGCTGCCGGGAGGCGTCTGGGCTCGCAATGCAGGCGCTGAAGCACCCAGACCCAACATCGCCAAAGTGCCGGCACTGCCGGACAACCACTGACGCCGATCCAGACCCGAAGCTGCTGACTTGTTGGACATGTTCATCTCTCCATCAGATTGATCAATCGCAAGCTTATGCGCGAAGCCGCATTAGAACGCCAATTTTCCAAGCATGGCACGACCCGAGCCGGTGCTGCGTTCAAAGAACGCCCAGACCGCTCAGATTCAAATTGAATTGACGTTTTGAACCGTGGTCAACCCGCATTTCTGTGCTCACGAAACTGTCATGAAAGTCATACTTCTCGCAGCCCTGCAGTCCGGGGAGTCCGAATCCCGCAACAAGGGCTTAAGCTACGCCGATTGAAGTGTTCGCCATTGACGTTTCTTGGCTTCAAATCTAGAAGCGTCACCCGCAGGCCGCGGCACGAGGGGTCTTGGCCGGTAGCCGCCTTGTTTGCATTGTTCATGCGGAGAGGTCTTCATGCGATTGAACTTGCCCGTCAGCCAACGCGAGCATCCGTTTCCGCGCGGTCATACCTTGGTGTCCTTGACCGACCTGAAGGGTCGCATCTTGCACTGCAACCCGGCCTTCATTGATCTCAGCGGTTACACGAAAGAAGAGTTGCTGGGTCAAGCGCACAACCTCATTCGGCATCCCGACATGCCCGAAGAGGCGTTTCGCGATATGTGGGACAGCATCGGTGCAGGCCTGCCCTGGTCCGGGGTCGTCAAAAATCGCCGCAAGAATGGCGACCACTACTGGGTTCAGGCCAATGTGACACCCTTGACCGAAGACGGGCGTCCGATTGCCTATTTGTCGGTGCGCACCGAGCCGAGTCGAGCGCAAATCGATGCTTGTGAAGCCCTGTATGCCGAGATGCGGGCGGAGCAAGCACGCGGTCGACTCGTTCAAGTACTGAGCCGGGGTCAGGTCTTGCGCCGCGACTGGCGTGGGCGACTGAACCAAGCAACTCGCGCCTGGCCCTGGATCCAAAGCTGGGCTGGCTACGCCTTGATCGGCACGCTCGGTCTGAGCCTGGGTCTGCTTTGGCCCCAAGCCGGAGCACTCGCTTGGGTGGGTTTGGCCTTGCTTGCAGCAGCCATGGCCTGGGGGGTTCGTCGCAAGCGGCAGGCGGCCTTGGCTCCGGTACAGGCCTATGCCAACAAGATCGCTGCAGGCGACCTCAGCCAGCGACTGCCGCCCAGCGGCAATGAAGAAACAGCGGCCTTGGAAGTGGCGCTCAACCAACTGGGTGTCAATATCTGCGCCATCGTGGCCGACACGCGCCATGAGTTGGGCCTGATGCGCGCGGTCACTGCCGAGATTGCGACCGGCAACCAAAACCTCTCCCAGCGCACCAATGAGCAGGCCGCCAGCCTTGAGGAAACCGCGGCCGCCATGGAGCAAATCACCGGCACCGTTCGCAGCAGTACCGACATCGCTCACCAAGCCTCCAAGGTCGCCAACGATCTGGGGGCCGTCAGCACGCGCAGCGCTGAAGTGGTGCACCATGTCACCGACACCATGGGCGCCATCTCCAACTCGTCTCACCGCATTGGCGAGATCATTCAAGTGATCGACAGCATTGCCTTTCAGACCAATATCCTGGCCTTGAATGCCGCCGTGGAGTCGGCTCGGGCGGGTGAACATGGTCGCGGCTTCGCCGTGGTGGCCAGCGAGGTGCGGGCCCTCGCCCAACGCAGTTCTACCGCCGCCCGTGAAATCAAACAGCTGATCCAGGAATCCGCCGACCGAGTGAGCGCCGGCGAGCAGCAAACCCGCAAGGCGCAGGACAGCATTGATGAAACCTTGAAGTCTGTCCAAGACTTCGGGCATCTGATTGCCAACATCCATCACAGCGCCGACGAACAACTCAGCGGCATCTCGCAAGTCAATCTGGCCATCAACCACATGGATGCCATCACCCAGCAAAACGCAGCCATGGTGGCCACGCTGGCCCAGTCAGCTGCTGAGATGCTGGCCCAGGTTCAAGAGGTGCATGACTCGGTGCGGATTTTCAGACTGGATCGCGCGGACCGGTTGACTGGCTTGGGCGGCGTGGGTGATGCCGATGATTCCAGAAATTCAAGAACCCTGCCTGATGCTGTCAGCCTGCGCCGCCAGTTCAAGAATTCAACGACGCAGACAAAGCCCTAGACCCTAGGCCCTCATCACAAACCCGAGTAACGCGCTTGATCGATAGAAGCCAGGGCTTGAAGTGACATAAGTCACAGCCGCTTTTAATACCAATTGTTAGAATTGGTAGCAATGTGGTTCTAGATGCCTCAAACAAGGAGATCGAGTGATACCAGTGAAATACCGCAACAAGGCGAGCTCGCCGCGTGGCTTCACCTTGATCGAATTGATGGTGGCCTTGGCCGTGGCCGGAATTCTGGCGGCGATTGCCCTGCCCTCTTACTCCAGCTATGTGAACAAGAGCCGAGCACGTGGGGCGAGCGCCGACTTGTCAGCCTTGGCCTTGAACATGGAAAACAGCTTCCAGTTGCAGCTGAAGTACCCGGTTAATCCCGCCGTAACGGTCGCCAGCAACACCAACTTCAAGGCCTGGTCGCCCACCCAAAGCGCCCACTTCAACTACACCCTGGTCAGCACCGCCAGCAGCTACACCTTGACAGCCACAGGCAAAGACAAGCTCAGCGGCTGCAATCTGACCCTGGACAACCTCAACGCCCGCACGGCCAGCAGCTCTTGCGGCTTCACGACATGGTGATACCGGCGCAATCAGGGCTGAGTTTGATCGAGATGATGGTCAGCATTGCCATCATGATGCTGCTCGCCCTGGCTGTGGCGCCGTTTGCCTCCTCTTGGGGCAGCCAAGCCGCAGTACGCCAGACTCAACACATGCTGCAGCAAGGGATGAGCCAACTGAAGTCCAATGCCTTGCGCAACGCCAATGGCGTCAGCGCCGGCGCGGCCGCGGTGTTGGTCAGTGTGCCGGGGCAGTTGTGTGTGGTGAACGGACTGCCCGCGGGGCTCCATTGCAATCAAAGCGCTTGGACGGCCCAGCCGCCCGCCAGCATCACACTCAATGGCGCACTGAGCCAATGTGTCGCCTTGGACAGCGGCGGCATGCCGGTCAACGCGACGGTGGGTGCGGTCAATTGCAGCACCTTGATGAGCTTCAGCATCAGCAAGGGCACGGAGAGCAGCAATGGCACGCTCAACTAAGCCCAGCGCCTGCCGCCGCCCGCGCTCGCAACGGGGCGATGCGCTCATTGAAGCCATGGTGGCCATCGTCTTGCTGGGCGTGATTGGCCTGGGGCAGGTCTACGCCGTCGGGCGCGCCATGGTGGCGCAAAAGTATCAAAAAGGCCAAAGCCTGGCGGTGCAAGGCATACGCGCCGACCTGCAAGGCAACGGCGTCGCCAACGGCTGCCCTGCCAGTGGCAATGCCACCGTCACCAGCGTCTTGAGCCTAGGCACGGACCTGCAACTGCAGGGCTTGCAAAAGACCTGCACCGTGACGCCCGTCACCCTCACCGTCAACGGCGTCGCCAAGGCCACCAGCCTGCCAATCGTGCAGTACGCGGTCGAAGCCGACACCTTGCTGGGTCCAGGCACCCTGACCGTCGGGAACTGACGATGAGCCCTCGGACAATGCGCCACCGACAAGCCGGCCTGAGTCTGATCAGCCTGATGGTCGGCATGGTGATCTCGCTGATGGCCGTGTTGGGCGCCTTAGCGCTGTACCGCAGCACCACACAAACGGTGTTTGGCGACGGCGGGCTGGTGCGCAGTTCGATGCAAGATGGGCAATTGGCCTCGGGTCTTCTCAGTGCCCAGATCGCTTTGCAAGGTGCAGGCTTTGGCCTGGCTGCCCCCAGCAGCGGCACCCACTTCTTGTTGCTCACCAACGCCTTGCTCAACCCAGATGCACTTACCCTGAGCGGCACGCCGGTGAGCATCACGGCTGCAGCAAAGACCGGCAATGCCGTGGTCTGGATCAGCAACCCGAATGTCGCCGCCAACAGCGCCGACTACCGCTGCAGCGGCCTAGTCTCGGACCCGTCCACGCGCGCGCTCTATTTGATTCAGTCCAGCGGTGCTTGCAGCCCTTTGCTCACCCAATGGGACAAGATCACCTGGCTGCGCCGCACCTTGGTTGAAAGCAGCGTGCTCACACAAGCCGTCAGCTTGACCGTACAGAAAGACAGTGCATGCTGGCCTTTTGGCGCAGTGCCGCAGGCCATCAGCAAGATGGCGGCGCCAACCGCCTCGGTCATGGTCAAAATCGGCTACGGCTCCAGCGTCACCGGCAGCAGCAACACCTACACCAGTTGCCTAGCCAACCTCAGTTCCTGAGACCCATCATGCCCCAAGAAGCCCGGATACCGCGGCATCGAAGCCCAGGAGGCCTGCGACCCCAGTACCGGCAGCGCGGCATTTCCTCCGTGCTCTTCATGCTGCTGAGCGGGCTTTCCTTGGGTGCTATGGTGTTTGGCGCCATCTACTATGTGCGGGGCTTGCAGTCGCAATCCATCACGGTGCATGCGCTGACGCAGGCTCAACTCAAGGCCTGGAGCGGCGTCGAGGCGGTGCGGCAATACCTGTTCCAACTCGGTGCCGCTGAGGCCGCCAAGCTCAGCCCCAACCAGGCGGTGAGCTTCGCCGGCGTCAGCGGTATTGCCGCCAGCGTGGTCGACGTGACGGCCTCTGACACCACCTATTGCGGCGGCGGCACACGCGTCGGCTTCAACATCACCGGCAGCAGCGGCGGCGCCAACGCATTGCTCGCAGCGACCTTTTGCGCCAAAGGCAATGGCGGCACACCTGGCGGTGGCGGCAAGCCGCCGGCCGTCAACATCAAGGGCAATTTGGATCTAGGCGGTAAGCTGGACGTGCTGGGTGACGCCGACACCAAGGTAGTCGTGGATGGCAAGGTCACCGGCAGCGGCAGCCTCAGCGGTATCAATGATCTGTATGCCACCGGCGATATCAGTCTGGGTGGAGGCAACAACCTTGATGTGCTGTTCTCCGAAGGCAATATCGACCTGAGCGGCAGCGGCATCTACAGCAGTGTGCAAGCGATGAAGAACGTGACGCTCAAGGGCGGCGTGGGCGTAGGCAGCTTGACGGCAAACGGCGCGGTCACCCTCGAAAGCAACACCGTCACCGACCTGACCGCGCAAGGCAATGTCACCATGAACAGCGCGGCCAAACTCGTCAATCTGAAGAGCGGCGGCAATGTCGTGGGCAATAACTCCCAAATCAGCGGACAGGCCCTGGTCGTTGGCAACTACGAAGAAAAGAGTAATGGCAGCGTGGCCGGCGGCAAATACGGCGGTAGCCTGATCTCACCGGCCTGGAACACACAGATCAAGATGACGCGGCAAGCCGGTCTGAGCCTGAACGTGACGCCGCTGACAGCCGGCACCGTCAGCTCACCCAAGTTCGATGCTTATGCCTACAAGGCGATTGCGAACTATGCGTTTGAATGGGTCAGCGGCGAGATCAAGGTCACGGTCAACAATGTGAACGGCGTCGCCAACGGCACCTATTTCCTGGAACATGACGGCGGCGGCAACCGAGACTACCTCTGCCCCACCAGCACCTACAGCGCAGCCAGCTGCAAGGTCAAGATCTGCGCCGGCTACTCCGACTACAACAGCTGCTTCGCCTACAACAACGGCAAATGGAGCATCGCGGGCACGACGATGGCGCCCGGTGTCGCCTGGTTCAAGGGCGACCTCGAGACCGGTACCGGCAATTACTACAACAGCTGGATTGCCACGGGCAATATCAACACCGGCGGCAACAATGTGACCTGGGCCGTCAATTACGCCGGTTATGCCAATGTCTGCACCAACAGCCGCTTCCCGGCCTTGGCACCGAGCAATTTCTGCAAAGCGGGCGAAAGCAAACTGCAATCCGTGCCGAGCGGCAATATCGCCTTCGGCGCAGGCGGCTTGGTGGGATCGACCTACAGCGGCGGGCGTATCGATCTGAGTGCATCCAACGACATCTATGGCTCCGTATTGGCCGGCGACATTCTGATCACCGGCGGCAGCACCATCGTGCACGGCTATGTGTCGGCCGGTCGCCTGGGCAGCAACACCGGCAACAGCACCCTGGGTGCCAGCACCAAGATCGATCTGCGCAATCTGCCCTCGGGCTTTGACCCTGGCAACACCGACCCGGTCGCGGCCGAACCCCTCTCGGCTACGCTGCTTTGGTCACGCTACCGCTGAGCCAGCTTGGCGGGCCGCAGCCAGCGCGGCGGCCTCCCGCAGTTTGTCCTTTTTGCTCTTGCGCAGGCCTTTGACGCCGCCGGTGGGCGCAGGCGCAGTGGCCAGATCTGTAGGCTCAAAACCGGCAATCTGCTCGCGCGGCACTCTTTGCCCTTGGCGCTTTTCGATCAAGCGAAAGTGCGCCTCGCCATTGCTGCTGTGGCCGCTGACAAAGCTGATGGCCACCCCGCTTTGCCCGGCCCGGCCGGTGCGTCCAATGCGGTGGGTGTAGTCGGCGGTTGAGCGAGGCAGGTCGTAGTTCAACACCACCGGCAGATCGGGGATATCCAGGCCGCGCGCCGCAATATCGGTGGCCACCAGCACTTGAATCTCCGAATTCTTCAAGGCGGCCAGCACCTTGGCGCGCCCGCCTTGGCTCAGCTCCCCATGCAGAGCCGCCGCCTTGATGCCCTGCTTCCAGAGCTTGTCGGACACATGTTCGGTGGCGTATTTGGTGGCCACAAACACCAACACACGCGTCCAGGCCTCGGTCCCCAACAAATGGCGCAGCAAGGGGGTGCGGCGACTCTCATCGACTTGGATGGATCGCTGATGGATGGCCGAGCTGCGCTCTGGCTCTGCCGCGATTTCGATACGCTCGGGCGCATTCAGCAAGCCATTGGCCAAGGCCTGCACCGCGGGCGCAAACGTGGCTGAGAAAAACAAGTTCTGGCGCTTCTTGGGGCACAAGGCCAAGACACGCTGCAATTCATCGGCAAAGCCCAAATCCAGCAGACGGTCCGCTTCATCCAAGACCAGGGTGCTGAGCGCGGACAAGCGCAAGGCGTTGTGATCCAGCAGGTCCAGCAAGCGGCCCGGTGTGGCCACCACAAGGTCAGCTCCGCCGCGCAAAGCCATCATTTGCGGGTTGATCGAAACACCGCCATAGACCGTTGCCACTTTCAAGGAAACGGGCAGGTCTTGGGCCAAAGCCTGCAGCGCCTCGCCGATCTGAACCGCCAGTTCCCGCGTCGGCACCAGCACCAAGGCACGCGTCTGGCGCACGCCGCTGCCACGCTGCTGCAGCACCAATTGCAAGAGAGGCAAGGCGAAGGCCGCGGTCTTGCCCGAGCCGGTCTGGGCCAGGCCCAGCACATCGGCGCCGCGCAGAATGACGGGAATGGCGGCCGCTTGAATGGCGGTGGGCGCGTGGTAGCCCTGCTCCCGCACAGCGCGAATCAGAGCGGGCGATAGGCCCAGGGTGGCGAAAGACATGGCAAGGCCTTGGGCAGAGAACAGGGGGAGATTTTAAGGCCGGGCTTCAAGCGCGCAGGGCAGGCATCAGAACAAATCGCCCTGCTCGGCCGCTAACTGCCCACTTGCGCGGGCTTCAATCGCCAGCAGCTTCAACTTGGTGTCGGCACCCCCATGGGCCGAAAACCCCACCGGCTTGCCGCCCGCGCCCAGCACCCGATGACAGGGCACGATGGGCGCAAAGGGATTGCTGCCCTCGGCCTGCCCGACCGCCCGCGCCGCACCGGCGAGGCCCAAGCGCTGAGCAATATCGCCGTAGCTGAGGGTCTGGCCCACCGGAATACCTCGTGTGATGGCATGCACCTGCCGCTTGAACTCGGGGATCTCTGACTCATCCAATTGCACGGCCAAGAGCTCAGCGGCATCGGCAGATTCGCCAGCCAAGAGTCGCTGAATGGCTTGAATCGCCTGTTGGATAGGCGGTGTCGGCAAAGCTTCGAGCGCATTCGGGAAGCGCGCTCTGATGCGATCGCGCGTTAGAGCCGCTGTGGCCTCCGGAAGCTGAGAGCCCCTGACGCCCCACTCACTCCATGCAATCGCACAGCAGCCCAAGGCGGTCTGATAGCAATGGAAATAGAGCTGAGGGGCCATCCTCAGCCCGCGTGATCACTCGTTTGCGATTCCCTTTGCGCCAGGGTCTGCGCTTGGTGTTCGGCCACATGCGCCGCAATGCCTTGCCGGGACTGATTCGCCAGCTCCGCCACAGCGCGAGGCGGCAGGGCCTTGTATTGATGGTCCGACCAAATCTGGCGCCAGCGCCGCGAGCCCGCCTGACCGTTCCAAAGCCCGAGTGCATGGCGCATGGCTTGAGTCCAGTGGTGATAGGCACCCGCCGCCACATGGCGCTCCAGATAGTCCAGCCAGACCGACTCCACCTGCTCACGCGAATGCGCCGGATTGGGCGTGCCGAAGAAGCGATGGTCCCAGTCCACCATCTGCCAAGGCTCGTGGTAAGCCTGCCGCCCCACCATCACACCGTCTACATGCTGCAACTGCTCAGCGATCTCATCATCTGTCTTGACACCGCCGTTGAGGACGATGGTGAGCTGCGGAAAGTCGCGCTTGAGTTGATGCACCAGCTCATATCGCAGCGGTGGAATCTCGCGATTCTCTTTGGGAGACAAGCCTTGCAACCAGGCATTGCGGGCATGAACGATGAAGACTTCGCAACCCGCCTCGGCGATTTGGCCGACAAAGTCGCGTACAAACTCGTAGCTCTCGATCTTGTCGATGCCAATGCGGTGCTTGACGGTGACAGGAATGCTCACCGCATCGCGCATGGCCTTGACGCCATCGGCCACCAGAGTGGGCTCGGCCATCAAACAAGCGCCAAAAGCGCCGCGCTGCACCCGCTCGCTGGGGCAACCGCAATTCAGATTGACCTCGTCATAGCCCCACTGCTGCGCCAGCTTGGCGCAGGCGGCGAGATCGGCCGGCTCGGAGCCGCCCAGCTGCAGCGCGACCGGATGCTCCTCCGGGTTGAAGTCCAAATGGCGAGGCTGATCGCCGTGCAGCAGCGCACCGGTTGTCACCATCTCGGTGTACAGCCGGGTCTTTTGAGTCAGCAAACGATGGAAGTACCGACAATGTTTGTCGGTCCAATCGAGCATGGGGGCCACCGAGAGGCGCCAGGGGTTGTTCAGGTCTTGTTGCACGCTGCCATTATCCCAGGCCCAGACTTTGCCACTTGGAGAAGGGGGCAACTCCTGCGGCCCTTGCTGGGTTCAATCGACCGGCGAGTAAGGCGGCTCAGCAAGCGAGGGGCGTTCTCGCACCCAGCGCTCGAACTCCGGGCCGGGCAAAGGGCGACTGATCAAATAGCCCTGCGCCTGATTGCAACCCTGCTCGCGCAGAAAAGCCAGTTGCTGCTCGGTTTCCACCCCTTCGGCGATCGTTTCGCAACCCAAGCTGCGCGCCAGACCAATGATGGTGGCGACGATGGCGCGGTCATCGGCATCGCTGTGGATGTCGCGCACAAAGGACTGGTCGATCTTGAGCCTGTCCATGCGAAACCGCTTCAAATAACTCAGCGACGAATAGCCGGTGCCAAAGTCATCGATGGCGATGCAAACGCCCAGCGCATGCAACTGATTCATGGCCGCCACCACATCATCGGGATGATCCATGGCGATGCCCTCGGTCAGTTCCAACTCCAGACACTCGGGCGGCAGGCCGGTTTCTTTCAGGGTGGCGCTCACCATTTCAGGCAAGCCCATCTCGCGGAACTGCAAAACCGACAAATTGACCGCCACCAGCGGCAAAGCCAGGCCTGCAGCTCGCCAGTCACAGAGCTGCTGGCAGGCGCTGCGCATCACCCAGTTGCCGATGGAGACGATCAGGCCGCTTTCCTCGGCAATCGGAATGAACTCGGCGGGGCTGACCACCCCAAGCGTCGGGTGCGTCCAACGCAGCAAGACTTCAGCGCCGCGCAGCTGACCTTGGACCAAATCGACTTGTGGCTGATAGACCAGGTGCAGTTGCCCCAGCTCCAAGGCCTGACGCAATTCGTTCTCCAGCAAGAGCATGCGTGCCGACTGCGACTGCATCTCCGGCGTGAAGAAGCGATAGGTGTTGCGCCCGGCTTGCTTGGCCCGGTACATGGCGGTATCGGCACACATGGACAAGCTGGCGTAGCTGTCGCCATCACCCGGGAACATCGCGATCCCCAGCGAGCAGCTGACGGCCAAATCATGGCTGCCCAGCTGATAGCGCGGCTGGCATGCGGCCAAGAGTTTGCCCGCCACATGCGCGACACCGATTGGCATCGGTGTTGGGGCAAAGCACCACGAATTCATCTCCGCCCACGCGGCTGACCGTGTCCTCCTCGCGCAGCGCAGCGCTGAAGCGAGCGGCCGCCGCGATCAGCAAGGCATCGCCGATATGGTGCCCCAGCGAATCATTGACGTTCTTGAAACGATCCAAGTCCAAATAGATCAGGCCCAGCGGTTCGTGGTGACGGCGCGCATGGTGAATCGCGTTTTGCACCCGGTCTTGCAACAGCCGCCGATTCGGCAATTGGGTCAAGGGGTCAAATTCAGCCAGCAGGCGGATGCGCTCCTCAGCTTCTTTGCGCTGACTGATGTCCGTGGCGATGGCCATGTAGTGGCTGACCTCGCCTTGGGCATTGCGCAGCACACTGATGGACAGCCATTGCGGATAGGTCCCGCCGCCCTTGCGACGATTCAAGACCTCGCCCGACCATTGGCCCTCGCGCTGAATGGTCTCCCACATCTGGCGATAAAAGCCTTTGTCTTGCCGCCCGGAGGCCAGCATGCGGGGATTGCGCCCCAAAGCCTCGGCTTCAGTGAAGCCTGTGACGGTGCTGAAGGCCTTGTTGACCCGCACCAAGAATCCGTCGCGGTCGGTGATCATGATCACCTCATTGCCATGCTCAAACACATTGGCCAGCAACTGCAATTGCATCTCGGCCCGTTTGCGTTCGATCGCCAAGGCCGTCAGCCGGGCCGCACTCTCGATGATGGTGATTTCAAATGAAGCGGGCGAGCTGGGCTGCTGGCGGTACATCGCGAAGGTGCCGAGCAAAGGCCCCGCGCCCGATCGAATCGGCTCGGACCAACAGGCCGCCAGATTCGCTTTGGCCGCCGCAGCTGCAAAGTCCCGCCACAAGGGGTGCTGGGCGATGTCTTCCACAATGACACGCTGCTGTGTGTAGGCCGCCGTGCCGCAAGAGCCCACATTGGGGCCGATACGCACGCCATCGATGGCCTTGTTGTAAAACACAGGCAGGCTGGGAGCAGCCCCCATTTTCAGGTGCTGGCCTTCTTCATCCAAGAGCAAGATGCTGCACAAGGTGCCAGGCAACATGGCCTCGATGCGGTGGATGAAGGCCTCCAGCACCTCGCCCAAGGCGGCCGAACTGGTCAGCTGCTCCATCATGAAAGCGCGCAGCGCGTCCAAGGCCAAGACCTGATCCCGCTGGTACTGCGCCTCGGCCTTGTGTTGCTCGGCCTTGTGCAACTGCGCCTGCATCTGCGCCAGCCATCCCAACACGCTTTGACTCAAACGCAAGGGCACCTGGATGGGCTGAGAAAAGTCGCCCTGCCCGATGCGCATGATTTGTGACTGAATTTCCAGCGGGCTGCCGCCCAAGGTCCGCGACAGTGCCCGGTAAATCCAAAGCAAAGTGCCGAGCAGGCTCAGAGAGATGATGCTGAGCAAGATCCACATCAACCGGGCGCGCTGTTCGGCGACCTCCACTTGCTGCAAGGTGCGCCCGTCAATCAATTGGAAGTAGGCCTGGATGTGGCCCAAAATTTCCGCCTTGGTCTGCAAATAGCTGGCGTCATTGAGCATCAGGCTGGCGCGCTGGCGTCGTTCCAATTGATCGTCATGCAAACCGTCCACCATCCCGATGGCCTGCAACTCAATTTTGGCCAGCTCGTCCGAGCGCTGCTTGGCCTGAGTGAGATGGTTCAATTCCTCAGGGCTGACGCCTTGCTCACGAATCAGCTCCATCAGGGGTTTGGCAGGCAACTGGGCGGAGGTCGGTGCGCCAGAGGGCAAATCCAACAAGTCCCAGTAAATGCTGCCGATGGGCGCTGGCCGCGGCTTACGCCCATCGCGGATGGCCAAAACGTCCAGATAACGCTGCCGAAACGCCAAGTCCCCCGTGACCACATAGGTGCGAACCATGCGCGTCAGATCATCCGAAGACTGGCGCAACTCTTCGCCGACCTGAACGGTCCGGAACCGTTGTTCATTGGCCCGGTCGACCTGCTTCTCTGACAGCACATAGGCCGCAAAGACGCCGAACAATATGAACACCAACAAGGCCCCAAGGCGCAGCGCCGCATTGAAGCCATGACCGGACATGGCAGACGCGCGAGCAGGCTGACTGATGGAAGATTGGCTGATGGCGGGCATCGTGGTGCAGGCTGCGGGATGCAGCAATGGGCACTTCAGACCATCATAGTCCTGGGCAGGCAGCTAGCAAATAACGAGCAGGGCCGCTTTCATGGCCCTGAGTTTTGGACTGAGCTTGAACCTTCCCCGCCTGGGGGTAGCTCCATTCAGAACAGCCCGCTGATGCGCCCGGTCGAATCCACATCAATGCGCTCCGCCGAGGGCACTTTGGGCAGACCCGGCATGGTCATGATGTCACCGCAGATAGCCACAATGAACTCAGCGCCCGCCGCCAGCCGCACTTCGCGCACGCGCAAGACATGGCCCTCAGGCGCACCGCGCAAGCTGGCATCGCTGCTGAAGGAATACTGCGTCTTGGCGATGCAGACCGGCAACTCGCCCCAGCCGACGTTCTGCCACTCCTGCAGCTGGGCCGCGGCCTTGGGCTCGAACACCACCTCACCGGCGCGGTAGATCTTGCCAGCGATGGCGCGGATTTTGTCGGCCAGGGGCAAGTCGTCGGCATAAACACTGGGCAAGCGCGCCCCGCCCTGCTCGCATTGCGCCACCACCGCGCGGGCCAGTTCGGCCGCACCAGCGCCGCCCTCGGCCCAATGCGTGGCCAGCACGCAGCGCACGCCACGAGCCTGGCAATAGGCCTCGATCAGGGCGATCTCCTCGGCGGTGTCGGCGTCAAAGCGATTGATGGAAACGATGG
Source organism: Roseateles sp. (assembly GCF_049240545.1). Taxonomy (GTDB): domain Bacteria; phylum Pseudomonadota; class Gammaproteobacteria; order Burkholderiales; family Burkholderiaceae_C; genus Paucibacter_A. The sequence continues at coordinate 65,152 of NZ_JBMLSK010000049.1, read as the reverse complement.
CTGGCAGGCCGTAATGGGTTTGGACGTTTTCGATATGGCGGCCGAGATTGGCTAGGCCGGTCTGTAGCGCATCGATGGTGTCGCTGCCGGGCTTTTTCGCATCCGCACCACCGTGGTACTTCAGTGCCCGCACGGTGGCCACGATGACGGCGCAGCTGGGCCGCAAGCCCGCTTTGCGGCACTTGATGTCCATGAACTTCTCGGCGCCCAAATCGGCGCCAAAGCCGGCTTCGGTCACCACATAGTCGGCCAGCTTCAGTGCCGTTTGCGTCGCGATCACCGAGTTGCAGCCGTGAGCGATATTGGCAAAGGGGCCGCCGTGGACGAAGGCCAAGTTGCCCTCCAGGGTCTGGACCAGATTGGGCGCAAGCGCATCCTTGAGCAAGGCAGCCATGGCGCCATCGGCCTTGAGCTCGCGTGCGGTGACCGGGCGCTTGTCGGTCGTGCTGCCGATGACGATATTGCCCAGGCGGCGCTTCAAGTCCTCCAGCGATGTGGCCAGGCAGAGGATGGCCATGACCTCGGACGCCACCACGATGTCAAAGCCATCCTGGCGCGGATAGCCATTGCCGGGGCCACCCAGTGCGACGGTGATGTCGCGCAGCGCCCGGTCGTTCATGTCCACCACGCGGCGCCAGCTGATGCGGCGCACATCAATGCCCAGCGCATTGCCGTGATGGATGTGGTTGTCGATCAAGGCGGCCAGCAGATTGTTGGCCAGGGCGATGGCATGGAAGTCGCCGGTAAAGTGCAGATTGATGTCCTCCATCGGCACGATTTGCGCCCGGCCACCACCGGCCGCACCGCCCTTCATGCCAAAACACGGACCCAGTGAAGGCTCGCGCAGGCAGATCATGGCCTTCTTGCCGATGTGGTTCAGCCCGTCGCCCAGGCCCACCGTGGTGGTGGTCTTGCCCTCACCCGGCGGCGTCGGTGAGATCGCGGTCACCAAGATCAAATGCCCATTCGGGCGACTCTGCAAACGATCAAGCTCGCTCAGACTCAGTTTCGCTTTGAAGTGCCCGAAAGGACTCAATGCCTCCTCTTGCAGATCCAGCGTTTGACTGGCCAAAGGGAGAATTTTCTTCAGGGTCGCGGCTTGGGCAATCTCGATGTCGGTGGGCATCAGGGCATCCTCATGGAACGGTTGCGGATGAAAAAACGGCAAGGTCCGGTAAGACCTTGCCGTCATTATGGAGTGCAGCCGCGAGCTGTATTTGCCTACTTCAGGTCTCGCAGCGGATGCGACTCTGCGGTCCAAGGCGAGGCAAAGAAGGCCAACACTTCTTCGCGGCTGACGTCTTCGATGCGGGCTGGGTTCCAGCGCGGCGCATGGTCTTTGTCGACAGCCAAAGCGCGAATGCCTTCCACCGTTTCACTCTGGTCGGCTGGACGCAGATGGAAGCAGTGGTGCACGATATCGCGCTCCATCCGCAGGTCTTCGGCCAGGCTGAGCTTGCGGGCACGGCGCAACTGTTCCAGCGTCACGGCCATCATCAAAGGCGAGCGTTTCTTCAAGGTGGCCAATTGATGCTGCGCCCACTCATCGTCCGCACTGGCCAGCGAGGCCATGATGGCCGCTACATCGGCATGAGCAAAGTGACGATCGATACGGCTGCGCAGGCTGACGTGGTCGGCCGCAGGGGCCAGATCCACATGCTCCATCACCGTGGCGACCACATGTTCGGCACTCGATTGCTCGCCTTGCTTGAAGGCTTCGATCAAGGCCGGCATGGCCGAGCTTTGGACATAGACATCGCCCAAGCTCAACTCGATCGCATCGCCGGCGCCAATCGGCTGCCCCGTCAAGGCCAACCATTCACCCACATGACCCGGGCATTGGCTGAGGAAGTAGCCGCCGCCCACATCGGGGAAGAGGCCAATATGGGTTTCCGGCATGGCGAGCTTGGAATGCTCGGTCAGCACACGTAACTTGGCACCTTGGCTGATGCCCATGCCGCCGCCCATCACCACGCCGTCCATCAGGGCGATATAGGGCTTGGCGTAGTTGTGAATCAGGTGATTGAGCGCGTACTCCTCGGTGAAAAAGTCGCCCAAGGACGCATCGCCGGCCAAGGCCGCGCGATGGAAAAAGCGAATATCGCCGCCGGCACAAAACGCCGCCGGTTTGCCCGGACGCCCTGCACCCATGACCACCACGGCTTCAATCTTCGGCGTACTGGCCCAATGCAAAAGCAAGGCACTCAAATCCCGAATCATGGGCAAAGACAGCGCGTTCAAAGCCTCCGGCCGATTCAAGGTGATCAGACCCAGGCAGCCATTGACCTCGGCCACGATCTGGCCACCAGAACACAATGCAGGAATCATCGGGGGCGTCATGCCTCTCTCCGCGAAGTTTGAGTTGTTGAATTGGAATCAAGCGCGACTGCTTGACGGCGCTCGGACCGCCATCCTAATAGCTCATTGGCGATCAAGGCCAGCAGCACCAAACTCCCGCCGAACAAGGCCGCAGCAGAGGGCGTCTCACCGGCCCAGGCCCAGGCCCACAGAACACCCAGCAGTACTTCCAACTGGGCCAGCAAGGCCAGTTCAGGGCCGATCAACACACGGCTCAGGCTCACCACCAGCAAGCAAGGAATCGCCAGCTGGAACACGCCCAAGCCGGCCAGTAAGACCAGATCGTGCCCATTGGCCTGGAAAGGCCAGGCCAGCGGCAGCATGGCCACCGTGGAGATCAGCGCGCCAAAGAGCACCGCCAAAGGCATATCGTCCACCGCAGAACGAAGCTGCGGCGCAGCAAGGTTTGACTCAGGCAGCGCGGCACTGGCATGGCCCACATGTTGAAGCACACACCAGTTCACCGCCGCGGCCATGGGCACGCCCATTGCCACTAAAATGCCGAGCACGCCTGACGCACTGGCTGTGGGTGAAGCATTAGAAGCAGCCATCTCATGGCCAAACATCCAAGCGATGCCAATGCTGGCCAGAGCAATCGCCCACCAGGTGCGCGCTGGCATCCGGTGCTTCAAGACCAGGCGAGACAGCAGCGCGGTGAGCAATGGCCCCAAAGCCATGGTGACCAAAACATTCGCCACCGTGGTCAGCGTCAATGCCACCATAAAGGCGGTGAACATCACCGCCCAGCAAAGGCCCGAAACCCACACCAGAGCCGGCGCCGAACGCAGTTGCGACCACAGGGCCGGCCCGCGCAGCCAATACAAGCCCAGCAGCAAAGCCAGGGCATTGAAGCCGCTGCGCCAGAAAGTGAGCTCAAAGCCCTGCGCCGCCTCCAGATGACGCGTCACCACCCCCGCCGTGCTCCACAGCAGGGTGACCAACAACATCAGGGCTACAGCACGTCGATGCGTCATGGGCGTTGAATTGAGAGCGGCCCCAAGGGGCCGCATGTGTCTGTCTGACTAGAGCCTCCCTCTTGGAGGGAGGCTGAGCCCGGACTGAAACAGTCCTGAGGACTGTTTCTGCCTGGCGAAGGCCAGGGCCTCCGGACCTGGCTGGATGGAGCCAAACACTGCGCGCAGCAAGCGCGCGGAGCAAGGCTTTAGCCGCGCGACGCGCGCTTGCGCTCGTTTTCCGACAGGTGACGCTTGCGCAGACGCACGCTCTTCGGTGTGATTTCGACCAGTTCGTCGTCGTCGATGAAGTCAACGCCGTATTCCAAGGTCAGGTCGATCGGAGGCGTGATCTTGATCGCGTCTTCCTTGCCGCTGACGCGGAAGTTGGTCAGCTGCTTGGTACGGGTGGCGTTGACCACCAGATCGTTGTCGCGGCTATGGATGCCGACGATCATGCCTTCATACACCGGGTCATTCGGCTTCACGAACATACGACCGCGATCGTCCAGCTTGCCGAGGGCGTAGGTGAAGATTTCGCCGTCGTCCATGGAGATCAGCACGCCGTTCTTGCGGCCGCCGATTTCGCCCTTGTGGGCTTCGTAGCCGTCGAAGATCGACGAGATCAGGCCGGAACCACGCGTCAAGTTCATGAACTCGTTGGAGAAGCCGATCAGGCCACGGGCCGGAATGCGGTACTCCAGGCGCACGCGACCATGGCCGTCCGGCTCCATGTTCAGCATTTCGCCTTTGCGCAGACCCAGGGCCTGCATCACGCCACCTTGGTGGAGTTCTTCCACGTCGGCAGTCACCAGCTCCATCGGCTCGCACTTCACGCCGTCGATGTCTTGGAACATCACGCGCGGCTTGGACACAGCCAGCTCATAGCCTTCACGACGCATGTTTTCCAACAGAATCGTCAGGTGCAATTCGCCGCGGCCGCAAACTTCAAAGATACCGTCTTCGTCGGTTTCCTTCACGCGCAGCGCCACGTTGTGCTGCAGTTCCTTCTGCAGACGGTCCCAGATCTGACGGCTGGTGACGAACTTGCCTTCACGACCGGCCAGCGGCGAGGTGTTGACGCAGAAGTTCATGGTCAGCGTCGGCTCGTCCACCTTCAGCATCGGCAGCGGGCTGGGGTTGGCTTGGTCGGTGACGGTCACGCCGATACCGATGTCCTCGATACCGTTGATCAGCACGATGTTGCCAGGGCCGGCTTCGGTCACTTGAACGCGATCCAGACCTTGGAAGGTCAGCACTTGGTTGATACGGCCGTTGATGGACTTGCCGTCCGGACCTTCCATCACCGCGACTTGCATGCCGGGCTTGATGGTGCCTTGGCTAATGCGGCCCACGCCGATACGGCCAACGAAGGTCGAGAAGTCCAGCGCCGAGATTTGCAGCTGCAGCGGAGCCGCCGGGTCACCGGACTGGGCCGGCACATGCTTCAGCACGGTGTTGAACAGGGCGGACATGTCCGGGCCCCACTGCTCACCGGGTGTGCCCTCTTCCAGCGAGGTCCAGCCGTTGATGCCGGAGGCGTACACCACGGGGAAGTCCAGCTGCTCGTCGGTCGCGCCCAGCTTGTCGAACAGATCGAAAGCGGCGTTGATGACAGCGTCAGGCTTGGCGCCCGGCTTGTCGACCTTGTTGACCACGACGATAGGCTTCAGACCCAGGGCCAAGGCCTTCTTGGTCACAAAGCGAGTCTGGGGCATCGGGCCTTCTTGCGCATCGATCAGCAGCACCACACCGTCCACCATGGACAGGGCACGCTCCACTTCACCGCCGAAGTCCGCGTGGCCCGGGGTGTCGACGATGTTGATGTGGGTGCCTTCCCAAGACACGGCGCAGTTCTTGGCCAAGATCGTGATGCCGCGCTCACGTTCGATGGCGTTGTTGTCCATCACCGTGTCGACGACTTTTTCGTGGTCGGCGAATGTGCCGCTTTGACGCAGCAATTGGTCGACCATGGTGGTTTTGCCATGGTCAACGTGGGCGATGATGGCGATATTACGAATCTGCTTGCTCATACGACACTTTCAAAAAATTCTGGACTTCAAACGGTTGAGGCGGCGTCTGCGGTGCAAAGACTTTGCACCTCCGCGGGGCTCAACAGTCGGTCGGCGATCAAGTCACCGGCCTGGATATGGGCGCTGCCTAGAAAGGCTTGCGGTTCGGGTCCGTAAACCCGCACCTGCGGCGCATCGGGGGCGGCAACACGGCGCCGCAGACCGGTCAAGAAGCGGGCGGCCTCGTCGCTGCTGAGTCGCAGCTCGGGCCAATCCGCCAACAAGGCGTCGGGCGGACGCAGCAAAGCCTCCCGCTCAACTTCGGTCAAGGCCGCCAAGGCGTCCAGACTGATGGCTTGCTCAACATTCAAGGGGCCAGAACCGGTGCGGCGCAGCGCACTCAGCGAGGCACCACAACCCAAGACACGGCCCAGATCTTCGGCCAGCGTGCGGATATAGGTGCCCTTACTGCAGCGCACCGCCAGGGTCAACTGCTCAGCTTGCCAGCCCAAAATGTCAATGGAATGAATCGTGACGCGGCGCGAAGGCCGCTCGATATGGATGCCAGCGCGGGCGTACTCATAGAGCGGCCGGCCTTCGTGCTTGAGCGCCGAATACATCGGCGGCACCTGATCGATCTCACCGGTGAACTGGGCGCAAGCGGCTTCGATCTGCTCTCGCGTCACGGCCTGGGCCGCGGCTTCTTGGCGGTCCAGCACTTCACCCTCGGCGTCGCCGGTGGTGGTGGTCAAACCAAGAAACAGCGTAGCCTCATAGGCCTTGTCGGCATCCAGGCTGACCTGGCTGAATTTGGTCCCCGCGCCAAAGCACAGCGGCAACAAGCCGGTGGCCAAGGGGTCCAGCGTGCCGGTATGGCCGGCCTTCTCCGCCCGCAACAGCCATTTGGCTTTTTGCAGAGCGTCGTTGCTGGACAGGCCCAGCGGCTTGTCCAGGAGCAGCACACCGTGCACGGCACGGCGCTGGATCCTGGTGCGCGGGGCTTGGGTGGTCGTCATCGGATGAATTTACTCGGATGCGCGGTCTTTGGCATCTGCCGATGGCGCTTCGCCCTCGGCGGCAGGCACCTCACCTTGAGCCTCAGCTTGCGCCTCGTCATCCAAAGCCCGTGTGGCATTGGCCTTGTTGATCAAGGCGCTCAGTTCGGCCGCACGCTCAATGGTGCGGTCGTAATGGAAATGCAAGCTGGGCACGGTGTGGATCTGCAGACGCTTGAACAAGCCGTTACGCAAGAAACCCGCCGCTTCGTTCAGGGCCTCGCCGGTTTCCACCGGGTCGCCGACCAGCACCGAAAAGAACACCTTGGCATGCGCATAGTCAGGCGTCACCTCGACGGCATTGACCGTGGCCATGCCGATGCGGGGATCTTTCAGCTCGCGGATCAACTCGGCCAGATCGCGTTGGATCTGGTCGGCCACACGAAAGCTGCGGTTAGGGATGACTCGTTTATGTCGCATATTCAGCTACTCCTTGCTCGGTACTCATTGCCCTGACCCACAAGTACAAACCCCGCCACTCTTGGGAGGGCGGGGTTTGCTCTGGATGAGGGCAAATCCGCCTTACAGCGTTCGGGCCACTTCCTTGACCTCGAAGAATTCCAGCTGATCGCCCTCGGCGATGTCGCTGTAGTTCTTCAGCTTGATACCGCACTCGAAGCCTTCGCGGACTTCGCGCACATCGTCCTTCATGCGCTTGAGTGTGTCGATCTCGCCGGTGTAGATCACCACGTTGTCGCGCAGCAAGCGGAACTTGGCCGAGCGGTTGACCGTACCTGCAGTGACCATACAGCCGGCAATCGTGCCGATCTTGGTCGCCACGAACACGGTGCGAATCTCAGCCATACCGATGACTTCTTCGCGCTGCTCAGGGGCCAGCATGCCGGTCATCGCTGCCTTCACCTCATCCACGGCGTCGTAAATGATGTTGTAGTAGCGCAGATCAACCGCATTGCCTTCGGCCAGCTTGCGAGCGCCGGCGTCAGCACGGACGTTGAAGCCAATGATGACGGCCTTGGAGGCGATCGCCAAGTTGACGTCCGACTCGCTGATGCCACCGACGGCAGCGTGCACGATCTGAACCTTGACTTCGGGCGTCGACAGCTTGAGCAGCGAGGAAGCCAGCGCTTCTTGCGAACCCTGCACATCGGACTTGATGATGATGCCCAGCGTCTGCACATCGCCAGCGGCCATGTCGGAGAACATATTCTCCAGCTTGGCGGCCTGTTGACGCGAGAGCTTCACATCACGGTACTTGCCCGAGCGGAAGGTGGCGATTTCACGGGCACGGCGCTCATCGGCCAAGACCATGAATTCATCACCAGCCTGCGGCACTTCGGTCAGACCCTGAATTTCCACCGGGATGGACGGGCCGGCTTCGGTCGCAGCCTTGCCGTCTTCGTCCAACATGGCGCGAACGCGGCCATAAGTCGAACCGGCCAGCACCACGTCGCCGCGCTTCAAGGTACCGGATTGCACCAGGATGGTGGCCACAGGGCCGCGGCCTTTGTCCAAACGCGCTTCGATCACCAGACCCTTGGCCATCGAGGCCACAGGCGCGGTCAATTCCAGCACTTCGGCTTGCAGCAGCACTTGTTCCAGCAAGGCATCCATGCCTTCGCCGGTCTTGGCCGAGACGGGCACGAACGGGGTGTCGCCACCAAAGTCCTCAGGCACCACGCCTTCGGCCACCAGCTCGCCCTTCAGGCGCTCGATATTGACGCCCGGCTTGTCGATCTTGTTCATCGCCACGACCAGCGGCACACCGGCCGCCTTGGCGTGGTGGATCGCTTCCTTGGTCTGGGGCATCACGCCGTCGTCCGCCGCCACCACCAGGATGACGATGTCGGTGGCCGTGGCGCCACGAGCACGCATCGCCGTAAAGGCCGCGTGACCCGGAGTGTCCAGGAAGGTGATCATGCCGCGCGGAGTTTCCACGTGGTAGGCACCGATGTGCTGGGTAATGCCACCGGCTTCGCCAGCAGCCACACGGGCACGACGAACATAGTCCAGCAGCGAGGTCTTGCCGTGGTCGACGTGACCCATGACGGTGACGACAGGCGCGCGCGGCAAGGCTTCGGCCTGCTCGGCAGCGGCGCCCTCTTCCTCGAGGAAGGCATCCGGATCGTCCAGCTTGGCGGCAAAGGCCTTGTGGCCCATTTCTTCGACCAAAATCATGGCCGTTTCTTGGTCCAGCTGCTGGTTGATGGTGCACATCTGGCCCAGCTTCATCAAGTGCTTGATGACCTCAGAGGCCTTGATGGACATCTTGTGTGCCAAATCGGCCACCGAGATGGTCTCAGGAATGTGGACCTCTTGCACCTGCACTTCAGCCGGTGCGACAAAGGTCGAAGGCGCACCGCCACGACGATCGGCGCCGCGATCAGCGGCACCACGACGGCCACCGGCCGCACCGCGGCTCGGCGCACGCCAGCCGCCAGCGGCAGGACGGGCACCGCCAGGTGCAGCAGCACCGGCAGGCTTGGCGCCGCCACGTTTCTTGTCATCCGACCAGCTGGAAGAGAGCTTCTCGGACTTGACCGACTTCTTGTCACCAGGCTTGGCCGCTGTGGCCGAACCCGGAGCAGCCGCGCCTGGGGCGCCGACCTTCTTATGGATCGTGCCAGTGATGGCCTCCTTGGGGGCCTCGGCTGGCTTGGGCTCTTCCTTCTTCGCGACCATCACCTTCTTGGGTGCGTTCATCATCGCGCGGATGGCAGCAGCTTCTGCTTCGGCGGCCTTGCGGCGGCGCTCCAAATCAACAGCCTTTTGCTTCTCTTCGGCACCCACATCCACCGCCTTCACCACACGCAATGCGGGCTTGGGCGCTTCGGTCGGCGCAACTGTTGCAGGAGCAGGGGCGGCGGCTACAACCGGGGCCGGAGCCTCAACCGGGGCAGCAACAGGCGCTGCAGCAATCGGCGCAGCGGCAGGAGCCGCAGCGGCGGATCGAGCCGCAGCAGCGGCGCGATTGATAGCGGCCGCTTCACGCGCCACAGATTCTGCGGTCGGGCGGGCTTTGTTTTTCTTGGCAGCAGCAGCTTCGGCAGCTTCGGCAGCGGCGCGAGCAGCGGCCTCTTCAGCGGCGCGGGCATCAGCGGCTGCCTTCTCTTGACGACGCTTCTCTTCGGCTTCACGCGCCAAACGATCGGCTTCCTCGCGCTCACGAACGCGAGCGGCGAGTTCCTCCTCTTGCTGGCGCAGCGAAGCGGCCTGGGCCTTGGCCTCCTCTTCGCGACGCTGCAAGTCCGCCTCCTCGGCGGCAGCGGCAGCGGCCTCATCGACGCCGGTCGCTCCGTCCATCTTGACGAAGGTACGCTTCTTGCGCACTTCCACCTGAATAGTGCGGGCCTTGCCGCTGGCATCGGCTTGCTTGATTTCGCTGGTCGATTTGCGGGTCAGCGTGATCTTCTTGCGGTCGGCGCTAGCGGTTCCGTGCGAGGTACGCAGGTAGTCCAGCAGACGTTCCTTGTCGGCTTCGTTCAAAGCGTCATCGGGAGACGCGGTCTTGACGCCTGCTGCTTGAAGCTGCTCAAGCAGCGTGCTCGCAGGCCTTTGTAGCTCTGCGGCAAACTGGGCGACGGTGGTCACAGCCATTGTTGAATCCTTAACTTATGCGGTCGGTGCTGGGCGAATGATCGGGATCAGGGTGAGGCCCAAAAGCCTCAAGCCGTGAACCAATGTTCGCGGGCCTTCATGATCATGGTGCGGGCAGCGCCCTCGTCCATGCCAGCGAGTTCAACGAGTTCGTCGACGGCCAAATCGGCCAGGTCGTCGCGAGTGTGGATATCACCATCAGAGAGTTTGCCGATCAGATCGGGCGTCATGCCCTCCAGATCACGCAGGTCTTGAGAAACTTCCTCGACCTTCTCTTCACGGGCGATTTCCATGGTCAGCAGAGCGTCTTTTGCGCGGGTACGCAACTCAGTGACCGTGTCCTCGTCGAAGGCCTCAACTTCCAGCATTTCCTGCATAGGCACATAGGCCACTTCTTCCAGGCTGGTAAAACCCTCGGCGATCAGGATATCGGCGACTTCAGCATCCACATCGAGCTTCTCGATGAAGAGCTTGCGCACCGATTCCGATTCCTGCTCATGCTTCACGGCCGATTCCTCGGCCGACATGATGTTGATACGCCAACCGGTCAGCTCGGAAGCGAGCCGCACGTTCTGGCCGCCACGGCCGATGGCAATGGCGAGGTTTTCTTCGTCCACCACCACGTCCATGGCATGACGTTCTTCGTCCACCACGATGGACTGCACATTGGCCGGTGCCAAAGCGCCGATGACGAATTGAGCCGGGTCTTCCGACCACAGCACGATGTCCACACGCTCGCCGGCCAACTCATTGGTCACGCCGTTGACGCGCGAACCCCGCACACCAACGCAGGTGCCGATTGGGTCGACGCGCTTGTCGTGAGAGAGCACCGCCAGCTTGGCACGCGAGCCGGCATCACGCGCGCAGCTCTTGATTTCCAGCAGACCTTGTTCGATCTCAGGCACTTCCTGGGCGAACAGCTCGGTCATGAACTGGGGCGCGCTGCGCGACAGCATGATCTGCGGGCCACGTTGCGTGGGGTCCACACCCAGGATCACGGCGCGAACCCGGTCACCGGTGCGCAGGTTTTCCTTGGGGATCATCTCGGTGCGCTTCAGGCGACCTTCGATACGTCCGGACTCGGCAATGATGTCGCCCTTGTCCAGACGCTTGACGGTGCCGACGAAGATTTGCTCGCCGCGCGCCAAGAAGTCGTTCAGCAGTTGCTCACGCTCAGCGTCACGGATCTTTTGCAGAATGACCTGCTTGGCGGCTTGCGCACCAATGCGACCGATAGGCACCGATTCGATTGGCTCTTCGATGTGGTCTTCCACCTCGATGTCAGGAATTTGCTCCTGAGCTTCGAACAGCAGGATTTCAGCGTCGGGGTTTTGCAGGCCAGCCTCATTCGGCACCACATGCCAGCGACGGAAGGTCTCGTAGGCGCCCGACTCGCGATCAACAGAGACGCGAATATCAGCTTCGCCACCACACAGCTTTTTGGTGGCCGAAGCCAGAGCGGCTTCGACAGCACCAAACACGACGTCGAGTTCGACGCTCTTCTCGCGAGAAATCGCGTCCACCAACATCAACAGTTCGCGGTTCATTGATCAGGACCTCCGTCTACTTTGTCATCTTTTCGCGCCGGCTTGCTCCGCGCCGGCTTCTTGCTAGGCGCCGGCTTCACGCCGCGACCCTTGAAGCTGATCGCAGGCACCAAACGCGCCTCACGCACCTCTTCAAGAGAAAAATCCAAGGCCTGGTCGGCCTTGCCATCATTGAAAACCACACGCCAGGCATCCTGGGGGGCTAACGCTGGTACCGCAGCCTCAACCTCAGCCGACGACTCAACAGCCTCAGCATCCAAAGCGACTTGGGCGTTCAGGACGCCCCGGTACTTCTTGCGCCCCTGAAAAGGCATGCGCAGGGTCAGCTCGATCTCTTCGCCCACAAAACGCGCGTAATCAGCGGCCTTCTTCAAGGGGCGATCCAACCCGGGCGAGGAAACCTCCAGCCGCTCATAGGCACAAGCCTCAACTTCGAGCAAATACTGAAGCTGCCGCGTCACGCGCTCGCAATCCTCAACGCTGATCAACTCGCCCGCCAAAGCCTGCTCAGGCAGTTTATCGATGTACACACGCAGCAATCCAGCCGGACTGCGCTCGCAGTCCACCAAGTCGTAACCCAGACCGGTTACGGTTTTTTCAACAGCTTCTTGCCAATTCATGCGTGGTATTTCTTCGATCTCTCTTGCTTATTCACGACTCGCTCGCGCAAATCAGGTCAGCGGCTCAAATTTTATGCAAAGAACGTTCAAGCAAAAAAAATGGGCTGGATGAATCCGCCCAACCCTGCTCGCTCAACCGCCCCAGATTTCAACGCGTCGCGCCGAAGCTGTCCGATCTGCTTTTGGACACCTGATTGACCGAAAAGCCGATCAAGCCGCCCTAGCGAAGCGAGGATTGTACTATGCAAGCACCGTGCCGACAAGCTTGAAGCTTGCAAGCCTGCAATGCCATGCGAAAATCCGAAGCTGATTCAAATTAAAGGAGCCACTATGGGATTTCTCGCAGGCAAGCGATTGCTGATCACCGGCCTACTGTCCAACCGATCCATCGCTTACGGCATTGCAAAAGCCTGCCACCGCGAGGGTGCGGAATTGGCGTTCAGCTATCAAGGCGAACGATTCAAAGATCGCATCAGCGAGTTTGCCGCCGAGTTTGATTCCAAACTGGTGTTTGATTGCGACGTTTCCAGTGACGAACAGCTGGAAGCCCTGTTTGCAGATCTGGGCCAAGCCTGGCCCGAATTTGACGGATTCGTGCATTCCATCGGTTTTGCCCCACGCGACGCGATTGCCGGCGACTTCTTGGACGGCCTGACGCGTGAGAACTTCCGCATTGCGCATGACATCTCGGCCTACAGCTTCCCGGCCATGGCCAAGCTGGCCGCACCGCGCCTGCGCGCTGGCGCCTCGCTGCTGACCCTCTCCTATCTGGGTGCCGCACGCTATGTGCCGAATTACAACACCATGGGTTTGGCCAAGGCCTCACTGGAAGCCAGCGTGCGCTACCTCGCGCAGTCGATGGGCAAGCGCGCGGTGCGGGTGAACGGCTTGTCGGCTGGCCCGATCAAGACCCTGGCCGCCTCGGGCATCAAGGACTTCGGCAAACTGCTGACCCAGTTCGCTGCCAACACACCCATTCGCCGCAATATCACGATTGAAGATGTGGGCAATGTGGCCGCCTTCTTGCTGTCGGATCTGGCTGCCGGCGTCAGCGCCGAAATCATGTATGTGGACGGCGGATACAGTCATGTCGCACTCACAGATGAGGAGCAAGGCTAAAGAGCCTTACCAGCCAAAGGCCACAGCAAACGCTGCGGCCCTGCAAACAAAAACGGGACCCAAGGGTCCCGTTTTTTCATTTGGCCTCAGCCGAAAGCTCAAGGTCAGTCGCGCACGCAATCAACGAAGTAACGCGAACGGCCGTCCTCGCCCTTCTCTTCGACCAAGCCATGCACGTCGGTAGCAAAGCCAGGGAACTTGGCATTGAAATCGCGCGTGAACTTCAGATAGTCGACGATTCGCTTGTTGAAGCGCTCGCCCGGAATCAGCAAGGGAATGCCCGGCGGGTAAGGGGTCAGCAGCGAGGTCGTCACCCGACCCTCAAGTTGGTCAATCTCAACGCGCTCGGTCCGGCGGTGAGCGATGTGCGCGAACGCATCGCTGGGTTTCATCGCCGGCTCCAGGTCGGACAGATAAACCTCGGTGGTCAAGCGCGCGATGTCGCCCTTGGCATAAGCCTCATGGATGTTCTGGCACAAGTCACGCAGGCCCATGCGCTCGTAGCGCGGTTGGGCAGCACAGAACTCAGGCAGGATTCGCCACAGCGGCGCATTCTTGTCGTAGTCGTCCTTGAACTGCTGCAGCGCGGTCAGCAGCGTATTCCAGCGGCCCTTGGTGATGCCGATGGTGAAGAGAATGAAGAAAGAATAAAGCCCTGTCTTTTCCACCACCACGCCATGCTCGGCCAAGAACTTGGTGACGATGGACGCTGGGATGCCGGTCTCGGCAAACTTGCCGCTCATGTCCATGCCAGGGGTGATGATGGTGGACTTGATCGGGTCCAGCATATTGAAGCCGGCCGCAATCTCACCGAAGCCGTGCCAGCTTTCGTTGGCACCCAGCATCCAATCGGCCGGTGTGCCATAGCCTTCTTCCACCAGCTGATCTGGACCCCAGACCTTGAACCACCAGTCCTGGTCGTACTCCTCATCCACCTTACGCATGGCGCGGCGGAAGTCCAAAGCCTCGGAGATGCTCTCTTCCACCAGCGCCGTACCACCGGGGGGCTCCATCATGGCCGCCGCCACATCGCAGCTGGCGATGATGGAGTATTGCGGGCTGGTGGAGGTGTGCATCAAGTAGGCCTCGTTGAACAAATGCTTGTCCAGCTTGACGTCCTGTGAGTCCTGCACCAAGACCTGCGAAGCCTGGCTCAGACCAGCCAGCAGCTTGTGCGTAGACTGAGTGGCATAGACCATGGCCGTCTTCGGGCGCGGGCGGTTCTTGCCCATGGCATGGTAAGAACCATAGAAGTTGTGGAAGGCCGCATGGGGCAACCACGCTTCGTCGAAGTGCAGGGTATCGATCCAGCCGTCCAGCTTCTTCTTGATGGTCTCGGTGTTGTAGAGCACGCCGTCGTAGGTGGACTGCGTCAGCGTCATGATGCGCGGCTTGATCTCGGCGGTATCCACACCCTTGAGCAGCGGGTTCTTGGCAATCTTCTTCTTGATCGATTCTGGCGAGAACTCGCTCTCAGGGATCGGGCCGATGATGCCGTAGTGATTGCGCGTTGGCGTCATGAAGACCGGCACAGCGCCGGTCATGATGATGCTGTGCAAGATGCTCTTGTGGCAGTTGCGATCCACCACCACCACATCACCGGGCGCCACCGTGTGGTGCCAGACCATCTTGTTGGAGGTGCTGGTGCCGTTGGTGACGAAGAAGCAATGGTCAGCATTGAAGATGCGCGCGGCATTCTTCTCGGAGGCAGCCACCGGGCCGGTGTGGTCCAGCAACTGGCCGAGTTCCTCCACCGCATTGCAAACGTCGGCGCGCAGCATGTTCTCGCCGAAGAATTGGTGGAACATCTGACCCACCGGGCTCTTCAGGAAGGCGACGCCACCCGAATGACCCGGGCAGTGCCAGCTGTAGGAGCCGTCTTGCGCGTAGTCCATCAGCGCCTTGAAAAACGGCGGCGCCAGGCCATCGAGATAACTCTTGGCTTCGCGAATGATGTGGCGCGCCACAAACTCCGGCGTGTCCTCGAACATGTGAATGAAGCCGTGCAACTCACGCAAGATGTCGTTGGGCAAATGCTGGGAGGTGCGCGTCTCGCCGTAGATATAGATCGGGATGTCGGCGTTCTTGAAGCGGATTTCTTCAATGAACTTGCGCAGACTCAGCACCGCCGGGTCCAGCTCTGGGCCCGGCGTGAACTCTTCATCGTCGATGGACAGGATGAAGGCGCTGGCGCGGCTTTGCTGCTGAGCAAACTGACTCAGGTCACCATAGCTGGTGGCCCCCAGCACCTCAAAACCCTCTTTCTGGATCGCATCAGCCAGGGCACGAATACCCAAACCCGAGGTGTTCTCGGAACGATAGTCCTCGTCGATGATGACGATGGGAAAACGAAAACGAAGCATCGTGAGCCTCCAGGGGCTGAGACAGAAAAAAGAAAGGCGCGAAGTGTAGGGCCAAGACGCGACGACAGATCAGATTGGGTGCAGGTTTTTGCAGAAACAGACGCACGACACGACACCAATCCGGCGGATACACTCATTTGACAACATCGTGAGGCACGGGGAGTGACATGGAGATGAATTTAGCCACAGCCTGGTGGGTGGCATGCGGTGTCCTGATCGCCATCGAGATGGCCACCGGAACCTTCTATTTGCTGATGCTCGCCCTGGGTTGCGCCACAGGCGCCCTACTCGCCCATTTGGGACTAAATCCAAGTCAGCAACTGATCGGCGCTTCGGTGGTGGGCGGCGCTGCGGTGGCAATTTGCCATCTTCGGCGCAGCAAGCACCCCAAAGCGCCACCGCCCGCCACCAACACGGATTTACATCTCGATATCGGCCAGTTCGTTCAAGTCGATCAATGGCAGGTCGACGGCAGCTGCCAAGTCAAACACCGCGGAGCCCTCTGGCAAGCCCGGTTCCAGGGCGAAGGTAAACCCGACCCCGGCCGCTATGTCATTCGCGCGATGGAAGGCAATCAACTGCTGCTGGACCATCCAGAACCCACGCCGGGCCATCGCCAATAAACGCCAGCAAACTTCAATAGCCGAGGGAGAAATCATGGAAATCGCCGTTGTACTGCTCTTTGTTGCAGCAATCTTCATCATCCAATCGATCAAAGTCGTACCACAGCAAAACGCCTGGGTGGTCGAACGCCTCGGCAAGTACCACGGCACCTTGACACCGGGCCTGAACTTCTTGGTGCCCTTCGTGGACCGCTTGGCCTACAAGCACTCGCTGAAAGAAATCCCGCTCGATGTGCCCAGCCAAGTTTGCATCACCAAGGACAACACCCAACTCACCGTAGATGGCATTTTGTACTTCCAAGTGACGGATGCAATGCGCGCCAGCTATGGCTCCAGCAACTACATCGTCGCCATCACCCAATTGGCCCAGACCACCTTGCGCAGCGTGGTTGGCCGCATGGAGCTGGACCGAACTTTTGAAGAGCGCGCCGTCATCAACACCTCTGTGGTGGAAGCCCTGGACGAGGCCGCATTGAATTGGGGCGTTAAGGTCTTGCGATACGAAATCAAAGACTTAACCCCCCCACCCGCCATCCTGCATTCGATGCAAGCGCAAATCACCGCCGAACGGGAGAAGCGCGCGTTGATTGCGGCCTCTGAAGGCCGGCGCCAGGAGCAAATCAACATCGCAACCGGAGAAAGAGAAGCCGCGATTGCACGCTCCGAGGGCGAGAAACAAGCCGAGATCAACAAGGCCCAAGGGGAAGCCTCAGCCATCACCGCAGTCGCCGATGCGACGTCCGACGCGATCCGAAAGATCGCTGCAGCCATTCAGCAGCCCGGCGGCGATCAAGCCGTCCAGTTAAAGGTTGCCGAAAAGGCCGTTGAGGCCTATGCGCAACTGGCCCAAAAGAACAACACCATGATCGTGCCCGGCAATATGAGCGAAGTCTCGGGCTTGATCGGCACCGCCATGGCCTTGATGAAGGGCACGCCAGCAAACAAGGGTTGAGACCCATCAGATCCGCGCGAGCGCCGGCCGCCTCCTCAAGCTCAAGCCGGCGCACAGCAGCGAAGACTGAATCAAAAACGAAAAACGGACCCGAAGGTCCGTTTTCTTTTTTCCTGGCGGAGAGGGCGGGATTCGAACCCGCGGTGGGGATTAACCCACACACGCTTTCCAGGCGTGCGACTTAAACCGCTCATCCACCTCTCCGAAGCCCGCCATCATAGCGCAGTTTTACGTCTGTATTTGGAAAGCTACGACAAAGACTGCAAAAACCTTGTCGCGACAAGAAAATCCTGCGATGAGGACTCACTCGAGCCGTGTTCAAGACCCAGCCAGATGAAGCGGAAAGAGGCACGACGTTGAAGCAATGGGTTGTTCTTCTAGAAGATTGCCTGTCTTCCCAACGCAAGCACACGCATGATTCGCGAAATCATGCGGCCTGCCGCCTCAACGAGAAGAGCAAGCTTGACCTGCCGTCCGCCAAAGCTGGACCTCGCGCTCTCCAGCCAGCATGGGCTCCACATTCTTGAGTTCTTGCGGAGCCGCCACGAACTCAGGCATCGCCGCGACCGCCTGACGGGAGCCTACCAACCAGACGGTTCCTGGATGGCAAAGCAGTCCGACCTTGCCTTTTTGCCACAGCACTTCGCGCCCGCGATCCGGAGAAAACTTGGAGGCATCAAGCAGTTCTTTGCGCCAGCTGTCGCGTCTGAGTAATTGCGTATCGGCCCAATCTTCAACCACGATGATGGGGCGCCGCAGATCGGCATAAAAAGCCAAGTCGAAGGGGTAGTTCTGAAGGTAGGCAATTCGATCTCCCGCCTTCATCTCCTTCTGCAAAACTTGCCCCAAAGGCTTGGTCGACTTGGGCTGCTGATAAGCAACGAAGGCAATGGCCGACACGCAGGCCACAGCCATGAACAAGACAATACCGCGCCAAAGTCTAGGTGCCAGGAGTTTCGCCTCATGGCCCGTACCCCTCACGCAGGTCAAGGCCATCAGGGCAATGAAAGGAGCCAAGGCTGGGGCCACATAGCCCGGCAGCTTTGAATTGGGCAAGGAGAAAAAGCCGATGATGGCCACACACCACCAGAAATACAGGCCCCAACGCTCCGCGTCCTGACTTCCACTGCGATAGTTCTTGAAAGCGAAAAGACCCTGACGCAAGGCCGGCCAAACCCGCAGGGACCACGGCAAAGTGACCAACGGGAAAAAGGCCAGGAAGAACCACCAAGGCTGGGCGTTATTGAAGCCCTTGCCAGAGAAACGGCGGAAGTGGTGTCCGACGATGAAGTAGTCAAAGAAGCCAGAGAAACGACTCTGCATGGCCCACATCCACGGCAGTGCAACCGCCACGAAAGCCAACAGACCCACGGGGTGCAAAAGCCAAAAAATCTGCCGCCACCGCCCTTGCGCCAAAAGCCAAGGCCCGATGATCAATGCCGGCAAGACCACACCGATCAAACCCTTGGCCAACACCCCCAGGGCACAAAAGGCCCAGCCCAATGCCAACCAAGCCAAGGCGCTGCGGCGGCTGATGCTGGAGTCGACCCGACTGGCACGGTCCTGCTCCAAGGCTCTGACCAAGGTCAGCACAGCGATGCCAATGCAGGAGGCCACCCCCATGTCGTGGTTGTTGAACTGCGCGCCATAGAAGTACAAGGGCGTGGTGGCCAGCATGACCAAACCGACGCGCGCGGTTAACAGGCCATGCCAGCGGCGCAGATGCAAAAAGAAGGCCACGCCGAGCATCCAGGCCATCAAAGCGGGCGCCAAACGAAGAGCAAACTCCGTGATGCCGAACAAGCGCATGCCCAAGATGTCCAGCCAGTACAAAAGTATCGGCTTGTGGAAATAAGCCATGCCATTCAGCGTTGGCAACATCCAGTCGCCGCTGATCAACATCTCACGGGCGACGCCGCCGTAGCGCCCCTCGTCGGGCACGGTCAAGGTGCGAAGACCAATGGTGGACAGCAGCCATGCAGCGAGCAAGGTCAACTCTCGCCAGCAAGATTGAGGAGAAGCCAATACCGGCTCAGATCGATTCACGCCAGCCATCCCCATCCCCCACCAATTTCATTCATTTGAGTATTCAGACCAAGACCTCGACACTCGCTGGGTGGCCCAAAAACCCTTCAGGGCTTGCACTGCGCCCATAGGCGCCTGACTGGAAGACAACGGCAAAGTCCCCCACTTCAGCAATGGCGGGCAGTGCCATGCGGTCCGCCAAGAGGTCCAACGGGGTGCACAGGGGACCAACGACCGAAACTGATTCAGTTTCAGAACACTGCGCAGATCGGCCCATGGCTTTACTGATGGTGACCGGATAGTTTTTACGGATCACCTGCCCGAAATTGCCTGAGGCAGACAAGTGATGGTTCAAACCGCCATCAGCGACCAAGTAGACCTGACCCCGTGAAACTTTCCGGTCAACGATGCGCGTAACGTACACGCCAGCCTCGCCGACCAAATAGCGCCCCAACTCAATGACCAAAGAAGCTTCGGGAAGCTCCTTCGCTGCCCGCTTGACCAGAGCCTGCAAATTGGCGCCAATGGGCGCCAAGTCAAGCGGTTGCTCCCCCGGAAAATAAGGGATGCCAAAGCCACCGCCCAAATTCAAAAACTTCACGGGCGACGGCGCTAACTCTGCCAATCGCAAAGCAAGCTCATAGGACTTCTGCTGAGCTTCACATATCGATTCCGGACGCAAATTCTGCGAACCCGCAAACAAATGAAAACCCTCAAAGGCCAAGCCCAATCGCCCGACCTCAGCCATTACTTCTGGCATCTGCTCGGCATCGATGCCAAATTGCTTCGGCCCGCCCCCCATCTTCATGCCCGAGCCTTTGAGCTCAAAGTCAGGATTGACGCGAATGGCAACCCGCGCCGGCAACCCTAGGCGCTTTGAAGCGGCAGCCAATACTGGCAGTTCCCGCGAAGACTCCACATTGATGAGGACGCCTGCCGCCACAGCCTGGATCAGTTCGACATCGCGTTTCCCTGGCCCAGCAAAACTAATTTCAGCCGGATCCGCGCCAGCATCCAAAGCTACCTTCAACTCACCGGCCGAGGCCACGTCAATTCCGTCCACCAAGCCTGCCATCAAGCCAACCACGGCCGGCATTGGATTGGCCTTCATCGCAAAATGAAGTTTCACTTGTTCAGGAAGCGCGGCTCTCAACTCGGCGACACGTCTGCACAAAAGGCTTCGGTCATAAGCAAAGAAAGGCGTTTGCCCGACTCGCTCGGCCAGTACAGAGAGCTTTTGCCCGCCCACAAAAAGCTCGCCCTCCACCATCGGGAACTGCGCCATGGGAGCATGTACCGGCAGGAGTTTGGGTACAAGGGACGGGGCAACTGAATCGGTCATGGGGACTGAAAACAAAGGACGAAGAACAAAGACTTGCTCGGCGACAAAGAGCAAGGAATCGAATCACACTCGGGCGGTATTCTCGCGCCAAGCTGTTGAGAGGAGCTTACGATCGATCTTGCCATTAGGATTTCGGGGCAAGGGGCCGGCCTGCACCTCAATACCCGCCGGCACCATGTACGCAGGCATCCGCTGGCGGCACTCCGCCTGCAAGGCCGACAAATCGATGTCATCCAAGCCAGGAGGCGCGGTCACGATCACTTGAATCGCCTGCCCCAGCGTCGGATGGTCCACACCAAAGGCGACGCATTCACCTACTAGCTTGGTCGCATAGAGAATCTCCTCCACTTCCGTCGGGCTCACGCGATAGCCGGAGGTCTTCATCATCTCGTCGCGGCGCCCGATGAAGTACAAAAATCCCTCGGCATCCATGCGGACAGTGTCGCCCGAGAAAACTGCGTACTCAGGCAACTGCAACCCCGCTTGACGACCGGGTGCGCCGGCAGGCAGTAGTTTGTAGCGCTCGGCGGTTTTCTCTGCGTCATTCCAATACCCCATACCCACCAGCGCACCTCGATGCACCAATTCCCCCGCTTCATCGGGCGCACAAGGACTGCCGTCTTCCCTCAATACCAAAATTTCCGCATTCGGAATCGCCTTGCCAATCGAATCTGGCCGTCGATCAACTTCGCTCGGAGGCAGGTACGTTGAACGAAATGCCTCAGTCAACCCATACATCAAAAAAGGCTTAGCCGACGGCACCCGGAGTCGCAACTGATCCAAAGTCTCCCGCGGCATACGCCCACCCGTATTGGCAAAGTAGCGCAGGTTCTCATTGATAGCGGCCGGCCACTCCAATTGAGCCAACTGGATGTACAAAGGCGGCACGGCAGTGAGTCCGGTCACTTTTTCACGTTCCATGGCCTTCAGCACATCACGGGGCATCAGGTAGTTCAAAAGAACTACCCGAGCGCCACTATGGAACGCGGTGGTCAACTGGCTGAAACCAGCGTCAAAAGACAAAGGCAAGGCAGCCAACAACGTATCTTGACTGTCGTTCTCAAGGTAAGAGGCCACGCTTTTTGCGCCAGCCACCATATTCCGATGAGACAACACAACGCCCTTAGGTCTCCCGGTGGAGCCTGACGTGTAAAGGATGGCGGCCATATCGGTATCAATCACCCGGTGGCCCGCCCGCAACGGTGCTTGCAAGAACTCGCTCCAACGATGCACCTGAACACCCTCAGGTAACTGAGGCAAGGCCGGCGCAGAGGCCTCTGATATGGGATCGGTCAGGAGCACATGGCGCAGCGAAGGGCAACCCGCCAAATGGCCAGACATCGCGACGAAACGCTCGGGCGAGGTGACCAACACCCGCACATCGCAATCGTTCATGATGAAGGCCACCTGCTCACCCTTGAGCAGCGGATTAATGGGCACGAATACGGCACCGGCAGCAGGCGCGCCAAAGCTGGCGATCACGGTCTCGATGCGCTTTTCAAGATAGATGCCGACCCGCTCACCGCGAATAAGCCCCCCGACCAACAGCCCGCTTGCGAAGTGCTGCACGCAAGATTGCAATGTTGCATAGCTGAAGTGCTCCCCTCCCCCCGTAACGGCCAAAGCCTCGGGCGTGCGCTCGGCAGCGATGACCACCAGTTCGTGTAGCAGAGATGATTCAAGCATTTAGTTGTAGGTCAGAAACAAAGCCATTGAGTGAAAATGTATCGCAAACATCCCCAAGCCCTGAGCGACCTATCGGAACACGCAACGGGAACTGGGCAACAATATCACTCAAGGGAGCATCCTCCGGAAGCCACCACGCTGCATTGTGGGGAGGATCTGTCCGCAAAAGTCGCGCCCGACCTAGGCGAATTGACCCGCGTCTCAGAAATCAAAGACTTAAAAAAACTGCATGCATACCCAAGCCCTGCCGCCCGACACACCTTTCGCCAGCGGTACTCCCCGCTTTCACGAAGCAGCGAACGACCCCTTGGCCGCCTGGCAAAAAGCTTACGCTGACAAGGGCGCGCTTTGTGCAAGTGAAGTACAGGGAGATTTCTCGGTAGCGCTGCAGTTGCCCGCAGGCGGAACCTTCTTGGCCGTAGATCGTTTTGCTGTGCATAGCCTTTGCTACGCCGTTCACGGCGGCCACTTGCATTACGCCTCTCGAGCGGACGTGTTGGCGCGCAAACTCGGCATCACTGAAATCAATACCCAGGCAATTTTCGACTACCTCTTTCATCATTGCATTCCTTCGCCTCGCACGATCTACCAAGGCATCCTGCGCCTGCCACCGGCGCATTACGCACTGTTCGAGAATGGTCAATTGACGGTGGCGCCATACTGGCAGCCGCACTTTGAGGAACTGAAACGCCCGGACTTTGAGGTGCTGCGCGACGAGTTCCGCGGCATTCTTCGCAGCGCTGTTCAAGAACGCCTGTCTACCGACGGCCGAACAGCTTGCTTCCTGAGTGGTGGCACCGATAGCTCTACTGTTTGCGGCCTTCTGCGCGAGGCTACAGGCAAAGCTCCCGCCAGCTACTCCATTGGTTTCGAAGCCGAAGGCTACGACGAGATGTCCTTTGCCCGGATCGCCGCCAAGGCATTTGGCGCCGAGCACCACGAGTACTACGTCACCCCAGCGGACCTGGTCAAGGCCATCCCCCGGGTCGCAGCACACTATGACCAGCCCTTTGGCAACTCATCGGCCCTGCCTGCCTTCTATTGCGCAAGCAAGGCACGCGGCGACGGCTACACCCGCCTCTTGGCAGGCGATGGGGGTGATGAGCTTTTCGGCGGCAACACGCGTTACGCCAAGGAGCGCGTGTTCGATGCCTACAACCAAGTGCCAGCACCGCTGCGCGCTGCCCTGTTGGAACCGCTGTTTGCCAATCCTGTTGCCGGCAGCATCCCTCTGCTAAAGAAAGGCACCAGCTACATCCGCCAAGCCCGAGTGCCCATGCCTGACCGCACGCAGATGTACAACCTGCTCGATCGACTCGGCATCAACGAGGTGTTTACGCGAGACTTTTTGGCTCAAGTCGACGCCAACGCGCCCAGAAACCACCAACGCGCCGCGTGGGCGGCAGGGCCGCTCGGCAGCAGCCTTGTCAATCAGATGCTGGCCTTCGACTGGCGCTATACGCTGGCTGAGAACGACTTGCCAAAAGTCGTTGGTACAACTGCATTGGCGGGGATCGACGTGAGTTTCCCGCTGCTTGATACGCGACTGCTTGACTTCTCTCTGAAGCTTCCCACCCACTACAAGCTTAAGGGCTTCAAACTCCGTTGGTTCTTTAAGGAAGCACTTCGTGGCTTTTTGCCAGACGAAACCCTAACCAAGAAGAAACAAGGCTTTGGCCTGCCCTTTGGTCCATGGGCTGTGAAGGACTCAGCTCTGAATGCGCTTGCCACAGAATCTCTGAGAGGCGTAGCAGCACGCGGGATCGTGCGCGAGGAGTTTATCGACGCACTGCTCACACACCGACTCAAGGAGCACGCCGGCTTTTACGGTGAAATGGTGTGGATTCTGATGATGCTGGAGCAGTGGTTGCAACACCATGCACCGGAATATCGCGTGAAGTAAACGCCTGATGGCCATCAAGCCCGGGGGCCAAAACACATGCTGCCGCCTGAGTCACGACCGCCCGCGCGATGTAAGCCAGGTCAAGCCGGCCTTACCCAAACTCAGGCGCAACTGAAGCCCATCACCCATGCCAATCCTAAGAAAAGGAAACTGGGCAGACACCGCCAAAGTCAGACCTCCAGCCCTCATGAACACCACGCGCCCCACTTCTTTGGCCCCAAAGCGTGAGTGCGCCCTCAACGAAGCCAAGTTGAAGCGCGAGATACGGCTGTAAGTGAGCTCGACTCTGCCTTGACGAAGCTCTTCCGACAAGGCGTCCCACACAGCGATGAAGCCCAATCCCATCCGATGCTCAGGCCTCACGTAAACATCAAAGTCAAACACAGCGCGGGCCGCATCTTCTACCTCAAAGGTACAACGTACCTCTTGTTCAAAGTAACCTTTCGCCGACCACCATGCGTAGCCAAGGAGTTGTTCTTTGCGCAGCGCCACAACACCACAATCGCCACGGGCGAGACGCTCGGCAAACACCGACGAAGCAAGCGGAGCCTCGCTCAACCAAGGGCTGCTTGGCGTCAAGCGCTCAGCACGCCCATGCTTGGACATCATGGGCGGCAAGAGTGGCTTTTCAGGAATGGGCTGCACCACAAATGCATAGGGATAGATACCCCAAGCCGATGACAACGCCCGCAAAGAACGATCCAACAAATACAGCACACCTAAGCCAAAACCGAACTCTCTGAGAGGAGCAGTAAGGCGCTTCGCGCATGCCACAATGGTTTTAAAAATTGCTGTCACAGGTCACAGATTTGCCGAATACAGGCAAGCCAAGGGAAAGACGACAAGTATTTCACAGGACCGCCAGCTTTGCCCTTCTAGAATCCTAACCTTAAGTTCCTTTGGAAAAATCGAAATGGAAATCTGTTCGAACGTGCTGCAAACCCTCGACGATGTGCTGACACTTGGCGGCCGGGCTTTGCATTGGACGCGCGATACACCCTTGCTAGGCGCCGTCCCCGAACTAGACTCAATGGCAGTTGTTAGCCTGCTCACCGAACTAACGGAACGCTTCGGTATCTCGATCGACTACGACGATTTCGATGGCAGTGTTTTTGCGACTGTGGGCTCACTAACGGACTATGTCCAAGAGCGGACTTCCGCCTGATCTCGTCAGATGGTGAAGCCTTCGGACCTGACGACTTCGGCACCCTGCAAGCGAGACATGATGCGCAAAACAATCGGTCGACTTTTCCTTCTACCCTCAATTGCCCTCACGTGCTTTTTCTCTTCATTTGCAATGGCGCAAACCGGGGAAGCGATGTGCGGGAATCCATTCAAGAGCTGGTTCGGGCCCTTTGACTACCGGTCGGCCCCTAAGAGTGCACTGTCGAATGTGGAAACGCACCACTTCACACCGCAGGTCGAACAGTTGATCCGAGGCGTGACCACGGATGCCAAAGGCATGGGCAAGGACGTTGCCTATGTGTTGGGCGTGTTCCCCAATCATCACCGCGCTTTACTAACCATGATGCGCATGGGTGAAAAAGATGGGACCGAACAACCTCGAGGCGCAGACCTACCCATTGAATGCTGGTTCGACCGGGCATTGCGTTACGCAAAAGACGACACCGTCACGAGACTGATGTATGCACTTTGGCTTCGCAAGAAAGGTCGTGCAGAGGAATCACTCTTTCATACTCGCACCGCTGAAGCCGATGCCGAAGATAACCCGCTGACTTACTACAACATTGGCGTGTCATATTTCGAGCTGGGCCAGTTTGAGCTAGCAGCGGCTGCTGCGCGGCAGGCGCAGGAGTTGGGCTTGTCGAGGCCCGAGCTCATTGACCGACTGAAGAGCATCAACAAGTGGACCGAAACCCCACAATGATCGACCGGTTCCGAGTCTCATCCGCAGATCGCCTAGCCAATTGTTCCAGCCCAATCAGCCTCAGATGAGATCCATTGCTCCGGAAAGTGCTTGGCCGTCCGTGTCGGTCATCATGCCCTGCTTCAACGCGGAGCACTTTATCGCCGACGCGCTCAACAGCATCCTCGCTCAGCAGTATCCTGGTCCCCTTGAGATCGTCGTGGTCGACGATGGTTCCACCGACAAATCTGTTCAGTTAGCGTCAGCTTTCGAGCGCGTGACGGTTATTCGACAAGAAAACAAAGGCCCAGCGGCAGCACGAAATCTGGCATTGGAAAACACCAGCGGCGATGTCCTGGCCTTTCTTGACGCCGACGATCTATGGACACCAGGCTCTCTGCAAAGTCGAGTCGAGCACCTCATCAAAGATCCAGAAGTGGGGGTCGTGTTCGGTGACTTTTCCTATTGGACGCCCGTGGCCACGACTAAAGAGGCGGCATCGGAGGTGCGGTGTCAGTTGCCCGATTCTGTCCTCAGCGCGACTCGTGAAGGCTGGGTTTACCCCGAAATCTTGCTCGACCCCATTGTGCACATCATCGCCACGATCGTGCGTCGGTCGGTAGTCGATGCCATTGGCGGTTTCGATAAGAGCCTGCGCACCGGCGAGGATTACGATTTTTTCATTCGTGCCGCCCGCCACTGTCGTTTCAGTCATGTCGAGTCAGTCGTTGCGCGATATCGCTTGCATCCATCTAGCATCACGCGGGTGCCACAACCCGTCAGCAATGAGTACACCGTGGTGTCCCGAGCCATCGCTCGATACGGCAACACCAATCCTGCCGGTCGGCAGTTAGCCGTATCGCAGCTCAAGCTCCGTATGCACAAAATGTGCTTTGACCACGCCTTGCAACATTTGCGTCATGGAGATCCCCGCATTGCAGCCAGTGGCTTTCGTACTGCCATCAAGCACCATCCCTGGCGGCTGAAGCCGTGGCTGTTTGCGGCCGCGGCCTCGCTGAAATCGGCGTTATCTCGCCTCCCTAGTTTGCCAGCACGACGGCCATGACAGGCTCCCAACTCATGCCAGATGCGCAACACGCAAAACCTACCTCCATCGATCCAGCCGACTGGCAGGTGACGTTAACGCCGCTCCAGGATCGTCGCGAGTTGGAGCACCAATGGCGAGTGCTCGAGCAAAGCTCAAAAGCCTCGTTTTTCATTAGCTGGGACTGGATGGGCGCCTTGCTTGACAGTGCCCAAGGGATCGAGACCCCGCAAGTACTGCGGGTCAACGCCAGCGGCGAACTGAAGGGCATCGCCCTGCTGTGGTCTGGCCATCAGCGCAGGCTCGGTCTGATCCGCACTCGCTCCTTACACCTCAACGAAACTGGCAGACCCGAGTTCGACCGGATCACCATGGAGCACAACGGCATCCTGTCTGCAGCAGGCGATGAAGTGAACGTGCTGAACTCAGCAATCAAGTATTTGGCGGAGCATCCAGACTGGGACGAGTGTTTTTTGTCTGGTCTTGATGATGGGCTGACAAAGCAATTGGATGAAGTCGCTCCACTTGAGCGCTTGTGGCACCAGCGGCGCTGGACCAAGGCCTTTCATTTCGTAGATTTGGAAGCTGTTCGAAACGTCGGGGGAGACTATTTAGACAGTCTGAGTTCCAACAGCCGCTATCAGGCCAAGCGCGCAATCAAGGGCTACGCGGCCTTTGGCCCGTTGACATGCGAACGCGCTGCCTCGACAAGCGAAGCACTCACTTGGTTCGAAGACTTGGTGAGGCTTCACCAAGCACACTGGACCGCAAAAGGCGAGCCGGGCGCTTTTTCATCAAGCTTTACCCGAAGCTTCCACACAACGCTCATCACTAGGGGATGGGAACGGGGAAACGTGTCGATTCTGCGCGTGATGGCAGGGCCTGAACTGCTTGGCTACTTGTACAACTTTGAACGTAACGGCATTGCAAGCAACTACCAATCTGGGCATGCGATATCCGAGTCCAACAAGTTGAAACCAGGTTTGGTGATTCATTGCCTCGCCGTGCAAGAAGCGCTGAAGCGGGGACTTGCCACCTACGACTTACTCATGGGCGGCGACCATTTCAAGCCAAGCCTTTGCAACGCATCCGGTGAGATGAGTTGGAGCAAGCTACAGCAGCGCAGACTACCCCTCGGCATAGAGATGTATCTGCGCAAAGCCCGTGACCGCTGGCACTTACGAAGCAGTCTGCGCGCAACTGCGCAGAGTAGCAACAACGAGAACAAGTCGTGACGTATATAGATGATGGCGCTAGAAAGCGCCTAACTGTCGGGGTCGCCGCACGTTGCCTGAATACCGCCCATGTGCGAGGCATGGGCCGCTACGTTTACGACATGATCGAAAACGCCAGCGCAACAAGCAACGTTGACTGGGTACTTTTCGGAGATGATGAGCGCTATCCAATGAGCGCCCCAGCAAACATGCAGGGGCGCTCTGAGATCTTTCCATTCCGCGGTGACCGTTTCCAGCTATGGGAGCAACTGGGCCTCCCCCAGAGAGCAAAGGCACTGAAGGTCGACCTTTTGCATTGCACCGAAGGCACCCTGCCCTTGTGGCAACCCGTACCCACGGTGGTTACCTTGCACGACACTTTGGCTTGGGAGGAGCATGACAATGACGCTTGGTCTCGCTTCTACTGGAACCAACTGATGCCGAGAGCCCTGGCGCGTTGCGCGGCGGTGATTACCATCAGCGATTGTTCACGCAGAGACATTCTGGCCCGTTGGCCCAGTCTTGAGCCTAAGCTAACAGTCATTCCTCACGGTATCAATGCGGCCTACCTCGACGAGGCCGCAACACCGACCAAGAGCGAGCTGCAATTGCAGTTACGCGATCACCCCTACCTTGTTTATCTGGGAGGTCCACTCCCCCGCAAACGATTCGACTGGGCCTTGAAAGTGCTGCAGGCACTCAACATCCCCAACCTGCATTTGGTAGCCTGCGGCTTTGGCGCGGCGGCACGACCGGCCGCCGAAGTGCTGGTGCCAGCCTCACTTCGGGACCGGGTTTGCTTCGCTCCCTTCCTGGCAGACGACCATTTGCTGGCACTGTATCGAGGCGCATCAGCTGTCTTGTATCCAACGCTTTACGAAGGCTTTGGTTTTCCGGCCATCGAAGCTCAGGCGGCCGGCACGCCCGCGATCTTTAGCGACCTGGGAAGTTTGGCGGAACTGGTTGGGCCTTTGGCCGATATCGTTCCACCTACAGATTTGGCGGCCTGGGTCGCTGCGGTCAAGCGGGCGCTGGAACTCGGCGAAGAGAGACTGCCAAAAGCTGCCGCGGCCAGACTTTGGGCCTCCCGCTTCTCGTGGGCGCGCAGCAGCCAAGATCATGTGCGCGTTTACGAACGCGTGAGCGAACGCTAATCATGTCCTCCGTTCGTAGGTCTTTGGCCATTGCGTTTATTGAACGCTACCTGCTTATCGCCGTTTCTCTTGGCAGCAGCATGCTGCTCGCACGGCTACTTACCCCTGAAGAGATCGGCCTTTACTCGGTGAATCTTGTCTTCATCGGTGTGGCCCATATGCTGAGGGATTTTGGCATTAGCAATTTCCTGGTTCAAGCCCCAGTGATTTCACGTACCGAGATTCGAACTGCCTTTGGCATCTCGCTTCTCTTGGGCGGTTTGCTCTTTCTCGCTCTCTGTTTAGCTGCACCGCTGATCGCAGATTTCTACAAAGACCCCCGGCTGACGGACACACTCAGAATCTGCGCACTGAACTTTTTGATCCTTCCTTTCAACAGCGTTCCAAGTGCGTTGATGCGGCGAGATATGCAGTTCCAGCGACTCGTCTACATTACGTTGACAGCAGCTGTTCTGGGCACCCTGACCACGATCGGCCTTGCATTTATTGGCACTGGACCCAACAGCATGGCCATCGGAGCCTTGGTCACGAGCACGGTTACTGCGATTGGCACGTATGCTGCGCGCGCTGACTTCCGAGGCCTGCTCCCAAGCCTGTCCAACTGGCGACCGATCGCCAATTTTGGAGGGCAAAGCGCCCTGACAAGCGTAGTCACGTCCGTTTCGATGGACATGCCAGAACTGGTTGCCGGCAAGGTGCTCGGCTTCGCACCCGTAGCCATGTTGAGCCGCGCCCAAGGCCTGATGAACATGATTCACCGCGACTTGATTTCGGCGGTGCGTGGCGTTGCATTCCCAGCATTCGCTCGTACCTTTCGTGCGGGTGGCGATGTTGAGGCTCAACACGTTCAATCTGTTGTCAATATGACGGCCCTCGCATGGCCAGCCTACGGCCTCTTGGGCATTCATGCGGCGGATTTCATTCACATCATGTTCGGTGCGCAGTGGACAGCTGCTGCTCCCCTGGTTCCGGTCTTCTGCCTCGCCGGCGCGTTTGCCGCTCTTAGCGCGCTCACCTCATCGCAACTCATGGCGATTGGACGAATTGACTTGGTCACTCGAACCGAGTTAATCGTCCAGCCGGCCAAAGCTGCGATTTTGGTCGCCACCTTGCTGGTCACCCAATCCATGACAGCCTTTGCATTCGCGTTTCTTCTCGCAAACACTGCATCGATCCCGCTGATTTATTGGTTCAAAGCGCGCGCAATGCCTATCCAATTCCGAAGCATGGGCAAGGGCTTGGTGCAGAGTGCGGCGTGCACCCTGGGTCCACTGTTGATTGCCTTGACGTTCAGCACTGTCTACCGTGACGAGGGCGGAAGGATTGGCCCGGCCTTGCTGGCTGCGTCACTCGCAAGCGCTGGACTGCTTTGGTTCGTTGGCATCAGCTTGTTCAAGCACCCGCTGAGCGGGGAGGTTCTCTACCGTCGATCCCTCCGCCTCATTGGTCTCGCTCGTGAACCGCGCTGAATTCCAGAGGATGGCAAGCCCCCTTACCGCCCGGATACCACTTTAGAGCTTCGTGTTTGTCACAGCTACGCCAACTTGGCCCACTACACTGCTCCGGGGTTTCTGGGCATCAAACTTAGGCCCGAACACTCCATCAGCCGCGGGAGATCAGTTTTCAAACTCGCACTAGAGTTGGACTAAGTCCGTGCGACTGGAAACATGACCTTCACCAAAGGGGGATCCTGTCTTGTCCCTGAGCACAGATTAGGTCAGGGTTAGTTTTGCCGAAAAGCGGGACGAGGCGCTTGGTTTGATGGCATTAGAGAATAATGAAGAACGACATCTGGAGCGAACAATGAATATTCCGCGCACTGTCTACCAGACCTGGCCGTCCAACAGCTTGCCGGAAAACTTGGCACAAAATCTTCGCCACAACCAGACAATGGCCAGTGGCTGGACATTTCGACTTTACTCCGATGAAGACATCGAGGACTTCATCACGACCGAGTATGGCCCGGATATGTTGTCCAATTACAGAAAGATTTCACCCGTCTACGGAGCGGCCCGGGCGGATCTATTTCGGTACCTCTTGATCTACAAGTACGGAGGCTTCTACATTGATATTAAAAGCCACTTTACGCGTGAACTCGGACAAGTACTCCACGAAACTGACGAATACCTACTAGGCCGCTGGGCGGACTGTGGTGAGGCGCAGTATGAAGGATTTGGGCGGCATCCCGAAATACAAGATGGCCTGGGTGAATACCAACAATGGTATCTGGCGGCAATCCCTAGGCACCCTTTCTTGGAGGCAGTGCTCCACGCAGTCGTGGGTAACATCAACAGCTATCTGCCCTCGGTGCATGGCGTGGGTCGAGGGGGCGTGTTGAGAACGACCGGACCGATCCCATACACGAATGCGATTCTCCCAATTCAAAACCGACACCCTCACCGAATCATCCGCAGTTTCTCGGACCTGGGTTTGCAGTACAGCTACCTTAGCGGCACAGATGCTCACCACCAGCTTTTCAAAAAGCACTATTCTGTGATCACTGAACCCGTTGTGAAGATGGACTTACGACGCAAAGTCCTCGATCTGTCGCTCAGATCCGCCAAGCGCCTGCGCAGGCTTTGGCCAAATTGAGGACAGCTTGCTCGAGTGCCCGTTCAAACGCTTTTTTCAGGGAATCAGCTCATCATTCGATAAAGAACTTGTTCATATCGGCCATCGCAGACTCTGAAAACAAGTCTTCCACGTATCGACGACCTTGTCTCGCCAGGCTTCGAAGTAGGTCGCTGTTCGCCCTAAGCGCTTCGAGTCGAGTCATGATCTCGGCGCTGTCGTCTGCATACAAACCATTCGAGCCATCGACGATAACCTCGCGGTAGCCCCCCTCACGATCACAGACGACGGGAACACCACAGCTCAGCGCCTCGAGCACAACCCGCCCAGAAGGCTCGATGAAACGACTGCTGTCCGTTCGATAGACAAATGCATCCAGGGACTGCAAAAAGGACTCGGCGGATTCTGCTCCGACGGGCAGGACTTCGATTCCAGATTGGTTCCCCAGTGTCTCCAAAAGGCAAGTCGCCCCCATCAATCGGACCCTAAAGCCCCGCTTTGCGAGATCGATCCACAAATCGGGGTCATCCGGATGATGTTTTTCAAGCACGTCGCGGCTTAAACGGCCCACAACGAAACTTTCACTTGTTGGACGCTTTGGCCGAGGGCAGAACCGCTTGACATCGATGATTGAGGGATGAACTTCCCCCGGGATTCCGGCTTGGTCGCGAAGCCATTGCGATGCGAAAACAAACTCAACTCGGTTCTCGAGACCGTACTTGCCCATCTCTTCCTGGAAACGACTCAGATCCGCTAAGTCCGGGGTGTTGTACACAGCAATCACCCTCCGTGGGTTCGCAAACCTTACCCAAGCACCCAGCTTGAAGTACACCCCGACGAAGACCAAGTTTCCACCTCTGGGGTAAGAAACTGGGGGCAAGATGGCGCGGTAGTCAACCCTTTGTCGCAAGAGAGGATCTACTCGACGATCCGACCAGAGAATTGCTTGGCCATGACCACCCAGGAGACGCCTGAGCTCAATGGCGCGATTCTCCGATCCACCGAATGCGTTGATGAGGGGGTTGACAATGTGGACTACCGATACTTTGTTTGGCGTCAAGCTCGGAAGGAAGGGAAGCATCGTTCGCCTGAACCTTGACACACCTCCCACGAGATTTGTCCCCAGATCTGGCAACATGCTTGGTACCTCCAACGAAACACCGCAGCTTGAGTATCACGCACTTTGTTTTCCTGGCTTGGCTAAACATTAGCCGAAACAAAAAAACTACGGGCCAAGGCAAATCATGTTTGCGCCAATAAATGCCCTTTTTGCCCACTCTGCTGCCTGCATACGCCAACCATCGTTATCGGGAGAGGCCGCGACTGCAAGGTGGCATCCATGCTTGCGCATCAACAGAGAGGCTTACAAGAATACAAGAGATCAACTGCCACCGAGCCCGTCGAAAACTTTGGCCAGCGCCGCTGCCTGACTGCTCCGCTCATACCGTGCAACGGCGGCCGGATCGCGCAGCCCGAACTGTTCCATCCCAGTGCGGTTCACCAGCCCCTTGAGTAAGCCCGAAAGCCCGCTGATATCACCTGGAACCACCGCCCGGTAAAGGCCGACGGCTTCCAGTACCCGCCGAACTTCACTGCCCGGCGTGGCAGAAGCGATGATGCGCCTGCCGCTCCCCACGTACTCAAAAATCTTGCCAGGCAATGAGGCCAGGTCGTAAACACCGCCAGACACTGGCAAGTACAGCGCGTCAGACTCGCGCATGATCTCCAGTGCACGTTCGTGGCTGACCCGGCCAAGCTCGGTTACGACATCTTCGATTCCATCTTCTGCAGCTTTTCCAGGCTTGAACCCGGCCATCGTTACCTGCAACCGCTGGCTGAGATCTGGCATCTCCGCCTTTAAAGCCACGATGGCCGAGTAAAGATCATTCGGGCCATACCCGGGCCTCCAAATACCCGTGTAAGAGATCTTCACCGGGCCAGTTGACGGCAATTCGCATACTGGAGCGAAACCAGGAAAGTCTTCCTTTGCAAAACCGTTGGTAATCGCGTGAACATGCCGCCCTCCACAAGCTTCTGAGAGCATTTGCGCGAAGGTAGAAGTTGTTGTGACCAAGGCAGCGGCCCGTGCCTGCACACGCCGTTGCTGGTCTTTTCCAATCTTGATCCAGCGATGAATCCCTCGCGGTCGCTCAAAGTCTGCGCCCGTCCCGCCCCACAAATCGCGGTAGTCGATGACAAAAGGCTTTCCAGTGCGGCGGCTCAACTCCTCCGCGATGAGGAAGGAAGACCAGGGCCAACCACTTGCATAAATCACATCGAAACCGTGAGTCTTGTGCAAAGCAAGCGCCTCGGCAATAGCGCCGGCTCGCCAAGAGATGCAGTAGTCAGGGATGGCCCACAATGCCCGAATGCGCCAACTCAGGCCCGCACCGATTCGATCACTGCGCAAAAAACGCCCGATACGTAAGCCAAGTTGGTCCGCACCCAAAGGCACTCGCCTCACCGTGGTACCCGGTCTAACCTCGCTCAGCAAACCTTCTTCGTACTCATCAGGTTCGGGCACTCCAGCGACAACCAGCGGTGTCCAACCCAAGTCCGGCAAACGATTTGCAAACTCCAAGCTACGGCGAGTACCTGAGTTCGCGATTGGGGGAAACAGATACGTAAGGAATAGGACCTTTCGGTTTTTTTCCGAAGATTCGGAGTTGGCCATTAGTAATTTCCCAAGAAAAACTCGTACATGGGGCTCAAAGCCCCGTCAGTGAAAGCGACGATAGCCAGAGAACGGCGGCATGCCGTGCTTGCTGGAGACGTTGGCTTGGTGTACCAGGATATCCCCTGGCCATGGCCGCAATGCCGCCAGCTAGCGCTCGCAGGGCAGCACGACCGCGAGGGGTAGCTCGCAGTACACGCGCCCGGCCCCAAAAACCGGGCCAGTCTTCCCTCACCACGGAGTAGGCCCAGCCACGCTGTATGGCTCGAGCTAAAGCTGCAGAATCCAGGTCACTTCCCGATACGGCAATCTGCTCGACGTCATCCAGCAATTCGGCTATGCAGCCATGATTGCCCATCACTTGAGCGCGGTGATGCAGCGCCCTTGCCCTCTGTTCAGGGTTCAACTCTGCGCCGATTCGCGGCACCAGATACTCGCCAAGTTCAAGCCGATGGCGCAGCCTGCGACCAATGACCTGGCTGCACTCACGAAATACGCGTTCGCGCTGCTCTGCCTTGTAGCTGTCAGCCGTGGCACCACGCGCTCCACCATGCTGGCGGAAGATGAAAGCTGGGGACGGGCAATACGCGGCTTGCGCCATGCGGGCCAGCCGAATCTGAAAGTCGTAATCCTCACCCGCGCGCAAACTTGGATCCAATCCACCCAAGTCTTGAAAGCGCTCACGCCGAACAAGCGTGGTGCCTAGGTGGAAGAAGCAAGCACGCATTACATCCAAAAAGAAGGCATCCTCGGCTGGCACCAGCGGTTGATTCACGTGCGAGCGCTGGATCCGGCCCTCCTGGCCATCCGAACCCACCCAATGAGGCGCGTACACGAAATCAGCATCAGGACTGCCCTGCAGCACTCGCAACCGAGTCTCGATTGCATCTGGCAAAGCCACATCGTCATCATCAAGGATCCACAGCCATTGCCCCACGGCCCGCTCGGCGCCTAGGTTCACCGCAACCGGCTTTCCGCCATTTTCCTTGCGTATGGCGCAAATTCTCGATCCATAGGACTGCAACACCTGCGGGGTATCGTCGCTTGATCCGTCATCAACCACGATCACTTCATACGGCAATACCGTCTGGGTCAACAAACTGTCCAGACACTCCCTCAAGTAATGCGCCCGGTTGTAGGTAGGCACGATCACCGACACGGTTGCATTCAGCGGGGGCATCAACGCAGCGGTACTCATGTCGTCGCCAGAGTGTGAGCCAGCCTGATCGCAAAGCGCGCCCGAGTGCGCTCCCAAGGCATGTAACGAGGCAATTGCAATAGATCATCGCTGGCACGAGCTGCACGCCAAGCCGTGGATACCGCCGCGCTGAAACCAAACTCCTTGACCACATCGCGGGTGGCGTCGTCGTAATCAACGCCGGGACGTCCATTCGGGTACGCAAACAAGGAAGGGCGACGACCGGTGATGGACTGGAGATCCCTGCAGTTCTCCTCGATCTCGGTCGCTACATCGTCGCGGCCAAGGCCACGCAAAATGGGATGGTTGCGGGTATGTGCACCGATCGTCATACCCGCGGCATGCAAGGCAGCAACCTCGGTGCGACTCATCATCAGATCAGTTGGTAGTTGGGCTGAGGCCCGCTCGGCCAAGATGGTCACGCAGCGCTGACGCTCGTCCGGGGGTAGATATTTGACTCGCCCGATAAGTGCAGCGATTGCACGCCGGCGCGCCTCATCATCGTCCAAGGAAAACGAGCCCAGATCTGCCAATGGCGTCCCCGCCAAATCCAAGGTAGACGACGGGCTACGCCGAATGGACTCGATGACCGTGTCATTCCACATGCGGCCTCCATCCAAGAAACCCGACGCGATAAAGAACGTGGCAGACAACCCATGTCGCTTCAGTACCGGCAAAGCCTCGCCATGATTGTCGCGATAGCCATCATCAAAAGTGATGGTAACTGCGCGACTTGGCAACGTTCCTTCACGCAGGGCGTCCGCCGCCTGCTGCAGTGGCATCACCGAACACCACTGGCGCAGCCAACTACAAATGGAATCAAACTCGGCCGTCGTCACCTCGCCAGGCATCAATGGGTCCCGTTGGGCAAAGACTCGGTGAAAGATCAAAATGGACAGACGGCCCCGACTTCCGCTCGGAGAAAGCAAGGAGAGTGCACTACGAATCACGTTTTTTTCCTGGTCGTCGGCTCAGTAGGTAGTCCGGGCAAGCTCCACCAGCGCCTCGGATAGACAGGCTCCGTGGTCCAAGACTGCTGCTTGAACCATATATGGGCGACAACCACAAGCGCCATCACGTCGTAAGCCAAGTCGTAATAGGCCAAGCTCAGAAAAGCCCCCCCGACGAAGAAGCCCACCAAGGACACCTGACACATCGCCGCCAATTGTGCAACCCACTGCGCCTTGGGCTCGGCAAGTGCTTGTTTGCGCAATCGCCCCGCTAGACCGTAAGTCGAGAAGAAGAGCCCAAGGTAAAGAAACAGGCCGATAAAGCCGTGATTACCCAGAATCTGAAAGTAAATGCTGTGAGCAGCACGCGCCTGCGCTCCTGTGGCGTAGCGGTTGAAGAACTCTTGCTTGTTCGGAGAAAAGCCGGCGCCCAGGGGGTAGTCTTTTGCTACACCCAAGGCATTCCGCCATGCATCTAATCGACCCACGGCGGAGTCGTCTTGCTGGAAATTGTCGATCGTTGCCATGCGCTCAGTCCAATGCGACGGCATAAACGCAACCAGGGAAGAAGCCACAACGGCCAAAACAAGCCCGCTTTTCAATCGGTTCTGACCGCGCCACCACAACAGCATCGTCATCGCAGCAATTGCAAGCAATGCGCCACGAGAATGCGAGCCCAGCGCTGAGGCGGCACAGAGCAGCATAGCCACGGTCAGCGCATGGCGGCGCCAGCCCGGAGTCAATTGCAACTGAAGAAAGCGCAGCAGCGGAATGGTCATCACCAAGGCCATTCCAAAGGCGTTGTTTTCTTCGACGAAGCTGTCTGGAGGCCCATACACCCGGTATCCGCCACCAGAAAGCACCGTGAAAAGCCCCCCCTTCATGCCAACCAAGGCGAGCGATCCAGCAACAACCCATGCAAACGCCAAAATGTGTTGCCTGGTTCTCAAAAGCGCAATCGTCACGAAAATCATGACATTGATCTTCATGACCTTATCCCACATCGCATAGTCACCACTCGGGTCAAGCCCGAAGGACCAGGACAAGGTAATCCAGATCGTCAACAACAGAAGCCAAATGGGGGGTGACGCTAGAAACGGTGATTGCCGATCGCGGGTCAGAAGGAATCCCAAGAGGGTGGAGCCTGCCGCTATAGCTGCCACGGGCGCATCGTAGGCAAAGCCATACGCATACCGATGCGGGCTCATCAGACTCAGCCATGTCCAAAGCAGCACACCAATCCATGGTCGGCGAAGCGCGATCAGGGCCGCAGCTAAGACGATAGCAATGATGACTATATCTCTCACAACACGGCCTCAGTCTCAGTGAATCTAAGCGCCAACATGACTGACAACATACCGAAACTTGCCTGAGCGCTCAGGGTCGATTGCATCCACGCACTGCACTTCCACGCGCACAGAACTTCCAAGTCGCTGCTGAAAGCCCTTGACGATGAGGGCCTCCTGTTCAGCACTAAAGCCGGAGGCCGGCACTATTTGCACACAGACATGCTGGCGCGTGTGTTGAACTATCTTGAAGGCCTGCACCTCAGGGAGATCGCGAAGCACATAAATGAGCGCCAGGCCATGCAGCACCGTGCCATCGGCTGCGACAACGAAGTCGGTGGTTCGCCCCTGAATTTCCTTCAACAGGGGCAAGCCGCGGCCGCAGGCACAGGCTCGATCATCCAATACGGCAACGTCGCCAGTCCGGTAACGAATGAACGGGAAGTCCTTGGTTGCCAAATGGGTGACGACGATCTCTCCCGCCTGGCCAGGCGGTAGCACCCGCCCTTCGGAATCCACAATCTCGACAATCACATCTTCCGCCGTGAGGTGCATGCCACCATGCGGGCACTCATGGGCAATAAAACCTGCATCACGCCCACCATAACCATTGGCGACACGGCAGCCAAACACCCGCTCAATGGTGGCCCGCTGATCGTCGTACAAACGTTCGCTGGTCACAAAAGCAACCTTGACCCCAAGATCATCCATCCGTTGACCGCGGCCTTCAGCATGGCGGGCGATGTGACTGAGGGCGCTCGGATAGCCAAACAGCATCTTCGGGCGCCGCGCGCGAATGGCAGCGACAAATCCGTCCAGCTTGGCTTCGCTCATCTCAAAAGCAGGAAGCAGCTGGGTCCGCATGAGTCGATCTCGAATCGCACGTACGCGGTCCTGGCTGCCCAATTCAATGGGAGAGCCCCATACGACGATTTCAGGATCGCCAATATCCACATCCCACCAACGTGTGGCACGCCACTTGGCCGCCACATCATGTGAGACCCGCTCATTGCCGATGAAAAAGACCAGCGGCTCCCCCGAGGAACCTCCGGTGTTGAAGCGCGATAGACCTTGGGCTTGCGTGTTCTTCAGCGCATCCGTATTGGCGCGGATGCCCGCTTTGGTCAGGAAAGGCAGCTGGTTTAGCTCGGCCAAATCCTTGAACTGGCCCGGCTGCAGGCCCAAGGAGCGAAACAACTCACGGTAGTAGGGCACGTTCTGGCCTGCTTCAGCCAACAGTGCATTCAAGCGCTGCAGTTGCAGGGCCTGCAACTCAGCCGCAGATAACCATTGGCTCCGCTCCAGGCTCTGGCGGATCGACACCGAATCGTGCTTCTTCAAGCGCTCGTGCAGCGGGAATAACAAGCCTGAAACAAATCGGGTGTACATGCGTGTATCTCGTTCAATGGGCGCCCGCGAGCGTCCGTTCGTAGCACTGTGCCAAGCGCGGCCCGACGAGTGCCCAACTGCAGCCATTGACCACAACTCGCCCTCCCTCACGCAAACGCTGGCGCAAAGCCGCGTCTTCGATCAACTCAAGCGCGGCCTGAGCAAGCGCCGCCGGGTCTGCCGGTGGCACCAACAAGGCGGAAACGCCGTCCTGTAGCAAATCAGGGATACCGCCCACACGGGTGGACACCACCGGAACACCACAGGCCAGCGCCTCCAGCACAGACACTGGCATGTTGTCAGCCAAGCTTGGATTCAAACTGATATCGGCTTCTGACAGCAGGCGGGCAATACCCTCCCGGTTCAAGCGACCGCAAAAACGCACACTTTCGTCCAGCTTCAACTCGGTCACCAGAGCCTGTAGGGCCGCGAGTTCCGGACCGGAGCCGGCCACACTGAGTTGCGCCTGCGGCCAGCGCTCGCGTACAAGGGCGAAGGCTCGCAAGGCGCTCGCGTTATCGTAGATGGGTTCGAGATTGCGCAGCACCACCAGGTGCGGCGCAATTTGCTTGTCACCATCGGTACTCACGCCCTCATCACGGAAGCGAAACAGGGCCAGATCCACCACATTGGGAACAATGGAGGCTTTGAAACCTTGCGCCGCGAAGACCCGCTGCAAAAAGGCCGAGGGTACTGTCAACAATCCCGTGCGAGACAGACTGAAGGAGATCAAGCCGCGCGAGCGAGTCAAAAAAGCCTCCGCTTCACCGCCGTGGTAATTGACCAGCACCGGGCAGCCGCGAAGGTAGGCAATCCAGACCGCAGGTGCGGCGAAGAGATGCCAAGACCAACCCGAGTTCGCCAAGACATGCATCAGTTGATTGCGACCAGCAGCACGCCACAAGGAAGCAAGATAAGGAAGTAGCCGGGCTAGCGCACGCAACACCGGCAGCCGCCCCAGCCAACTCGGTCGATAAGCGGCATTGGTTTGCACCAGTTCCACGTGCGCGCCCGATTCCGCCAGCAACTCAGCGAGTTGTCGCACCTGATTGGCCATGCCGCCAGCCGGCGGTGGCAGCGGGCCGACCAGCGCCAGTCGTAAATCGTTGAGTCGCGCCACGCTCATTGTCGATTCGTCAGCGCCGCGTAAACCGCCGGGTAATTGGCCACCGAATTCGCCCAGTTGCGCTCTTGCTCCACGAACTTCCGACCTTGCGCGCGAAGTATTGGCCAGCGCTCGGGCTGAGCCAGCAGTTGCAGCACCGCTTCGGCCAATGCCTGCGCCTTGCCTGCCTTGAAGAGGATGCCGGTCTCGCCGTGGCGAATCAGCTCTTTATGACCGCCCACATCAGACGCAACCAATAAGCGCCCTTGCGCCATGGCTTCCAGCGGCTTGAGCGGTGTGACCAACTCAGTCAGACGCATCGAGTGTCGCGGGTACACCAGCGCATCCACCAGGTCGTAGTAACGATTGACCTGTGCGTGCGGCACGCGGCCGGTAAACACGACTTTGTCGGCCAAGCCCAGGCGCTGGGCCTGCGCCTTCAGCGCGGCATCTTGTGGGCCGCCGCCAACCAG
This sequence comes from Roseateles sp., assembly GCF_049240545.1. Lineage (GTDB taxonomy): Bacteria > Pseudomonadota > Gammaproteobacteria > Burkholderiales > Burkholderiaceae_C > Paucibacter_A. Next base: position 24,113 of record NZ_JBMLSK010000049.1, on the reverse strand, counting down.
CAGCACTCGCACATCCGGGCGTTGTGCCACGATGTGGGGCAGCGCATCCAGCAACAAGTCAAGGCCTTCGTAGGCATAGAAGGAACCGATAAAGCCAAGTACCGTGCAGCCAGTCAGGCCTAATTCGGCCTTAAGCGCATCATCGGGGCTAGCACCGGGCTCGAAGGCATCAATGTCGACCGCGTTGGGGATCACCGTCACCTTGTCAGACGCAATGCCGCGCGCGACGATATCGCTGCGCAGGCCCTCACAGATGGTGAAGACATGGTCGACTCGCTTGAGCGCGTGAGTCTCCATCGCTCGGGTGATGCGGTAGCGTAGGCTGCCTTCAGCCGTGGTGCCATGGTCCACGGCGGCGTCTTCCCAAAAGGCGCGCACCTCATAGACCACCGGAATCCCCAGGCGTCGACCCACCTTGAGCGCGGGAAGCGCATTGAGGACCGGAGAGTGCGCATGGATGATCTGCGGACGCAGCTGCTCGGCGACGCTCTGCAGCCGGGCTTCAAGCTGGCGCATCAGGCGCAACTCACCCAGGCCCGGCAGCGAGCGCGCGGCCGGCGCCACAGGGGTGCGGTAGAAGTGCCAGCCATCAACCGTTTCTTCCAACAAGCCTCCATCACCATTCTTCAGACCGGCGCCATGCTTGGGACTGGTGATGTGCTGGGTGTCCCAACCCAGCTTACGTTGCTCACGCAGAAGCGATAGGGTGCGAAAGGTATAGCCGCTGTGCAGCGGGATCGAGTGATCCAGCACATGGAGAACGCGCAAGCTCATGACAGGGAGGCCGCCTCCTCGACGGCAGAAACAGGCAGTCCGGTGGATTCACCATCGACCACTTGACGCAGGAAGGATTCGAACATCATCAGGCTCCACAGAGAGGCGCTGTAGTCCTGGGCACCGGACTGGTGGGCATCGACAAGATGACGCAGGTAGTCGTGATTGAACCAGCCGGTGGCGGCCAGGCGCGGCCCGAGCACCGCATCGCGAACACGCTGCCTGAGCGGCCCGCGGAACCAGCGCGCCAGCGGTACCGCAAAGCCCATCTTCGGACGGTACAGCACATCATCGGGCAACCTGGGCTCCATGGCCTTCTTGAAGAGGTACTTGCCCTCTTGGCCGCGAATCTTCAGGTCTGAGGGCAAAGTAGCGAGCCACTCGAGCAGCGAGTGGTCCATCAGAGGTTCGCGGACCTCAAGCGAATGCGCCATGGACGCCCGATCAACCTTGGTGTTGATGTCTCCCACCAGATAAGTCTTGACGTCTAGGTATTGAATCAAGGCCAGCGGATCCTCGGTGTCGGCCTTAGCGGCGTGCCCTTGGAAAACGTTCAAGGCGTCGTAGCCGCCCAGCTGAGCCTTGAGCGCCGGACTGAAAAGGCGCTGACGCATGCCCCCCCGCAGGATAGATACCTCGTGAAAATAGGCTTCGACGCTGTTGCGGGCCAGGCCTTCAAAGGTCGACTTGGCACGCAGCACGCGCGGCGCCCAGTCGGCCTTGGGATAGAGACGCCCAAGCAGACCAAACAGCGGTTCGCGCACGCTGGCCGGCAAGGCCGCGCGGCGTCGATCCTCGGCCAAGTGGGTGCGGTAGCGGCGGTAGCCGCCAAAACCTTCGTCTCCGCCATCACCCGAAAGCGCCACCGTCACATGCTTGCGAGCGAGCTGGCACACTCGATAAGTCGGCAAGGCCGAGCTGTCCGCGTAGGGTTCGTCATAGAGGCGCGCCAGCAGGTCAATCAAGTCGAAGTCGTCGCTGCGTACCGTCTCGACTCGGTGATTTGTTTTGTAGCGGTCTGCCACCATCTGCGCGAAGGCTGACTCGTTGAAGGCAGGGTCGTCGAAGGCGATCGAACAGGTATTGACCGGCTCGTCTGAAAGGCCCGCCATCGTGGCCACCACCGCACTGGAATCGACTCCGCCGGACAGAAAGGCACCCAGCGGCACCTCGGCGATCATGCGCAGGCGCACCGATTCGTCGAGGCGCTCTCGCAACTCAGCGCAGGCTTCGTCCAAACCGATCTTGCGGTCCAACGTAAAACGCAGATCCCAATACTCCTCAGGCTCTGGGATGGGCTGACCACGCCGAATGCTCAGGCGGTGCCCTGGCGATAGCTTGCGCGCTTGGCTGAAGATGCAACGCGGTTCCGGCACATAACCCAGCGCGAAGTACTCCTCAACCGCCAGAGGATCCAAGCTGCGGTCCATTCCGCCATGAGCCAACAAGGACTTCAGTTCGGAGCCAAACAACAGTTGGCCATCGCCCAGCAACGCGTAATGCATAGGCTTAACGCCCAGGCGGTCGCGCGCCATGAAGAAAGTCTGCCGATTGCGGTCCCAAAGTGCGAAGGCAAACATGCCGCGCAGGCGCAGCACGCAGTCCTCTCCCCAGGACTCCCAGGCGTGCACAATGACCTCGGTATCGCTCTTGGTGCGAAACACATGACCCAGGGTCTGCAACTCCGTCATCAGCGACTGATAGTTGTAAATCTCGCCGTTGAAAACGATAACGACACTGCGATCTTCGTTAAACAAAGGCTGCTGGCCGGTGGCGACATCGATGATCGAGAGGCGGCGATGGCCTAAGCCCAGGCCGGGCTCCATGTAGATCTCGCCTTCGTCAGGGCCGCGATGCCACTGCGAGTCGTTCATGCGCTGAAGGCTCACCTCGTCAATCAGACTTTGGCCGCGCGTGTCAAATACTCCGGTAATGCCACACATTTCAAGTCTCCCGCGACGCCATCCGACACGCGGGCAGGTTGTGCGTCATTTCGTCATACAGCCTACGGTACGCAGCAACCATGACATCCAGGCTGAAATGCTGCTCCACCCGCTTACGACCGGCCTGTCCCATGGCCTGACGCGCAGCGCCATCGTCACAGAGACGGATCATAGCTGTGGCCATGGCCTGCGCGTCCGCCGGCGGAGTCAGCAAGCCACTAACGCCGTCGTCCACCAGATCAACCGTACCGCCGACACGGGTCGCCAACACTGGCAAACCGCTGGCCATCGCTTCCAGCACGGTATTTGAAATGCCTTCACTCAGCGAGGGCAACACAAACACATCAATGCCGCGCATCAAGTCCGGAACATCACTGCGCGTTCCAGGGAGCCAACACAGATCGGCCACACCACCTTCGACCAAAATACGCGAGACCTTGGGCAGTTCGGGACCATCACCAACCATCAAAAGACGCATGCACGAACGCAAGTCCGGTCGCTGCTGCAAGGCCAAAAGGAAGGCGCGTGCCAACAAGGCCTGATCCTTCACCGCTTGCATGCGACCTACAGTCCCAAACAACACCAGGTCCGGGTCGCCAAAAGGACATTCGGTAATGATTTGCCGATGCGGAGCTGGCGCAAAGCGATGCGTATCCACGCCATTGCAGATCCTTAACACTCGCCCCCGATCAAATCCGACTGCGGCTGTCAAATAGTCGGACAACTCACGTGAGAGAGCAACGAATCGGTGCGCGAACAGGCCGTAGATACGCCTCATCCACTGATACCGCCGGCTTTTACCGGCCAAGTCAGCCCCTTCTCGCCCGTGTTCTCCATGAACACGGCACGATACCCCCGCAGCCCATGCTGGAACCAAGACCTCCAAGGCGGCCAAATTCCGAGTGTGGATGAGCGTAGGCTTGAGCTGACGCAGCAGACGATACAGACTCGGATACAACCAAAAAGCGTGCCCAGGGGGTTTGTGCAATTCAATGAATTGCACGTCAGGGACCTTCACCCGCAAACGAAAGTCCGTCACTTCAGTCAAGGCCAACACAGCATGCCGATAAGCATCCGCCGGCATGTGGTTGATCAGATTGACAACACCGTTCTCCAGGCCGCCCGTGTCGAAGCGGTACACCACATGGAGCACCAAGGGTCGGGCATCTTGAGACATCGGTTGAAGCGGGGTGTGCAAACGCGGTCCTGGCAAAAAGCGTCATTCTCACCGAGCAGGCGCTGGGTTATGCACCGAATCCCGGGTCGCCCGTAACTTTTGCTCCAGATCGAGCCAGTTGTCGCGCAAAAACTCTTCCAACAAGGCGTCTGCAGAGCCTTTTTCGGTATGAGGCGCGGACACGAACACTGCAGCGGCATCATCGCCCTGCCCCTTCAGCAGGCCCAAAGCCCCATACAACTTGGCCATGGCGTCGCTGGTCGTCAGCCGGCCATTCACCCAGTACACATAACGAACGGAAAGCCGTTGCTGCCCCACGTGCCCGGCATGACCGACCAAATGTCCAGCAACGCCACCGCCTCGCAACTCTGCTGAACGAAGCGGTAAGCTCGTTTCAGGCAATTCCAGCTTGCTGACGTTGCGGCTGACCGTGGCCCAGGTAGAGTCGGTGGTCCGGGTCAGTTCATTGGTGGAACTGATCAACTTGTCTTGATAGCTTTGGGCTCGGTAATAGGCAATATGCAGGCCAACGACGGACAAATCTGCGTCAGCCGAAGACTTGCGATAGGCCGACTGAAGCGAGGCCTTTGAACCCTCATAGGCCGGCACCCACTCGTCAATCCCCTTGGGTTCTTGCTGCCAGCCCTTCTTGGACAAATCTGGCGCCTGCAAAACAAGCTCAGCATCAGTCGCTTGAACAGCCAATTGCTTCAATGCCCCCAAGGGCGCCAAAAGCACCATGAATACAGCCACTCCGGCAAGAACCCACTGAGGCGTTGCTGCCGGTGCCCGGTGCGATAGGCTGTTATGGACACTGGCCGGCACAATCTCAGGGTCGCTCCACTTGGCGCCGATCATGAACATGGCCAGCATGATGATGCCGAAAAACACCCAGCCGTAAATCAGATGGTCTGCACCCACGGCCAATTTATTGCCGGAAAAATGGCCCAGCATCACGATGAAGTAAGCGCGAAGCCAGTTGGCGATCACCGGCATCAAGAAAGCCACCAGGACGAAAATCAAGCGCTTCCTCAGCGAATTGAAATTCAAGTAGGCGAACAAAGTTCCCACCATCACCGAAGCCATCAGATAGCGAATGCCACTGCAAGCCTCAACCACGGACCAACTGCCAGAAGGGATGACAAAGTCTTGCCCTTCCCGATAAACCGGGATGCCACTCAAACGTATCGCCGCCACAGTGAAATCTGCGGTCCATTCCATCAATTGGGGCGTCATGAATTCACCGATCGGCACGGCAAAAAACGAGAACCCCAAAGGGAACGCGATCAAGCGAGCTACCGACCAACCCAAGATGAGCGGCACGACGCAGACCAGCATGCCCACCAAGGCCAACTGGGCCACGGAGTTCGCGGATACAAGGTCACCCAACAACCACAAGAAGGCAAAGCCCACCAACGGTAAAAGCCAGCCCAAGGCGGGCTTGGGCACTTGCTGTGCCAACACCGAGCGCTGCCGCCACACCAACCAGATCACGATGGGGGGCACAACGAAGGCGTGAGCATAGGTCTCGGAGCGATTCCAAATCTCCACCATGGCAAGGGCGGTATCGCTGTAGAGCAGCAAAACGGCCGCCAGGGACAAGAGCAGGCAAACCAGCGCCTGCCGCCAAGCAATGGGAATCGTCATCAACACTTTCACCGAGAAGCTCCGTGTGCAGGCAAGGCGGCCAAATGTTGGTCAATGCCAGAGAGGTGGGCATCCCAGCTGTAGTTGGCCAATACGCGGGCGCGGCCTGCGCGCCCCAGGTCTTCTGATCGACTTGCAGACGCCAGCAGGGAACTCACCTCGCGAACGAAGTCTTCCGCCGTCTCCGCCTCTAGCAATTCAAGCCCTACTTGCGCGTCAATGGCTTGAGCGCAACTGCGCGCTGCGACGACGGGACGTGCCATGGCCATCGCCTCCAAAACCTTGTTCTGGATGCCGCGAGCCAAACGCAAAGGCGCAAGCACAACGGCTGCATGCTGAAGGTAGGGCCTGACATCCGGCACGGTGCCGCTCACACTGATGCCTTCGCCTGCCAGTTCCTGCACCGTTGCCGAGGGGCTACGCCCAACAATATGAAAATGAACCGCGGGCCAACGCAGGCGCAAATCAGGCAATACCTCGCGAGCAAACCAAGTGACGGCATCGATATTCGGCCAGTAATCCATGGCCCCCGTGAAAACCAGAGGCAACTGATCTTTAGGAAACGGGCTCGCCCGGCTGCCATCCGGCGAAAAGTAGTCCGCATCGACGCCATTGCCGAGCGCTTGCACCGGAGACTGATGCCCCGGCGAGCGCGAACGAAACAGCGCCACTTCTTTGTCGGTCACAAAAAAAGATGCACGTGCTTGAGAAGCAACAGCCTGCTCAAACGCCAGCAGGGTTCGCCCTTCGCGGGCATACAGCCAAGACAAGGGCCACACATGATTGGGTGCGTAGTCACTCCACTTGGCGGAGTCCAGATCGACAAAGTCCACCAACATCGGCAACTCAGGCAATCGCATCGCGTACTGCGCCATCGGTGAAGAAAAAACGATGGACGCATCCAAAGACTCGGCCGCCGCAATACGGTCAACCCAGGCTTGCATGCCTGAATGACGATAAAAAGGCAGGCTCAAGGCCTCTGCGCGCATCAATCCCGTGAGCGAACAAAGCTTCGCAACACGGGTATTGAGTTGAACGGCAAACATATCGACGCAGTACTGCTTTACCGTATCCAGGTACTGCATATCCTGCGGATCATCGACAAAGGTCGCCAAAAAAACGCGATGCCGCGCCGCCAAATGCTTCAGCAGATGGAAAGACCGAACCTTGTCCCCCTTGTTGGGCGGATAAGGCAGGCGATGGACCAAATACAGGATATTGGCCATGCCGATCAACCCAGATTGCGCACGACAAAAGGCCCCAGCCAATTGACGAAGCCTCGGGGCAAACGGCGCCAAGTCTTGATCATCAGTTGGTACTTGGCGTTCGTCGGATTGTTCTGAGGCACATCGTCGCGCTTGTAAAGGCAGTACTCATAGTGCAGCGGTGTCGGCTCGAAGCCCCAGTTCTTTTTGAAGGCATAAGACCCGGTTCCCTGCTTGCTGCGGCCATAGTCAAAAACCTTGAGCCCGCGTGCGCACGCGCGTCGCATCAACTCCCAGTACTTGAAATCGTTGGCAGCCAAGTCGCGGGCTTCCTCATCATCGCCGGCGTAATAGGGCAAGACCTCATCTCGGAAGTAAAAACTCAAGACGGAACTGAGAGGTCGTCCGGCCGGATCTGTCACCGTCAGCACCTCGGCATCGGCACCGAATTCATCCAGCAAGGCAGCGAAGTAACGTTTGGGCATCGCCGGCGTGCCGTGCCGATGGGTGTTGTCGGCATAAAGGGCGAAGAAACGGTCGACATTGGCGTCCAAGTGCCCGACCAGATTGTTCTTGATGCCCTTGCGAACACTGGCCCGAGCCTTGCGGGGGATGGCCAGCATATTGGCCTCTTCATCGGGCAGGATTTCTTTTCGGAAAGTGACGTAGAGGTCTTGCCGAGGCCACTCCGCGTGCCTGGCCTGAACATTGCGGAACTCCAGGTGTTCGACGCCCAAGCGTTGCGCGATCGATTGTGCTTCTTGCTCCAGAACCAGAGCCGCCTCTTCGTTGTTGGCCGCAACGCCACCGTAGACAGCAAATGGCAGCGCCACCAGAGAGTGGCCAAACAACAGGCTCTTGACCTGCGCCAAAGGCAACACGGCTTCGATTTCTCCGTCGCGCTCGGCATAGAGGAAAAAGCCTTGATGGCCAAACACCTGCTCCACCATGCGCAACCAACCGGCCCGGTGAAAGAAGCTCGCCTGCGGACAAGCCAGCACAAATGCATCCCAGCGCGCAGCCAAGACTTGGTCTTGCGCCGTCAAGCGCTTGATCTGGATCGTGGATGTCATTCGGGGTCAGGCCAACTGAACTTGAGTCGCAGGCTGTGACATATCCCCCAAGGCCTTCACTTTGCGGCCAAGAAAAATCTCGTCCATACGGCCCCAGGCGAAATCACTCAACAAATGGGCAATCCGATCATGAGTCCGCTCAATGTTGACGTAATGCCTGAAGCGAGTCTTGGCATCGATGCCGGCAACACGCGGCTGCTCGGCATCAATCTCCCAGGGATGGAAATAAAACACGGCAGACTGCTGATCCACGGTATTGACCTTGCGGATCAGCCAACGCGACAAGGCATAAGGCAACAAACGAAAGTAGCCCCCGCCACTGGACGGAAGGTTCTTATTGAACATCCGAACCGTGGTCACTGGAATCTCGAGCAAGCCCTCACGCACGGGATACGCGAAGCGAGGCGAATCCGGCATGCCGTAATGGTCGTGCTGGATCGGGTAGACACTGGAGCTGTATCGATAGCCCGCCTCCAGCAAGGTGTCAAATGCCCAAAGATTGGTCTGCCCGATCGAGAAACTCGGGGCACGATAGCCCAGCACTTCCTGACCCCCCAGGTCTTCCAGCAAGGCCTTTGTGCGCACGATGTCGTCAGCAAAAGTCTTTGGCGTCAGATCGCTTACACGCTCGTGACCAAAGCCATGGCTCGCCAATTCGTGCCCCTCGGCAACGATCCGCTTGACGAGTTGAGGATAACGCTCAGCCACCCAACCGAGCGTGAAGAAGGTCGCTTGGGTTCTATGCTCGGCCAACAAAGCCAAAATTCGCTCGACATTGCGCTCGACTCGGCACTCACGTCGATCCCAATCGCTGCGCTCAATATAGGGCGCAAATGCCGAGACTTGGAAGTAGTCCTCGACATCAATGGTCATGGCGTTCCGAACGGGTACTGACAAGGTCGGCATCAACATAAGTTTGTATTCAGCATGCAAAAGAGAGTTCAGCGAAAGAAGCTTGCACTTTGCGACGGGAACTCCACGGAGCAAGGTCCTCTGCCCCATTCCCCGGAGCCAAGGCCCCGGCAGTTGTTTCAATCCTGCTTGACCGACGCCAGCAAGCGCTGCATCAACTTCAAAGTCTGCAAGTTAATTCTCTCCAAGCGAAGCAGGCTGGCTTCCAAGCGTTGCAAACGATCGGCCTGCTGTCCCTCGCCCAGCCTCCCAAACTCGGAAGACAAGGCTGCCGCTTCTTCCGCCCCCAGATTCAACCGCGACAAGTCATAGCCTGCAGTATCAGGCAGTGCGTCCAGAGCTTGCGCACCTTCGCCATGCACAGGCTTGGGTACTGCAATTTCTTGAGCAATGTCGCGCAAGGCCTCTTCTACATCGGGCAAGGCCAAATGCGTCTTGCTGCCCATGAACCCCAAGAGCAGGAGCCGGTCGCACAAGGAGTTAATCCGTCGAGGGATCCCTTGGCTGGCCTTGAAGATGGCGGGGAAAGCTTCAGGCGCGAAGCTTGGCTTTCCGCTGCTGCCCGCGCATTTCAAGCGATGTTCGATATAGCGCTGCGTTTCATCTTCATCCAAGGGACCGATATGGCAGGTGGCCGCAACCCGTTGCCGAAACTGCTCCATCTCCGGGCGCTGCAAAATGCTTCGGAACTCGGGTTGACCGACCAAAAAGGTCTGCAGCAAAGACTGGTTGCTGAACTGAAAGTTCGACAACATGCGCAACTCTTCGACTGCGCGAGCGCTCAGGTTTTGAGCCTCGTCCACGATCAGCAGGCAGCGCTTACCTTGGCTGGTTTGGCTGACAAAAAATGCCTCCAAAGTCATCAAGACCTCAGACTTAGGCAAGTCCTTGACACGCACGCCGAAGGCGGACCCCACCATCCGCAAAGTGTCTTCGGCATCCAACTGCGTCGTAACCAAATTGCCGATCACCACATTGCTGCGATTCAGGCTGTCCAACAGCCCGCGGAGCAAGGTGGTCTTGCCTGCCCCAATTTCCCCGGTGATGACGATGAAGCCATCATTGCGCAGCACGCCGTAGTCCAGATAAGCCTTGGCGCGCCGGTGCTGCTTGCTCCCGAAGTAGAAATTCGGATCCGGGCTGAGTTGAAAAGGCTTGCTGCTCAAGCCATAGAACGCTTCGTACATTTGCTAGAACTGGTGGACCAAGGTTGCAAACACGGCATTCTCCCGATAGGGCAAGGTGCCTTCAAACAGCGAATACCGAGTACCAATATTCAAAGAGCCCTTCTGGCCCAATCGTCCATTCCAACTGAGATTCACGTTACGCAGTGTGGTCGACTGACTGGCCAGATCGCCGCGAGTTTGCTGCTCTGAGATCGCCAGATTGGCGGAGCTATCGGGCGTCAAGCGGTATGAAAAACTCGCACTTGCGCCGCGCTGCACGACCTTCGAGGACTGAGACAAATCACCCTGACCTGGCACCTGCCCACCAATTCGACTACTTGCGCTTTGATTCAGCGTCGCGGTCGCTGAAGCACGCAAGCCTTGCCAAGATGCAGACAGCTCTTGCCGGCGTTGCAAAGAGGGCGATGAGGACAAAAAGCCTGAGTTGGCTTGCGCATTCGGGCTACGCCCGGTTTCCTGCAAGAACTGCCTAACCTTCGCATCACGAACAACCGGGTCGGGATAGAGGCTCTCGAACTGGAAGAAATACAGCTGGTAATTCGTCAACTGCCCACCAGCACCGCTGCTCAGCCCTTGCGACACGGACGTTGAGTCCATGAATCGAATGGACGAACGTTGAAAACGATGATTCAGACTGAGCGAATGGCTGTCGCCGTAATCATGACGCTGATAGTCCCCCTGGAACGAGGTGCGAGGGGTGGGAGTCCAGACCGCATTGAACCCGGCCGTGGGTCCGCTTTTCGCAGCGCCTGTCTTGAGATCACTACGCTCCAAGCCGGCATTCACTCCGATGGAGAACTCAATATCGGGGCGGTAACTCAAACCCGCCGTCGCAGACGACCGGACATTGTCTATCCCCGAGCTGGCATTTGCCCGCTGCGAACTCACAGCACTCCACCAAGACAGCGGCCCCGTTGCGATGCCATCGGCGCGCAAAGAGAGGTCTGCTTGCCGCGAATCACCCACGGCCGAGTTCTTGACTCGCGTTTCCGTGGCGCTCGCTTTGGCCTCCCATCGGGCGAAATCCGCCAAACGCCCACGCCAACTCGGGGTCACGATCAAGTTTGCAACATCACTGCTGTTGGGATTGCGAATCGCGTTTTCAGCGGACGTTTGCTGACCAAACGCGGAAGCCTGTTGTTGACCGTAACTGGCACGGACATCCACAAAGAAATGGCGGTCGATCAACTCCAAACTCGCATTGGCCGACAAAGCATGTTGAACGTTGTTGGCGCGCTCAGTCTTGGTATAGATGAGTCCGTTCAAGGCGTAGTCCAAGCTACCTCGCAAACGCCCGCTATTGCTGTTCACAGTGAGGCCAGGAGCCACCATCGAGATCAATGCCTGATCCTTGGCTCGCTCTTGCAAAGACAAATTGTCGGTCCATGTTTGGGTCAAACTGACGCGTGGCTGCACTCGCAACCCCGCGCCGCCAGAGCCAGCGCCCGATACACCACCTGCATCAGCGGATGGACTTGATCCAATTGCGCTTCCAAGACCCATGCCAACTGCCTGCGACAGCGCAAGCCCTGGCACCAAGCCCAAAAGTGCTGCCGCAAGGGCTGAAGCCATCGGCCTGGGGATCAGGCGCCCATGGAGACCATGACCCGACACTTGGCGGATGGATTCTGATCCCATACCGCTGTTCGGCAAATGGCGGCCGTCAGCCCTTGGACGCGTCACGGCTGCCCCCATAGCCGTAGCCATAGCCGTAGCCGTAGCCATAACCCGACCCATAGCTCCCTTGCGCATTGTCAGAAGCCTGATTCAACAGCAACATTTTCAAGGGGCAAGACTCAATGGTCGCCAAGGCCTGCTGCACCGCCGTCTGAGAGGTACTCTCAGCTCGAATCACCACCACGATTTGACCCATATGCGAAGCCAACACGCGAGATTCTGTAGTCAAGAGCAAAGGCGGCGAATCAAAAATGATGATCCGGTCTGGATAGCGCTTGGCCATATCCTCCAGCAGATTGCTCATCGCATCGCTGGCCAACAGTTCTGTTGCACGCTGGTGCGGCGTACCACTGGGCAGCAATGTCAGCTTATCGACATTGGTTCGCAGCATGACATCGGCCATGTCAAACTTCTGCTCCAGAACGTCAAGCAAACCCGGGCCTTGCGGCAGACCCAACATGCGAAGCATTGAGGGCCGCGCCACATCGGCATCCACCAGCATCACCGTGTTGTCCAGTTCGGCGGCAATACTCAGCGCCAAGTTCAGGGATGTAAAGCTCTTCCCTTCCCCCGCCAACGCACTGGTCACCATGATCAGATTTGCGTGATTCAGTGTGGCGGCCCCCTTACCCATGGCATTCTTGATCAAAGGCCGCTTGATCACCCGATACTGATCGGCCAACTGACTTCGGCCGGCATTGGGCATCACAAAACCCTGAGCAGCCAAGGCGTCCAAATCAAGGTCGACCCGCCGCGATGAAGCTTGCGAAGACAGGTTCTCTTGCCTTGAGCTGCTACTGGCAGTGCTATGCGCTTCTCCGCGAGCCAGTTCAGGCGCCGCCGCATCCTCCGGTTTTTTCGATCCAGCAAGCATGTCAGACGGCATCTGCGATGAGTCTTCAGGCAGGACAACGCCGGCTTGCCGCAACTGCTCCAATCGACGAGCCGCTTGTTCAATCAGGCTAGTCATATCAGGCCACCACCCTTGTCGTCAAATAAGCCATTACCGACAGTCCCAACACAAACAGTCCAACCAAGCTCGCTGCTGCCGATCCAAAGTACACCAAATCCTTTCGTTTTCTCTTGATGTCATCCGGGGAGGTCAGCCGAGTGACGACGCCAAGGATCGGTAAGTCAATTCGCGAACGCAACTCAAGCGCATCGTGAAACACCGGTCTGAGTTGACTCACCAGGAAGGCTGTTGCCAAACCAGCAAACAAAGCCGCGCCCATCACACCCGCAAGCAGAAGGAGCCGATTTGGCGCCACAGGCTTCGGTGAAACACGCGGCGGATCGATCAATCGAAAGTCAACCACGCCAGCAGCAAGATCCAACTCACCCGACATCGACGCCGACTCTCGACGAGCCACCAAGTCTTCATAGCTCTTCTTGTGAATGGCGTAGTCGCGATTCAGCTGCGCCGCCTCCGCCTCGAGTTGGGGGGCTGTCCGCACACCCGCCAATGCCTTGGCGTAACGGGCAGAGTACTCATCCACGCGAGCTCTGAGGGTTGCAACCTGAACTTCTGCCGAAGCCAACAAACGACTCATCTCCTGAGCCGCAACGCTGCCATTGCCGCCCCCCGAAGGCGAGGCCAGCGCAATCTTGCGCAATTCCTTCATCTTCAATCGCTTCTCATCTTCGATATCAGAGATGGATTTGCGAGCACTAAGCACATCGGGGTGCTGCTCGGTGTAACGCTGCAACAAAGAATCCAGATTTCGGCGTTGCGCGTCCAAACGGGCATCCAGTTCTGGCGTCGCCAAACTCATATTCGATTCTTGAAGCAAGCTTTGCGTCGTGCTCATGGCGCCCTTGCGCTCAGCTTCCAACTGTTGCTTGGCCGCATCCCGACCATTGACCGCTTCCCGCAGTTCCAAGCGAGCACGCTCGAGCTCAACGCTCAACTCTCGCAAGCGGGAAGCCGAATCCTTGCCGTCTGCGTCGACATTCTGCAAGTTACGCAGGCGAAACTCTTTCAGCCGCCCTTCAGCCTCTTCAAGCTTAGCCTCGTAACTCTTGATTTGCTCATTAATGAAGGTGGCTGCGGTTGCGGAGTCTTTGCGGTTAGACCCAAGGCTTGACTCGACAAAAATTGACACAAACGACTGAACCACCCGTTTGGCACTTTCTTTGTCAGAGTCGCGGTAAGCCAAGGTGTACAGGTTGTCACGCGCCGTGCTCTGAATCGACAAGTTCTTGGTCACCGAATCGATCAAGGCCTCTTGCTGCGCCTTGGACTGATTTTTCAGATCCAAGTCGGCCATACGAATGAGCTTTTCAACGTTGGGCCGACTGATCAGCGTACGACTCAACATCACCACCTGTTGCTCAATGTTCGGCTGAATCGCGAGTCCAGACATCAGCGGCTTCAAGATCGACTCTGTGTCCACATAAATACGGGCACTGGCCTCGTACCGATCGGGCATGGTCATCACAAAGACTGAACCAGCAATACCGAGCAGCCATGCCACTGCCAAGCCTGGCCAACGGTACTTCCAGCTACGCTTCGCGATAGCAAGAGCCTGGGCAATCAATAAATCCATCGGCGGGTGATCTCAAGAAGAAGCGGCCAGAACTTTGGCCAAACACAAAAAGCAAGCTGCACAAATCAGGCAAAGGCTGTCAGCCTCGCCAGCAAACCATCAGAAAAAGCTCTGAGGAATGATCAACACGTCTCCAGGACGCATTTCGACATTGGCGGACACATCGCCGCGCTTGATCAAGTCCTTCAGACGCACCGAGTACTGCTTGCCGCCCTCGCTGGAGCGCAAAATGGTGGCTTCATTGCCAGAGGCAAAGTCCGTCAATCCTCCGACCGTGATCATCACGTCCAAAAGCGACATCTTTTGCTTGTACGGCAAGGCTTGCGGTTTGGCCGCTTCACCAATGACCCGAATTTGCTCGCTGTATGGCCCAACAAAGCCGGTCACGATCACCGTCACCACCGGGTCGCGAACATACTTACCCAGCTGCTTCTCGATCTCACGCGCGAGCTCGATAGGATTCTTGCCCTGCGCAACCAACTCATCAATCAAAGGCGTGGCAATCTTGCCATCCGGCCTCACAGGTACGGCCATGGACAACTCGGGGTTGCGCCAGACGATGATGTTGATATTGTCTCCAGCTCCAACGATGTAGCTGTAATCGGAAACGCCAGCCGAAATCGGAGCGGGCGGATGACCACCCGATGAACTAGCGCAGCCCTGCAACAGAGCTAAAGCCGCAGCACCGAGAGCCAAGCCGAGCTTGCGCGAGGTGAATTGAATGCTCTTGATCATGGCAACTCCTCAAATGTCTAAAAATTGGTGCTTCAAGCCGGCGGCAAAATCCACTGGTCGGCCCATGTAGCGCGCCGGGATCATCCCACAAAGCTTCGGCCTGTCACCCGCCCAATTTGAGGGTAATCACCACAAAACTCACTTGCAAACCAGCGACTTGGCAAATCGGTCACACAAGAGTCAGAAGTGAAGCCCTCTCAAGGACGGACTACCCCTTCAACAAGGGGCGAATCATGGCCAACAAGACTTGCTGCAAGGGATTGGCATTCCCGAATGGTCGCCAAGTGAAACGGAGCTTTTGCTTATACGCATCAAATTGCATCGCCCACGGCGCAGCGCGCAATGCCCCCCGATCCAGCAAAACCTTCAAGACAGAGGACCCCATAACCCCAGCACACAAGTCACAAGCCATCATGGTCGAGGGCCCGCGCTTTTCCTTAAAGTTGACTGCCTCAGGGGCGACCAGATAGCCGCGCTGGAGCATTGCAGGCGACAAACCGGCCATGAATCGAGCATATTGTTCTTTTTCACTATGCCCCTCAACCCGGAAATACTGCTCAAAGCTCATGCTGCCCGGCGCAAAATAAAGCAAAGAGACGCCCATCCCCAAGGGGGCGGCGGTTAATGCCGGAATACCTCGCTCGTAACAAGCCTGAAACAGCATTCTTCGCGCCTTTATGGCAAAGAAATCTATCCCATCCACATAAACATCGACGTCGCGGAGAAACTCCTCGATGTTCTCTGCCGTCACCCCAGCCCCAAAAACATCGACTTGCGCCTCAGGATTGATGTCTCGCGTTTGCTCCGCCAAGACCTCTGACTTTGGCCGACCTAGCGTGGACATCAAAGCCCCGACCTGCCGATTGAAGTTGTGGACTTCAAAGTCGTCAAAATCTGCAATACTGAAGCGGCCGACCCCTAGGCGAGCCAAAGTCAGCAAGTGCGCCCCGCCCACTCCGCCCAGACCTGCAATGGCAACCTTGGCCGTTCGAATTTTTTGCTGCTCTTTTGGGGTCAGCCATCCTATGTTTCTTGAAAATGCTCGGTCGTAATCGAAGCTTCCGTCTTGTCCCATCTCAGACCCCTAGAGTTCACCGTCAAAGTTTAACTGCCAACTTAAAGCGAAGTGACGCTTAAATAGTCACAAAAGCCGATCCAAATATCAAAACATGGCTGAGCGTGCAAAGCCTCCAGAAACTCTTCAAAGTCACAAGAAAATGAGTACCGACGATACGATCAAGAAAATTCTCGATACTGCACGCTGGGCACCTAGCGGGGACAACACACAGCCATGGCGCTTCGAGATCATTGATCCACTCCACGTTTGCGTTCATGCCTTTGACACCCGAACGCACTGCGTCTACGACCTCGATGGACACCCAAGCCAGATAGCAGTTGGCGCCCTGCTTGAAACTGCCGCCATCGGAGCCAGTCAGTTCGGACTGCGCATGGTTGCCTCACGACGCCCAGAATCGTTAGAGCATGCGCCACTCATCGACCTTCGTTTTCAAAAAGACTCCTCAATTTCAGCCAGCCCATTGTTGCCTTGCATCGAAAAGAGGAGCGTGCAAAGACGCCCTTTGAGCATGCGCCCCCTCACCGAGTTTGAGCAAGAGGCGCTGCAAACGGCAGTGGGTATTGGATACAAAGTCCATTGGATCTCGGGTTTCAAGGATCGAGTTCGAACCGCGAAGCTCATGTTTCATTCAGCGAGAATACGATTGATCATTCCTGAGGCCTACAAGGTTCACAAGGAAATCATCGAGTGGAATTCAAGGTACAGCACCGACCGGGTGCCAGACCAAGCCTTGGGCACTGACCCACTCACCACCAAGCTGATGCAAAACATCTTGCAAAGCTGGGATCGGGTTGTGTTTTTCAATCGCTTTCTCGCCGGAACCTGGGCACCCCGCATCCAACTTGACTTCATTCCCAGCCTGGCCTGCGCCTCGCACTTCGTGCTGGTCGCCGATAAGCCCCCAGCCACCATTGACGACTACATCGCGGCTGGACGTGCGATGCAGCGCTTTTGGCTGACTTGCACCCACCTCGGACTGCTAATGCAGCCAGAAGTTACCCCCCTGGTTTTCAGCCGATACGCACGACGAAATGTGCAGTTTTCGACAGTGAGCCAAGCCATGCCGCTAGCTCACGAGGTGCAAACGCGTTTAGTTCATTTAGTTGGTCGACACACTGCCGAGAACGCAGTGTTCATGGGGCGCATTGGACAAGGCAAACAACCCTTCGCTCGTTCGCTTCGTCGCCCTCTGGAAAGCCTTATGAGAATCAACAAGACATAAGCGCCGCGGCGCCTAGAAAACCGGTTCTTTGCGACCGTCGGCACATATTTTTCGAAATCAGGTAGCCCAAGCACTGCTTGAGGTGCCCGACACCATCCAACAACGCTTCCTTATCCCTTGCGGACTTTTTCACCCCATGAAAGCTCACCGTCGAGTCACGATCGCTGCAACCGTTCTTTCTTCATTGATGGCCTTAACCGCCTGCGGAGGATCTTCGCCGGACGAGCTCCTGAAAGATGCTCGTTCCCGCATGGCAAAGAACGAACATCAGTCAGCCATGCTGCAAGTGAAAACAGCATTGCAAAAGCAGCCAGATATCTCGGAAGGCCGTTACCTCCTCGGTGCTTTGCTTCTGGACACAGGCGAAGCGCAATTGGCAGTCATTGAGCTACGAAGGGCCATCGAGTTGGGGCACCCAATAGATGAGGCCGTTCCCGTACTGGCGAAAGCACTTTTGGCGACTGGCCAGTACCAAGTTTTGATCAATGACTTCGCCAAGCAAAATCTCTCCACACCGACCGCAAACGCCCAACTCAAGACTTCGTTGGCTTACGCCTACGAGTACCTTGACAAATCCGATCTGGCGCAGGAAGCCATCGCCGCAGCACAGAAAGCAGTCCCAGACTACCCGGCGACACTGATTCTGATAGCCAGAATCGCAGGCTACAAAAAGCAGCCCGATGCCGCGATGGCCACCATGGACAAGGTGCTCAAGGCGACACCTAACGACGCGCAAGCATGGTTTCAAAAAGGTGAGTTGCTGGTGCTCAGCAAGGGTGAACTTGCAGGCGCTACCGAGGCTTTCCGCAAAACACTTGAACTACAACCCAGATTTCACGAGGCCAGGTACGCACTCATCTCACTGCTGATTGGCGCGCGCGACCTCAAGGGTGCCACGGTACAAGTGGCGGAGTTAAGCAAACTACAGCCCAAGCATCCCTTGACCAAATACTTTGAAGCGCAACTCGGACTCCTCAAGGGGGACACCAAGTTGGCCCTTGAATCCATAGAGATCGCTCAGAAATCGATGCCCAGCACGGTGCGCGTATTGCAACTCGCCGGTGAAATACAGATGGCCAGCGGCTCTTTGCTTCAAGCTGAAAAGTCATTCAGCCAAGCGCTGAACATCAACCCCAATGCTCCCGTCACAAGGCGCCAGCTTGCCCGCCTGCATATGCGCATGGGCCAACCCAGTAAGGCACTGGAGGTCTTGAAGCCCTTGCTCGCAGGCACTGACAACAACGCCCAGAACTTTGCCTTGGCCGGTGAAGCTCAGTTAATGGCTGGCAACACTGAACAAGCGCGGAACAATTTCGAGAAAGCCGTCAAGCTAGATCCAAGCAATAGCAAGAATTTGTCGCAACTGACCGTCTTCAAGCAGCCGTCTGTAGGATTTGAAGCCACAGTTACCGAGTTGCAGAAAATTGCCGCCACAGACAAAGACACAAGTGCTGATTTGGCATTGATTAGTGTTTTGGTCCAGCAAAAAGCTTACGACCGTGCCGTCAAGGCTGTTGCGGCGCTCGAAGTCAAGCTGCCTCAAAACCCCCTGCCCAAAAACTTGCGCGGCAATGTTCAACTGCTCCAAGGGGATACCGCCGCGGCTCGCGCCAGCTACGAGCAAGCACTGAAAATTGACCCTCTGTTCATTCCAGCAGCAACGAGCTTGGCCAACCTGGACTTGCTGAACAAAGACATCGCCTCGGCAAAGAGCCGGTTCGACAGCATCCTCAAGGCCGATCCAAGGAACTTGGATGCCCTGCTGGCGCAGGTCAAACTCCGCGGTCTTGAAGCCGCGCCTGCATCCGAAATCGCCAGCCTTTTGGCCAAAGCCGTTCAACTCAACCCAGGTGAAGCTGAACCTCGCCTGATGCTGATCAACCTCCAGCTCGAAACCAAAGACAACAAGAGTGCCTTGGCCAGCGCGCAAGACGCCAACGCAAAGATTGCGAATCAGCCGGATCTCGTCGATGCACTCGGACGCACCCAGATGGCAGCGGGAGAGACACAGCAAGCCATTTCAACCTTCAATAAGCTGGTCGCACTCGAGCCCAAATCAACCCGACCCTTGATGCGCTTGGCCGCCGCACAACTGATCAACGGCTCGACCCAACAAGCCGAGCAGAGCCTGAACCGCGCTCTGTCCTTGTCGCCCAATTTCTTGCCTGCCCAGCAGGCGCTGATCAAAACAAGCATGGCCGACAAGCGATACGACGCTGCTATTCAGGTGGCCCGCACCGTGCAGCAACAACGCCCAAATGAAACCACAGGCCAGGACCTGGAAGCCGAGATTGAAATGACCCGCGGCAACAAGGCCGCTGCCGTTGATGTCTATCGCCGGGCAGTCAAAAAGTATCCCGTCGCGATCATGGCCGTCAAGTTGCACGCAGCTTTGCGAGGCGCCCAACAAGACGCTGAAGCAGACAAGTTCGCCGCGACATGGATCAACGAGCACCCCAAAGACGCCGGCTTCCCCGCCTATTTGGGTGACTTGGCATTGCTGCAAAAGCAATATGACGTCGCTGAAAAGCACTTCCGCACGGTAGCCACACTTCGCCCTGACAGCGCAGACGCGCTGAACAATATCGCCGTCACGCTGTTCAAGCAAAACAAGGCCGGCGCCACCGCTTTTGCGGAGCAAGCACTCAAGCTACGCCCCAAGGATCCAGGACTCATGGACACCCTCGCTACAGCACTGGCCGCCGACAAGCAACTTCCACAAGCACTGGCGATTCAAAAGCAGGCATTGGCTTTGGCGCCAGACGACAAAACACTCCGTCTCCACCTGGCCAAACTGCATATCCAAGCCGGTGACAAAAAAGCAGCCTCGGTCGAACTGAAGGAACTTGCGAAACTGGGAGCTAAGTTTCCCGCCCAGTCCGAAGTCGATGCGCTGCTCAAGTCCTTGTGAATCCCAGGAGAAACTGTCGGAAAACTTTACACACAAGCTCTCGCCCCAGTATCAGAACAAAATTTATCCTTCAAAATCAAAGACTTAAAAACTTGGCACGCTTACTGCTAACAATGAGATGTGTCAGAGGCGACGTCCGCTTCGGCCAAGCAAAAGGATGAAAGTCATGATGAAATTTACACAACTGAAGGCGGTCGGCGCCATCGCCGGCGCTTGCGCCGCTCTGTTCGCCGCAGGTTCTGCTCAGGCATACACCTATGCAGTCTCCAAGCTGGACATTAAGGACCTGAACGTGTCCTCCGTGGTCGCCGGCACCAATATTGATGTCAGCGCCGCAACGAACTATTCGTTCACCCTGACCAACACCGCCGGTTATTCCGATCAGGCCAGCAACTCCTACAGCGCTATCGGCTCCAAAGGCTGCAAGGGCAATGCCAGCGACAACACAACCAACTGCGGCAAAGGCGGCGTTGTCTTGGATGCCAACGTGGCCAACGTGGTCGCCCCAGGCTTGACCAGCGCCCGCGCTGAGAATGATTTCGCCCAGCTGGGTTCGAACGGCACACAGAGCTTCTCGAACGCAGACTCGCAGATCAGCACCGCCAAGTTGGTTGACCCCACCAAGCTGACTAACTCTCAGCAAATCGCCGAGTCTTTGCTGAACATCAACGGCCAAGCCTTCGCCAATACCGAAGTCAAGTCCACCACCACCCTGGTGACCAACTTGTTCTTCAGCGGCTTGACTGACTTGAACATCAGCTTTGAGGCCCTGCTGAAGATGACCGGCGCCATCAGCGAACTGCCTGGCGGCCTGTACACATCGCAAGCCAACTCCAATGTTTTGGTCTCCTTGACCAAAAAGGGTTCCACCGGTAACTGGACTTGGACTCCTGACGGCGACAACACCACTGGCTGCACAGGCAGTGGCTTTGGCTTCGGCAGCACCTGCGTGGAAAACGCTGACACCTGGAACTTGGGCGGCGGCAACCAGATCGGCGGCAACACCGAATCTTTTGACCTCTCGTCGGGCGGCTTCAAGAATTTCGGCGTGAGCATCAAGAACCTGGTCGGTGGCGAGTACACGCTCAACCTGACTTCGACCACCAGCTCGTATGTCGACCGCCAATACGTTCCTGAGCCAGGCTCCCTGGCTCTGGTTGGCTTGGCCTTGGCTGGTCTGGGCTTGGCCGGCAAGCGCCGCGCTCGCAACAGCAAGTAAGGAAGTAGTCGGCACAAAGACGGCAGGTTGATCCCTGCCATCTTCGTCCGCCGAACAAAAAAAGGACCTTCGCGGTCCTTTTTTTATTTGCGGGACAAGAATACTCAACAGAGCATTTGACCGACCAGCCGAGGAAACTCATCCAGCGCATTCAAGGCACGGAATTGACCTTGCACCTGCTGAGCGGCCAAGGCGAAGCTGCCCTGCGTTTGAAGCAATGCAATATCTCGGCTGACTCGCTCCACGGAAAACTCGCCCGCCCGCATCGACAGCCCCGCCCCGACTCGGCAAACACCCACCATATTCAGAACTTGATCCAAATTCGAACAAATTCCGAGCACGGGAACGCCCTCCTTCAAGGCTTGATGCGCAGTTGGACTGCCTCCATTACAAACGACCAGACTGGACGCTGCTGCCGCTAAGTTACCAGGCAAAAAATCAGCACTGAAGACGAGTTGCGAAGAGGAAACCCACTTCGTTCTTCCTGCGGTTGCGACCAAACACACCAAGCCTTGCCGGACACAGGCCTCGACAAGTTTGGGCAGCAAGTCCACATCGCCCGTTGAACCCAAAGTGATGTAGACCCGAGGCCTGTCGACGGCCATGGCCTCTGCCCACCAAATCGGAAGCTCAACAGAGGGCGACCAGACCACGGGACCGATAAAGTGATGCGATGCGGGCGCCGCCGTACAGGGCACCAAGCCGGGCGTGTCACAGTAAAGCACAACATCCCCATCACCGTAATACTCGCGGATCGAGCGATAAGGCTTCAAGCCGAAGCGCTTACGCACCCTATTGATGGGGGCAGTATGCAAACGACTGGCGAAAGGCCAAGCCGCCCGGAAGATAGGGTCGAATACCGTAAAGCCTAGCAGTCTTGCGGCCGGCAAATCAGGGGCCAGCATTCGTTGTTCATTGGCAAATGCACTCCAATAGGCGTTGCCAATAACAATCAATGGAATCTTCAACAATCTGGCAGAAATCGCCAGCGAAAGCCTGAAATCACCAACAACCAAATCAGGCTTGATCTCTTCCAACATCCGGAGATCAGATTCAACATACTGCTGTAGTTCTTCTTCGGAGTAGACGGGTGACCCTTGGGCCAAACGCTTCATGAACAATTCGGAAGAAATGCCTTCAATCCTGTATTTCGCCCATGTAGAACCCGCCGTACACAAGCCAT
The DNA here is from genome assembly GCF_049240545.1 of Roseateles sp. Lineage (GTDB taxonomy): Bacteria > Pseudomonadota > Gammaproteobacteria > Burkholderiales > Burkholderiaceae_C > Paucibacter_A. The sequence goes on along the minus strand of NZ_JBMLSK010000049.1, from coordinate 1,624 downwards.
ACGCGCCGTTGCTTGCGAAAACAATCTCATAACGCGCCGTGCTCAATGCGCCAGCAAGAACACTGGGCCGGGCCACATGCGCGAGAGAAACCGCCTCCGCCACAAAAAGTATCTTTTTCATCTGAGTACCTCAGAGGCACAGCGCCCACTCCTGCCGAATAAGGCAGCGGAACGCAATGCGTTGAACGCAAATACTTAGTCCGCACAGAACCATGACGCCAGACTCAAGGCATCAGCATTCGCTGTACCGCATCCACGGGAATCGCGTAACTGATACCTGAAGGGTGACTCAATGCAGACTCTTTGGTGCTCTTCAACAGCACCATGTTGATAACGCCAACGACCTCGCCTGTTGAAATCTCAAACACGGGTCCCCCGCTATTTCCAGGATAAGCGGTCCCATCTAGTTGCATGATTTTGAAGGCGCCAGTGCGAAGCTGGGCAATGTTTCGCGCACTAAGGGTCGAACCGGTAGGCGCCGGTAGCGCAACTGGAGTCAATGCGGAAATGGTTGCACGGTGGGTTACATGGGAAAAACCCAAGGCCCCGCCAATGGGAAAGCCCATGAATGCAACAGAAGTTCCCTCCGCCACTTCACCAGACTTCAGACTCAGTGCTTGCAATGGCGGCCCCTCGATATCCAAAACAGCCAGATCGTTGGTCTTGTCGGAAACAACTCGCTCGACCCTTCGAGGACGCCAATCCCCGGCATAATTCTTGTGTTGAACCACAAGAAATCTTGACTTAGCGCTCTCGAACTCCGGCAGCACATGGGCGTTGGTGATGATTCTTCTACCGTCCCCAACCACAAACCCCGTACCCCTGAAGGTAAAACGTGGGCTATCTAAATCTCCAAACGTCCCAACCAACACCACCGAAGGCTTTGCTTTCCTAATCAAGTCAGGCAAATCTTTCGGATACTCCTGCGCTTCAGAAACACCGACAGAAAACACAGCAAAAAAACCAAAGGCGACACGTAGAAAAAGCCCAGCCATAGGTGTAATGCTCAATTGAGGTCTCCTGCAGTGATTCCCACCTCCAGAGAAGCGACACATTGACGCCATACCGGATCCGACTCAATCACCCGGAAACCGAAAAACACCCCGGCATCTGTTTCTCTGCGGCGCATCAACTTCACTTCCAACCGAGACCTTTGCAAAAGTCCTAGGTCTATTTCCGCTTGACCTTCAACCCCATCGGGAATTGGCAACTTACATTCCGCCTGGAAACCTGAGATAGAAACCTCAATGATCTCAATAATAAGTTTCCTCACCTCACCACCGGTCGATATCGAAATGATTCCCGGGCAACGCAATGAATATCGCTGATGTTTTCGCAAAGGATGCCCATGATCTACCGACCCTTGGAGCATGGGTAGCACTGAGCGATATTCAGCCAGATCGTAAATCGACCAAAGCAGCGACTTGCTTCGATCGTCCAGGTCATTAAGAACAGTTGAACTTTTATTGAAAAAGTAATCAAGAAGTTCTGGCGTCATGACCGGATCATTGGTCGTGTGGTATTTTCTCGCCGGCCAGGATATATTGTTAAAAATTATTTCATAAAAATACTTATACAAATTTCTCCTGCTCGGCCGCCCTTTAAATCCCTGTTTCAAGAACCC
>NZ_JBMLSK010000048.1:0-1045 GCF_049240545.1 Roseateles sp. | reverse complement strand
CCTGATTAGCGACGAAGTTCAGCAGGCTCAAGTGGTGAGCCAGTGAGGGCCGACGATGGCTGCATTCACCAAGGAGATGCGCCATGCCGATGAACCGAGTGCAGTTCCAGCCAGGGCTTTCGATGCGGGAGTTCTTGAACCTTTACGGTACCGACGAGCTGTGCGAGGCGGCGCTGATCGCCCGGCGCTGGCCCCGCGGCTTCGAGTGCCCTCGCTGCGGTGTTTGCGAGGCCCGAACGAGCTTCGAGCGTCAGGGCCGGCGCTACTGGCAGTGCGCTGGCTGCCAGTACCAGTGCAGCGCTCTCAGCGGCACGATCTTCGAGTCCAGCAAGCTGCCACTGACGAGCTGGTTCTTGGCGATGCAGCTGCTGACCCAGTCCAAGACCAACGTCTCGGCCCTGGAGCTCAAGCGGCACCTGGGCGTGTGCTACCGCACCGCCTGGCTGGTCAAGCACAAGATCCTGGAGGGCATGCGGCTGGCCGAGGCCGACCGGCAGCTCACAGGTAGGGTCGAGATCGACGACGCCTACCTCGGTGGCGAGCGCAGCGGCGGCAAGGCCGGCCGAGGCTCGGAGAACAAGGTGCCCTTCGTGGCCGCGGTTCAGACCACCGAGGACGGCTTGCCCCACCTGGCCTGCCTGTCGCCGCGACCCTTTACGAACAAGGCCATGGAGGAGTTCCTGGCCCGGCACACGGCGCTGCCGCTGACCCTGGTGTCCGATGGCCTGAACTGCTTCCAGGTCGCCTCCAGCGCTGGCGCGGTCCACGACCGTGAGATCACCGGCGGCGGCAAGGCCAGCGTCCTCAACGACAAGTTCAAGGCCGTCAACACCCTCATCGGCAACGCGAAAACCGCTCTCACCGGCACGTACCACGCCATCAAGTTCGCCAAGTACGCCTACCGCTACCTGGCCGAGGTGCAGTTCCGCTTCAACCGGCGCTACGACCTGCGCGCCATCCTCAGCGATCTGCTTGTCGCTCTGGTTCGCACGCCCAGAAGCCCGCAGCACGACATCAGGGTTGCTGAACTTCATCGCTAATCAGG
>NZ_JBMLSK010000047.1:0-6153 GCF_049240545.1 Roseateles sp. | reverse complement strand
TTCAACCAGATGGTGGTGGATGATGTGCTCACGTCGGGCGACCGCGACCTGCTGACCGTGCTGGTGCTGGGCTTTGGCCTGCTGCTGATCGTGCAAACCGCCCTGGGTCTGGCCCGCAGCTGGATGGTGATCGTGCTGGGGCAGACGGTGGCCCTGCAGTGGATGGGCAATGTGTTTGCGCATCTGGTGCGCCTGCCCGTGGCCTTTTTTGAGAAGCGACATCTGGGCGACATCACCTCGCGCTTCGGCGCGGTGGGGGCCATCCAGCGCACGCTGACCACGGCCGCGGTGGAGGCGGTGCTGGATGGTCTGATGGCCGTGGCCGCCCTGGTGATGATGCTGATCTACGCACCGTTGCTGGCCGCGGTGGTGCTGGTGGCGGTGGCGCTCTACGGACTGCTGCGCTGGGTGGGCTATGCCCCGCTGCGCGATGCTGCGGCCGAACGACTGGTGATGGCCGCCAAGGAGAACAGCCACTTTCTGGAGACGCTCAGAGCCATCACCCCGCTCAAGCTCTTTGGTCGGGAGCAGGAGCGGCGGGCGCGCTGGCAGAACCTGATCGTGGATGTGCAGAACCGCGATGTGCGCACCGCCAAGCTGAACATGGGCTTCAGCACGGCCAATACCTTCATCTTCGGGGCCGAGAACCTGCTGGTGCTGTGGCTGGGCGCCAAGATGATCATGGCGGGCCAGATGGGGGGCGGGGGCGGCATGACGGTGGGCATGCTCTTCGCCTTCATCGCCTACAAAGGGCAGTTCACCGGCCGGGTGTCGGCGCTCATCAACTATGCGGTGGAGCTGAAGATGCTCACCCTGCACGCCGAGCGCCTGGCCGATATCGCGCTGGAGCCGCCCGAGAAGGACGAACTGCCCGAGCACGACCTGGCCCACTTGAGCGCCAGCATCGAGCTGCGCCAGGTGAGCTTCCGGTATGGGGAGGGCGAGCCCTGGATCCTGAAAGATGCCAACTTCAGGATCGAGGCCGGCCAGAGTGTGGCCGTGACCGGCGCCAGCGGCGCGGGCAAGACCACCTTGCTGAAGATCGCCCTGGGGCTGCTGCGGCCCAGCGAGGGTGAGGTGCTGTTTGGTGGCCAGCGCATCCAGCACCTCGGGCTGCAGAACTACCGGCGGCTGATCGGCACGGTGATGCAGGAGGACGTGCTGCTGACCGGCTCACTGGCGGACAACATCGCCTTCTTCGATGTGCAGCCGGACCTGCAGCGCATCCAGGCCTGCGCGGCCCTGGCGCAGCTGCACGACGATATTGCCCGCATGCCCATGGGCTACCAGACCTTGGTGGGCGATCTGGGCAGCGGGCTCTCGGGCGGGCAGAAGCAGCGCCTGCTGCTGGCCCGTGCGCTCTACAAGCAGCCCCGCGTGCTGGCGCTGGACGAGGCCACCAGCCACCTGGATCTGCACAAGGAGCGCGCGGTGGCCGCCGCGCTGGCGGGTCTGCCGCTGACGCGCCTCATCATTGCCCACCGGCCCGAGACGATTGCCGGGGCGCAGCGGGCGGTGCAACTCAGCGGTGGGCAGATTCTGGAGGTGGCGCGGATCGTGCCGTCAGCGCCGACCTCACTTAGTGCAGGGGAACCTCAGCCGGCCTGACGGGCACCTCGATCGCACAGTAGACGCTCGACGAATACGTTCCACGAGCTGCCAGTCAAATCATGACTCGCCGGTGATGCTATCGCTCGGGCGGCCAAGCCCCACCCGCGGCGGCACAGTGTTGATTCGTACTTGCTGCAGGCACGCAGCCCCTTGGACGAATGAATTAGAGCTTGCCCTCCACAAAGCTGCCCCTGGCGAGCGTCCGCCTTCAGCCTGGTGCTGAAATTCGACGAACTTCAGCTATGGGCACGGAGCTGCCTAACGGTTACTTGCCGCGGATTCGCTCCGTTTGATTTTCTCGGCCAGCTCGTAGGCTTACCAGAGAGCTGCCATTCGGCTCGTGCATAGTGACCGGCCAAAGGCAGTTTCCAGGCGTACCGTCGAAGTCACACTGCCGGCCATGAGCGGGCGCTTGACCGTGAAAAAGGGAGCCTCAGGGACTGCATTAATCACAATCTAGTCGAGGCTGCAACCCGAGTGGCTTCAAGGTGGTCTGAGAAACGCTGGAGTTCTTGAACGCGGCGAACTCTGCAGCGTTGGCGTCATCGCACCACTAAGATCGCCACCGCTTCACCACGTCATCCTGCTCGCGATGAGGTGGAAGTTCTGTATGAACAATTGAATCATGCGGCGACTTCCCTTTCCAAAGCCTGCATCAAGCAGTTCAATCGCACGAGTGTCGCTTTCAAGTTCTTGAATCAGGATGCGTGCGGAAGCGCTGTGCCAACCGGCTCGCCCAATAGCGGCCCAAGCGAACTGCTGATGGCTGTTTGATGCGGCCAAGGCCTCGAGCTTCGCTTCGTCATGTTGATCAAAGCAGGCCAGCGCCCCGAGTAGCTCGAAGCGTTCGAACAGTAGTTCGAAGCCAGCATCAACTCCGCCAAAACTCTTTCGCCAATCGGTCATGACATCAACCAGGTGATCACTTAGAGGCGTTTTCCTCCTGTCCAGGCCTTCCAGTTGCTGCCAAAGACTTTGATCGTTACCCCGCCAGCCGTTGGGGAGAAGCGCCTCCACGAGTCTGACGGGTTCACGGTGTTCTACGGCAAGTTGCGCCGAGAAGAGCTGGTGTGCGGTCTTCCATCTTCCCGCTCGGGTCAGGCCCAAGCAATATGCGGTGAATACCAGAACGCACGGGTAGCTTCTGAGGTTCAGCCAAATGGTCAAGCCGTTCTGGACTGCGTTTCCATGGCTGTAAAGCGACCGAAGCACATCCAGGATTAGCGGTAACTCGCTGCTGTCGCCCCATCGTCCGAGCACGCCAGCCATACGTGCCAAAGGCTCGGCGGATGACTCGTACTTCACGACACGCGATCTGAATCCCTCCTGGCTCCACTGACCACTTACAAAAAAGGCCGGATCTTCCAACTGGCTGAGCAATCGCTCAGTCTCTTCCGCAATCAACTCGTCCAACTGAATTCGATGCTCAGGTCTAGCAAGATAGCGCTTTGCGCTAGCCACTAGCAGATCAACGCTCAGGGGATTAGGGCGTTGCGCCTGCTCCAGTGTCTGGATACGTTGCAGTAGCGCGTTGAAGAATTCATCGGCACCGGCCGTCGATACGGACCGGGCATTACGGTGCGCAATCAACTCAGCGGCCCCATTGCCTGGCGTTCCTCGTGTGCACCAGTAAACCGGGTATCGTCGATTCGGCGCGCGCAAGATTGCGCTGCGTAGCGCATGATCCCACTCGCCGGACCATCCGCTAACAATCAAACCGTGCTCGTCAAAGATCCGATCCAGAAGTCGGTTGTACGCTTCAGGATATGCGCCCAGTTCCTCATCAGTATTCAAGATCCGAGCGTCCTTGTAGTCGCCGTGGAGCTTTAGCAAGTAGCACCTGCTATGGGTAAGAGGCTCGGCTCCGGCCAGCATATCGACAGAGGCTACGACTGTTGGCTCGACGCCCTGCTCACGCAAGGCGTTCTCCATCAACCGATCAAAGTTAGTCGTCACAATCACACGGATGTGACCAGAACGAACCAGCTGCGCGATTGCACGGTGTGCGGCAGTCGGAACCTTTCGACCTTCCTCGCGGTCCTCTTCACTTGGCTCGATGTATCGATGCAGGATAGCTCGCCGTTCTTCAGGCGTGCCGGCAAGATCTTCAAGGAGCGTCGAGTAGTTCGGCTCAAGCCCCGTAGTCGTTCGGTACCACTGGGCCCAGTCCGCTTGTTCTGTCGAGCCCTGCGCTAGGCCTATTCGGCGAACCAAATCTATAGTGATCTCCCAGCCAGTGGGAATTTGCGCGGAACGCGACAAGCCAGAGCCCAGCAACAAGGCGAATACGCCTTTGTTCTCTTGGGCTGCAAAGGCCAATTGGGTTAGCGGATCTTGGCGAAGGAGGGTCATCTTCTCTTTGTGACGATGGTTACGCGAGGCCGGCGTCGTTCGCCGTGGCAACAGCAGGGTTGCCACGGGATTCGCATCCGTCTCTTCAGATTCTTGAAGTTGTCCTTATTCAGTGTACGGGTGACCCCGTTCTAGCGGATGCACTCCGGCGCCGCCAAATTCAACTTTGAGCGACTGCTAACAGGCCCCGATTCGCATCGCCGCTAGGACCGCGCTGGGACGATAGCGCGAGTTCGCCGGATCGAGCACCAACCATTCAACACGTTTTGATTGGTCGATCTGTTGCCAGCAAGGCTTTATGACCGCAACGACTTCGATACCGGGCATTGCATCTGCCGAGGTGCTAGGTTAGCCGATGACTGCTTTATGCATCGGACCGTGAAGCCGGCAACCGGCGCCGGATGACTGCAATCGCTGCAAAGCGGCAGATCGAGGCAGATCCTCCCCAGCACGGGTTGATCAAGCAAACCGACACAAGGGTCAACGGGCGGGTGTGTCTACCCGCTTCACTCGCTTGTCGCGAGCCTTAGCAGGACTCGCGGCCCTGGATGGATGAGGCGGCGCGACCAATTTCGCCACCAACTCCGACATCAGCACCTCCTGCGCAGTGCGTCCCGCCAACTCGCGAAGTGCCTCGCCTAGGCGGGTTTCGAGTACCTGGATTTGGGAATCTCTGTGTTCCACAAGCGTTTGCAAGCTCTGCTGGCGTTGCCGGGCGTCTATCTTGAGCTGGGCCATCCGGCTCTCGATACTGGTCAGTTGCTCGGTCGCAGCGATCTGAGCCTTGAGCGTTTCCTCAAGACGCTTGGCTATCGACTCCGCTGAATTTTCGACCTTCGCCCGAAGCGCGCGTTCCCGCTCGATCTCCAGCGCGGCACGACGCTCTGCACCTTGGGCGCGCTCATCCGCAGCGCTGACGGCTGCATCTGCTCGCGCCCGTGTTTCGTCGGCGGCGCGTCGAGCTTGGGCAAGGTCTGCCTGAAGATCTTTGGATTGCAGCCTGGCGTCGTTGAGGCGTTCGGTCGTCGCGGCGTGAACGGCTCTCTCTCGCTCGAGCGCCACGCGCAGTTGGGATAGCTCGTCCTGCAGTGAGTCAGCCCTTGAGGCTGCAGCGCTCGCTGCCTCGTCGGCCAGTGCGGCTCGGTTCCTCTCGGTGTCGACGCAGGAGGCCGCCTCGGCTAACCCGGCGTTGAGCCGCTCATCGAGGTCGCGACGGGATTCCGCCTGGGCCGCGTCCCACAGATGCTGAGCGGCCTGTTGCACCAGGTCCGGCATCGACGCCGGCATCGAGAAGGCGCCGGGATCCTTGATTCGCGCGCCCAAGTTCTTGAACCAGGTCTCCAGCATCGGACTCACGGTATTTGGTGAGCCGCGTCCGAGCTTCTGGCGTACTCGCTCAATCGTCGGTCTCGCGCCTTCGAGCAGCAGCGCATCGCAGGCCTTCCAGACTTCGTCTTCGGTGATTCCGCGTGCCATGTTCGCTCTCCTTGATTTGCGCCCTGCCCTGGGTCTACATTAGTGACGATAATTACAGATTACCGCGACCTAAGTGAATTTCATGTTTTATATCCTACATAGTACATAATATTTTTTATGAACGACCGCACGATGAAGCTTGTGATTCCCGACGCAAACGTCGGAGCAACGCTGTACCCTGACCACCTCTCGCCCTTAACGGCGAATGCCGTGACTGCTCTGCTCGCCGAGGGAGAATCCGAGAACACGGTGCGGAGCTATCAGACCGCGCTGCGCTACTGGGCAGCGTGGTTCTGGCTGCGATACGGCCAGGCAATCGAACTACCAGTCCCAACGGCCGCGATCCTGCAGTTCATCGTCGACCACCTTGAGCACCGCACGGCAAATGGTCTTGAGTCGGCATTGCCGGAGAACGTCGACCGAGCACTTGTACAGAACCGCATCAAGTCCAAGCTCGGCCCTCTGGCGATGTCAACGGTCCGGCATCGCCTGAGCGTTCTTTCCAAGGCTCACCAGCTCAAGAACCTACCCAGCCCAGTCCATGCACCCCAAGTTCGCGAGTTGCTGACCAAAAGCCGACGGGCCTACGCGAAGCGAGGCGTTCAACCCGAGAAGAAGGCAGCCATCACGCTAGAGCCGTTGCAGGCCATGCTGGCGACATGTGTGCTGGTCTAATTTCCCCGGACACCTCGATAGGTGGAATCCACCTGGACG
>NZ_JBMLSK010000046.1:0-2698 GCF_049240545.1 Roseateles sp. | reverse complement strand
CGACGCCGTCGAAGCCAGCCGCTTTCGCCTGTTGGGCGCCACGGCGGAATTGCTCAGTCACCTGCAACATCTCATGTGTCTCGAGCGCGCGCGGCACCTCGTAGTCCTGCATGCCCTCGTAGGTGTAGGTCTGCCCCTCGATCGCGATCGCGGATGGCGCGACCGGCAGCTGTCGTCTCGGCTGAAGGCTGCTGTGCGACGAGCGCCCTACGTGCCAAAGCTGCATGAAGATGCGCCCACCCGCTGCGTGCACGGCATCCGTCACGCCCCGCCAGCCTCGTACTTGGTCGTCCGACCAAATGCCGGGCGTGTCCGTGTAGCCAACGCCCTCGGGCGCCACCGAGGTCGCCTCGGTGATCAACAGGCCGGCGCTTGCACGCTGGGCGTAGTACTGCGCGACGATTTCGCCGGTCACCCGCTCGATGCCGGCGCGTGCGCGGGTCATGGGTGCGAGCACGATGCGGTTGGGCAGCGCAAGGGCGCCGACGGCGATCGGAGATTGCAGGGTCGGAACGGTCACTGGGGCTCCTAGAATTCTTGAAAACGGCAAGGTGCGTCGGTGGAGCGCGCTTCCCTGCAGCCAATCCGTCCAAGCCGGCCACAAAACGGCTAAACGCCACTTGTCACGGCGCCTCAGGGTTGGCAAAAGCCTTCAATCCAATCTTCCACTGGCCGTCCATCTTGTGCAGGGTGAAGTAGTCCCAGTAGGTCGTCTCGGGCCCCATCGTGATCTTCACCCGTGCAACGGCACCGGTGCCCGATACATCCAGCCATTCGATCGTGCGCGCTAGATTTGATGGTGCTTTGGGCTGGCCGCGAAAGTGACGTGTAGCGAACTCGTCGGCGCTCCAGGAAAGAAAGCTCTTGCCAGCGACGCCCTCCACGCGGCCTGTCGGCCAGAACACGCTTCGAACGTTGTCTGCGCGTCCAGAATCTGCTGCTTGAAAGTAACGCTCGACGGCCATCCGTACAGCTGCCGCTTCCTCAGAAGCAACGCCGGCAGTGGCCGATGCAGGTTGCGCAGCCACGCGCTTTGGCGACAAGGCGCACAGCCCGGCTGACGCAGCGACCAAGAGCACGTAAATCCGGGGCGCGTAGCGAGAATGCTTCATGTGATTCCTTCAGTGATTGGAAGTTGCAAACGGGCGAGAGTCGCCCTCAACCACGTCGTGACGGCGTGGCCCGTTTCGAAGTGAATGGCTCGCGTTCAAACAGATTGCGGGTTTCTAGCACCTGGCCGAGGTCTTTCATCCCCAGGGCGTCAGGACGCACCTCTTGGTGCGCTGACCGAATGGGGGCCCACCGCTGCTGGATGCCATCGAACCCTTTTTCATCGGCATAGGTGACCATGACGATGGCGTTCCATGGCCCCTCGTCGCTGCCGGTATCGAGCCACTCGTAGCTCACGAACAGGCCTTGCTGCACGGCAATTTCGTCCATCGCGAACCAGTTGGATCGCACGAATCGCTCAAGTTGTGCAAGGCGGCCTGGCTTGGCCTGCAGGAAGGTGAGCGTGACAACACGCGCCCCGCCTGCAGCTGAACTGGGCATTTCAGTCGCAGCGGTTGCGGCCGTCGCCGCTGCCAGACCGAGCACGGCCGACCCACCAGACAGGGCTCGAAGTACTTTCCGACGGGATGTCATGATGGTTCCCTGGTTCAAGAGTTTTGAAGCCAAAGCGCGACTGGTTTTGTCGAGCTGGCCCGTTCCCCTTAGGATAAGCAAGCCAAGCGCGGCGAAGAGTCAAATTGTTTTGATGCGTTGAATCAAGAATCCTGATCATTCCAGTGGCAGCAAAACTTTCGATCGAAGCAATGGGGGTGCTGGATGCGGTGGCTCGCCACGCCTCATTCACAAAGGCTGCCGCGGAACTTCACAAAGTGCCCTCTGCAGTGAGCTACACCGTGGCGCAGGTCGAAAGCGTTCTAGGGGTTCAGGTCTTTGATCGTTCGCAGCGCCGGGTCCGCCTCACACCGATCGGCACCGAGTTGCTGGCAGACGGGCGCCGGTTGCTCCACATGGCGCACGACATAGAGCGCAGGTTGGGGCAGCGCAAGGCAGGCTGGGAGGCCACGCTGCGCGTATCCATCGACACCATTTTTGGCCTGCAAGCGATTTTCCCGCTGTTGGCCGAATGGGATGCGCTGGGCACCGGCACGCGACTCAGCCTGTCCGAGGAGGCGTTGGGTGGAACCTGGGATGCGCTGCGATCCGATCGATCTGACATCGTCGTTGCCGGGCTCGGTGCGGGTGGCGTGCCATCTGGGGGCGGTTACGCCATTCATGAGCTGGGCCGCCTGGCTTTCGACTTCGCCGTAGCACCCTCGCATCCTTTGGCGTGGCTGGCTGAAAGACTGAACGAGCCCGTCAGTGAAGACGAACTGCGGTCATTTCGCGCCATCAGCGTGGCAGACAGTTCGCGGGACAGCACGCCACTCACCGCCGGGCTGCTGCCCGGGCAAGACACGCTCACTGTGAGCACGATGCGTGACAAGCTGGCTGCCCAAGTGGCCGGGCTGGGCGTCGGATTCCTGCCGCGATTCCTGGCGAAACCTGCCTTTCAGAGAGGCAGCCTCGTGCGTCTTCGGGTTGCGCTGCCACGCCCCATGGCGTCTTTCTGCATAGCACACCGAACGGAAGGCTTGGGCAGCGCCGGTCGGTGGCTGGTGAACCGTATGCTGAGCACGCCGTCGCTGTT
>NZ_JBMLSK010000045.1:0-12925 GCF_049240545.1 Roseateles sp. | reverse complement strand
CATCTCAGCCTCTCCGGGCTGTGGACTTACACCACGCGCCGGGACATCACCTGAATGACCGCTGCACATTCGAGACCCGACATTGGCGCCGCAAATTCTGCTGCGGGTCAGTGACTGCTAAGTGGCTGGCACCTGAGTTCAACTCCCGACCGCCAATGACCGCTCCCGCTGCGGAGATGTCGTTCGCCCTTGGTCTCGAATTTCGGCTTTGGGCAAATTGCCGCCAGCCACTCTGGGTGACCGATTGATCGGGTTTGAGGGCTTGGAGGGCAAGCACCAAATCCAGCGAGCCCACAAAACGGCTCCGACGCAGCGGCCCAGGGCAAACGAGTGGATCAGCTTGGCGTCAACTCGGCGGCCTGCGGCTGAATCGGCTTCAGCCGATATCCGCGCAATGCAGCGCGAAGGGCCGGCCGAGGCGTCGGTCCTCAAAGAAGCGCTGCAAGGTTTCACGCACCGTACGAAACGCCAGTTCGTCCCAGGGAATCTCGTGCTCGTGAAACAGCTTGGCTTCCAAGGTTTCTGGCCCCGGATTGAACTGATCCGACAGCAGCTGCGCGCGGTAGTAGAGATGAATCTGCCCCACCTTGACGACATTCATCAGGCAGTAAAGCGGCTGCAACTCGATCTGCGCGCCGGCTTCCTCGTCGGTTTCTCGCAAAGCCCCCTCGGCCGAGGTTTCGCCTAATTCGAGGAAGCCCGCAGGCAAGGTCCAAAAACCGTAGCGGGGTTCGATGGCGCGCCGGCAGAGCAGGACTTGTTCCCCATACACGGGTAGGGTGCCCACCACATTGATCGGGTTCTCGTAGTGGATGCTGGCGCAGGCGCTGCAGGTGGCGCGCTCGCGGTTGTCGTCCGAAGGCACGCGGTAGTCGACCGCTGCCCCGCAACTCGGGCAATGTTTGAAGCGTCTGGGAATCCACATGGAGCTCAGTTTAGCGGCCCTGTTTGAAACAGTCGTGGCATCATCGCTGCCCATGGAACTCTTCAACTACTTTCGATCCTCGGCCTCCTACCGCGTGCGCATTGCGCTGGCGTTGAAGGGGCTGGACTATGACTATCGCGCGGTGCATCTGGCCAAGAATGAGCAGTTCGATCCTGCCTATGCCAGCGCCTCCATGTCGAAGCTGGTGCCTTTGTTGCGCGACGGTGATGCGCTGATCAGCCAGTCCTTGGCCATCATCGAATACCTGGATGAAACCCATCCCTTGCCGCCGCTCTTGCCCGCTGATGCGCTGGGCCGCTCGCGGGTGCGAGCCCTGGCGCAAGACATCGCTTGTGAGATTCATCCTTTGAATAATCTCCGCGTCCTGCGCTACTTGAGCAAGGAAATGGGCGTTGACGAGGACAACAAGAACCGTTGGTACCGCCACTGGGTCGAAAGCGGCCTTGATGTGGTGGAAATGCGCTTGAAGCAGGGCGCCGGACGCTTCTGCCACGGCGATACGCCGGGATTGGCGGATTGCGTGCTGGTGCCGCAGATCTTCAATGCGAAGCGTTTTGAGTGCCGCCTGGATCATGTGCCTGAAGTGATGCGAGTGTTTGAGAACTGCATGGCTTTGGATGCTTTCGCCAAGACACAGCCAAGTGCCTGCCCCGATGCCGAGTGAGGCCGGCCTCATTCCAGCCGATTGGCCCGAGGATTGGCTGAGGCCGCATTGGGCACCTGATTCAGGCATCGCGGTCAAGGCCTTCATGAGCACCCGCTCGGGCGGGGTCAGCCAAGGTCCATACGCCAGCATGAATGTCGGCATGGCGGTGCGGGATGACCCCGCCGCGGTGGTCGAGAACCGCGCTCGTGTCGAGCGTGCCTTGGGGAGTCGGGCGGTCTTTCTGCAGCAAGTGCATGGCGCCGAGGTGCTGCTCTTGCAAGACCAGCATGTGCAGCCGGGCGCAGCGGTGCCGGTGGCGGATGCCAGCGTCAGCACCACTCCCGGCTTGGCAGTGGCCATTCAGGTGGCGGATTGCTTGCCGGTATTGTTTGCCGCGCCGGGCGGGGTGGCCGGTGCCCACGCCGGATGGCGAGGCCTGAGCCTCGGTGTGCTGGAGAACACGGTCGAAGCCCTGTGCAAAGCGGTGCACTGTCGCCCCAACCAGGTGCAGGCATGGCTGGGCGTTTGCATCGGGCCCCAGGCTTTCGAGGTGGGAGCCGAGGTCTTGGCCGCTTTCGGTCAGACCGCGAGCCCGCAAGACAGCGAGTTCTTCCGTTTCCAGGCCAATGCCCAGGGAGAGCCGCGCTGGCGTGCCGACCTGGCCGGACTGGCGCGCCAGCGTCTGCAAAAGATGGAACTCAATTACATTGGCTCGGCCCAGGGCTGCAGCTATAGCGAGCCTTCACGCTTCTTTTCCTACCGGCGCGACTCGGTCTGCGGACGCATGGTGGCGGCCATCAGTCTGGCTTGAGGGTGCGGGGCCTCCGGGCTCGGCCGGGGAGGCGTTGGATGCGGCCTGCTCTCTGGCCAGTGCCTCTTCTTGCGCTTGCTCCCGGGCTGCTTGGCGCAGTCGTGCGGCCTTGCGGCTGGACCCCCCTAGGATGTACATGACAATGGAAATCGGCAGGATACCGTAAAGAAACAAAGTTACGATGGCACCCAAGACAGAGCCTTGGGTGCTGGTTGCTTCGGCCAGCGCCATCATCACTGCCACGTAGCCCCAGGCGATTGCAACCAGATACATAAGATGTCATCAGTGGGTAAGACAGCCAGATTACAACATGGCCTGTGCCGAAAGGCTGGCCAGGGCAGGGTAGGGCAAGGTCGGATGGGTTTGGGGGTCAGCGATGGCTCGAACTTATCCGAGCTCGTCCGATAGTTTGAGGAGATCTATGACCCGCAATGCAAAGACCCCAGCCAAGGGCTCCGAGGGAACGACCCGAGCCAAAAGCGCCCGCTCAGGGGTTAAGGCTGAACAGACAGCGGCCGACGCGGCAGATACAGGCGCTGGCGCCAATGGCTTTGGCGAGATGTGGAAGTCCATGACCGGCGTGCAGATTCCGATCAATGCCCTGGCGGACTTGCAAACCCAGTACCTCAAGCAGGCCAGCGAGCTTTGGAATGCTTCATTGCAGGGCAATGCTGGCGCCGCGCCGCAGCCTTTGAAGGATCGGCGCTTTGCAAGTCCGGCCTGGAGCAGCAATCCGGCCAGCGCTTTCATGGCGCAGCTGTACCTGCTGAATGCCCGCACCCTGCAAGAGATGGCCGACAAGGTCGAGGCCGAAGACAAGACCCGAGCGCGCATCAAGTTTGCGGTGCAGCAGTTTGTTGATGCAGCCGCGCCGAGCAATTTTCTGGCCTTGAATCCCGAGGCCCAGGCCTTGGCCCTGCAAAGCAAGGGCGAGAGCATCTCTAAAGGCATGCAGCAGCTCTGGGACGATCTGCAACGCGGTCATGTCTCGCAAACCGATGAGAGCGCCTTTGAGGTCGGCCGTAATGTGGCCACCACCGCCGGTGATGTGGTGTTCGAGAACGACTTTTTCCAGTTGCTCGAATACAAGCCGCTGACCGAGCAGGTGTTTGAGCGGCCGCTGTTGATGGTGCCGCCCTGCATCAACAAGTACTACATCCTCGACTTGCAGCCGGACAACTCCTTGATCCGCTACGCCGTGGCCCAGGGACACCGCGTCTTTGTGCTGAGCTGGCGCAATCCGGATGAGAGTTGCAAGGCCTGGACCTGGGATGATTGCATTGAGCATGCGGCGATCCAGGCGATCTCGGTGGTGCAAGACATCAGCGGCGCCAAAACCATCGACACCTTGGGCTTTTGCATTGGCGGCACGATTTTGTCGACCGCCTTGGGCGTGCTGGCGGCGCGCGGCGAGCAGCCGGCGGCCAGCGTCACGCTGCTGACCACGCTGATTGATTTCACCAGCAACGGCATTCTCGACATCTTCGTCGATGAAGCCTCGGTGCATCAGCGCGAGACCACCATTGGTGCGCAGGCCCCGAACGGCCCCGGGCTGTTGAAGGGTCAGGAACTCGCGACCACCTTCAGCTTCTTGCGCCCGAATGATCTGGTCTGGAACTATGTGGTGGCCAATTACCTGAAGGGCGAGGCGCCGCCCCCGTTCGACCTGCTGTACTGGAACGGCGACTCGACCAATATGAGCGGGCCGATGTACTGCTGGTATCTGCGCCACACTTATTTGCAGAACGAATTGAAGCTTCCGGGCAAGCTGACAGTCTGTGGCGAGAAGCTGGACCTCGGCAAGATCAAGGCGCCGATCTTCATTTACGGTTCGCGCGAGGACCATATCGTGCCCTGGGAGGCGGCTTACCGTTCAACCCAGGTCTTCACCGGCGAGCGCACCTTTGTGATGGGCGCCTCCGGCCATATCGCCGGGGTCATCAACCCGGCCAGCAAGAACAAGCGCAGCCACTGGCTCGCCAGCGATGACGCCTTGCCGGCTGCGCCCGAGCAATGGTTGGCAGCCGCCGAGGAACATGCGGGCAGTTGGTGGCCGGTCTGGGCCGATTGGCTGGCGGCTCATGCCGGCGCGCTGAAGCCCGCGCCCAAGGCGCCCGGCAATCGCAAGTACAAGGCCATCGAGCCGGCACCGGGGCGCTACGTCAAGCAAAAAGCTTGATCGAAGCTCCGATTCATTCGGCCCTTGCTGAAAGGGCCTAACCCTGATTTCTAACGGAGAGTGAAGAGATGAGCGATATCGTGATTGTGGCGGCGGCCCGTACCGCCATTGGCAAGTTCGGTGGCACTTTGGCCAAGACCTCGGCCGTGGATCTGGGCGCAACGGTGGTGCGCGATCTGCTGCGTCGCAGCGGCCTGGATGGCGCGCAGATCAATGAAGTGATCATGGGTCAGGTCTTGACCGCAGGCGCCGGCCAAAATCCAGCGCGCCAGACGGTCATCAAGGCCGGCCTGCCTAACATCGTGCCTGCCATGACCATCAACAAGGTCTGCGGCTCCGGCCTGAAGGCGGTGATGCTGGCCGCGCAAGCGATCCGTGATGGCGACTCCGATATCGTCATCGCCGGTGGCCAAGAAAACATGAGCTTGAGCGCGCATGTGCTGCCGGGCTCGCGCGATGGTCAGCGCATGGGGGACTGGAAGCTGGTCGACACCATGATTGTTGACGGCCTCTGGGACGTCTACAACCAGTACCACATGGGCATCACCGCCGAGAACGTGGCCAAGCAGTACAGCATCAGCCGCGAAGCGCAGGACGTTTTGGCCCTGGCCTCTCAGCAAAAAGCCGCTGCAGCGCAGGAAGCCGGTCGCTTCAAGGATGAAATCGCCGCGGTGACGATTCCGCAGAAGAAGGGCGACGCGATCGTCTTTGATGCGGACGAGTACATCAACCGCAAGAGCAATGCCGAGGCCCTGGCCGGTCTGCGCCCCGCTTTTGACAAGGCCGGCAGCGTGACCGCCGGCAATGCCTCGGGCCTGAACGATGGTGCTGCGGGTCTGCTGCTGATGTCGGCAGCCAAGGCCGCTGCCTTGGGCCTGACCCCGCTGGCGCGCATTGCCTCCTACGCCTCGGCCGGTCTGGACCCGTCCATCATGGGCATGGGCCCGGTGCCTGCCGCCAAGAAGGCGCTGGAGCGCGCCGGTTGGAAGGCGCAAGACCTGGATCTGCTGGAGATCAACGAAGCCTTCGCCGCACAGGCCTGCGCGGTGCACCAGGAAATGGGCTGGGACCTGAGCAAGGTCAATGTCAATGGCGGCGCCATCGCGCTGGGTCATCCGATCGGCGCTTCCGGCGCTCGCATCCTGGTGACCCTGCTGCATGAGATGCAGCGCCGCGATGCCAAGAAGGGCATTGCCTCTTTGTGCATCGGCGGTGGCATGGGCGTGGCCTTGACCGTGGAACGCTGAGTTCTAGAAGCGACAAATACGGCGCAACCTAGGGCCAACCCGCTTGACCCGTTTCGGGGCTTGCGGGAGCCTGAGTGAGCCGATCGGCCTATTTACAGTG
The DNA here is from genome assembly GCF_049240545.1 of Roseateles sp. Lineage (GTDB taxonomy): Bacteria > Pseudomonadota > Gammaproteobacteria > Burkholderiales > Burkholderiaceae_C > Paucibacter_A. The sequence goes on along the minus strand of NZ_JBMLSK010000045.1, from coordinate 6,996 downwards.
GATACAGTGGAGACATCAAGATGAGTCAGAAAGTTGCATACGTTACCGGCGGCATGGGTGGCATCGGAACCGCGATGTGCCAGCGCCTGCACAAAGAAGGCTTCAAGGTCATCGCCGGTTGCGGCCCTAGCCGCGACTACGACAAGTGGTTGTCCGAGCAAGCCGCGTTGGGCTACACCTTCTACGCTTCGGTTGGCAATGTGGGTGACTGGGATTCGACCGTCGCTGCCTTTGACAAAGTCAAGGCAGAGCATGGCAGCATCGATGTGCTGGTCAATAACGCCGGCATCACGCGCGACGGCATGTTCCGCAAGATGAGCAAGGCCGACTGGGATGCGGTGATGAACACCAATCTGGACAGCATGTTCAACGTCACCAAGCAGGTGATCGAGGGCATGCTCGAGAAGGGCTGGGGTCGCATCATCAATATCTCTTCGGTCAACGGCGAGAAGGGCCAATTCGGCCAGACCAATTACTCGGCCGCCAAGGCCGGTATGCATGGCTTCACCATGGCCCTGGCCCAAGAAGTGGCCAGCAAAGGCGTGACGGTGAACACGGTGAGCCCAGGCTATATCGGCACCGATATGGTCAAGGCCATCAAGCCAGAAGTGCTGGAGAAGATCGTCGCCACCATCCCGATCAAGCGCTTGGGTACGCCGGAAGAAATCGCCGCCATCGTGGCTTGGTTGGCTGGCAATGATTCTGGCTTCACCACCGGCGCCGACTTCAGCTGCAACGGCGGCTTGCATATGGGGTGAAGTCGGACCGAGCTCAGTCCTGAGGACTGGGCGACGCCGACTGAACGACGCCTCACGTCCTGCGTGGGGCGGCTGGGTCGGCGAAACCCCGAACGCACTAAAGCGGGACCACTCAAGCGTGGTTCCGCTTTTTTTATTGCCTATTCGACAAGCTCTGCAGGCCTGAGGCCTTCATTGGCTAACATCCGCGCAGTTTCATTTGTCCGCAAGGGAGTTTTCGCATGGCCATGGATGTAGTCGACTACGAGATCAAGGGTGCTGAGATGCAATTCGTCGAGGTCGAGCTCGACCCCGGCGAAGCTGCCATTGGTGAAGGTGGCAGCATGATGTTCATGGATGCCGATATCCAGATGGACACCGTGTTTGGCGATGGTGCTCCGCAGCAGGGCGGCTTTTTCGGCAAGCTGCTCGGTGCTGGCAAACGCTTGGTGACCGGCGAATCCTTGTTCACCACGATCTACACCAACCAGGGGTCGGGCAAGCGCCGCGTGGCTTTTGCAGCACCCTATCCGGGCAAGATCCTGCCGATGGAATTGCGTCAGCTGGGTGGCACGCTGATCTGCCAGAAAGACGCGTTCTTGTGTGCGGCACGCGGTGTCTCGCTGGGCATTGCCTTGCAGCAAAAGCTCTCCACCGGCTTTTTTGGCGGCGAAGGCTTCATCATGCAAAAGCTCGAAGGTGACGGCCTGGCTTTTGTCCACGCTGGCGGCACCGTGGTTCGTCGCACGCTGCAAGCGGGGCAGACCCTGCTGGTGGATACCGGCTGCGTGGTGGCCTACACGCCCAGCGTCAGTTTCGAGATTCAGTATGTGGGCAAGGTCAAGACGGCGCTGTTTGGCGGCGAGGGCCTGTTCTTGGCCAAGCTGACCGGTCCCGGCGAGCTTTGGTTGCAAAGCCTGCCGTTCTCGCGCTTGGCATCGCGCGTCTTCGCGGCCGCACCGCAGCGCGGCGGTAGCCGCGAAGAAGGTTCAGTGCTGGCCGGTGTTGCCGGCGTGGGCCTGTTGGGTGGCTTGTTGAGCGGCGATAGCGAGGACTGATCCGGCGGGACTGGGATTCAAGGCTCGGCCATGAGGCAACTCAAACTCTGGCTGTGCCCATCCCACTACACTTAGAAGGCAGCCTGTGGGGCTGCCTGTTTTTTTGTCGCTCGTTTTCAATCGGCTGTACGGCTTTTCGCTGTTTGACGCCCATTCGCTTCGTCTTGTGCAAGGAACTCTCGATGTCTTTTCAGCCCCGGCCGCGCCCAGTGCGGGCCCTGAGCTTGCGCTTGTGTTTGACCTTGTTGGCCTCAATCACTGCCGCCGTTTTCGCCCAAGCGGCAGCTGCCGCCGAGAAGCCAGCGCGACCCATTTTTGTGCTGAATTCGCTGGATGCCGACATCAGCGTGGTGGACCCGGTGAGCTTCAAGCAGATCAAGCGCATCCCCACCGGCAAGGAACCCCATCACCTCTACCTCACGCCCGATGAGAAGTCCCTGGTGGTGGCCAATGCCATGGGCGATTCGCTGACCTTCATCAACCCAAAGACCGCCGAGGTTCAGCGGGTGCTGCATGGCATCCACGACCCCTATCACCTGCGCTTCTCGCCGGACATGAAGTGGTTCGTCACCGCGGCCAATCGCTTGGACATCGTCAATATCTATCGCTGGGTGCCGAGTGATGCGGACAAGCCGGTGCAGTTGGTCAAGAAGATCCCCGCGCCCAAGACGCCCAGCCATTTGTTCATCGACAGCAAGAGCACGGTGCTCTATGTGAGTCTGCAAGACAGCGACGAGCTGCTGGCGGTGGATTTGCTCACCCAAGCGCCGCGCTGGAAGGTGCCGGTCGGCAAGATGCCGGCGGATATCTTCTTGACCCCTGACGACAAGCACATCTTGGTGGCTCTGACCGGCGACAAACTGGTCGAGGTCTATGACGTCAGCGGCGCAGCGCCTAAGCTGGTCAAGCGCATCCCGACCGGGAATGGCGCGCATTCCTTCCGTGCCTGGGGTGACCGCCGCCACGTGCTGGTCAGCAACCGTGCGGCCAACACCATCAGCAAGATCGACTTGCAGAGCTTCTCGGTCGTGGACCAGTTCCCCGGCCCCAGTGGCCCTGACGATATGGAGGTCTTGGGAGACGGCAAGACGCTGTTGGTGACCTCGCGCTGGGCTGGCAAGCTGACGATGATCGACACCCAGACCAAGAAGGTCGTGAAGCAAGTCAAGGTGGGCAAGTCTCCGCACGGCGTGTGGACCTTGGATCACCAGCCGAGGCAGTGATGAGCCAACGTTGGGCTGCATCTATCCTGGCCCTGGTCTGTGCCCTGGTGCCTGCGTCGGCATCCTTGGCCGCACCGGCCTGCGATAAGCCGGTGTTTCTGACCTTTGACACCGGCCATATGGGCGTGGCGCCGCTGATCGCCGAAACGCTCAAGCGCTTTGACGCACGGGCCACTTTTTTCTTGGCCAATGAGCCCACCAAAGACGGCGGCACGACCTTGGATGAGCAGTGGGCACCCTGGTGGCGGGCGCGCGCTCTTGAGGGGCACGACTTCGGCAGCCACACCTGGGACCATGACATCTGGCTGGCCGATGTGCGGGAGGGCGCCGCCTTCAAGGTGCGTACGGTGGCGGGCATCAACAAGCCGGTCTTCCGTGAGTTGAGTGCCGAGCAGTATTGCGCCAGCCTGAAGCAGGTGGCGAGCCGTTTTACTGAGATGACCGGGCAGACCCTGGGCCCGATCTTCCGTGCGCCGGCCGGCAGGACCTCGCCCGCTTTGGAGCAAGCCGCGCAACGATGCGGTTATGTGCATGTGGGTTGGTCTGCCGCAGGCTTTTTGGGTGATGAGCTGCCCAGCGACCGTTATCCCAATCAACAGCTCTTGTCACGCGCGCTGCAGAACATCAGGCCCGGTGATATCTTGATGGCGCACCTCGGAATCTGGTCGCGGCAAGACGTCTGGGCGCCTGCGGTGCTGGCGCCCTTGATGCAGGGATTGAAGGACAAAGGCATGTGCTTTGCGCCCTTGCGTGAACATCCGCGTTATGCCTTGTTGTTCAAGGTGTCATCCGCCTTGCAGAAACAGCCGGCCGCAGCCTCTTCACCACAGGAATCAAGCGAGAAATGACGGAGTGGTTCAGCGAATGGTTCGAGCAGGCGCAGTTGTTCCTGTTTGAGACCCTGGTCCAGCCGCTGGTGTTTTCTCTGGGCGGCGGCAACCTATTGGAAGATGCTTTTTCCGCCACGGGTTGGCTGCTGGTGGGGCTTTTGCAGATCGCCGTGATGCTGCTGGTGATCGGCACTCTTGAGCGCTGGCGGCCAGTGGAACCGATGCTAGACCGCGCGGCGGTGCGGGTGGATGTGATCTACACCTTGATCCATCGCTTGGGTCTGTTCCGCTTGCTGATGTTCTTCAGCATTGATCCCTTGTGGGACTTGCTTTCGGGACAAGCGCGTCTGGCCGGCGTGCCCAGCTTTCAACTGGATGCCCTCTGGCCGGGTGTGACCGACATTCCCTGGATCAGCTTTTGCCTGTATCTGCTCGCTTTTGATTTCGTCAACTACTGGCTGCATCGTGGCCAGCATGCCTGGAACTGGTGGTGGGCCTTGCATTCCTTGCACCACAGCCAGCGCCAGATGACGATGTGGAGCGACAACCGCAATCATCTGCTCGACGATGTCTTGCGCGACTCCGCCTTCGTGCTGGTGGCGCGTTTGATCGGGGTGGAGCCCGGTCAGTTTGTGGCGCTGCTTGCTCTGTCGCAGTTGATGGAGAGTCTTCAGCATGCCAATGTGCGGATTTGGTTTGGCCCGGTGCTGGAGCGCTTGGTGGTGAGTCCGCGCTTTCACCGCCTGCATCATTCGATCGGCGTCGGACATGAGTCCGCGGGCCGCGGCACCCTGGGGGGACACAACTTTGCGGTGCTGTTCCCCATTTGGGATGTTTTGTTTGGCACCGCTAACTTCGATCTGCGCTGGGATGCGACCGGTGTTCGCGATCAGTTGCCGGAAGAGGGCGGGCGCGACTACGGGCGTGGCTTTTGGGCCCAGCAATGGCTGGGTCTGGGACGCTTGCTGGGTCGGCGCTGAAGCCCTGGATTTCATTGACGCAGTGGATGCAGCGTGTGCCTTGCGGCCTCGCTAAGATCTCGTTTGTCTTAGCGAGCGAGGAGCGCGATCAATGGTCAATTCGATGAGTCGGGTGGGTGACGCTTTTTGGCGTGCTGCCGCTTATTGCCTGCATCCGCGGGTGATCGCCTTGTCGATCTTGCCGCTGCTGCTGGCGGCCGGTCTGGCTTTCGGTCTGGGCTACTTCTTCTGGGAAGCCGCCGTGACCGGCGTGCGCAACACGCTGGACTCCTGGCGGCTGGTGGAAACCTTGCTGGGTTGGCTCGACCATGTGGGCGCCACTGGCTTGCGCAGCGTTTTGGCGCCGCTCTTGGTGCTGGCGCTGGCCCTACCGGTGATTGTGGTGCTCAGCCTTTTGTTGGTGGCCTTGTTGATGACGCCGACCCTGGTCAAGCTGGTGGCCGAACGGCGCTTTATCGGCTTGGAGCTCAAGCATGGCGGCCCATGGTGGAAGGCCCTGGCCTGGTCGGCCGGGCATGCCGTTCTGGCCTTGTTCGCCTTGATGGTCAGCATGCCGTTTTGGTTGATCCCGCCGCTGGTGCTGATTTTGCCGCCGCTGATTTGGGGCTGGTTGGGCTACAAGGTGTTCAGCTTTGATGCGCTGGCCGAGCATGCCTCGGTGGCCGAGCGTCGCCAATTGATGCGCGCGCACCGCCTGCCGCTGCTCTTGCTAGGTTTGGTAACGGGTTACCTCGGCGCCGCGCCCGCTGCGATCTGGGCCTTCGGCGTGATGGCTTTTGCGCTGGCGCCGCTCTTGATCTTGGCCTCGATCTGGCTCTACACCCTGGTCTTTGCCTTCTCCACCTTGTGGTTCACCCACTATTGCTTGGCCGCTTTGCAGGAGATGCGCCAGCAGCGGGCTGCGGCCGTCGCACCGAGCTTGCCCACGGTCGATGAAGTGCTGCAGCCGGCACCGGCGCCCTTGCCGCCATTCCCGCCTTTGCCCTGAGCTTTGAAAGTGTCGACATGAAAATTGGCCTGATCATCATTGGCGACGAAATCTTGTCCGGTAAGCGGCAAGACAAACACTTGAGCGCCTTCATCGAATTGCTGGCCGAGCGGGGCATGAGCCTGGACTGGGCGCAATACCTGGGCGATGACCGTGAGCACATCACCGCACAACTGCGCCAGGCTTTTGCTAGCGGAGACCTGGTGATCAGCTGCGGCGGCATTGGCGCCACGCCGGATGACCACACCCGCCAGGCCGCAGCCGCCGCGCTCGGGCAAGACCTGGCCCTGCACCCGCAAGCCCGCGAGCTGATTTGGCAGCGTATCTGTGACATGGCCGCAGAGAAGGGCGAGACCGCGGATCCGGAAGATCCAAACACTTTGCGCCGGCTGGAGATGGGCGTGTTCCCGCAGCAGGCCGAGATCGTGCCCAACCCCTTCAACAAGATTCCGGGCTTTTCCTTCGGCTCGGTCTACTTTGTGCCCGGTTTCCCTGTCATGGCGCATCCGATGATGGCCTGGGTGTTGGATCACAAGCATGCCGATCTGCACCGGGCGCGTGGCGTGCAGGAAAAGTCACTGATCGTGAAGGGTGCGATGGAAGCCAGCTTGACCCCGCTGATGGAGTCGGTGGAGACCGAGTTTCCCGGCATCAAGGTGTTCAGCCTGCCCAGCGTCGATCACCCGCAATGGGGGCGGCATATTGAGTTGGGCGTCAAAGGCGATGCCGCTCGTCTGGATGCGGCCTACGATGCACTGAAATCGGGCGTGATTCAGTTTGGTGCATCAATCAGCACCGAGATGGTGCGGTAAGCCATCGGACTTTTGCACCAAGACGGGGTTCGCGGGCTGTAATTCTTGATTTTTGGGCTGTTGATCCGTGCTGGAGAGCGCCATAATCCGCCCGCCTGCTTGGATTTCGGCCGCTCAGCGCAGCTTTGGTGCAGTTTTCCGGTTCCGCTTTCGAGGGTGATGCCAAGTTGGCACACAAAGTGCTTGTTCTAGATTGCGGCGCCTAAAGACGCGGCGCGTGCCGAACACATTCGAGTCCCCAAAAGTTTTTCCCCGCTAGGAGTTTTTGATGGCCAAGACCGTCGCAGACGTGATCAAGATGGTGAAAGAGAACGAAGTCAAGTTTGTTGACTTCCGCTTCACCGATACCCGTGGCAAAGAGCAGCACG